>JADJBW010000007.1 GCA_016703525.1 Actinomycetota bacterium | reverse complement strand
GTAGCGCCTCCCCCGCCTGTAGCGCCCTCGTCCTCGTGCACCGCCGCATGACGGCGGCGAACAGCCGCGAGTGCACCGACACATTGGCGGCGGCTCGATTCCACCACGATCGCGGCGGGCCCCGCCGCAGCGCTCCCATCGGCGCAGCGCCGCGCCGAGGCCTGCCGCATCGTCGACCGCCACCCGCTCGACCGGCACGCCGTGAGCACCGACGATGGCGGCGATGTCGGCACTGTGCGGCGTTGCGAACAACGTCTCGAAGTCGTCGTTCGACAGCTCCTGCTTCGCGGGAGGAACGAGAAGATGCCGCCGCCGTCGTTGTCGATGACGACGACGCACAGATCGACCGCGACAGCCCGATCCAGGCGGTCGAGTCGTGCAGCGTGGCCACGTCGCCGACGATCGCCACGGTCCGGCCGCCGCCGAGCGCAACACCGATCGCGGTCGAGATCACGCCGTCGATGCCGTTCGCTCCTGATCTGAGTGGCACCGTCACCTCGTCGAGGGGCGTGGCCGAACCACTCCAGGTCCCGCACCGGCATCGAGGACGACGCCACCAGGGCTGCGCGGTAGCGCCGGGCGACGTTCGTCGCCGGCGGCGACCGCCACGCGCGCAGCAAGCGCGCGCGCCGGAACCATCAGGCCTGCGGTGATCGCCTCGTCGGCCAGGCGCTCCCTGCTTTCCATCTGTCGAGCCACGTCCGATCGTCGACGCGCGGCGTCAGCCGGATTGGGGCGGTTCTCGCGGTCGCTCTCGATATCGGCGTGCAGCGACGCGCACCGAGGAGGCGATCCGGATCGGGGACGAGCCCCAGCGATCGATGCCGACCTGCGCTGCCCCGAGCGGGCGATCCACTCGTTCAGGATCCGCGAGGCCGGGAGGCCGCCCACGCGCAGCACCAGCTCGGGCCGGGTCGCGGCGAAGGTCGTGGATGCGAAGCAGCGGGTCGGCGTGGGTGACCACCCGTGGTCGCTCGTCCGCATTCCGACAGCGGGTCGGCCACGAGGGCCACTCCGAGGTGGCTTCGCCGGTTCCAGCAACGCGCCCGCCCGGCGTCGCAGCGCACCGCGGTCGCCTGCCACGATCAGCCTGCGCTGACCGGTGCCTGCTCCGCTCTACCGACACTGCTGCTGCCGCCGCTGCCGCTGCCGAGGAAGCGAAGCAGCACCTCGTCGGGCGGCTGCCAGCGCATCGCCACGCCGCCCCGATCGTCGGCACGGCCGCATGGCGGCTCCATCGCCACGCCGCTGCCGTCGGGGCCGACGAGCGGCTCGCGAAATGGGCAGTTCAGGTGCACCGGGCCGGGCGGGCTGTTGAGCGGCCAGTGCGGAAGGCAGATGCCGGACGCGGCTGACGCCATTGACCGCGCCCCTCGACCGTCGGAGGCCCCGGTTCGACGAACCGTCGCACGGCCCGCCGAATGGACCGCCTTGCTGGTCGATGGTCTGCGGCGCCCCGACACTTGGATCTCTTGGCGGCCGAGTCGGCTGTGGCGACCAGCATCGGCACACCGGCTTGGAGGGCCTCGACGACGGCACCGTGCAGGGTGGGTCGTCGCTGTGCCCTCGTGGTCACCACGACGGCTTACCTACCGGTCGCACGCGGCCGATCCCCAGAGCGATGAACGACGGCGGCGCGCGTTCGTCGTGGTGCACGTGCCCGACAGTCCCTCGTGGGACAGGCACGCACCGCAAGCGGTGTCGAGCGCGAGCCGGGGAGAGATCACCGCGACGAACGCCGAGCCGAACCCACTGATCCAACAGCGTCGAGGCGAAGGCGATCCCGAGGGTTGACATCGCCCTCAGCGTGTGGGGCGCCGTCGGTCGTCGCCGACTTGACGACCTTATCGCGTCCGCATGCAGCGTCAGCACCGATGCCGACCCCTCTCGCTGCCACGGACCGGCGCCGGACCCCACCCGGTGGTGCTCGTGCACGGGTTCACGCAGACGGGGCGCTGCTGGGGACCGCTCGGCGACAGCCTCGCACTGCGGGGTGAAGTCCTGGCGTTGGACGCGCCGGGGCACGGCGGCTCCGGCGAGCTTCGGCTCGACCTCGCGGATGCGGCGGCAGCGATCGCCGCGACCGTCGAGCGTGCCGACTCTCGGATGCGCCGTCCGCTGCTGATCGGCTACTCGATGGCGCCCGGATGGCGTGCACGCCGTGCTGCACGCCCGGCCGGTTCTCCGGTCTCATGCTCATCAACGCAACGCCCGGCATCGACGACGATGCCGAACGGAGCGAGCGTCGGCGCCGCGACGACGCACTCGCCGATCACATCGAGGCGGTCGGCTGCGCACAGTTCATCGACGAGTGGCTTGCGCTGCCGATGTTGCGACGCCTCCCGGCGAGCGCCGCACCGAGACGAGCGTCCCGCAACTCAACGGCCGCCGGGCTCGCCGCTCGCTTCGCCTGGCCGGCACCGGCCGCCAGGCACCGCTGTGGAACGATCTGCGCCGATCGACTGCGTGCTCGTGCTCACCGGCTCGCTCGACACCAAGTTCGGCGCGATCGGCCGACGCACGGCGACCGCGATCAGGCCGAACGCGGTCGCTCGCACCATCGATGGCGCCAGCTTACCACACCGTGCCCTCGAGACCCCCGGCGCGACCTCCGGGGCGCTCGCCGCCTGGATCGACGAGATCGCGCTGAGCCGTCACCCGTCGCACCCGCCGCACCAAAGCACCCGCCATCACCATGCCCCAACCCCCGCTCGGCACCCCGTGCGATGAGCGAAAGGCCAAAGGTTAACCCGGGTTAACCCCAATACCGTTCAGTTAGTGTTGCGATGGTGTAGTTTGTGTTCATGCCTCGTGCTGGATGGACCAAGCCTGTGTCGGAGCGGCGGTTGTCGGATCTGGTGTCGGTGGGGTGTTGACTCGGACGTTCCACCGGAGGTTGTTGATGCGGTGGTTGCGGAGGCTGGGCGACTGAGCAGCGGAACAGGTCGTTGCCCGCTCGGGTGATGGCCTACCGCGATTGGGATGGCGTTGCACTCAGAGGGGCTCCACGAAGATGTGCTCGGTCTGCTGACTGACGGTTTGGCGTGGACCGAGCCGGGTGTCGAGCCAGTCAAAACCACCTTCGAAGTCGGCGATCTTCCAGGCCCGGGCGCGGTTGGGGTCCGAGCCGCTGCGTGCCCTGTTCGAGCGGGTCGCGACGCCGTTGGCAGAGCCGGGATTGTCCGGTTGTTGGCTGGCGGGCCGGCGCATGGTCGCGATCGATGGGACCACGCTCGACGTCGCTGACACCGAAGCCAACGCGGAGCTGTTCGGTCGACCGGGCGTGAACAAGGATGAGCAGGCTGCGTTCCCTCAGGCCCGGCTGGTCGCGGTCGCTGAGTGCGGAACCCACGCCGTGTTCGATGCTGCGGTCGGCTCGTATGGGACCGGGGAGAACACGCTTGCCGGTGAAGTGATCGGGAGGCTCGAGCCCGGCATGGTGTTGCTGGCAGACCGCGGGTTCTGTGGGTACCCGTTGTGGTCAAAGGCTGCAGCGACCGGCGCGGACCTGTTGTGGCGAGCCATGAGCAACATGAAACCCCGCCCCATCGAGACGCTTGCCGACGGGTCCTGGTTGGCTGAACTCCGCCCGAGCGGGAACGCTGGACGAAACGCAGATCCGCTCACGATCCGCGTCGTCGACTACGAGATCGACGACGGTCGGACCAACGACAACGCCTACCGATTGTTCACCAAGATCTGGGGTCACCTCTGCTGCCATCTCGCGATCCGTACCCTCATGTCGGAAGCCGCTGGCCACGCCCAAGTCGACCCCGACAGAGTCAGCTTCGTCGCTGCCCTCCGCATCGCGCGCCGCTCCATCGCAGGAGCGCGCGCCTATTCCCCTGAGGCCACCGATCACGGCTGCACCACGCGATCGCCCTGCTGTGCCAACGACTGAACCCGGCCCGCCGCAACCGCAGCAACCCACGGCTCGTCAAACGCAATACGTCAATTGGCCGTCAAACGTGCCCAACACTGACTGGCCCCAGCCCACCGGCCCGCCGTCGCCACAATCCTACGAACCTAACTGAACGGCATTGGGGTTAAGAGGGCGCGGGATCGTCGGGTCACGTGGCCCACGGTGTAGGACTGCGGTGTGCCGGGTTTGGGGCACAGGCGGTCCAGCATGATCGCGATCGGCGCGGTCTTCACCAGCCCGACCGACTGCGCCCATGTCGAGCAGTCCGAGAAGTCGAACTGAGCTTCCTCCTGGTGGTGTCTCGATCGGCACGGCGCGGCGTCCGCACGCCGGAACCGTGGGCCGCGCTGAGAGCGAACCCAGCGCACCACCGACGGATGGCAAGCCGGTGAACGCCTCCGCCGAGATGATCTGGAACAGCGATTTCGTCAACAGCTTCGGGTTGCCGACCAACAACGCGGTCAACCGGTTCGCCCCTGCCGAGATCGTGTCCGGGTGATACCCCAGCTATTCGCCGATCTCCACATACGACATGCCCTGGCCTCTCATCGCCAACATGTCCATGTATTCCTCCTGCGTCATCATGAGCGGCGGTCCCTCCAGCCCTTCTGTCCATGCCCCCACCATGCGCTGGCCCCTGGAACCGAGCCACCCCCGGAGAGTTCGGCTAGGCTGAATAGTTATCAACTTCGTTGGGGAGGAACCCATGAGAAATCGGGCCGAGAGCGTCCGTCGCGCCACGGGTGCGGTGAAGGTGGATTCGGGAGCACCCCTGCGCCGGGAAGACCGAGTCGGTTGATTGCGATGGGCCCCGAACCATTTCGCCCGCCCGCATCGTCCCGAGCCTGGGTCATATCCCCGAATTGGACGGGCTCCGCGGGGTCGCAGTGCTGTTGGTGGTCGAGTATCACGTGGTCCTCGGTCGAGTGCACACGCTTTCGACGGGCCTCGACCTCTTCTCTTCATCTTGTCCGGATTCCTCATTACGACCCTGCTCGCCGAGGAGCACGACCGACACGGCCGGGTGTCTCTGCCTGACTTCTTTCGTCGTCGCGGGCTGCGCCTACTCCCGGCGTTGTTCGCCTACATCGCGGCGAACCTCCTGATGGCCCTCGCCGGACATGCTGGTGTTCCCACCCTAGAAGGCGTCTGGGACCTCCGCACCGTCACTGTCGAAAGCGCTGCCGCGGTGTTCTACATCTACCCCGCGCTCTTGGCTGTGTGGCCGAATACGGCGGCACTTCGGATGCCCCACCTCCACTCGCTGGTCCAGGAGGAGTGGTTCTACGCGTTCTGGGCACCTACGTTTGCCCGCATGATGCGACGGGACCGGGTTCGTCGTGGGATCACCATCGTGATCGTCGTGCTGCGGTCATCGCACTCGCCCGGCTGCTCAGGTCATCGACGCCAACCCGGCGCTCGTCGGGCCACTTCGCCCCGACATGATGTTCCTCAGGCGGTGATCGCGCTGGGCCGCCGTCGATACCTCACACTGGCGACGCCACAGCTCGACCGACTCCGGCGGAGGGTTGGCATTGCCAGCGCTCTTGGGACCGCCGGGTTCGCGGTCTCGATCGCTGCGGGCGGGCTGGAAGGTCGGCGAGTGGCCATCGCAGTCGTCACGGCCACGAAGCTGTTCGCCGTGTTCCCGATCATGCTCGTGCTCGTGGCGGCGCCAAGCCATCCGCTGCGCCGCGCACTTCGTGCGTCCTGGTTGCAGTGGTTCGGTCGAGTGTCGTACGGACTGTACTTGTGGCACAGCACCGTGCTGTTTTGGGTCAACGGCGGGGCTGAGCGCGTCCCCGGCACGGAGGAGATCATCCAACATCGACCGACGTGGCTGCTCCACCTCGCAGGTTTCGGCGGTGGGACGGCACTCGCGTGGCTCTCGTTTCGCCTGATCGAAGCCCGCTTCATCGCGATGGGACGCCGGAACCAGGAAGACACCCGAACGTCGAAGCGCTCGGCGCTTCCGATCCAACTGCCGTAGACGGAGCGCCTCGCCGTTGGGGCCGCCGATCTCGGCATGTACATCATGCAAGCGGACCTTCGAGTGATCGAGACTCGGCTCAACACGATGCCCCGCCCCTAGTGGTCCGTCGCTGAAATAGCGAACCGGGTTAGTGTGGAGGGTGCCGATTGAATCGCCGCCCCGTTGAGGTGTCGCCGAGGATCGGGCCGAGTTGGAACGGATGGCGGTGTCGTCGTCGTTGCCGTACCGGGTGGTGGTGCAGTCCTCGGCGTTGTTGTTGTCCGCGGACGGGTGAGTCGAACAGGGCGATTGCCGGGCGTGCGACGACGACGGGAACAGTGCGGCGGTGGCGCAAGTTCGAACCGGTGGGATCTCAGCGGTCGGGTCGATCGCGAGGTCGGGGCCGTAAACCCGAGATCGCTGAGTCGGTGATCGCGCGATTGTGAACGACACGTTGCACAGTTCCTGATGATGAGTCGACGCAGTGGTCGGCCCGGACGATGGGCGAGCGTCACGGGGTCGGCAGGACACCGTCGCACGGATCTGGCGGGCCCGGAAGCTACGACCGTGGCGGGTCGATACGTTCAAGTTGTCCAGCGACCCGGATTTCGAGGCGAAGCTGGTTGATGTTGTTGGGCTGTATCTGAACCCGCCGGAACGGGCGGTGGTGTTCAGCTTCGATGAAAGGACCAGTGCCAAGCGCTGGATCGCACCCAGCCGTCGTTGCCTCTAAGCCGGGCCGTGGCCGGACGATGACCCGACTACAAGCGGAACGGCGACCGATCTGTTCGCGGCGTTGAACGTCAGGACCGGTGAGGTGTTGCACCACCCGCAAGTCCCACACCGGCGAGGACGTGTTGGCGTTCTTCCGCTGGATCGACGTCCACACCCACGGAACCTCGAGATCCATGTGGTGTTGGACAACTTGTCGGCGCTCAAGTCGAACCGGTGAGGGCGTGGTTGGCGAAACCTCCCCAGAAGCGGTGGCATCTGCATTTCACGCCGACGTCGTCGTCGTGGCTGAACCTCGTCGAGGATGGTTCGCCCAGTTGACGAACAAGCGGCTTCGGACCGGCAGCTTCAACAGTGTCGCCGCGTTGAACGGGCGATCGATGTGTGGTTCTCACATTGGAACGATGACCCGCAGCCGTTCGTGTGGGTCAAGACCGCCGAGAACCATCGCCAAGGTCCAGCGGGGCCGAGCCGCACTGACCCAGCAGATCAAATCCGCGACGGACCACTAACCTCAACTGGACCACCGCCCGGGACATCTACACTGGCCGTGGCGCGATGACCGATTGAACTCGCCAACCACACCCCAGCCACCCGTGAAAGATCAGGGCTCCACGATCAGCCAGGAGCGTTCTCCACCGCCGACATGGCCGAAGCTGAGCAGCGGGTCTCAGCCGCCCCTCGACCTTTCGTTCTCCGTGAACTCGTCATGCAGCGTCAGGGTCACGCTGCCCGTCTTCGTTCGTAAGCCCTTGGTCCGATCGCTGAATGACCGTATATCCAGCGACCTTCATGCAAGCGATATACCGGGGATTGTATGCCTCCTGCACATCGCTCGAGGAGATTGCCGATGCAGATCGGCCGCGGGCACCGCGGGCCGACCCGGCACATGCCTCAACGGCCAGTTGGTTCTCATGTCCGGTGGCTTCCACGCTGAAGCCACCGCCATCGATGTGGATCTTTGCCACGACGTCATCGTCGGCGATGCATCGGATCTGGCGAGCGGCAACAGGATTCTTCTTCTCCATTGCGTCGGCGACCTCGCGCATCTGTTCATCTGTCTGTCCGTCGACGCTTGCAGTCGCGGCGCAACCAGCCAGCATCCCAATAGATGCAACGATGGTTGAACCGAGAACGTTCCGAAATGATATAGTTCTCACGCCATTCCTTTCGCCTGTTCGGGCTCCATTAGGGTGAGTTCAACCGGTCATCGCGACACGGCCAGTGTAGATGTCCTGGGCATCAGCAAACCGACACAATCGTGGCTGGCCCGATCGAACAACGTCACGATCGCGGACCGGTTGAGAGGACCCCAAAGATCAGGTCGCCCTCGAAGTGGCCGGAGCTCGCTTTACGTTGCCGCTTGCAGCGGGCGCAGCGATCCGGTTGAACAGCCCGAGCGGACTTTTTCGCCGAAGTGCCTTCGGCCCGAAAAACCAGTGTTTGCGGCATCTGCGTCGCCGATGCAGCCACAGTGAGTCCCGCGGGTAGCCGCAGGTGCCGTGCGCGAACCCCCTGGTAGATCGCTTCGTGGGACACGTTCGCTGGTGACCCGTGGGTGCCGCAGGCGAGTTCGATCGAGATCGTCATCGGCGGTCTTTCGCCTTCAACGTGGCTTCCACGTGCGCTGCGAGGCCGGGTCGGCGGCCAGCAACGGGGTTTGGGGCGTGCCCCGCTGGGTTCGGTCGCGTGTGTGCGGCGGCGGTTTGCGGTGTAGGCGTCGCGGCCGCCGTTGCGAGGCGACTTCACGGCCGATCGTGGACCGATGTCGGCCGAGGCGCCGGGCGACGTCGGAGTCGGATTCTCCGCCGTTCGGATTCGACGTGGATCTCTTCGCGTTCGTGCGCGGTCCACAGCAGTTCTGCTGGCATGCTGGGTTCGGTCTCCACTGGTTGAGGGTTGTGAGTGCAGCGGGCAGTCTGCCCGTTCACGCTCCGACCAGTGGAGACCCAACCCTCAACCTCGAGGTGTTGCCGTCACCACTTGAACTCGCCTAGACCTGCGAACACGTCGGCTCATAGTTGAACTCGGCGATCGAGCGAAATCATACGGCCGCGCACCATCAGCGAAGCGACCCGCAGCGCAGCCAGGGTCACCCGAGCGACTCAGGATTCGACCGACAGCTTCAACCGCGGCCAACAGGATCCCGAAGTCGTCCCCTGCGCCCGACCGGTCTTGACGAGCACGTTGGATGGAATTCGGCCTCGTTCACTCCACCAGCACCGCCATCGCCGCGGAACCCCCGCGGAACCAGCATTCCGGCAAGCACCCGAGACGCAGCGCCGGCACGTCCGCTCAGCCCGGCGATCATCGTCGACCATCCGGCGCAGCGCAACCATGAGCCTGACAGCCCTGACCGCGATATGCGATTGGCGCCGCTCCCCGGCTCAAGGACAGCTTGACGTCTCGCCGGAATCGTGTCGCCCGGGAAGTCGCAAGGGTCTGTTCAACGAGCAGCGCCCGAGGCCCCGAATGACTGCGGTTCGATAGGGTCGGAGCACGAGCGTCGCGAACTGGACCGTGCCGTGCCGGTAGCTCGGCCGGAGAAGCTGAACCGGCGCTGTGGGCTCACCGGTGCTTCGTCGGCACACCACCTGCTGCAAGTGCACATCCTCCCAAAGGCGCTGGGCGAAGGCTTCAAGAGACCCTGACGTGCCGAGTTGCCGCCACGACAACTCAGTCGCGTGTTCCGTCGCCGTCTCGAAGAGCAACGGAACATCACCTGGCACGAGCGGGCGGATCAAGGACCTGGAAGTGTGCCCAGGACACGAAAGGGTGGCGATGGCATCAGCCGGGCGAGATCTTCCGCTATCGCTGCTTCGCTTCAGCGATCACCGCGTCGCGAGTCGCATAGCCCTTGAGCATCGATCGAGCCTCGTCCTCACCGACGAACGGAAGGGCGAGCCGACCGTCGTCGAGCACGTCGATGAAGTAGTCACCGTCATGCACCACACCGAGAGTGTTCGGTCGCATGGATACGGCTGAGTTGTCGGCCAACGGGAGCATGACCTCTCCCATAGCCATCAGCTCCTTGCCGACCACCTTGACGTCGAGGTGCGGGTAGATCCCCATTGTCACCCACGTGTCCTGCGTCGGCACGTTCACGGCGTCAGTGACCTGCACGAGCGCGGAAGCTCTGCCACTGGACCTTCGGGTCGGAAAACGACGTACGGATCGTCACCGAATCGTCGGGTTCGTCGGCGTAGAACCCATCGAGCGGCTCAACGGCCGTGATCGTGCCGACGATCACTCCACGACACGATTCCTCAATCATGGTCCGCGACTTCAGCGCTTTGAGCACCTCGCCCAGGTTCGCGAACGACCCGGGGCGTGGGAGGCCTATCGCTCGCAGGGGTCATCGGTGTGCGCGTACGTATCAGAATGCGCACCGGCAGCTCCGGCGCAGAAGCATCCCCCCCCGCCACAAGCGACCGCCGAGGCCAACCCTGCGAGTAGAATAAGTCGACGTCATCAGCTTCACGATGGGATCGTCAGTTGATCGTGTTCAGGTGTGCCTTGTCGTGATCCGAGTAGATGATCGCACTATTCGCCGTCTCAGTCATGCACTGTTCAGCCCGGTGCATCAGGCCCAGGGAATGACCGACCTCGTGGCACGCCAGCGATCGGATCTCCTCCGCCGACGTTCTCCGCCGGGGACGAAGCTCGTGTCGAAGCGAATAGTCGGATCGTCTCAATCGCCCTCGACCATTGGTTGCTATGCACTCGTCGGCGGCGATCAGCAGTTGCCACCGCTGGCTCCGTGCGTAAGCCCTGGAAACGATCGTTGAATAGATCCGTATAACCGCGACCTTCATGCGCGATACACCGTCGATTGTGCCTCCGCACATCGCTCCGAGAGATTGCCGGTGCAGATTCGCTGCGACCTGTGCCGGCCGGCCATCGCAGCCTGAGCTTCTCCGCCAGGCGTTGGCTCCGTCACCATCCACCGGCATCGACGGTCTTTGCCACGGCGTCACTGTCGGCCATGCACATCGGCTCGGCCCGGCACCGGCAAGAGGATCCTTCGTCTGGATTCGGTAGCGACCCTCGCGGATTCGGTTGCTCCATCTGTCTGTCCGTCGGCGCGTGCCAGTCGCCGAGCCGCAACCGCCAGCCGAAGCCAACACCGCAACGATGGTTCACCGGGGATGTTCGAAACGAGAGGTTCGTCGCGCCGTTCGCTTTCGCCGTTCCGGGGTTTCGCGCAGGGGCTAGCACGATACCCACTCGCAGGTCCAGCGAAATGATACGGCCCGCGCACCATCAGCGACCAGCAGCGCGGTCGGGCCGACGGTCACAGTTCGACCGAGAGCACCAACCCAACGGCCAACAGGATCCCGAAGACCAGCTGCGCCCGGCCGGTCTTGACGAGCACCGGGATGAGCGCCGGCCCGCTCGCTCCACCCAGCACCGCCATCACCGGCGGATTGGCCGCAACCACACCGGCAAACGCGAGCGCAGCGCCGGCACGTCCGCTCAGCCCGGCGATCATCGGGAGCAGCACGAACGGCGCAACCATGAGCCCGACGTACAGGAACCGCGTGCGGCGATCCCCGAGCTTCACCGCCAGCGTGCGCTTGCCGAGATCGTGTCGCCCGGGATGTCGCGCAGGTTGTTCACCACGAGCAGCGCCGTCGCCAGGCATCCGAGCACCACACCGGCACCGACGCTGGGCCACCAGGCCGAGCCGTCCATCAGCTGCAGACGCCTGCGGTTCAGCTGCACGTAGGTCGAGCCAACCGTCGCGACGAGCCCGAAGAACGTGAACACGAACGCCTCGCCCAGCCCGAGGTACCCGTACGGCTTCGGTCCACCGGTGTAAAGTAGCCCGCCGCAATGGCGGCGACGCCGACCGGCACAAGCTCCCACCCCACGCGCAGCGCCAGCACGCCGCCGGCGACGCCTGCGACGAGGAACGTCAGGACCATCGCCACCTTCACCTCGGCGGCGGTCGCCAATCCGTTGCCCACCAGACGCGGCGGGCCGACGCGCTTGGTCGGGTCGTCGGTCCCCCGCTTGCCGTCGCTGTAGTCGTTCGCGTAGTTCGTTGCGATCTGCAGCGCGAGTGCCACCACCAGCGCCAGCGCGAAGTTGAGCAGGTCGAGCGCCGCGATGCCTCGAACCCAGACCGGCTGTGGCGGGAAGGAGTCCTTGACGGCATCGACGCGGTCGGCGAGTCCCCACGCACACGCCGTTCCCACGAGCACGGGGACGACGGCAGTGGGCAGCGTGCGCGGCCGGGCGCCGAGCACCCAGCGGTTCGGCCGACGCTGGCTCGTCGTCGCAGCGTCCACCTACGGCCGCCGCGGGAAGCGGCTGAAGTCGGGCCGCTCCTTCGCCTTGTACGAGTCACGCCCGTGCTGCGCCTCCTCGGTTTGGTAGAAGAGCAGCGTTGCGTCGCCGGCGAGCTGCTGGATCCCCGCGAGGCCATCGTCGGCGGCGTTGCACGAGGCCTTGACCATGCGCAGCGCCAGCGGCGACATCTCGAGCATCTCGGTGCACCACCGCACCGTCTCGGCTTCGAGCTCCTCCAACTCGACGACCTGATTCACGAGCCCCATCTCATACGCGCGCACCGCGTCGTACTGGCGGCACAGGAACCAGATCTCGCGAGTGCGCTTCTGGCCGATGTTGCGGGCGAGCAGGCCCGAGCCGTAGCCGCCGTCGAAGCTGCCGACCTTGGGCCCGGTCTGGCCGAACACGGCGTTGTCGGCCGCGATCGACAGGTCGCACACCACGTGCAGCACGTGACCGCCGCCGATGGCGTAGCCGGCGACCATGGCGACAACCGGCTTGGGGGTGCGCCGGATCTGCACCTGCAGGTCGAGCACGTTGAGCCGGCCGATGCCCGCCTGGGCCAACGCGTCGTCGCCGATGTAGCCGTCGTCGCCGCGAATCCGCTGATCGCCGCCCGAGCAGAAGGCGTAATCGCCGTGACCGGTGAGCACGATGACGCCGACCTCGGGGTCGTCGCGGGCGATGTCGAAGGCCCGCGTCAACTCCTGGAGCGTCTGGGGCCGGAAGGCATTGCGCACCTCCGGACGGTTGATCGTGATCTTGGCGATCGCGCCGTTGGCGCCGTCGGGCCGCCCGATTTCGTAGCGGATGTCGCGCCAGTCGCCCTGGCCTTCCCACTCGAGGGCGGGGCGGATCGTGCAGGCGGCCGGGTCGTCGACGCGGCCAATCGGTCGGGCGGGAGGGATCGTGCTCATCGGTCGCGCAGCCTACCGGTAGGCTCCCGCGGCGATGGCCGATGTCGTCGCGCTCGATGTCGAAGGCGGGGCCCGCTTCGTGGACCTGCTTCGGCGCATCTGGGACGCCGGGGCTGCGGTCGCACCCCTCGACCCGAACCTGCCGCAGCTCGCGCGCCAACGGGTCCTCGCCGCGATCGCGCCGACGGGCGTGATGGACGAGACGGGAGCCGTCACGCCGTGTGACGGCGGGCGGCCCACCGACGACGGCGATGCGCTCGTCATGGCCACGAGCGGCACGACCGGCGACCCGCGTGGCGTGGTGCTCACCCACGACGCGCTCGCCGCGGCCGCCTACGCCTCGGCGACGGCGCTGGGGATCGCCCCGGACGTGCGCTGGTTGGCGTGCCTGCCGCTGCATCACATCGGCGGGTTCTCGGCCGTCACCCGAGCGCTCGTGACCGGTGCGGGCCTCGAAGTCCACCCCCGGTTCGACCCCGACGCGGTCGCCGCCGCGGCGCGCCGCGGCGCAACGCACGTGTCGCTCGTCGCGACCGCGCTGCGTCGGATCGACGCCGCACCGTTTCGGCGGATCCTGCTGGGCGGGTCCGCTCCCCCGGCTGCGGCGCCATCGAATGTCGTGACGACCTACGGGCTCACCGAGTCCGGGGCGGGCGTCGTGTACGACGGCCTTGCGCTCAACGGCGTCGGGCTGCGCATCGGCGCCGACGATCACATCGAGTTGAGCGGGCCGACCATGCTCCGCTGCTACCGCGACGGCGTCGACCCGAAGGACGAGCGGGGATGGTTCCGCACCGGCGACCTGGGCCGCGTCGAAGCGTCGACCGGGCTGCTCACCGTGTGGGGCCGGGCCGACGACGTGGTGATCACCGGGGGCGAGAAGGTCTGGCCGGACGAGGTGGAGGCCGTGTTGTCGCGGCACCCAGGCGTCCGCGAGGTCGCGGTGATCCCGCGTGACGATGCCGAGTGGGGGCAGGTCGTCACCGCGGTGGTCGTTCCGATGGTGCCGACCGACCCGCCGACGCTCGACGATCTCCGCGCGATGGCCCGCGAGAGCCTCCCGCGCCACTGCGCACCGAAGCGCCTGGAGTTGGCGACCTCACTCCCGCGCAGTCGGCTCGGCAAGGTCCAGCGGCGGCTTCTCAAGACGCCGCCGCCGAGCTGAGCCTCACGGGCGGGCGGGCTCCACGCGCCGCCACCGCTCGAAGCCCGCCGACGCCGAGCCCACGCCCACGTCGAGACTGCGGCCGAGGTCGCGGTCGAGGCGCCACGTGGAGGATTCGAATGTGGTGTCGCCGTTCTCGAGATCGGATGCGAGGCGCGCCATCGACTCCCGCACGTCCGCACCGCCCGACACCGCCGCGAGCGCTCGGGTGACCGCACCACCGGCGTCGGCATCCAGTTCGTGGCGAAGGTCGACGACCTCCTTGGTCGCTCCGTGGCGCACCTCGACGGTCCCCGTGAGCGCCACGGGCGTCCCATCGCGGTCGAGCTCGACCCGGATGGTGGACCACATCTCCCCCTCGCCGCCCAGGTGCGAGGCGAGTGGAACCCCACGCAACCACGCCTCGCCCCCGACGGTGTCGCGCAGCTCCACGATGGTCGATCCGCTGCGATGATCCGCGATCACGCCGACCGTCGCTGCGCCGGCGACCGACCCGACACCCGACACCCGACCGGAGCCGGCGCGCGCGTCAGCATCGACCGCCACGCCCAACTCCACGCGCGACGCCGCCTCGGTCGGCAACGGCGCCGTCGCCGCGGCCCACGCCCCGCCGAGTCCCAGCGCACCCGCCCCCGCCGAGAGCACCCCACCGAGGTCCTCGTCGACGGCGCGAGCGAGACCAGCCGAGGCCGATGCCGCCGGCCCGAGCAGGTGATCGCGCCCCCAAGCGGTCAGCAGATCATCGACGTGATCGCTCGGCACGATCCAAGAACTCCCCGCTCCGACCGTTGCGAGGGCGGTCGCATGGGCGGTGAAGGCCCCGGCTACGGGACGGCCCGAGGCGGCGATCTGCGCGCCGCTCCCACCCATCACGCCCACGCCGGCGCCGAGGCCCCCGTCGAGGCTCACGATCGACGTGCCGTCGTCGCGGTCCTCGATCGTCACCGCCACCGTAGCGGCACCTGCGTACCCCATCGCGGCGCCCAACTCGATGGTTGCCGTCGACCGGGCAACGACACGGGGCGATCCGGCATCGACAACCCTCGCGGCCGGCGCCAACCCGTCGGAAGCGCTCGCCCTCGTCTGGTCCGTTGCCTGACGCTCCACGTGATCGGCGGCTCCGCGCAGCTCCACGGCGGCGCCTCGCAGCGTCGGGCGAAGTGCTGCCTGCCACGCCGACCGGAACCGTTCGGCGTCGCGCCCGCGCCACCACAGCGCCTCGACCACAGCGCTGAGCTCTCCGTGGATGCCATCAAGTGCCGCGGCATGGCGCCGTAGGGCGCCCGCCAGGAGGTCGAGTTGTCGGGTGTCCGCACCGAGTTGCACGGGCGACACGATGCGCCTGCAGCGCCGTCCGGTGCGCTGGGGACGTCCCCCGCCGGCTACCAGCACCCGCGATGCACGACCTCGGCGAGCTCGGGCCGTCCACGCCGTGCCGATGCAGACCTGCGATGCTCGGCCTCGTCGGGCCAGCCCAGCGCGATCGTGCCGACCACCCGGCGGTCGCCCGGCACACCGAACCGCTCGCGGAGCGCGTCCTCGCGCTCGAACGTGCCGAACAGCAGCGAGCCCAGCCCGAGCCCCGATGCTGCGAGCAGCATCGCCATCACCGCTGCCCCCGCGTCGACCCACCAATACGGCACGGGCCAGCGGTCGGGCGACTCGCCGAGCCTCGTCGCGGCCTTGTCGGCCTCGGCGTACCGCTCGGTGTATGCCGCGATCCGAATCGTCGGCACCACCAACACGGGTGCGCGCAACAGCCCCGGCCACGGGAACGCGTCGCGCCTCGGGCCGGACGGCAGCGAGGTGTCCCAGTAGGCGGCGACGGCCGCCTCGTCGTCGAGCACGACCAGATCGAGCGCCCACGTGTTACCGGCGCTCGGGCCCCTGAGCGACGCGGCGAGCACCGTGTCGAGCAGGTCGACCGCAATGGGCTCGGGCCGGTACGCCCGGCAGGAACGGCGCCCGGCGAGCGCCGCGGCAACATCGGTCACGCCGGGGGTCAGCTCCCGTAGTTGAGGAGTTCCTCGGCCATGATCCAGCCGAACGAGATCAACGAGTCGCCCCGCTCGGTGTCGATCTCGGCGAAGAACTGGTCGAGATCGCCGGACACCGCAGCGGTCCCCTCGAAGTCGACGGCGTTCGGGAAGGCGCCGTCACCGCGGGCGACGAAGGCGCGGTCGTCGTAGGTATCGAGACCGAACCGCTTCGCCAGGCGACGCCCCCACGCACGCTCCTCGCCCGAGGATCGGTGACCGGGGCGCGGGTTGTGGTCGACGAGAACATCGAAGGCGAGGAACCCATCGGGGCGCACGAGGCGGGTGCCGACGAGCACGTCCTCGTCGGGGAAGGCCATGAGCGCCCTCCGATAGTTCTCGGCCATCACGGCGGTCAGCACCGCCTGCCGGTTCTTCACCCGAGCCACATGGGCGAGGCCGAGCAGGATGGCGGGCGTGCCGCCGATGCGCTCGAGGGTCGAGAACGAGAAGGCGACGAGTCCATCGCCGTCGTGAACATGGGTGACGAGCACCCAGTCGCCGACCTGCTTGGACAGGTGACCCAGCTCGTAGGCCGAGCTCGACTGCGCGCAGAGGTCGCCCATCTCTGCCAGCTCGGCGTCGGTGAGCTGGGTGCAGTCTTTCGTGCTGGCGGTGAGCGGCATGGAGTCTCCCACGTGGGTTCGGGTAGAAAACTGGCCCCACTAGTTCAGTGGCAAAAGCGCACGCTTGGCAAACCGAGACGAGCGCAGCGGTACGACCGCCGACGGATTCAGACGAGATGGCCTCGGGCCCGAGCAGCACTCGCAGCTCGCCCACGAGCCCACCGCCGATGTCGACGGAGTACTGATCGGGCAGCCGCACGACGTGCCGATCGCCGACGTGCAGGAAGATCTCGCTCTCGCCGGGGAACTCGGAGAACAGCGACTTGAGCCGGTCGATCATCTCGTCGGAGAGCTGCGCGACCGACACGGCGAGACGCAGCGGAGGTGTGCCGTCCGCCATCGGTTCGAACAGTTCGACGTCGCGCGCCATGAACTTCGGGAGGTCGTCACGCTTGTCGACCCGCCCCGAAACGATGACGACGGCGTCGTCGACCAGCTTGTGGCCGTGGTCGGCCATCGACTTGGGGAACACCATGACCTCGACCGAGCTCTGCAGGTCTTCCAGCACGAAGACGGCCATCAGGTCGCCCTTCTTGGTCCACTTGCGCTGCAGGTTGGTGACCACACCGCCGATGGACCGCATGGCGCCGTCTTCGAGTTCGACGAGGTCGACGAGCGAGCAGTCGGTGCGCTTGGCGAGCGATCGTTCGGCTCCCATCAGCGGGTGGTCCGAGACGTACAGCCCGAGCATCTCCTTCTCGAACGCGAGCCGCTGCTTCTTCTCGAACTCGAGCGCGGGGATCGGCACCCGCTCGTCGAAGCCGGTTCCCGCGTCCTCCACGTCACCGAAGAGCGACATGACGCCCATGTCGCGCTCGCGGCGGCGCGCCACGGTGGAGTCGACGATCTGCTCGAACACGGTGAGGAGGCCCTGACGCGGATGCCCCATCGAGTCGAACCCCCCGGCTTTGATGAGCGACTCAACGGTCCGCTTGTTCAAGACGTTGGTATGCACCCGCTCACAGAAGTCGTAGAAGTCGCCAAAGGGGCCGTTCTCGTCGCGTTCGGCGACGATCAGCTCGACCAGCCCCTCGCCCACGTTGCGCACCGCCGACAACCCGAAGCTGATCGCCAGCACCTCGCGCCCGGTCGCGGGGTCGATGCTGCTGTCCGGGCTGAAGTCGCTCAGCGAGCGATTCACGTCGGGGACCGTCACCTCGATCCCCATGACGCGACACTCGGCCAGGTAGATCGCGGCCTTCTCCAGCGAGGTCTTCACGCTGGTCAGGAGCGCCGACAGGTACTCCGCCGGATAGTTCGCCTTCAGGTAGGCCGTCTGGTAGGCGATGAAGCCATATCCGTAGGAGTGGCTCTTGTTGAAGGCGTAGTCGGCGAACTTCTCGATGATGTCGAACAGCTCGGTGCCGAGGCTCGCGCCGTAGCCGGTGCGCTCGACACCCTCCACGAACCCGGCCCGCTCCTTGGCCATCATCTCGCGGATCTTTTTCCCGCAGGCCTTACGGAGGTTGTCGGCCTCGGCGAGCGAATAGCCGGCGAACTTCTGCGCCACCCGCATGACCGACTCTTGGTAGATCATCAGGCCGTAGGTGTCCTCCAGCACCTCCTCGGCGTCGGGGTGGAAGTAGGTGATGGGCTTGCGGCCGTTCTTGCGGTCGGCGTAGTCGTTGTGCATGTTCACGCCCATCGGGCCCGGCCGGTACAGCGCGACGAGGGCCGCGACGTCGTCGAACGACGTCGGCGCAAGCGAGCGGATGAGCGCCCGCATCGGTCCGGACTCGAGCTGGAACACACCGATGGTGTCCCCACGGGTGAGGAGCTCGTAGGTGGGCGCATCGTCGAGCGCGACGTTGTCGATGTCGACGTCGATGTCGCGGGATCGGCGAATCAGCTCAAGCGTGTCGCTGATGACGTCGAGGTTGCGCAACCCCAGAAAGTCCATCTTGAGGAGGCCGAGCTCTTCGACGCCATGCATCTCGTACTGGGTCACCACCGGAGCCATCTCGATGGGCTGGCCCGACTCGGGCTTGCGCTGGATCGGCAGATAGGTGGTGAGCGGGTCCTTGGTGATCACCACCGCGGCGGCGTGGATGCCGTCCTGGCGCCGCAGGCCCTCGAGGCCCTTGGCGACGTCGATCACCGCCTTCACATCCGGGTCGGCCTGGTACATCTCCCGCAGCTCGGACGCCATCTTGTAGCCGTCTTCGTACTTCGGTTGCAGCTCCAGGCAGGCCGCAAGCGGCGTGTCGCGGCCCATGATGAGCGGCGGCATCGCCTTCGCGACCTTGTCGCCGATGATGTACGGGTAGCCGAGCACGCGGGCGGCGTCGCGCACCGCGGCGCGGGCCTTGATCTGGGAGAACGTGACGATCTGGGCAACGTGGTCGCGCCCGTAGCGCTCCGCCGCGTAGCGGATCATCTCGTCCCGGTAGCGGGAGTCGAAGTCCATGTCGATGTCGGGCATCGACACGCGGCTCGGGTTGAGGAACCGCTCGAACAGCAGGTCGTACTTGATGGGGTCGAGGTCGGTGATGCGAAGCGTGTACGCCACCGCGCATCCGGCGGCCGACCCGCGCCCGGGACCGACCCTGATGCCAGCGTCACGCGCATGGCGGATCAGGTCCCACACGATCAGGAAGTACGAGCTGAAGCCCATGTCGCCGATCACCTGCAACTCGTACGCGAGCCGCTCCACCACCTCGTCGGGCAGCGGGTCGCCCCACCGCAACCGGGCGCCCTCGAACGTGAGATGGCGCAGGTAGTCGCTGTCGTCCTCGAAGCCCTCGGGCAACGGGAAGTTCGGCAGCAGCGCGTCGCCGAACGCGATCTCGACGTTTGCCGCTCGGCGATCCACAGCGTGTTGTCGCACGCCACCTCGACCTCGCGGAACAGATGCCGCATCTCCTCAGCGGTCTTGAGGTAGTGCTCGTCGCCGTGGAACTTGAACCGGTTCGGGTCGCTCATGAGCGAGCCGGTCTGCACGCACAGCAGCGCGTCGTGGGCCATGGCGTCGTGACGGTGCACGTAGTGGCTGTCGTTCGTGGCCAACAGCGGCGCCCCGATCGCCTTCGCAATGCGCAGCAGATCGGGGTTGGTCTGATGCTGGGCGGGGATGCCGTGGTCCTGGATCTCGACGAACAGGTTGTCACGGCCGAAGATGTCCTGCAGCCGTGCGGCCTTGGCGAGCGCTGCGTCGTATCCCTCGTTCATGAGCGACTGCAACACGTGTCCGCCCAGGCAGCCGGTCGTCGCGATCACGCCCTCGGAGTGCTCGGCGAGCAGCTCCCAGTCGAGCCGCGGCTTGTAGTAGTAGCCCTCCATGAACGCCCGACTCGACAGCTGGATCAGGTTGCGGTAGCCGGTGTTGTTCTCGGCCAGCAGCGTCAGGTGGTAGTAGAGCTTCTTGCCGCCCTCGGCGTCACCGCCGGTGTCGTCGACCCGACCGCGACGCGACGGCCGTTCCAGGCGCGAGTCGTGTGCCATGTAGGCCTCGAACCCGATGATCGGCTTCACGTCGAGCTTGCGGCACGCCTTGTAGAAGTCGAGCACCCCGTACATGTTTCCGTGGTCGGTGATCCCGACCGCCGGCTGCCCGTCCTGGGCCGCGTAGGCGACGGCTTCGGTGACGCGCGCCGCCCCGTCGAGCATCGAGTACTCGGTGTGTTGGTGCAGATGCACGAACGAGTCGGTCACCGTCGCTCCTTCGCCTCCCGCGGATCACAGCCATGTGATTCTCGCGCGGCCGGCACCGGCCGCGCGACGACCGGCGGTGCGGCGCTCAGATGTAGCCCGGGCCTCCACCCGCCGGGGGCGACATGCCGGGCTGCAGCTGGCCGCGGACGCCCTCGAGCTGCTGGCGGGCGGCCATCTGCTGAGCCATGAGCGTGGCCTGGATGCCGTGGAAGAGCCCTTCGAGCCACCCCACCAGCTGCGCCTTGGCCACACGGAGCTGCGCCTCCGAGGGAATCTCGTCGTCGGAGAAGTCGAGCGCCAGCCGATCGAGCTCGTCGCCGAGCGCCGGCGAGAGCGCCGACTTCAGCTCGGTGACCGAGTTCTCGTAGATGTCGCGAAGCTGGTCGCGCGCAGCCTCGTCGAGGGTCGTGTTGCGCACCTCTTCGAGGAGCTGCTTGACCATGCCACCGATCCGGATGATCTTGCCGGGCGACTCGATGTCGGGGCCTGACTCCTCGGCGGAGGACTCGGCGACGCCGTCCGGAGTGACAAGTTCCGGCATGGCGAGACCGCCGTTCGTGTTTGCAACGGACGCAGAGGGATCCTCGGTGCTGGACATGACGTGGAGCATACGGGTTTCGTCGGGGCCGCCCGGGTGCGAGCTCGCGGCACCGAGGCCCAGCGACCCGAGGCTCAGCGACCGGCGACGAGCAGCGGCACGTAGACCTCGGCCGACGTCATCGAACCGTGGCGGCCGATCAGCTCGTAGGGGCCGGTGTCGGTCGGATCGTCGTAGGCGACAGGCTCGCGGGCCACGAGCGCCACGTCGCCGAGCCGCGCCCGCACCTCGGGGAGCACCTTCGATCCGAACCATCGCTCGTCGAGCACCTGCTCGGCCGAGACCACCCAGGCGGTATTGCTGTGGTGCTCGCGGGCGGCGCGCAGCAGCGACGACGATGAGCCGGGCAGCCCGTGCAGCCATCGAAACCGGGCCTCGCCCGACTGGAAATCGACGTGGCTCAGCACCTCGGGGTGGACCCGCACGACGCGATCGCCCACCTCGACCTGTCCGTGATCGGCGGTGATCACGAGGGCCGCTCCCACCGGGAGAACCCCGACCAGGTAGCGAACCATCTGATCGACCGCGGCGACCTCGGCGTCGTAATGCTCACCGAGGCCGTACTCGTGGGCCACCTTGTCGATGCCGTCGTAGTACGCGTACACGAACGGCTCGCCGGCTCGCAGCAGCCGAGCGACCTCGATCGCCATCGTCGAGGGCATGCGGTACCCGACGAAGCGCGACCCGAAGAGGTGCGCGTCGCTGAACCCGGAATGCTCGAACTCGGCCCGAACCACGATCGGTGGACGCTGTGCGACGAACGGCTCGGCGTCGCAGATCGAACGGGCCGGGATGGCCTGACGGGCGTCGCCGCGGTGAGTCGACCAGCGCAACACGTTGAGGACGTCGCGCCCGACGGCCATGCGGTAGCCGATCACGCCGTGCTCACCCGGCGGAAGACCCGTCGTGATCGACGTCAACGCGGTGGCGGTGGTCGTCGGGCAGACCGTGGTGATCCGCCCACCCTGCATGGCTGCCAGCGTGGGCATGAGCGAACGACGGGCCTGCAGCTGTTCCCAGCCGAGCCCGTCGAGCACGAGCACCACCACCTGATCTGCCTCGACAGCCTCGGCGGCGAGCCACGACGGCCGTTCGACGTCGGGGTCGAGCAGCGCCGGAATCAAATTCGATGTGCAGGCATCGTCGTAGTCGGGAAGCACCGGCGCCGGATACGGACCATCACTCACAAAGAGTCACCGTACACCCCCCGTCGATCCGGCCCGAACCCGCGGGGCTCCCGCGTGCGCCGCCTAGCATGGCCGCCGTGAAGGTCTCGACCCGTGGGGATTACGCCAGCCGTGCGCTGCTGTCGCTGGCGTTGAACGAGGGTGGCGGGCCGACGTCGGTACGCGACATCGCAGAGCGCACCGGGCTCCCCCAGCCGTACCTCGAGCAGATCCTGCTCGCGCTGAAGGGCGCCGGACTGGTGCGCTCGAAGCGCGGCGTCGGCGGCGGGTACGTGCTCGCACGGGCGGCCGATCAGATCACGCTCGCCCAGATCGTCAGCGCCGTCGACGGCCCGATCCAGGCGGGCGACTTCGGGGCGCCACACACCAACGGCGCGTGTGATCACGAAGGCCAGTGCGTCCTGCTCGCCATCTGGGCCGACGTCGGCGAACACATGCGGGCGATCCTGGGAGCCCACACGCTGGCCGGACTCGCAGCGATGACCCGCGGGGAACAGCCCTGGCCCGCCGAGCCGAGCGCCTGACGCGCCGACGAAACGCCGGCACCTGACCGCGCGCCGGCGCTGCCTCGGCGCCGACCGTGCTCGTCACCGCACGCGACGCTCAGCACCCCTCAGCTCAGGTCGGGCGCCGGCTCCAACCGGTCGAGCACGGCCACCAGGTCGGACGGAAGCTCGGCCGTGAAACTCACCGTCTCGTCCGTCGCAGGATGCGCGAACGCAAGCCGGAACGCATGCAGGAACGGGCGAGCAAGGCCCAGCGCCGGACGCTGACCGCTGTAGAGGTCGTCGCCGACCACCGGATGGCCGATGCTGCGCAGGTGAACCCGGATCTGATGGGTCCGACCGGTCTCGAGGCTGCACCGCATTCGCGTAACGAGCGCCGGTTCGAGGCACCGTTCGACCACCTCGTAGTGCGTTCGCGACGGGCGGCCATCCGCGCTGACGGTCATCAGCAGCGGGTTGCGGCGCGACCGCCCGATCGGGGCGTCGATGGTGCCGACAGGGGTATCGAGCCACCCCCACACAAGGGTCTCGTAGTTGCGTTCGACCTCGTGGACCGAGAGTTGGTCGACGAGCGCGTGATAGGCGGTCTGGGTTCGGGCCACGACCATGAGGCCCGACGTGCCCTTGTCGAGGCGGTGCACGATGCCGGGCCGGTGCACCTCACCGACGTCGGCCAGCTCCGGCCAGCGGGCCAGCAGCCCGTTCACGAGCGTGCCGTCGGCTCGGCCGGCGCCCGGATGGACCACCAACCCGGCAGGCTTGTTGACGACGATGATGTGCTCGTCGGCCGCCACCACCTCGACCGGAATCGACGCATCGGGCTCCGGCAGCGGCTGGACCTTGTGCGGATCGTCCGACACGGCGACACGCTGGCCCACCCGCACGCGCAGCGACGACTTCGAGGCGACCCGGCCGTCGACGGTGACATCGCCGGCATCGATCGACTCGGATGCCTCGGCCCGCGAGCATCCGGTCAGCATCGATACGACCCGGTCGACGCGCTCGCCGTCGAGCGCTTCCGGCATCGTCTCCTCGATCACGAAGCGGACGTCTCCGGGTCGGTCGGCTCGGCCGTCCCGTCCGGCTCGCGCGAGCCGTGACCCTCGTCGAACTCGGGCGTGCGCCACAACACGATGGCGAGCAGAATCCCGCCGACGACCACCGCACTGTCGGCGACGTTGAAGGTGGGCCAGAACGACGTGTAGAGGAAGTCCACCACAGCGCCCTTCATGAACCCGGGCGTGATGCCAACGAGCGGCTCGCGAAAGGCCCGGTCCAACAGGTTGCCGACGGCCCCACCCGCGACCACCCCCATCAGCAGCCGTCCCACCGGCGGCGCGGTGCGAGCGCTCCACAGCAGCACCGCGACGATCGCGACCGCGAGCGCAGCGATCAGCGGACCGCGACCCCACCCGGCGCTGAAGGCCATGCCCTGGTTGAACGCCAGGCACAGATCGAACGTCGAGCGGCGGGCGGCACCGCATGCATCGAGGTTGTCGGCTGCCCACCACTTGCTGAGCTGGTCGAGCGAGACCACGACGACCATGGCGGCCACAAGGCCGCCATAGGCGACTCGGAAACGAGACGGCATACCCATCACCGGCGGCCGAAGCCGCCGACCTTGTACTCGACTCGCTCGGTCGCCCACGGGATCGCCTCGAGGCGCTCCTTCGGAATCGCCTGACCGGACACGGCGCAGATGCCGTACACCCCGTCGTCGAGCCGGCCGAGCGCGGCGTCGATCTCCTCGATCGCGGCGCGAGCCTGCGCACTGAGCGCCAAGTCGCGTTCGCGCTCGACGGCGATCGACGAGCCCTCGCCGGACTCCTCGTCGAACTGCACATCGCCCGGCTCGCGGTCGGCGGTCAGCGACTCGGCCTCGGCCTCGAGCGACTCGGCCTGGCGGGTGTAGGTCGCGCGTTCGTCGAGCAGCACTTGGCGTTGCGCCGCCAAGAACTTGGCGTCGAACGGGGACTTCGTCAGTCGCTCTCCCTCGGGTACGCGCCCGCCGAGGGTCAGGCCACCGGCACGGCGCGCCGGAGCCGATCGACCATCAGCGCCGCTCACCGATGCCTTCGCCGACGCCGCCTTGGCAGCGCGGGTCTCGTTCGACAGGCCCTTACGCGCAGGCGCGGCCTTCTCCGCAGCGCTCCGGCTCGACGCCGAAGCGCTCTTGGCGGGAGCCTTCTTCGCAGGCGCCTTCGCCGCAGCGGCCTTGGCGGGAGCCTTCTTCGCAGGCGCCTTCGCCGCAGCGGCCTTGGCGGGAGCCTCTTCGCAGGCGCCTTCGCCGGAGCGGCCTTCGTTACGGCCGAAGCGGCCTTCGCCGAGCCTTCTTGGCCGGGGCCGCCTTCGCGCGCCTTCGCCGCAGGCGCCGCCTTCTTCGCGGGCGCCTTCGCCGGAGCCTTCTTCGCCGCCTTCGCAGGCGCCGCTTTGGAGGATGAGGTGGCCTTCATCACACGGGCGTTCCTTCGGTATGCGAAGCGGCAGGCTCCGCTCGGGACGGTGGACGGCAAGCTGCCGTGCGGCCGTGGACCCTATCGGGCCGCGCCGCCTCTGACCACACTTTCCACGAGGCAGATCACCTCATCGAGCGCAGCGCCACCGATTCTGAGCATCTTGTGCCGGCTCACCGCGCCGCGCTCCACACTGATCGCGCTCCGGGACACACCGACAGTATCGGCGATGACCCGGACGGCCTCCGCCGTCGCTCGCCCTCGTTCCCGTGGGGCGGCGACGCGGATGCGGAGCGCGCCGTCGTGCTCCCCGACGATCGAGGATCGCGACGCACCCGGTTGCACGAAAACCATCAGCGCCACGCCGCCGTCGACGGCCCGGGCCCACGGAACCGGCTCAGCGACGTCGCCCGAACCGGCGCGTCTGCTGGTCATCCTCACCCTCGAAGAAGGCCGTCATGGCATCCTCGCCATCGCCCTCGGTGCGGTTGACCGCAAGATCGAGGTCGCGAAGGTACCGATCGTGACCGGGAGTGTCGGCCGGTGCGAACGCCTCGTCACCGTCGATGAACTCGATGCCCGGGCCCAGATCAGCGAAGGTGTCCTCGACGTCGTCGATGACGGGAAGCGCTGCCGCAGCGGCCGGACCGGGTGCGGCGGTGGCCTCGGGCTCCGGGCCGGCGTCGACCACCGCGGACCAGCTGCCCGGACCCCACGGGTCGGAGGCGGCGACGGCCGGGGCGGGGAACGTCTCTACGTCCTCGGGGATGAGCGACCCCGCGCCACCGACGACGATCTCGGCGCGGGCGGCGGGCTCGGTGCGGTCGTCGACCGCCCGGCTGGCGGGCTCGTCGCCGCCGATGCCGATCGGCGACTCGTCGAGGATCGCGTCGGCCGGCGACTCGACACGCGGGACCGAGGCAGCGCGCGACTCCGTGCCGGAGCGAGGCTCCGGAGCGGGAGCGGGAGCGGGAGCCGGAGCGGGCGCCGGCGGGGCCTCCGCATGCACCGGTGTCGGTGTCGGTGTCGGTGTTGGCCTCGATGCGGATGTCGAGCGGCGGGCGGCGGTGCAACGCCACCGGGTCGTCGAGCAGGGTGCGCAGCGAGGACGACACCGCCTCGAGTCCGCCCCGGTACTCATCGACACGCTGTTCGAGCGCGTCGAGGTCGGCGGCCGCCGCCTGCTTGCGGAGCTCGTGCTCGCCGATCTCCTTCAGAATCGTGTCGCGGCGGCTGCCGTACTCGCGCTCGGCGTTCTCGGTCGCCTCGCGGAGCATCTCGTCGGACTTCACACGCGCGCTGCCGATCATGCGATCGGACTCGCCCTGCGCATCCGCGACCATGCCCTCGGAACGGGACTTCGCATCCTCCAAGAGGCGCTGCGCCTCCTGGCGAGCGTCGGCGATCGCCGCGTCGGCCGTCCGCTTGGCGAGCATCAGCGTACGGGTCGATTCCTCCGCCTCCTGCTCGTCGGTCATCTGCTGGCGCGCCGCAGGGCCCGCCTGGCGTGCCGCCTCCAATTCCTGCTCCGCGGCGCCGACGCGCGCCCGCAGATCGTCGACGGTGGCGGCCAGCGACACGATCGTCGCTCCGGTCCGCACCAGGAACTCATCGACCTGATCGGGATCGTACCCACGGAACTTCTCGGCGAAGTCCACTTCCTCGATCATCTGTGGAGTCACGTCCATGGCACCCATGGTAGCGACGCGGGGCGCCGTTCGGTGAGGGGAGGCAACGTCACCTATCGCGCCGACGCCAACGTGTCGCCCACTCGGAGCCGGTGCGGCGCGCTCAGTCGTCGAACAGACCGCGCTCGCGAAGGCGCCGGCGCTCCTCGGCGGACACCTCCACGTCGGTCGGCGTGAGCAGGTACACGTGCGATGCCACACGCTCCACCGAGCCGCCGAGCCCGTAGGCGACGCCGCTCGCGAAGTCGAGCAGGCGACGAGCGAGGTCGCGATCGAGCTGCTGGAGGTTCACGATCACCGGCTGACGCTTCTTGAACCAGTCGCCGACCTCCTGCGCATCGTTGAAGGACGTCGGCGTCACGACGTGCGGCTTCGCGGTGGTCTGCACGGGCAGCGGACGCACCACGCTCGACCGCGGACGCACCGGTTCGGTCTGCGGGACGACCCTCGGGCGCTGCTGCGGCGGCGCCGCGACGCCGGGGAGGACCCGGACCGCAGAGGGCTCGCGATCGTCCCATTCGCTCTCCCGCTCGTCCTCGTAGGAATCGACCGGGTCGTACGGGTCCTCGACTCGAGCGGGACGCACCGCCGAACTGTGAGACTCGCGGACCTCGCGGTGCACGCTCGGGCGGCGCTCCACCACAGCCGGCTCGTCGTAGTCGTCGTAGTCGTCGTCGTAGTCCTCTTCGGGACCAAGACCCCAACCACGACATGCCCTTGCGCAACATCCGGCCATCAACTCCTCCTCGAGACTCGACAAGTGTCGCGCGCGAGGACCTGCCCGACGCGGACCAGCTTTGCACGGGCGCGCACACGAGCGCATGTCACCGCCCCGCAACCGAGTCGCCGGCTCCGCGCAATCTTCAGGCTCGTGCCCCCACGAGCGCCGTGCCGATTCGGACCATCGTCGATCCTTCGGCGACGGCGACCTCGAGGTCTTGGGACATCCCCATCGAGCACTCGGCCAAGCCGAGTCGATCGACGGCACGCCGCAGCGCCCCGAACGAGCGAGCGACGTCGACCTCCGGTGCGAGCGGTGCCACCCCCATCAAGCCGCGAACGTCGAGGCCCGCGTCGACGGCCTCGGCCACGAGCCCATCCAACTCGCCGAACGCACACCCTCCGCGGCCCGGAGCCTCCGCCAGATCCACCTGGATCAGCACCGCTGCACCAGGGACCCGCCGAGCGACCGCGGCAATCAACGACGATCGATCGATGCTGTGGAACAGGTGGACGTGAGGCGCCACCACCCGCACCTTGTTCGTCTGCAGTTGGCCGATGAAGTGCCATCGGGGCGTCGCCACATCGGTTGCGGCCACGGCCACCGCCTTGTCCGCGAGCTCGCGGGCGTACGACTCGCCGAGATCCGCGAGACCAGCAGCGACGACCGCCGCGGCAACCGACGCATCGTGGTGCTTGGTCACCGCGACGATTCGAACTCCCGACGGCCCCGGCTCACCGCCGGCCCGCCGTATCCGATCAACGACGACGTCGAGGCGTGCGCGGATCGCCTCGATCACGGCCGGATCGATCTCGACGTCAGACACCCGAGGATCCGTCCCGCTCGATCCAGATCACCGACGACTGCCGCCCGGTGTCGGCGCGAGCCCGCCAGGAGAAGTAGGCGGGGTCGCCCGCGTCGTCGACCGTCGCCGCGGTGCACGGGGGAGCGTCCGGAGAGGCCAGCGCGATGCCGAGGCGGCGGGCCTCGGAGTGAATCGCCGCCGACAGGTCGAACGCTGGTGTCCCCCACGCGGTCGCCGCGACCACGTCGGGACCGAAGCGAAGCGCGAGCCGCGCAAGCTCGGCCGCACTGAACTCGTAGCGAGACGCCGAAATGCACGGACCGACGACGGCGGTCACGTCCCGGCACCCAGGCGCACCAGGGCGTCGAGTGCCGATTCCAGCACGCCGTCATACAGCCCACGCCAGCCGGCGTGGACGGCACCGACCACCGGATCGCCCGCGGCGTCACGGCCCTCGATCAGCACCGGGCCGCAATCGGCGGTCTGCACGGCGATCGCCGCACCCGGCACCGCCGTGACGAACCCGTCGCAGGTCGCGCCGAAGCAGCCGCCCGGCTCCGCGACCACGGCGATGTCGATGCCGTGCACCTGTCGCGCCACGCTCCACGGCAGGTCGACGACGCCACGACGGCGCCGAGCGAGCTCGCCGGGCGCGTCGATGCCCAGGTCGCCGTCACGACGGCTCGTGAAGCGGAACCCGACTCGGCCCGCCAACGCGGTCCGCTACTTCAGGAACGACGGGACGTCGAAGTCGTCGTCTTCGTCGTCGAGCAGGTCGTCGCCGGTCGGAGCGAAGACGTCGGCCAGACCGATCTCGTCCTCGTCGCGGCGACCGAGACGGCCGCCGGACGACGAGCGCTTCGCCGGAGCCGGCTTCGCGCCCTCCTCCCAACGCTCGAACCCCGCTCCGATCACCGTGACACGGACCTCGTCGCCCATCTCGTCGTCGATCGTCGTGCCGAAGATGATGTTCGCCTCGGGGTGCGCCACCTCGTGGATGACGGTGGCGGCCTCGTTGACCTCGAACAGCGTGAGGTCGGAGCCGCCGCAGATGTTCAACAGAATGCCGCGAGCCCCGTCGATCGCCGACTCGAGCAGCGGCGAGCTGATCGCCTGACGAGCGGCGGCCGCCGCGCGGTTCTCGCCGGCGCTGTACCCAACGCCGAGAAGGGCCGTGCCGGCGTCGTGCATGATCATCTTCACGTCGGCGAAGTCGGTGTTGATCAGGCCCGGCGTGGTGATCAGGTCGGTGATGCCCTGCACGCCCTGGAGCAGTACCTCGTCGGCCATCTTGAAGGCGTTCAGCACCGACGTCTTGTCGTTCGCGACCGAGAGCAGACGATCGTTCGGGATGACGATCTGGGTGTCGACCTTCTCCTTCAGCTTGCCGATGCCCTGGTCGGCCTGCACCGACCGGCGACGGCCCTCGAACAGGAACGGGCGGGTGACCACGGCGATCGTGAGCGCGCCGAGCGTCTTCGCGATCTCGGCGACGACAGGTGCCGCTCCAGTGCCGGTGCCGCCGCCCTCGCCCGCAGTGATGAACACCATGTCGGCGCCCCGCAGGACCTCTTCGATCTCGGCGCGATGATCCTCGGCCGCCTGGCGACCCACCTCGGGATCCGAACCCGCGCCCAGGCCTCGGGTGATCTCACGGCCGATATCGAGCTTCACATCGGCGTCGCTCATCAGGAGCGCCTGGGCATCGGTGTTGATGGCGATGAACTCGACACCCTTCAACCCGGCGTCGATCATGCGATTCACTGCATTGCAGCCACCGCCGCCGACGCCGATGACCTTGATCACTGCGAGGTAATTCTGCGGGTTGTGTGCCATTGAGTGGCGTACCTCCGGGTACCGCGCAGACGCTGCGGGTTCGGTCTGAGATCTCGGTGTGCCCTCGCGCTCGTCGCGGGGCACAGGACAAAGATCATCCTAGGTGAAGCATCACGCGTGGGTGGGGATCCGGCATCGTCACCGCGAGACGGGCACCGTCGACGATGCGGTGCCCGACGACGAGGCGGCCGGCTTCGCCGTCGCGTCGCCCGCGTCGCCGTCGCTGGTCGCCGGGCCGGTCACGGCGCTCTTCGCTCCGGCCGCGGCGCCGCTGTCGGCGGACGCCTGATCGTCGGCCGTCTCGGGCTCGACGTCGACGCCGCGCTCCGAGACCGGATTATTCGCGTCGGAGCCGATGCGGCTCGCGAGCGGGCGATTGGCGGCGGCCTCCTCCTCGTCGGCCTGCGCGGCGCGCTCCTCCTCGGTGATGACCGGCTCGTCCGCCGCCTGATCGTCGACGTCGGTCGCCGCGTCGCAGTCGCCGCCGCGCCGGATCTTCGGGTCGGTCGGGACTCGAACGTCGAGGCGACACATGCCGTCGAGGTCGACCCGACCGCCGAGCATCGTGACCGCAGCGAGGAACTTGTCGGAGGCTTCGACCGCGTTGCCGAACCGCAACTCGGCGCCGTCGACCAGGCCGTAGGTCAGCTCGCTGCGAGACGACATGGTGATCGTCTGGGTGCGGGCGCGCAGCGAGAGCGGGGTGGCCGCAACCGTGTCGGCGATCGACGCCAGCGCCGCGGGGACCGTTCGGCCCGCCGATACCCGCGGGAGCGATCCCTCGACCGTCACCTCGAGCGCGCCGCGCACGTCGGCGGTCGCGGGCATCGCGACGCCGCCGCGTCCCACGATCATGCGACGCCCGCCGGCGATGAACACCGCGATCACCGGGCGGCGCGTCACCCGCACCTCGACGGTGCCGGGCCAACGAGTCGTGACCGCCGCATCGAGGTACTCCGCCGAGCGAAGGAGACGAGCCGCGGCCGTGGCCTCGTCGATCGAGATGAGCGGCATGCCCCGGCGCAATCCGGCGTCGCGCAACACCGCCGCAGCCGACGAGGTGGGGTCGCCGATGACCGCGACGTCGCGCACGCCGAACAGCGGCGACCGAACCACCAGCACCGCAGCGACGGCAAGCGCGACCGCCGCGGCGACGCCCACGACGATGCGGCGCCGCCGCGACATCGCTTGCGACACGACCGCAGCACGGCGGGCCGCGATTCGCGGATCGACATCGCCTGCGAGCCCGGCGGCATCCGACGAACCGGCACGGGCGCCGGCCGTTTCGCTGGTGCCGATCCGACCTTCGTCAGATATGGGGAAGTCGACGCGTCCGCCGGGAAACGACGGCGCGAGGCGGTCGTCCACGTCGGTCGGCCCGTCGGGGTCGATCCGGGTTCGCGCGTTCGGCGGGCGGCGCCGCCGCGTATCGGTCGCCGTCATTGCCGTGCTCCCACTCGCTCCATCACCTCGTCGTCGAACCCGACGAGCCGCGTCTCCGCGTGAAGTTCCACATCGAACCGGTCGATCACCCGAGCGCGCACCGCCGCCATCACCTCGATCACGTCGGCCGCACTGCCGCCTTCGTCGACCTGAATGAAGTTGGCGTGCTTCGTCGAGACCTCCGCGCTGCCAAGGCGCAGGCCACGACACCCGGCGGCGTCGATCAGACGGCCCGCCGAGTCACCCGGCGGATTCGTGAACACCGAACCCGCGTTGTGACCGCCCGGCTGGTGTTCTCGACGCCAGCGCACGATCGACGCCAGCGTCGCCTCCCCGCGGCGGCGTCGCCCGGGTCGAGCGCGAGCTCAACCTCGGCCACGACGTCGGACGGCCGAACGCGCGACCCGCGATATGCGAAACCAAGATCTCCCGCCGCCATCGTCACATCGTTGCCGACGCAGAGATCCACGACGCGGACCCTCCGCACCACAGCGGCCATGTCCGACCCGTGCCCCCCGGCGTTCATGCGCACCGCACCGCCGATCGATCCGGGCACGCCGACCGCCCACTCGAATCCGGTCAGGCCGGCCGCTACCGTCCGGCGGGCGACGACGGGCAGGCTCGCGCCGCCGCCGGCGACGACGGTTGTGCCGTCGACGCGCACATCGAGGAAGGCGCCGACGAGCTGGACCGCCACCCCGTCGAAGCCGCCGTCGGCGACCAGCAGGTTCGATCCCTTGCCGATCACGAGCACCGGTGGAGCGAGCCGCGCCGTTACCGCGGCCACGGCGACGAGATCCTCGGGCGAGTCGACCTCGACGAAGACGGCCGCGGCGCCGCCGCACCGGTAGGTCGTCAACGGCCCGAGCGCGCGGTCGACCAGCGGCTCGACGCCCGCCGAGCGCAACGCCGCGACCAGAGCGACGGGCGATACGGGGACGGCCGTGTTCACTCGCTGCTCCAGCGCGCCAACATGGCGTCGGGCAGCGTCGTGAGGTCTCCCGCGCCCATCGTCAAACAGAGGTCGCCGGGCGACAGCACGCGATCGAGTGTCGACAGCAGTTCCTCGCGGGTCGCCGCCCACTCGACCGACGGAGCCTTCGTCGAGGCGGCGACGGCGTCGGCGATGAGGCGACCGCTCACCCCGTCGCGGGCCGCCTCGCCGGCGGCGTAGATCTCGGTCACGACCGCCACGTCGGCGTCGACGAAGCTGTCGGTGTAGTCGCGCCACACGGCCTCGGTGCGCGAGTACCGATGCGGCTGGAACACCGCCACCACCCGCGACCAGCGCCCGTCGACCCTGCCGGCCGCGGCGGCAGCGAGCACCGCCTCGACCTCGGTGGGAAGGTGCGCGTAGTCGTCGATGAACGTGACGCCGCGGTCGCTGCCGCGGAACTCGAATCGCCGGCCGACCCCGCCGTAGTCGGCGAGGCCGCGGGCCGCGCCCTGCGGATCGGCGCCGATGAGCACCGCCACGGCAAACGCGGCGGTCGCGTTGCCGGACCACATGCAGCCCGGGCACACCGATCCGCAGCGCGGTCGAACCGTGTGGGCCGACGACGGTCCACGCCGAGCCCGATCCGGTCGGCTCCACGTCGACGATGTGGAACGTCGCGTCGTCGCTCAACCCGTAGGTCGCGACGCCATCGACCTCGCCGGCCAGGGCCGCCGCCCCGGGATCGTCGGCGCACACCACCCGGGGTCCGGCGGTCTCGGCGAGAAAGGTGCGGAACGCGGCCACGAGCGCGTCCATCGTGCCGTGGTGGTCGAGGTGGTCGGCCTCCACGTTCGTCACGATGGCGGCCGAGCGGGGCGGTGCGAGAAACGTCGAGTCGGACTCGTCGGCCTCGAGCACGAACCATCCATCCGCGCTCGCCTGCGGCGCTGCGGGCGTGCGCCAGCGGGCGCCCGCACCGAGCCCGGGCACCTCGCCGCCGATGATGAACGACGGGTCGAGCCCGGCACGGTCCAACGCGAAGGCGCACATCGCCGACGTGGTCGTCTTGCCGTGTGTGCCCGACACCGAGAGCGTGCGGCGGGTCGCACCGATCGCGGCGAGCAGGTCGAAGCGGTGATGCACCGGGATCCCCGCCGCGCGTGCGGCCTCGATCTCGGGATTGTCGGCGGGGATCGCCGTCGAAATGCCGACCACGTCGGCACCGCCGACATTGCCACCGTCGTGGGGGGATCGGGCATCGATGCCCGCTGCTCGCAGGCGCAGCAGCACCGGACCCTCCGCTCGATCGGAGCCGCTCACACGGTGGCCGAGCGCCGCGAGCACCTCGGCGATCGCCGACATTCCGGCGCCGCCGATTCCCACCAGGTGGATGTGCAACGGGGGTCCGGCGAGATCGAACGGGGCGTTCATCGGGCGTGCTCCTCGATCAGGTCGGCAACGGCGGATGCCGCGTCGGGGCGTCCCACCGACCGGGCCGCGGCGGCCATCTCGGCGAGCCGGCCCGGCGGGTCGAGCAGCGGCCGGAGCTCGTCGGCAAGCCGGTCCGCCGTGCACGCGGCGTCGTCGACGAGCACGGCGCCACCCGCCGCCACGAGAGCCTCGGCATTGAAACGCTGGTGGTCGCGGGTCGCGATCGGGAGCGGCACGAGGATCGCAGGAACGCCGATCGCCGCGAGCTCGGCCACCGAGGTGCCACCGGCGCGGCAGATCGCGAGGTCGCTCGCGGCGAGCACGCGGGGCATGTTGGACTCGTACTCCACGGCGCGGTACTCGATCCCGGCGCCGTCCGGCAGCTCCGGACGCGTGAAGGACTCAAAGTCGCGGCGCCCGATCACGTGGTAGACGAACAGGTCGGACCGATCGGCCCACGCCTCGACAAGGCCGGCGACGGCCTCGTTGATACGGCGGGCGCCCAGCGATCCCGCAAAGACCACGATGCAGGTTCGCCCCTGAGGAACGCCGACATCGAGTCGCGCTGCCGCCACGTCGCGGTGCGCGGCCTCGGACAGGACCTCGCCGCGCACCGGGTTCCCCGTGACGACCTCGTGGGGAGATCGGTGCCCGCCACGGGGACGGCACACGCGGGCGAAGCGGCCGACCAGGCGGTTCGCCGCGCCGGCGCGGGCGTTCTGTTCGGCGACGATCAGCGGAACACGCCAAATCACCGCAGCGAGCGCGGCGGCGACGCTCGCGAGCCGCCCAGCGTCAGCACGGCGCGCGGCCGCAGTCGGCGCACCACCAGCACCGCGTCGCCCATCGCCCGGACGAGCCCCCAGATCGCGCCGAGGTTCTCGCGCGCGAGGCGACGCTGGATCCCGCGCCCGGGCAGCAGGGTCACGGCGATGCCGGTCGGCGGCACGAGGGTCGCCTCCTGACCGCGGGCCGCGCCGATCCAGCGCAGGTCCGACGTTGCGTACCCCCGCTCGATCAACTCCGCGGCGATCGACAGCCCGGGCAGCACGTGCCCGGCCGTACCGCCGCCGGCGATCACAATGGGGCCGCGCCCCGCTCGAGCCCTACCCACGACGGATCACGCGCTCTCCTTGGCGATGCTGAGCAGCACCCCGGTCGCCACGAGCATCACCAGCAGGGACGACCCGCCATAGCTGACGAAGGGCAGCGTGAACCCCTTGTTGGGAAGGATCCCCACGGTGACGCCCATGTTCACGAACGCCTGCATGCCGATCCACATGGTGATGCCGATCGCGACGAGCGAGCCGAAGCGGTCGGTGACCCGGCGAGCGACGCGCATGCCGGCACCCAGCAGGGCGAGATAGAGCGCGACGACCGCCAGGCAGCCGACCACCCCCAGCTCCTCGCCGATCACGGCGAACACGGCGTCGGTGTGCGCCTCGGGGAGGTAGCCCCATTTCGCCGTCGAAGCGCCGGGACCCACGCCGAACCAACCGCCGGACGCGACGCTCGAAAGCGCCCCCGTCAGCTGGTAGTTCGTGTTCCCGGCGTCCTTGAGCGGATCGAGGAACGACCAGCGCTCGGCGTGGTACCCCGTGAACGCGATGAAGGTGAGCCCCACGAGGACGGGCGCCCCGGCCAGGCCCAACACGTCGAGCCGAGCGCCGCCGACGAGCAACATCGCGGCGACGATCGTGCACAGCACGACCGCGGTGCCGAGGTCGGGCTCGGCGAGGATCAGCCCGGCGACGGCGAGGGTGCCGACGCCGATCGGCAGGATCGTGCGGCGCCAGTCGTGCAGCTCGGAGACCCGCTCGGTCAGCAGCGCCGCCACCCACAGGATCACCGCGAGCTTCGCTATCTCGGAGGGCTGAAGGTTGGTCGAGCCGAACGAGAGCCAGCGGCGCGATCCGTTCACGGGCCCCTTCGAGATCGGCGTCGGGACCAGCACGAGCAGCAGGCCGCCCACAGCCGTGGCCAGCCCGATCGGCACGAGCGGACGCAACCGCCGGTGGCCGACCTTCAACGTCAGCACCAAGGCGATCATGCCCGCGGCCAACCAGCCGGCCTGGCGTCGGAAGTAGTACCAGGCGGTGCCGTATTCGTTGGTCGACTTGACCGTCGTCGCCGACAGCACCATCACCAGGCCGAGCAGGCACAGCATCGCCGCCGCACCCGCGATCACCCAGAACTCGACCGGCGGGGCCGACGATGCGCGAACCCGCGGCGCTGCCGAGCGCCCACCCGTCGATCGCGGGGCGGTCGAGCGCGCTGCGGCGCGCCGTGCGCCACCGGACGCCTTCGCCCGCTGGGGCGCGTGTGGCCGAACGCATGGGTTCGTCTGTGCGGCCGCACGCGAACGCTCCGGCTCCCTGGTCCCGGTCGTGTTCCTGGTCGTTCGGAGTCGCGGTCCGCGTGCCGACCGCGGTCGCGCCGGGGTCGTCGCTGGTTCCTCCGCCTCGCCGGGCGCGAACGATCTCCGCGAAGTGATCGCCGCGCTCGCCATAGTTCCGATACCAGTCGAATGAGGCGCACCCGGGCGACAGCACGACGGCGTCGCCGGGCTGCGCCAGGCGGGCCGCAGCAGCGACCGCCTCCTCCATCGTCGCCGCCGCCGTTCCCGGCCGATCGGGGAAGGCGGCGATGACCTCGCCCGCCGCCTCGCCGATCCCGACCACAGCGCGCACGTGGGCACCGAGCGCGCCGAGCACCGACAAGTCGAGTCCCTTGTTGCGTCCACCGGCGATCAGGACGACGTGTGGAAACGCCCGCACCGCGGCGAACACCGCGTGCGGTGCCGTCGCCTTCGAGTCGTCGAAGTAGCTGACGCCGTCGATCGACGCGACGTACTGCACCCGGTGCGGGAGGCCCTCGAACGAGGCCAGCACCGACCGAACCGCGTCGAGGCTCGCCCCGCCCGCCACCGCGGTGGCCGTCGCGGCGAGCGCGTTGGCGAGGTCGTGCGGCAGGCGCCGCGGCAGGGACTCGCCGCGGCTGATCACCGAACCGTCCGGAGCGATCAGCGCGCCGCCAACGGCGCTCAGGTGAGGGAACTCCCAACCGGACGGGGCGCGATCCAACCCGAACGTGACGAAACGGGCGCCGCCACCGATGTGACGGGCCACGACCGCGTCGTCGAGGTTGGCCACCGCGACCGATGACGAGTCCAGGTCGGTCCACGATCGTCTTGGCGCCTCGCTACACGTCGAGGTCGGCGTGCACATCGAGGTGGTCGGGCGCGAAGTTGAGCCAGGTGGCCGCGGCCGGGCGGAATCGTCGGGTGTGGCCGAGCCGGAACGACGACGACTCCACGACGAACACGTCCAGATCGGGGTCGTCGATGGCGGCGATCAACGGAACGTCGGTGTTGCCCACCGCGGCGGCGCGGCACCCCGACGCCGCCAGCATCTCGGTGACCATCATGGTGACGGTCGTCTTGCCGTTGGTTCCGGTGATCGACAGCAGCGGGCGCGCGTCCCACGCCGCGGCGAGATCGAACTCGCTCAGGACGGGGCGCTGCGCCGCAGCGACCGCGCCGAACAGCGGGTGCGGATTCGGAGAAGCCTGGTGCCGGAACCACGGCGTCGGCCCACGCAACGCGGGCCGCCAGATCATCGGCGGACGGCTCGCTCACGAGCTCGATGCCGAGACCCGCCGCCGCCGCAGCCTTTGCGGCATCGAGACGATCGTCACAGGCCACCACTTCGAGGCCCCGGACGACCAGGGCGCGCGCGACCGCGGCGCCGGTCACGCCGAAGCCGTACACCACGAAACGCCGCTCGGTAAGCGGCGAGGTCGAACCGCTCGGCGAAGCGACCGGAATGCCGGCGACGGTGCCCGGCGCGCTCACGCGAGCGTCCCCGTGATGACCAGGAAGTCGCGGTAGAAGATGCCGACACCGGCGGCCGTGCACATGGCCGACATCATCCAGAAGCGCACGATCACGCGAGTCTCCGGCCATCCGCACAGCTCGAAGTGATGGTGGATCGGCGCCATCCGGAAGATGCGGCGCCCGCCGAAGAGGCGAAAGCTCGCGACCTGCAGGATCACCGACATCGTCTCCGCTACGAAGAGGGCGCCGATGATCGGCAGCAGCAGCGCCGTGTTGGTCGTGAGCGCGAGGCAGGCCAGGCCGGTGCCGATCGCGAGCGATCCGGTGTCCCCCATGAAGATCCGGGCTGGGGCCGCGTTGTACCAGAGGAACCCGGCGAGCGCACCCACCATCGCGGCGGCGATCACCGCGAGGTCGAGGCCCACGCCCTGCTCGCCGGCGCGCAGGTCGTACAGCCCCGGGTGCTTGAACGCCCAGAAGCCGACGATCACGAAGGCCGAGAACGCGAAGATTCCGGCGCCCGCCGCCAGGCCGTCGAGCCCGTCGGTCAGGTTGGCGCCGTTGGAGAACCCGGCGATCAGGAACACCGCCCAAATCACCCATCCGACCTTGCCCAGCTCCCAGCCGATGCTGTCGTGCCGCGTGAAGCTGAGCGTCGTGTGCTGCTGGGTCTGCGTGACGATCAGGACGGCGAAACCGATCGCGACGGTGAGCAGACCGATCATCTTCGCCCGCTTGTTGAGACCGAGGTTCCGCTCGTTGCGCACCTTGATGAAGTCATCGAGGAAGCCGACGAAGCCCGCCGCGGCGATTGCTCCCACCACGATCAGGCCGCGTTGGGTCGCGATGCCTCGGTACAGGGTCGACAACACGTAGCTGGCGACCGCAGCGAACACGATCGCGATCCCGCCCATCGTGGGCGTACCCGCCTTGGTGGTGTGGCCCTCGGGCACGTCCTCGTGGATCGGCTGACCGACCCGATGGCTTGTGAGCCAGCCGATGAGCAGCCGGGTACCGAGCCCCGAAAGCACCAGCGCCAGTCCTGCGGCGACGAAGATCCTGATCACGACGTTGTCTCCCAACCAAGCCGAGCGAGCGCGGCACGAACCTCCACCCGATCGTCGAACGGCAGCACCGACGCGCCGACGGTCTGGGTCGTCTCGTGACCCTTCCCGGCGACGACCACGACATCGCCCGCCTGTGCGCCTCGCAGCGCCCGACCGATCGCCTCGCGGCGGTCCGGTTCGACGATCGGCTCGCGAACACACCCCGCGACGATCGAAGCGATGATCGCATCCGGGTCCTCGCCGCGCGGGTTATCCGATGTGATCACGGTCACATCGGCGAGACGGGAGGCCACCTCGCCCATGCGGGGGCGCTTCGTCCGATCGCGGTCGCCTCCGCATCCCATCACCACGTGCAGTCGGCGACCGCCGGCGACCTCGCGCGCCGCGCTCAGCACCGCTTCGAGTGCGTCCGGGGTGTGTGCATAGTCGACCAACACCGTGAACGGCTGTCCGGCACGAACGGGCTCGAATCGGCCCGGCGGCGCGACGACCTCCGCGAGCGCTGCCGCCACGGAGGCGGGATCGATGCCGAGCGCGACCGCCGCCTCGGCGGCAGCGAGGGCGTTCGACACGTTGAACCGCCCGAGCAGCGGCAGGGCCACATCGCGACCACGCCACCGCAGCGCGGTACCGCCGTGTTCGACACGGACCGGCCCCAGCGAGTCGACGGAGTACGGGATCACCTCGACCGTCGACGCGTCGCGTAGGAGTCGGCCGTGCACATCGTCCACGTTGACCACCCCGACCGCTGCACGCCGAGGATCGAAGAGCTTCGCCTTCGCTGCGAAGTACGCCTCGACCGTGCCGTGGAAGTCGAGGTGGTCGACCCCGAGGTTCGTGTAGACGACGACCGCGAAGGCGGTTCCGTCGACGCGATGCAGGTCGAGCGCATGCGAGGACACCTCCATCGCCACGGTGTCGAAGCCGGCGTCGCGCATTGCAGCGAGCCGCGCCGCGAGCTCGGGCGCCTCGGGCGTCGTGCGGGCGCCCGTGAGGGTGCCGATGACCCCGCAGCGACCGCCGGCATGGTCCACGATCTGGCGCAGCAGCGTCACGACCGTGGTCTTCCCGTTCGTCCCGGTGACCCCGACCACGCGCAGCGCGTGCGACGGATTGCCCCACACGGCCGACGCGACGGGCCCCATCGCGGCGCGCGAATCGGCCACGATCACCTGCGGTACCGAGAGTGGCACCTCGTGCTCGACCAGCAGGGCGGAGGCTCCGCGATCGACGGCATCGGCGGCGAAGTCGTGGCCGTCGGAGCGCGCACCGACCACGCAGCAGAACAGCCCTCCGGGCTCGACGCTGCGGGACTCGTGCGTCACCGACGTCACCAACGTGGTCGTGTCGCCGACCACCCGGCGGGGACCACCCGGCACGGCGTCGATGACCGTGGCGAGCGTGACCTCACCCATCGCCGCGATTCCCGGTGACGGAGGTGCTCCCTCCGGTTGCGCCGCTCACGGTGTTCGTCGTGGCGGTGCTCTTCGTGCCGGTGCTCTTCGTGCCGGTGCTCTTCGTGCCGGAGCCGGTCGCGCCCTTCGAAGCAGCCTTCGCCGTGGTCGGGGTGGTCGTCTCGGTCGTCGCCGGCGTGGGCGGGTCGGTCGGATTCGCCGCCGGGTCGTCCGGCGTGCCGTCGCCGTCGTCGGTCTTGATGACCTTCGTCGGGACCGTCACCGGCGGGGCGGTGACCGGCGTCGCCGTGGCGGGCTCGGCCCGAAGCGGCTTGGTCTCGCCCGATGACGCGTGATCCGACGGGATGGCGAAGCGACGCACGGCCTCCTTGGCGAGCCGCTCGAAGACCGGTCCGGCGGCGGCGGAGCCGTAATGGTACGGCGGCTTCGGCTCGTCGATCATCACCATGATCGAGATCTCCGGCGCAGACGCCGGGAAGAAGCCGACGAAGCTCGACGCGTACTTGCGTCCGTTCGCATCCTTGTACGTGCCGTTGCTGAGCACCTTGTACGCCGTTCCGGTCTTGGCCGCGACGTTGAACCCCTCGATCTGCACGTCCTTGCCGGTGCCCTCATCGACCACCGACCGGAGCGCCTCGGTCACCTGAGCCGCGGTCGACGGCTTGACGACCTGATGCGGGCGCGGCGCGTCGGGCACGTGATGACGCCCCTCGGCATCCACCATGTCCAGCACGAGCTTCGGTGGCACGTACAGGCCGCCATTGGCAATCGCGTTATACGCGGTCCACATTTGCACCGGGGTCGTCAGGATCGACTGACCGATCGGGATCGAGGCGATGTCGGTCCCGTTCCATTTCTCCTTGACGATCCCCTTCTGCTCGAAGGGCAGGCCAAGGTTCGTGTAGGAGCCGAAGCCGAAGCGGTGCAGGTAGTCGATGATCGTCTGACGGGACCGCTCCTTCTCGACCATCTGCGCCATCTTGATCGTGCCCACGTTCGAGGAGTTGGCGATGATCTCCTTGACGGTCATCACCTCGGTCGGGTGGGCGTGCGCGTCCTGGATCGTCTTGTCGTAGAGCGTGATCGCGCCCGGTACGACCAGCGTGCTGGCGGGCGTCAGCAGCCCCTCGTTGAACGCCATCGACGCCGTCGCGAGCTTCATGATCGAGCCGGGCTCGTACTGGCGGACCGCCTGGTTGAGCGATCCGGCGACCACCTCGCCCTCCTCGGTCCGCGAGGCCGATGCCATCGCCAGGATCTCACCCGTTCGGGGACGACCCAAGATGACCGTGCCGCCGCGGGCCTGGGTCGCCCCGACCTGTTCGATCAGCGCCTCTTCCGCCGCGAACTGCAACGAGCGGTCGAGGGTGAGCGTCACGTCTGCGCCGGCCCGCGCCGCGCTCACGACCCGTTCCGAACCCGGTATGACCGCGCCGCCGATGGCGCGCCGACGCTTCTCCCCGACTTGGCGGCGAGTTGCGTGTCGAACAGGCGCTCGACCCCCGAGCGGGCCTCCGTGCCGTAGCGATCCATCGAACCGACCACCGAGCGGGCCAGGTTGCCGCTGACCGACACGCGCTTGGGGTCGTCCTCGAGCACGATGCCCGTGAGCTTCGCCGCTCGGATCTTGTCGACCTGCGTCGGGTCGACCTGGCGGGCGATGACGGCGTAACGCGTATCGGGTCGCTCCACGGCGGCGAGCACCTGCGCCCGGGGCAGGCCCAGGATCGACGCCAACGAGGTCGCGGTGCGGTCTGCGTTCTCCACCACGGTCGGGTCGACCGCGACCAGCTTCGCCGGCACCGACATCACGAGGGCCTCGCCGTCGCGATCGAGGATCGCGCCGCGCAGCTCCGTCAGGCGAACGACCCGTTCGCGCTTCGAGCGCCCGAAGTCGACGAACTGGTCGCGGCCGATGACCCCGACCCACACGATGCGGGCGATCAACGCCACCGCCACCACGCCCACGGCGGCCGCGAGGACCGCGATGCGTCGCCGCGATGGGGCTTCGATGCGTCGGCGGCCGCGAGCGGTCGCGGAAGCCGAGGCAGGCGAGCGACGCGGGGCGGTCGCCCGGCCTACCGTGCGCCCGGTCGAGCGGGTCCGGTTCGACCCAGAGCCGGTTCGACCCGATGCAGAGCCGGCACGCGTCGATGCCGACCGCGTCCGAGCCGAGCCGGCGCTGCTGCGCGACGACGCGGCGCCCGACTGCGTGGACGATGTGCGCTCGCCCGATCGCCGGTTGGTCGCCGGGCCGGAGCGGCGCGACGATGCCGGCGTGCGCGCCGCGCTCGCCGGTCGCCCACCGGCGCGGGAGCCCGATCGAGGGCCGTCCGCGAGCGTCCGCGTCCGGCGGCTCGTGGTCGCGGTCATGGCGCCTCCGCGGGCACGGTCGTCGGTGTCGTGGGGCCCGGGCCGATCACGACGATCGACGGCGGAACGAGCTCGGGTTCAGCCGCCGGCACCATGCCGAGCCGATCCTTCGCGAGCCGAAGGACCTCCTCGGGCGACTGCAGCTGGCTCTCCCGGCGCAGCAGCTCCTCGCGCCGGCCCTGTGCCGCGGTGATGTCGGCGCGAACCGAATCAAGCTGACGCTGACGCTCGATCAGCGAGATGCGCCGCCAGTGCGGTGAACACGAAGAGCACGACGATGAGGGCCACGCTGAGGGCAACGCCACCAGCGGGCGCTGACGACGATCGACGACGCGCAGGTCGGGCCGACGGGCGCGCTCGGGTCGTTGGCGAGGCGCTCGCTCGGGCGACCGCGACGGCGCTGCCGTGCTCGATGCCCTGACGGTGGCAGCGCTGCTCGCACGTGCGGCGCTCACGATGCCGCCCGGCCCGCGGAGCGCGACGGCGCCGACCCCTCGGCCGCGTCGGCCGTGCCGACGGGGTCGCGGGGTAGGGCCTCAACGGCACGCAGTCGCACCGACGATGCGCGGGGATTGGCCTCGACCTCGGCCGCCGAGGCGTGCTTCGCGCCGCGTACGAACTGCACGGTCGGCGTCGCACCGCAGACGCAATCCAGCCCGGGCGGGCACACGCAGCCGCCGGTCGCGGCGCGGCGGAAGCGTTCCTTCACGAGCCGGTCCTCGCCGTAGTGGTAGCTGAGTACGACAGCGCGTCCGCCGGGCAGCAGCAGGTCGATCGCCTGGTCGATACCGTCGGCGAGCACCGACAGCTCCTCGTTGACCTCGATGCGAATCGCCTGGAAGGTCCGCTTGGCGGGATGACCGCCGCGCCGTCGGGTTGCCGCCGGAATGGCATCGCGCACAACGTCCGCCAGCTGCGTGGTGGTCTCGATCGGCCGATGCGCGACGATGGCCGAGGCGACACGGCGAGCGAACCGCTCGTCGCCGTAGCGGTCGATCACGTGGGCGAGCGCGTCGGCCGACAGGCCGTTGACCACGTCGGCGGCAGTGCGCTCCTGCGTGCGGTCCATGCGCATGTCGAGCGGGGCCTCGTGGCGATACGAGAACCCTCGCTCGGAGCGGTCGAGTTGTGGAGAGCTGACACCGAGATCGAACAGCACGCCGATCACCCCTTCCTCGCCGAGCGAACGCACGATGGCGCGCATCTCGTCGAACCGTGCATGTCGGACCGTGGCACGGTCCCCGAAACGTGCGAGGCGCGATGTCGCGACCTCGACGGCGTCCTCATCGCGATCGAGCCCGAGGAGCCGAACTCCCGGGTGCGCGTCGAGCAGTGCCGCGGCATGCCCGGCGCCACCGAGCGTGGCGTCGACCACCAAACCGTCGGGCACGACGCGCAGGAGCTCGACCACTCGATCGAGTGCGACGGGGACGTGTGAATGCCCGTCCATCGCCGGTCACAACGGCAGTCCCGCGAGCTCGGCAAGCGCAGCGCGAGTCGCGACGGGGTCGGCGCCGGGCGCGGTCGCCGGCGGGTAGAGGCCGAGGTAGGTGCCGGCGCCGCAGAAGACGGCATCGCTTCCAGGCCCACGAACTCGCGGAAGTGCGAGGCGAGGGAGATCCGACCCTGGCCGTCGGGCTTCACCGAGGATGCCATCGAGGTGAACACGGTGAATCGGTCGCGGCTGATCGTTCCGGCGGTGAGCAGGTCGCGCAGCGAGTCGACGAACTCGGCCCAGCCCTCGTTCGTGTACAGCGCGAGGTGGTCGTCGCGAAGGCTCAGAACACCACCGTCCGCGCATATCTCCCGATATGCCGACGGCAGCACGACGCGGCCCTTGTCGTCGATGGAGTGCGAGAACCGATCGATGATCGCGGGGGCGGCCATCTCAGCGCCCCCGCCGGCTGGCTGTCAGTGGCAGGTGCGAGGATGGGACACAGGCGCCGGAGAGCACCTCTTCCCCACTTCTACCCACCTTCTCCCACATGCCCCCACCCTAACCCACCATTCCCCACATCACGACCCCCGTGACCCCCGATTTCGGGATTTCCCCGCGCTCGAAAGACCCTGAAAGGGCACCAAAGACAGGGTTCGAAAATCTCCACGAACGGTCGTTCCCCGCCCGATTCCCCACCGGCTCTCCCCCGGCTCCCACCCGGCTCCCACCCGACCCCATCGACCGGGCTCACCGCGCAGCCGGTCCGGCGCGCCCGGATCAGGGAAGCAGCGAGACGAACCGTTCGACGATCGCGTCGACGTTCGGGAAGGCAGCGACGCGTTGGAGCCGATCTGCCAACTCGGGCGTGCGGCGCTCCTGAGCAACCAGGCCGAGCAGCGCCGAGGGCTCCCACCGGGCGTGAATGATGCACTGGAACCGCGCGCCACCGCGCGTGCGGCGCTGGGAGACGCCCACGGCCTTCGAACCCGACGCGACAACCTCGCCGGACCCGATGCCGGCGAAACACGCCACCGCTCCGAGCGACCTCCACTCGGGTCGACCGCGGTGCACCTCTGCCGCGACGCCGAAGTCGGACAACGCCGAACGCCACACCTCGCCGACCCACCAGAACGCACGGCCCACGTCGTCGTCCCACAGCGGGTCGCCGGAGGGAATCACCACGTCCACCCACCGGCACTCGCCGGGGAGCAAGAGCACCGCTCCCCCGCCGGTGCGGCGGCGCGAACACTCCAACCCGGCCGCATCCACAGCCGTCCGATCGATGTCGGCCGCCGGCTGTGAGCTACCGAGGCTCACGGCCGGTCCGGCGAGCTCGTAGATCCATGCCGACCGACGTTCGAGCGGCAGATCGAGCGCGTGCAGCTCGGCCACCCGGCCCCGACACTCGTGGACAACCCAGACCATCGACGTGATCGTACGGCCGCGACGCCTGTCGATCTCGACACGGCGGCGAGCCGATAGCGTCCGAGAGATGGGATTCGTGCTTCGACGAGCGGCCGCCCGCGTCGTGTGTTTCGACCCGACCGGACGGGTCCTGCTCATCAAGGCGGCCGACCCGGCCGATGCGGGCAAGCAACCGTGGTGGGAACTCCCCGGCGGCGGGATCGAGCCGGGCGAGGCGGTCGAGCACGCCCTGCTGCGAGAACTCGCAGAAGAAGCCAAGATCGCGCACGCCCTGATCGGACCCTGCGTGTGAACCCAGCATGCGCAATTCCGCTTCGCCGGCTAAAACTTCGACCAACACGAGCGCATCCATGTGGCGACGTGCGACGGCGACACCTCCGGGCCACTGCGCCTCGAAGCGTTCGAGGCCCTTGCCTTTCGCGGGAGCCGCTGGTGGACCGTGCAGGAGCTGTGCGCCTCCACCGAGCCGACGGTGCCGCCGCGCCTGCGCGAGTTCCTTCCCGCGGTCGCAGCGGGCGAGCTTCCCGCCGATCCGATCGACATCTCGCCGCTGCCACAGACGGGGGCCGCCGCCCCCGACGGATCAGCAGCGACCGCCGTCGACTGACGATCGCGACTGTTCCAGCGCCCGCCACGAGCGACACCACGCAAGGTAGGCCACCGCGTCGCCGGGCCGCAGGGGCGCGGTGCCGTCACCACCCTCGGCCGTCTGCACGCGGAAGCGCAGGTACTCGGCGGAAGGCATGGGCAATCGTCGGCCCGTCGCCCACCAGCGCGCCGGCACCAGCAGGCGGGCCTGGCGAACGGCGGTGCGCCACAACCCGGGGCGGCGGGCGACCTGCACGACGACGCCGAACCACCCGAAGCGCCTGGACATCACGAGGGACGCGGCTCCTTGGGCAGACCGAGAATGCGTTCGCCGATGATGTTGCGCTGGATCTGTGAGGTGCCGGCGTAGATCGTCCCGGCTCGCGCGGTGAAGAACGTCCCCACCCAACTCGCCGAGTCGGGAGGCGAGCCCGGATCGTCGGTCGACAGCGAGCTCGACGGCCAGCGCCCGTGCGGCACCATCGCCTCGGCACCCAGGATGTCGACCGCCAGCTCGGTCACGACCTGGTGATACTCCGACCAGTACAGCTTGGTGATCGCGGCGTCAGGTCCCGGTTCGTGACCGGCGAGGAACGACGTGAGCGTCCGCAGGCCGAGGTACCGCATGATCTCGACCTTCGAGTAGCACCACGCGAGGCGCTGACGAATCAGCGGATCGTCGCTGCGCCCGCGGTCCGCGGCCAGCACGAGCAGGCGATCGAGTTCCTCGCGGAAGCGCACCGGCAGCACGGCGCCGGCCTCGCCGCGCTCGAAACCGAGCAGCGTCATCGCGACCGACCAGCCGTTGCCGACCTCGCCGAGCACGGCGTCGCGGGGGCAGCGAACGTCGGTGAAGAACACCTCGTTGAACTCGCTGTCGCCCGACAGCATCTCGATCGGGCGGACCTCGATGCCCGGCTGGTCCATCGGCACGAGCAGGAACGTCATGCCGGCGTGCGGCCGGGCGTTGGTGTCGGTCCGGGCGACGACGAAGATGTGGTTGGCCAGGTGCCCGTAGGTCGTCCAGATCTTCTGGCCGTTCAGCACCCATTCGTCGCCGTCGAGCACGGCGCGCAATCCGAGACCCGCCAGGTCGGAACCCGCGTTGGGCTCGCTGTAGCCCTGACACCAGACGTGCTCGTTCGACAGCAACCGCGGGAGATAGTGCGACTTCTGCTCCGGCGTACCCCAGTACAACAACGTGTTGCCGAGCATGCCGATGTTGAAGAGGTCGTTCGGGCCGCCGGTCGGGGCGCCCGCCTTCGCGAACTCCTGGTGCACGATGACCGTCTCGAGCGCCGTCAGCCCGCCGCCGCCGTACTCGGCGGGCCACTGCGGCGCCAGCAGTCGATGCTCGAACAGGATCGTGCGCCACCCCTCGAGGAACGCGAGGACGTCGTCGCTCGGGATACCGCCGAGCCCGGCCCAGCCGTCGGGAAGCGAGTCGGTCAGGAACTGCTTGATCCGAGTGCGGAACGCTTCGGATTCGGGAGGGAACACCGGATTCACGACGGCGCAGGCTACCCGAGCGGTTTCGCCGCCTTCACGTCCGGCGATCGGGCGCGGCCGCCATCAACACCCGATGGCGGCCAGGCCGACGGCTGCCGAGCCGAGGATCGGTCCACGATCGCCGAGCCCGGCGGGTCGGATCTCGATGCCGCGGACGAACGACAGCCGGGCGCTGCGCTCCAATTCGGTGCGCGCCGCCTCGAAGAACACCTCGCCGTAGCCGAGCGCGACCGACCCGGCGACGAGCGCCAGCCGCAGGTCGAGCAGCGCGGCGACCGATGCCACGGCTCGCCCGACGAGCCGCCCTGTCCGCTCGCGCATCTCGATCGACGCGTCGGACGCCGGGGCGCCGGTGATCGCTGCGATCGCCGTGCCCGACACCTCGGCCTCGAGGCATCCGAACGCACCGCACGCGCACGCACGCCCACCCGGCTCCACGATCATGTGGCCGATATGGCCGGCGTTTCCGGACGCCCCGTCGAGCAGCGCTCCGTCGCACACGATGCCGCCGCCCACGCCGGTCGAAACGACCATCGCCAGGTAGTCGTCCACGCCGACGGCCGCGCCCCATCGGCCCTCGCCCAACGCCAGGGCCTTCGCGTCGTTGTCGACCGCGACGGTGAGCCCCGTGTGCCCGCTGAGCGCGGAGCGCAAGGGAAAGTCACGCCACGCCGGGATGTTCAGCGGCGACACGTGCTCGCCGAACGCCGACATCGGCCCGCCGCACCCGACGCCGACCACGTCTGGGGTCGTCCGAGCGAGCAGCGGATCGATCAGCGCCTGCAACGCCCCCCACATCTGCGCGGCGTCGCCGTGCGCCGGCGTGCGCGCCGTGGCGAAGCCATGGATCTCGCCGGTCGATTCCACGAGGGCAGCGGCGAGCTTCGTGCCGCCGATGTCGATCGCCAACGCGACCGCCTCGCCCAAGAAACCCTCCGACTCACCCACGGCGCCCACCTCCTGCCTGCTCGCGATCGACGGCACGGCGCGCCGCCCGACGTCGGCGAGGCTACCGGCGCGCCACGCGCTGGTCGCGGAGGGTCGGTGCGCCGCGGCGGGCGATGCGGCCACTCGCACGAAGCGGCGTGCCATGATCGAGCGGTGTCAACCGGCCACGACAACGCCATCCGATTCGCCGAGATCTTCGAGCGGATCTGTGATCAGGTCAGCCACGTCATCCAAGGCAAGCGAGAGGCCGTCGAACTGAGCGTCCTGAGCCTGATCGTCGGCGGCCATCTCCTGCTCGAGGACGTGCCGGGGGTGGGCAAGACCACGCTGGCGAAGGCGCTCGCCGCAGCGGTCGGCGGGCACTTCGGCCGCGTCCAGTTCACGCCCGACCTCCTCCCCGCCGATGTGCTCGGCACCTCGGTTTGGAACCGCCAGACCGGTGAGTTCGAGTTCCGGCCCGGCCCGATCTTCGCCAACATCCTGCTCGCCGACGAGATCAACCGGGCATCACCCAAGACACAATCGGCGCTGCTCGAGGCCATGGCCGAGGAACAGGTGACGGCGGACGGCACGACCCGACCGTTGACCGCGCCGTTCCTGGTGATCGCCACGCAGAACCCGCTCGAGCACCACGGCACGTATCCCCTGCCGGAGAGCCAGCTCGACCGCTTCCTCATGAAGCTGTCGATCGGCTACCCGAGCCGCGCGGATGAGGCGTCGATCCTTGCGAACGACGGCGCGGTACACCAGCTGGAACAGACCCGGCCGGTCGCGACGCCCGAGACGATCACCGCGATGACCGCGTACAGCCGCGACGTCCACGTCGCGCCGTCCCTCACCGCCTACCTGCTCGACCTCGCATCGGCGTCACGCAACCACCGCAACCTCGGCCTGGGCATCTCGCCGCGTGCGGTGCTGGGACTGCAGCGGGCCATGAAGGTGCGGGCGGCGGCGCTCGGCAGGACGTTCGCCACCGCTGACGACCTCAAGGCGCTGGCCCCGGTGACGCTGCATCACCGGATCGTCGTGCGGCCGGAGGCGACGGTGCAGGGTGTGACGCCCGAGGACGTGATCGATGATCTGCTGCGCAGCGTCGCGGTCCCCGCCACCGGCGAGGCGCGATCCTGATCGGTCGTCGGTCTCCGTCGAGCACCCGCCCGTCGATCCGGTTCACCCGGGCGGGCCTGGGGCTGAGCGGCGCGGCGGCCGCGGCGATGATCGCTGGGCGCGCCACGGGCCTCGTCGAGCTGTCGATCCTCGGAGCGTTCGGCATCTCGGTGCTGGCGCTCGCCTGGCTCAACGTGAGGCGCCACCGAGGCGCGCTCGAGGTCGAACGGTCGGTTCGCCCCCATCGGCTGCCCTTCGGCGGCACCTGCCGCGTCGACGTCACGCTGACCAATCGCCGCCCGCTCGCCGGGCCGGTGGTGGGACTGGTCGACCATCTCGACGGGGTGCCAGTGCCGGCGAGCCTGGTGGCGCCCGTCGAACCTCGGGGGCGCCGTCGCACGGCGTACCAGTTCACCGCCCGACGGCGCGGACTCGCTCGGCTCGGCCCGCTCCGGCTGGTCACCGTCGACCCGCTGGGCCTCGTCCGCGCCGCGGAACACCTCGACGTCACGGTCGACCTGATCGTGCTCCCGCGCATCGACGCGCTCGCGCCGCTGCCCGTGGTCGCGGGCGATGGCCTCGACGCCGGCGTGCACCATCGGCGGGCGCTCCACACCGCCGTGGACGAGTTCACGGCCCTGCGCGACTACCAGCCCGGCGACGACATCCGGCGCGTGCACTGGCCCACGACGGCGCGCCTCGACCGCCCGGTGGTTCGCCAGGACGAACAGCCGTGGCAACGCCGAACGACCGTCGTGCTCGACCTCGCTCCCGACCCCACCGACGCGGCGGCGTTCGAGCGTGCAGTCAGCGCGGCGGCGTCGATCCTCGACCTCTCGTGGCGCCAGGGCGAGCTGGCCCGTCTCGTCACCTCCGAGGCACAGGACTCGGGCTTCTTCGACGAGGCATCGCGCCTGGACGCCACGCTCGACTCTCTGGCGATGCAGTGCGCCGGGCTCGGCGGATCGATCACGCGTCGTCGTCCAGGGCCTGGCTCCCACCGCCGGCCGCATCGTCGTTGTCACGGCGGATCCCCATCCGCAGCGGACGCTGCTGAGCGGGGCGATGCATCCAGTGCTCGTGGTCGCGACCGCTGCATCGCCAACGCTCGACGCGACCGATGAGCACCTCGTGCTCGTGCCCGGCGACGACCTTGCCGGCCCGTGGGCCGCGTACACACGCCAGCTCTCGGCCTCGGCCACCGCGACCCTGTCGTCGGCGCAGCGGTGAACGCAGCGCTTCCGCCGCCGCGGGTCGCCGGGCGTGCCCGGCTCGCCACCGAGATCGCTCTCACGGCGGTCACGGCGACGCTCGCGGTCTGTACGCAACGGCTGTTCACACGCCCGGACGGGCTCCTCCGTCTCCTCGCCGTCGTGGCGATCGCGCACGTCGGCACCGCGGTGGTTCGGCGCCGCAAGATCCGCGCCGTCGTCGCGATCCCGGCGCTGCTGGCGCTGGGCGTGATCACTCTGACGCTGCTCTACTTCCGAGACACCTCGCTGTTCGGACTTCCCACCGGGCGAACCGCCGAAGCGGTCGTGCACGATCTCCGGGTTGCATTCCGTCCGTTCCGGCGATTGGTCGCGCCCGTCGATCCGGCGGCCGGATTCCAGTTCGCGCTCGCCGCGTCGCTGTGGGTAATGGCGACGTTCGCCGACACGGCGACGTTCCGGGCCGCTGCGCCGGTGCAGGCGGTGATCCCCGCGACCGCGTCGTTCCTGTTCGTCGCGGTGCTCGCGATCCACCGTCACGACGTCGCGACCGCCGGTGCGTTCGGTGCGGCGCTGGCCCTGCTCGCCGTCACTTGGAACACCGAGGTCGGCGCCAAACGGCGATGGACGACCGGCGACGCCGGCATCGGGACGGCCGCGATCGCCCGCACCGGCGTCGCTCGCCGTGCTGGGGGCGACCGCCGGGGGGATGCTCGCCGCGGTCGCCCACCCCGGCACCGACGGCGCGGTCGTCGACCTGCGTCGGCTGGGCACCGGCGGACAGACCCGCGAGGTCAGCAACCCGCTCGTCGACGTGGGCGCCCTGCTCGGCGAACGGTCCGACGCGGTGATGTTCAACGTGGCATCGCCAACGCCGCACTACTGGCGCCTTACGGCCTTGGAACACTTCGACGGCGAGGCGTGGAGTTCGGCGGTGACGTACTCGCGGGTCGGCACCGACGGCGACCTCGGTGCGCCCGGTTCAGACCAGGCGGCGGAGCGTCAGGAGATCGCGATCGAGAACCTCGTGTCGAACTGGCTCCCGACCGCCTACCGGCCACGCAGCATCGGGATCGATCCCGACAACGACGGCGGTTCCGACGGCGGGGTCCGGGTGCACCTCGAGTCGGGCTCGTTGCTGCTGAACGCCGGCGAATCGACGTCCCGCGGGTTCCGCTACACCGTCATCTCGTCCGCCCCGAGCGCCGACAACGCTGGAGGACTGGGGAGCCGGCGGCGACCTCCCCGCCTGCCGACCTCGACTCGTATCTGACGCTCCCCGCCGACTTCCCTGACATCATCACCCGCCAGGCAGGGAGGATCGTGAATGATGCCGCCACGCCACTCGAACAGGCGCAGGCGCTGCAGTCGTTCTTCCGCGACGGCGAGTTCCGCTACTCCGCCGAGGTCGACTACCGCGCCTCGGACCGTCCGATGCTGGCCTTCCCGCTGCGCGCTCCGGGTTCTGCCAGCAGTTCGCCTCGACGTTCGCCGCGATGGCCCGGGCCATCGGCCTTCCCGCTCGGGTTGCGGTCGGGTTCACCTACGGAGACCGCACGGCCGCCGGAACGTTCACGGTACGCGGGCGTCACGCACACGCCTGGCCCGAGGTGTGGATCGAGGGCGCCGGCTGGCTGGCGTTCGAGCCGACGCCGGGGCGAGGTAACCCGGACGCCACGCAATACACCGGCGTCGAGCCCGACCAGGCGGGTGCAACGACCACGACCACGACCGCCGCCGCCACGACGACCACCACCACCACGATCGCCGGAGCGACCACCACGGCGCCCTCGACCACCGTGCCGACAACCGATCCGACACGACGATCGGACGACGGCGCCACGCCCGGCCCCCTCGTCGCCCTGCTCGTGATCGTGGGGGTCGCCGGACTGCTTGCGGCGGCCGCAGCTGCCCGGGTGCGCCAGATCAGTGGCCGTCGGCGGCCGCGTCCCGACGCTCCCGCCGGCGAGCGGGTCGAACGATCGTGGCGGCACGCCTGCCGCGATCTGCAACGCGTCGGTATCCGCTCGCTAGCGACGGAAACGCCGGCGGAGTTCGCCGGACGGGCGGGGAGGCTGATGTGTCGCGAACCGCTGCAGGTGCTGGCGCAGGCCGAGACGCATCGCCGCTATGCCCATGACGCCCCCACAGCGGACGTGGCGACCGACGCCGAAGGCGCGGCCGCCGAGATCTGGGCCGAGGTCGGGGCCGGGCTCAAGCGATCAGCCCGCGTTCGGGCGGCGCTCGGCTGGTAGCGCGACGCGGTCAGTCGACGCGGTCAGTCGTCGGGTCCGTCGTCGTCGACCATCCGCAGCCTGCGCTCGCCGGCCGTCGCGTTTCGGAAGGTCGCAGCGACCTGCTCCGCGCTGTGGCGCCCGAATCGACGCAGCGCCCGTTCGAGCTGCCAACCGCAGGCGAGCATCGGCAGGAAGCCGAGGACGAACGCCGCGAGGGGATTGACGCTGAGCAGCGCGATCGTCGCGACCAACGCGACGGCGGCGCCGAGCGCAGCGAGCTGTGTGCGGCGCGCCGGGACGGGAGCATTCGCCGTGGCGGCGACCTGGCGCGCCAGCGCCGGATCGGACGCGTAGAGGTGGCGTTCGATCTCGGTGAGGATCCGTTCCTCGTCCTCGGAAAGCGGCACCGCCGACCCCCTCGCTCCGTCTGCTGCCCATGATCGCACAGCTCCCTGGGAACGACAACGCGCGTCGCGACGAACGGTGCGCGCCAGGCGCCGTGCGTCGTCGGGCTCGGCGCTCAATCGGGCCGGGCGTTCGGACCCCACAGGTCGGCGCCGGGGGTTCGCTGGGACTCCCCGGCGTGGCGACCTCGCCTGATCGAGCTGTCGCCGAAGCGACGCTTGATCTCGTCCAGCGTGCGCGTCAGTTCCGCTGGCGCAGGCGCGTCGAGGAGGCTCAACTGCTCGGTGTGCGCTGCCGCCTCCTCCAGCTGGGAGAGCCCGATCCCGATGAGGCGCACGCCAGCCGTCACGTCCAGCTCGTCGAGCAGGCGTCGACCGCGCGCCGCGATGCCCGTCCCGTCGGCCGTGGCCGACGCCGCTGTGTGGGATCGGGTGACAGTGGTGAAATCGCCCCAACGGAGCTTCAGCTGCACCGTACGGCCCTCCACCCCCTGGGCGCGCGCCCGTGCCGCAACGGCATCGGCCAGCCGCAGCAGCTCGCTCCACAGGCGAGTCGGGTCGACGACGTCGACCGGGAAGGTGACTTCGTGGCTGATCGATCGAACCGCCCGATCAGCGACCACCGGACGGTCGTCGCGGCCGTGCGCGAGCGCGGCGAGGTGGCTCCCGGCCGCGCCGCCGAGTGATCGTTCGAGCGTCTCCGGGGGCAACCGGGCGAGGTCGCCGACCGTCGCGACGCCCAACCGCTGGAGCTTCGCCAAGGTCGACGGGCCGACGCCCCAAACGGCGCCCACCGGCAGCGGGTGCAGGAACTCGCGGATCCGGTCCGGATCGACCTCCACAATGCCCGCGCCCGGACGCGGACCCGACGGCGAGACGCGCGGCTTCGCCGATTCCGACGCGAGCTTGGCAAGGAACTTGTTGGGGGCGATGCCGACCGAGCACGTCAGCCGCGTCCGGCGCGCCACCTCGGCGCGGATGTTCATGGCGATCTCGCGACCCGAGCCGATCCGCCGACGGGCGCCGGTCACGTCGAGGAACGCCTCGTCGAGCGATATCGGTTCGACCAGCGGTGTGGCCTCGCCGAAGATGCCCATGATCTCCGCGCTCACCGCCCGGTAGCGGTCGTGGCGTCCGTCCAGGATCACCGCGTGTGGGCACCGGCGGCGGGCGACGGCCATCGGCTGCGCCGAATGGACACCCGACGCGCGGGCCTCGTAGCTCGCCGCGGCGACCACGCCGCGCGGCCCGGTGCCACCGACGATCACCGGCCGTCCCCGCAGCTCCGGGCGGTCCGCCACCTCGACCGACACGAAGAACGCGTCCATGTCGACGTGGAGAATCGTGCGTGCCGCGTCGCTCACCATCGGGGTGCGTTCACCGCCGCGACACGCTCGCCGTGCCCTCGCGGATCTCGAGGTGATACCGGTAGGTCCTCCCGCCGTCGAAGCGCTCGCGGAGCCATTCCAGGAACGGTTCCCGCACCCAATCGTGCGCCTCCGCAAGGGTGGCCTCGCACGCATCGGGCAGGACCCACGCGGCGTCGACCACGATGCCGTCGGGGTCGTCCCCGACGCGAAGCTCGCCGCTCGTCTCGCCGGCCCGGAAAGATCAGCGCCCGCAGGTGCCAGCCGAGATCGGGAGCGACCGCTTCCACCTCGTAGAGCAGCGGCCCCCAGGATCCGACGATCAGTCCGGTCTCCTCCCGGACCTCGCGTGCGAGCGCGTCGAGGATCTCCTCGCTCGACTCGACGACACCCCCGGGCGGGGTCCAATCGTGTCGCCCGCCTCGGCGACGGTTGCGGACCATCAACACGCCATCGTCGGTCTCGATCACCGCCGCGGCCACGGTCCACCGGTGTAGGTCGGTCTCGCTCACCGCATCCACCGCCGCATCGCCCACGAGCGGGGCTCGTCGTCGACGACGATCGCGTCGGGCGCGTGCTCGGCGCCGATACGTGCCGTGCGACGCTTCGACGGATCGTGCGGCGCGAACGGCGAGGTGGCTCCGACCGCGACGTCGACCCAGGCCCGCGACATCGCGTGGGCGAGCGCCGGTCGCGGGTGATCGGGCGCACCGACGAAGGCCTCGACGCCGGCGGCGTCGAGGTTGTCGAACACGAACGGAATCTCCACCGCGTGCGCGCTCCCCAGCAGCCCACCGAACGCGCTCGACTCGTGTTCGAACAGGTAGGTGCTCGCCCGTCCCCCTCCCGAGAGCTGCGCGTCGGCGGTCGCGATGACGCCCCGCCGGAAGAACCGGTCGGTCTCGATCGCGGCGGCGAGCTCCCCCGCGGACGCTCCGACGTGACGCGATCGATAGTCGGACGCGACCGTGGCCGCGTCGCCGTCGATTCCGTCGGCGAGGAGCGCCCGGTCGATCCGGCGATGCAGCCGGTCGTCGTCGATCGAGCCGAGGACGCCCGCCATGAACAGGCGCATCTCGTCGGCGTTGCTGCCCACCACCAGGTTCACGTCGGCGCAGCTCCCGCGCCGAAGCGCATCGAGGGGCGGCTCGGGCACCCACGTGCCATCGACCGTCGGCAGGATCCCGAGGGGTCGTCCCACGGCGGCGTCGGGCGTTGCCATCGGCGCGACCAGCTCCGCTACCGGAAGCGAGCGCAGCCGTTCGATCCCACCTGGGGTGAGATCGGCGGGGTGCATTCCGAGCGCAGCCAGCGCTCGCTCCGCGCCTGCCGCTGCCTCGTCGGCGCTGCGCACGTGGGTCGCGGCGCCCGACTGGGCGATCGCGGCCCGGATCGAGCGGCCGATGCGTCGGTCCGCAAGGTGGGCCGCGACGCTCATCGCGCCGGCGCTCTCCCCGAACAACGTGACCCGTCCCGCATCGCCGCCGAACGCTTCGATGTTGTGCCGCACCCAGTCGAGCGCGAGCTTCTGATCGGCGAGGCCGAGGTTCGCCGTTCCGGCCCATTCGTCTCCGCCGAAGGGTTCCAGATGGAACCAGCCGAGCAGACCCAACCGGTAGTTGAACGTGACCACGACGACGCCGGCCCGCGCCAGCCGGGCGCCGTCGTACCACGACAACGCGCCCGAACCGGTCGTGAAGCTGCCCCCGTGGACCCACACCATCACCGGGTGCGGTCCGGACGAGCTCGGCGCCCACACGTTCAGGCGGAGGCAGTCCTCCGAGTCGACCTCGCCGCGGCGCCGGGGGGCCAACGCGGACGCGGGCTGTGGGCACCTCGGCCCCCACGCCGACGCGTCCAGCACGACCGCTGAGCGCTCCGCCGGGCGTGGCGGGCGGAACCGCAGGGGGCCGATGGGCGGGAGCGCGTACGGGATTCCCAGCCAGCGGCGTACACGCGAGACGACCTCCGGTCCCCGAACGGGGCCGGAGGTCGTCTCGACCACAAGGTCAGCGTGCACCGACGGCGTGAGCTGTCAGGCGGTCGGCGTCTTGATCGCGTCGACGTCGACCTTCATCGGCACCGACTTGGCCGGCACGGCCGCAGCCTTCGCCGCGTTCGGCATGTTCTCCTGATCGTCGGGTGCGGCGACCGTCTTCCAGTCGACGTCCGGCGGCGGCGGCGTGAGCTTCGACAGGATCGGCGTCAGGTCGCCGAGGTCGGCATCGGGCGCACCGCAGCCCGACTTCGCCTGGAGCCCCTCGGGGAACTCGGTCGTGATCTCGTTGTCCTCGAAGCAGTTGCCGAACAGGTTGGACGAGTAGTTCACCGTCAGGTACGCGAGGTCCATGGTGTTGCCCGACAGCTTGTTGGACCGCACCTTGTTGTTCTCGGGCTTGAAGGTCTCGTTCTTGTCGGTCTCGGGGTTCTTCGAATCCGGCATGTCGGTGATGACGATGCCGGCGTTGGTGTGACCGGTCACGAGGTTGCGCTCCGCAACGTTGTTCGAGACGCCGCCCAACACGATGCCGTTGCCGAACGCGATCGCGATCCCGCTGTTGTTCGGGGCGTCCGCCGCGTTGTTGTCCGTGACGGTATTGCCGACGATGACCGTCCCGGAGTTCGGCGCGAGCTTCTCGCTGTGGAGCGAGTTCGGCACGATTCCGGCCCGGTTGTGGCTGAACGTGTTGTTGACGAGGGTGACCCCGGTCGAGTTCGTTCCCGAGTACCCCAGCATGTTCATCTCGCCCACCGAGTCGGTGATCACCGCGTCGCATGGGTTGCACTGCCCGATGTAGAACGCGCTGTCCGGATGGCCCGACCCGTAGTCGTGGTCGAACTGGCCCTTCGTCGCATTGAAGGCGTAGATGCCGTACAGGCCGTTGTTGTAGGCCGTGACGTAGCTCGCCCGGTAGCCGGTGAGGATCTTGTTCTTCGACGTGTCGTCGTTGTACTCGCCGGTGAAGAAGACGCCGTTGCCCGTGTTGTTGCGAACGGTCAGGTTCTCGACCGCAACGCCGTTCGAGAACACCTTGATGCCGTTGTCTCGCGTGAACTCGCCGTCGATGATCACCTTGTTGCGGTCAAGCCCGCGGATGACGATGTCGGGCGTCTCGACCACGACACCCTCCTTGTAGACCCCGGGGGAGATCAGCACGAGATCGCCGGACCCCGCCTTGTCGACCGCCGCCTGGATCGTCGGAAAATCGCCCGGCACCTTCAGGACCTGCCCCGCAGCATCGCTCGTGGCGGCGGAGTCCGCGGACCCGGCATCGTCGGTGGACTCGCCACCGCATGCCGCCAACAACAACGTGGATGCCGCGATCGCGGCAAGTGCTCTTTTCATGGTTGCGCAGCGTAGCGATGTGACGCGGGTCACGCGGGCACCACGCGGATGATGCCGTTCTGGCCGTTGCGCGGAGTGCCGTGAAGCGTGCAGTAATAGGGGTAGTCACCCGGCTTGTCGAAGGTCACCGTGTGCGTCGCACCGGGCTTGAAGTCCGTCGCGGCGACCGACGGAAACGCCCCGCCGACGACCGGCGTGATGTTGTGCTGGGTGTCGCCGTTGTTGGTCCACGTCACCTTCGAGCCGACGGTCACCGTGACGTACTTCTGCTCGAACGTGTTGTCGATGACCGTCAGCGCCACGTCGGCCGAGCCGGCCTTGTCCTCGAACTCGCTCGCCGGCGGCATCGGCACGAGGGTGGTCGTGGTGGTCGAATCCTCAGATGCGTTCGAGTTCCCCGAACCACCGCCGCATCCACCCACCGCCGCTGCCGCGACGCACAGCAGGAGCGCAGCGGTGATCCCACCGGTGCGGGCACGTGGGCGGAGTCGTGACGTCACGGCGTTCGGTCGATGCATAGGGCGAGCGTAGCCCGCAGTCCTGCGACGTCGACCGGTCACCCGCCGGCGACGGGACGCTCGGCCGTGACGGCCGGGATGAGCGACGGATGGGGCATTCCGACCCCGATCGTGGCCTGCTGCGACCCCGAGTCGGGTGGGGTCAGGCGCTCCTGCACCAGGGGCGCTCCGATGTCGAGCGTGACCGCCGGTGCGTCGACGGCCGTTCCTCGGGTGTTCGCCGTCGTGCTCGCCGGCTGTACGAGCACGAGCGCCCCGGCGGCGACCGTTGCGACCAGCACGCCGGCGGCGGGAATCAGCATCTTGCGGCGCAGCAGGCGAGCGCGCCATCCGACCACGTCGGCGGGGTTCGCCATGAGCGCGACCAGGTCGGATTCCAGCGTTCGGCTGCCCACGCGCAGGGCTCGCCCGAGCACCTCCAGGTCATCGACGCGCAGCGGCACGGGCGTGCCCGGCGCGAGGTGGCGCATCGAATAGACCATCGCGAGGTACCGCGACAACACATCCTCTCGGTCGTGCGCCCGATGCGGGAGCCGACGGTTGTGCCCGGCGACGAACAGCTTGCCCTCGTCGAGATCGATCTCGAGTTTCGACCGCGGCGGCACGAGGCTCGACGATGCGACGCCGTAGAGATTCGCCAGCACCCGCACCTCGGCGTCGCTGACGTCGCGGGCGCCGCACTCGATCGACGCAAGCGCCGCGAGCGAGAACCGTCCGTCGGCCGACGCCGCCAACTCGTCGAGGGTCAGGCCGCGAGCGGACCGCGCCTCGCTGAGCAATCGACCGAGCCGGCGTGGGGGCACCACGCTCACGCGCTCCCAGGCCGTGTCGTGTTGGGGCATGGCACCTCCCGTCGTCCGTGCACCGCAGAGTCGGTCGATCCCGGCCGCCGACTCTTCGTAGCCGCTTTGTCACCCAGGGTAAGAGGCGATGGCGCCGTCGCCAGAGGGATTCTCACCCTGCCGAGTGGGCCGTTCGGCCCATCCGCCCGGGTCACGACGACGCCGGAGAGCCGGGTTAGCCTGCATCCATGCCGGAACCCCAACCCGCGAGCTCCGCCGCCGATCCGGAATCGGCGCTGCCATCGGTTGGCGCGAGGATCGCGGCGTTTGCCGCGATCCTGGTCCTGGGCATCGTCGGCGGCCAGGTCGGGAACGCGTTCATGCGGGTGCAGTGCTCCGGCGACTGCACCGTGCCGCGCGGGCTGGGCGTGCTCACCGGCACCCTCGTCGCGGCGATCGGCACGGCGGTGATCGCCGCACTGGCCCTCCGTGCGCTGGCCGAAGGGACCGCCGGGGCGGGCCGACGAACCTAGCGACACCCGGCCGCGCCGTCGGTTCAGTCGACGAGCACGATCCGGCGGAACGCCTCACCGAACCGCACGCCTCCGGCCCGGCCCTCGGCCGCGGCGCGTCCCACCACGAGCTCGCGAAGGAACGGATCGGCAGCGCCGAGCTCGCTCCCCCCACCGAGCTGGGTGGCATGGCAGCGCAGCGCAGCCACCTTCGCGTCGACCGCCACCCCGATATCGACCCACCGGTCCGGCGACGACGACGCGCACAGCCACAGCTCGGCCGCCTGAAACGCCGGATCGTCGCCAGGGTGGTAGTTGGGATTCGCGGCCTCCGCGCCGACCGCGTCGAGCACCGCCCAGCCGACCTCGCGATGGTCTCGATGGTTGACGTGCGAGGAGCCCACGATGACCACCGTCGGATCGGGGGCGACCACCACGTCGGGCCGCCGACGGCGGACCAGGGCGACCACCTCAGCGCGCAGCCGATCGACCGCGATCTCCCCGTCGGGCATGCCGAGCGCGTGCCATTCGGCGCCCAGCTGCGCGGCGGCCGCACGCCCCTCCGCCTCGCGAAGCGCCGCGAGCGCGCCGGGTTCGACCCGCTCGGCGGCGCCCTTGTCGCCGCGGCACACGCACACGATCGTCACCGATGCACCGGCCGCCGCCCACCCTGCGAGCGCACCCCCGCAGGCGAGTTCTGCGTCGTCGGGGTGCGCGAAGACGGCGAGCACGCACCGTGGGAACCCTCCGGACTCGACCATCGCGGCCGACGCTATCGGCTCCTCGGGCAGCCTTGGTCGTGTCGGTGGGCACGGGTAGCGTCCGGTCACATGCCCCCGCTCTCCCCGACCGATCTCCCCGCTCCGCCCGCCGAGCTGGCGCTCCTGGCGATCGAGGTCGCATCCGAGGCGGCCGAGTTCGTACGGACCCGGAGGCGGGCGCACTTCGAGATCGACGTGAAGTCCAGCCCGACCGACATGGTGACCGAGGTCGACACGGCCACCGACACCCTCATTCGCGAGCGGCTCACCGCACGCCGCCCCGACGACGGGCTGCTCACCGAAGAGGCCGCGACGGTGACCGGCACGAGCGGCATCGTGTGGGTCGTCGACCCGATCGACGGCACCACCAACTTCGTCTACGGCCGATACCCGCACGCCGTGTCGATCGCCGCCACGGTCGACGACACCCCGGTCGCGGCGGCGGTCATCGAGATCGCGCATGGCGACCGCTTCGACGCCTGGCTCGGCGGCGGAGCGCGGCGCGACGGCACCCGCCTCGCGCCCGTCGCTGCCACCCCCCTACCCCTCGCCCTGGTCGCAACCGGCTTCGGCTATGACCCCGAGCGGCGGCGACGCCAGGCCGCGGTCCTCGAGCGCATCATCGGCGACGTGCGCGACGTCCGTCGCCTCGGCGCCGCCTCGTTCGATCTCTGCTCGGTGGCGTGCGGCGAGGTCGACGTGTACTACGAACACGGGCTCGGACCGTGGGACCTTGCCGCCGGCCGGCTCATCGCCAGCGAGGCCGGATGCGCCGTCGACCGGATCGCCGGCGGACACGGGGCCGGGCCGCTCGACGGCAGCGACGTCATCGCCGGTCACCCGCAGCTGGTGGAGGACCTGCGCGCACTGCTCGTGCGCAGCGGGGTGGAACGCGTGGCCGAGATCGTCGGTGCGCGGCCGCCCGCGTGAGAGACTGAGCGTCGTGGGTACCCGCATCCTGACCGTCGAGGACGACGAGCGAATCCGCACCTCGGTCCGACTGGCCCTCGAAGACGAGGGGTGGGAGGTCGACGAGGCCACCAACGGCGAGGACGCGATCGCCCGCTTCGTCCGCAGCCCGGCCGACGTGGTGCTGATCGACATCATGCTTCCCGGCATCGACGGGTTCGACGTGTGCAGGGCGATCCGCCGCCAGAGCGACGTGCCGATCATCATGGTGACCGCCCGCGCCGACACCCACGATGTCGTCGCCGGGCTCGAGGCGGGAGCCGACGACTATCTGACGAAGCCGTTCGTGCCGAAGGAGCTGTCGGCTCGGATCCGAGCGCTCCTGCGCCGAAGCCGTGCCGCCGACAGCCCGGTGACGCGCATGCGGTTCTCCGACCTCGAGATCGTCCCCCAAGAGGGCGTGGTGACCCGAGACGGCCGCGTGATCCACCTCACCAAGACCGAGTTCCGTCTGCTCGTGGAACTGGCGTCGAACGCCGGGCGCGTCTTCAGCCGCGAGGCGCTGCTGGAACGCGTGTGGGGCCACGACTACTTCGGCGACGGTCGGCTGGTCGACGTGCACATTCGCCGCCTCCGCACGAAGGTCGAGGCCGATCCGGCATCGCCTCGCTACGTCGTCACGGTCCGCGGGCTCGGCTACAAGCTGCAACCGTGACCGACTCGGTTCGGACGCGACCGTTCAGCCAACTCGGGCTTCGCGCCCGGATCACCGCAACCTTCATGTTCGGGGCATTGCTCGTGGCCGTGCTGCTGTCGCTTGCATCGGTCACGCTCAGTCGATCGAACCTGTTGGACCAGCGCGAGCGCGTCGGCGTCGCCCGCGCCGCGGTGAATGCCGCGGCGATCGGCGACAAGATCGTGGTCCCCGATGTCGATGCCCAGACCCTCTTCGGATCACTCTCGGTGTCGGGCAAGCCCTCGGCGCTCGTGCCCGACGCGTCCGCACCCGACGGATTCAAGGCCATCAGCCTGGACCCGAGGTTCGCGGCCACGGCCGTGCCGACCGCGCTGCGCCGAGGCGTGCTCGCCGACCGCGAGCCGAAGATGATGCGATACGAGTCCAACGGCGAACCGCTCCTCGCGGTCGGCGTGCCCATCCTCGACGGCACCGGCGTGTACTTCGAGGTGAACCAGCTCAGCGATATCTCTCGGTCGATCAACAGCCTGGCGCTCACCCTGATCGGCGCGAGCGCCGCGGCCGCCGTCTTGGGGGGATCGCTCGGCTACTGGGGCAGCCGGCGGCTCCTGCGCCCGCTTGCGGATGTGTCCAGCGTCGCCGAGGCGGTCGCGCAGGGCCGCCTGGACGCCCGGCTCGCGTACTCGGAATGGGCCGAGGACCCCGATCTCGCCCAGCTCGTCTCATCGTTCAACGAGATGGTCGCCGCGCTGCAGGGACGCATCGACCGCGACGCCCGGTTCGCGTCCGATGTGAGCCACGAGCTCCGCTCGCCCCTCACCACGTTCAGTGCCTCGCTCGAGGTGCTCCGCAACGCCCGCGAGGAGATGCCCGAGCGGGCCCAGATCGCACTCGACCTGCTGTCGAGCGACATGGAGCGCTTCACGCAGCTGGTCGAGGACCTGCTGGAGATCAGCAGGTTCGACGCCGGTGCCGTCCGCCTCGACCCCGGCGAGGTCCTGATCGTCGAGACGCTCCGGATGGCGGTGCGGGCGCTCGCGTCGGAGCCCGTCCCCGTCGATGCCGAGGCGGACCTCGAAGACCTGGTGATCGTGTGCGACAAGCGCCGCCTCATCCGGGTGCTCGCGAACTTCATCGACAACGCGCGCAAGTACGGCGGTGGCGCCACGCGCGTCGCGGTCGAGCGCCTGACCCCGGAACGGTCCGAGGACGACGACGAGACCGAGGACGACGATCCGAGCGAGGTGATCCGCATCGCGGTCGAGGACTCGGGGTCGGGAGTGCCCGAGGCCGACCGCGAGCAGATCTTCGATCGCTTCAACCGCGGCAGTCTGGGCGGCAGCCGCGGTACCGCGACGGGCGTGGGGCTCGGTCTGTCGCTCGCCGCCGAGCATGCTCGGCTGCAGGGCGGCCGGGTGTGGGTCGAACCGCGCCCGGATCACGAACCCGGGGCTCGGTTCGTGATCGAGCTCCCGCTGGTGGAGCCAGCCGACGACGACGTCGACGGTCTCGACGCGGCCGTCGCGACGATGACGTCGGACGAGTTGACGAAGCACGACACCGAGACACGGGCGCGCACATGACGGCGCCGCGACGCAGGCTGGGCGCGCTGGCCGCCACGTTCGCACTCGCCGCCGCCGCGTGCGGCATTCCGCTCGATAGCGAACCCCGATCGGCGCCGTCCACTGAGGCAACCGACACCCGGACCGCCGACGCGACCGAGGGCGCGAGCCGGGCATTCGTGTGGTTCGTGCGAGGCAACGAGCTGATCCCGGTGCAGCGCGACGTGCAGGAGCGATCCGCCGGCGAACTGGTGAACGCGCTGCTCGCAGGCCCATCGCCCGGTGACACCAGCCGCGGTCTGACCAGCCAGATCCCTCCGGGCACGAAGGCGACCGGGGTCACCCAAGAGGCCGGAGGCCTCGCGATCGTCTCGCTGTCGGGCGAGTTCGCGAACGTGGTCGGCACCGGGCTCACCCAGGCGATCAGCCAGATGGTGCTGACCCTCACCAGCCTCCCCGACATCGAGCGCGTCGGGTTCGTGGTGGCGGGCAGCTCGATCCAGGCCTACTCACCCGCATCACGCGGCGACCTCGCGTTGGTCGGCGAATGCGACTACCAATCGTTCCTGCCGCCCGACCCGACAGCGATCACGGGCTTGACGGCGAACTCCCTCTCGCACCTCTCGGCGCGCCTCAGCCGCCTGGAACGGCTGTGCTCCCCCACGGCGGACGAGGAGGCACCACAGGTGTCGGGCCAGTCGCAGCGCCGCTGACCCGCGCTCGATGTCCCGCTAGATTCCGCCGCATGGCCGTCGTGATCGCGATCGATGCAGGTACCACCGGGGTTCGTTCGTTTGCGGTGGACGAGTCGGGACGAACGCGGGGCTGGTCGTACCGAGAGTTCGCACAGCACTTCCCGCGACCGGGCTGGGTCGAGCACGACGCGACCGACATCTGGGAGGCGGTGCGCGCCACGCTGGCCGAGGTGATCGGTGCGGTCGACGAGCCGATCGCGGCCGTCGGGATCACCGACCAGCGAGAGACGATCGTGGCGTGGGACCGGACGACGGGACAACCGCTGCACCGAGCGATCGTGTGGCAGGACCGTCGCACCGCCGCACGGTGCGACGAGTTGGCGATGGCGGGTCATCTCGACCTGGTGCGGCGGCGCACCGGCCTTGTGCTCGACCCGTACTTCTCGGGCTCCAAGATCGAGTGGCTCGCCCGCCACGGCGGCGTCGAGCTCGGCACAGGAACCGCGGTGGGCACGATCGACTCGTGGATCCTCTGGAACCTCACCGGAGGCACCACGGCGGCCGGGGCGGTGCACGCGACCGACCCGTCGAACGCCAGCCGGACGATGCTGTTCGACCTCGCGACCGGCAACTGGTCGGAGGAGCTCTGCGACCTCTTCGGCGTACCGACGCACGTCCTTGCCGAGGTGCGACCGTCGTCAGGGCGCTTCGGGGTCACCGCCGACACGACGGCGCTCGGCGCGGGGGTGCCGGTCTCGGGGATAGCCGGCGACCAGCAATCGGCGCTGTTCGGGCAGGCGTGTTTCGAGCCCGGCATGACCAAGAACACTTACGGAACCGGGTCGTTCGTGCTCATGAACGTGGGCGAGACGCTGCCGGAACCGGCGACCGGGCTCCTGACGACGACCGCGTGGACGGTACCGGCGGCCGTGCTCGGCCGGGGCGGCGGGATGGTGACCCATTTCGCGCTCGAAGGCGCGATCTTCGCGACGGGCGCTGCGATCCAGTGGCTGCGCGACGGGCTGGGCATCATCGCCGAGGCCGCCGAGGTCGGCCCGCTCGCCGAGTCGATCGCGTCATCGGAGGGGGTGGTCCTGGTCCCCGCCTTCGCCGGGCTGGGCTCGCCCTATTGGGACCCCTATGCCCGCGGCACCATCCTGGGACTCACCCGGGGCAGCGGCAGGGCTCACCTCGCACGGGCCACCGTGGAGTCGATGGCCATGCAGACGCGCGACGTCGTCGACGCCATGACCGCCGCGAGCGGGCAGCCGATCTCCGAGTTACGAGTCGACGGGGGCGCATCGGTGATGCCGCTCCTCCTCCGCCTCGTCGCCGACCAACTCGGAGTGAGCGTCGTGCGCCCTGCCGCGCAGGAGACCACGGCCCTGGGCGCCGCGTACCTCGCCGGCCTGGCCGAGGGCGTGTGGAGCACGACCGCCGAGGTCAGCGCCGCGTGGACCGAAGCGGCACGCGTCGAGCCGGCGCCGGAGCGGACCGCGGCGGACGCCGCGTACGCCACCTGGCAGCGGGCCGTGGAACGGTCGCGCAACTGGGCGGCACCCGTCGCGAGCCGAGGCAACGCCTAACCGCAGCCCTCCGGCGCGACGAGCGCGAGGGCCACCAGCAGGTCGAGCATCTCGATCTCCACCGAGTGCAGTGGGGTCGCTCGATGCACGATCACTCGAAGCTCGCCGCAGGTCGTCTCGTACACGGGAGCGTCGTCACCCGTCGCCGTCGACGCCAGGACGTCGCCGCGCTCCGTGCCTGCCACGATGACGCCGGCGGCGTCGAGTAGCCGCTTCGCCCCGGAACACAACGCCGCCAGCCGATCGGCCGTCGTGGCCGCCGTGGCCAGTGCACCGGCCACGCGCAACCCCTCGGTCGCCCGGTCGACCACGTTGTGCTCGGCCTTCGCCAGGTGCTCCAGCACCACGTCGTCGACCTGGCAGATCTCGCGCACCAGCAGGTCGAGCAGCGTGTCCTCGACCAGCTCGACCAGCACGCGGTCCACCACGCTGGCGCCGAGCCGTTCGATCACGTCGATGCTCACCACGTCGGCACCGACCGAACCGATGCGGCTCGCGACCGAGCCCAGGGCCCCGGGTCGGTCTGGGAGTCGGAGCCGGAGTGCGTACAGCGACATCAGGCCACGGTAGCGGCGCCGGAGAGCGACACTGCGCCCACCAGCAAGCACGCCGCATGAACGATGCGCGCGGGCAGCGCGAGGCGACCGACGGCGGACCACCAATTGACCGATCGGTCAAGTTCTCCGTAGGCTGCGGCGATGTCCGATGAACGCCGCCTGACCCCGCGGGGCCAGGAGCGACGAGATCAGATCATCGCATTCGCGACGGCACGATTCGCCAGCCACGGCTACCACCCGACCTCCGTGGCCGACATCGTCGACGGCCTCGGCGTGGGCAAGGGCGTCTTCTACTGGTACTTCGACTCCAAGGAGACGCTGTTCAGCGAGATCCTGCGGTCGGCCCAGACCGATCTCCGTCGGCGCCAACTCGCTGCCTCCGCGAGCGTCGAGGATCCCGTCGCACGGCTGGGCGCCGCGCTGCGCGAGTCGGTTGCATGGTCGGCCGAGCACCGCGAGCTCGCGACGCTCTTCGACTTCGCCCTCACAGACGAACGATTCGCGCCCCTGATCCAGGCCGGACGTGCGGCGTTGGTCGATGACGCGGCGACCGCGATCCGACGAGCGGCCCGCACCGGACGACTCGGCGCCGACGACCCGGAATTGGCCGCCTACGCCATCTTCGGGGTCGCCACGATCCTCACCGCCGAATTCCTGCACCGGCGCGACGGCGACCCCGACGCGATCGCGGATGCCGTGGTGACCTTCTGCCTCCGCGGCATCGGGGCCGCCACGCCGCCCCGGCCGGTGGAGTGACGCCGCCGAGCGGCGCCCCTACCCGAGCTTGGTGAGCGCCCGCCGCAGGTTGCGAATGGCCTGGCCGGTCCGCTGTTCGTTCTCGATGAGCGCGAATCGCACGTGGCCGTCGCCGTCGGGACCGAACCCGACGCCCGGCGACACCGCGACCGACGCCTCGGTCACGAGCATCTTGGCGAACTCGATGGAACCCATCGCCGCGTACGGCTCCGGGATCGGCGCCCAGGCGAACATCGTGCCGCGGGGCGGCTCGATCTCCCAGCCGATGCGGTTCAGCCCGTCGCACAGCGCGTCACGGCGCCCTTGGTAGATCGCGCACTGCGCCGCGGGGAACTCGGGCGCCTCGTTGATCGCCACCGTGGCGGCGATCTGGATCGGCTGGAACGTGCCGTAGTCGAGATAGCTCTTGAGCTTGGCGAGCGCCGCGATCACCTCGGGGTTGCCGAGCATGAAGGCCACACGCCAGCCGGCCATCGAGAACGACTTGGTCATCGAGTACAGCTCGACCGCGCACTCCTTGGCCCCTTCGGCCTGCAGGATCGACGGCGGTTGCCAGCCGTCGAAACCGAGGTCGGCGTAGGCGTTGTCGTGGACGACCACGACCTCCTTCTCGCGGGCGAAGTCGACGACGCGTTGGAAAAAGTCGAGGTCGACACAGGTGGTGGTCGGATTGTGCGGGAACGACAGCACGATCACTCGCGGCTTGGGCCACGAGTACTGCCAGCGGTCGACCATCGCGTCGAAGAACTGCTCGGCCCCAGCGATCATGGGGAGTTCGCGCACCTCGGCACCGGCGAACAGCGGGCCGTAGATGTGGATCGGGTAGCTCGGCGACGGAACCAGCGCCGCGTCGCCCGGAGCCAGCAGCGTCCACATCAGGTGGCTGAACCCTTCCTTGGCGCCGATGGTGTTGATCACCTCCGTGTCGGGATCGAGCTCCACGCCGAACCGACGCAGGTAGTACCCGGCGATCGCCTCGCGCAGCTTCGGGATGCCGCGGCTCGACGAGTAGCGGTGATTCCGGAAGTTGTGGGCTGCCTCGGTCAGCTTGTCGACGGCAAGATCGGGCGATGCCAGATCGGGGTTGCCGAAGCCAAGGTCGATGATGTCTTCACCGGCACGACGGCGCTCGACCTTGAGCGAGTCGATGATGGTGAAGACGTACGGCGGAAGTGAGGTGATTCGCCGGAACTCCATGGCGACCAACCCTACCGGGCCGCCAACAGCGCGGCGCCCAATGCCCCCGCCGCCGGACCCACCGCCGACATCTCGATCCGCGGCGTGCGGCCGCCCACCATGGTCGGCACCGCCGAAACGGCCGCGCGGACGCGGTCGAGGATCAGATCGCCCTCGGCGACGATCCCCCCGGAGATCAACACGAGCTCGGGATCGAGCAGGTTGACGAGGTTCACGATGCCCACCGCGACCCAACCCGCAAACGCCTCCAGCACGCCGGCGGCCTCGCGACGCATGGCGTCATCGTCGGATCGAGCCGCCGCGGTGACCTCCGGACCGTCCGGCGCTCCGTCGAACCGAGCGACGAGCAGCGGGATGTCGCCGCGCTCCGCCGCGACCGCGGCGAGCCGACCCAGCCCGGTGCCCGACGCCCACACCTCCCAACAGCCGCGCTGTCCGCACGCGCACACCGGGCCGCCGGGGTCGACGATCATGTGGCCGGGTTCACCGGCGAAGCCGTGTGCGCCGCGAACGAGCTTCCCGTCGACCACCAATCCGCCCCCGATGCCCGTGCCGAGCGTCACCGCGACCACATCGCGCGCAGCGGTCGCGTCCGTCCGCGCCGCGGCCCACGCCGCGCAATTCGCGTCGTTGTCGACCACCACCTCGCATCGAAGCCGCTCGCGTAACAACGCGCCGACGTCGACCCCGACGACGCCGGGGAGGTTCGGCGCCTGACGGGGAATGCCGTCCATGTCGATGAATCCGGGGATACCCACGCCGACGCGAGCGATCGCCGCTCCGTCGGCCACGAGTTCGGCGACCGCCGCGAGCTCCTCGATGAGCGCATCGGCGCTCCGTGGGGTGGGCCGGCTCTGCTGACGCACCGGGCGGGGCGGACCGTCCGCTGCTATTGACAGACCGAGGATCTTGGTGCCGCCGACGTCGAGCCCCACCACCACTGCGCCGGCGGGGGCGGGCGATCCGACAGGCGGCCCCGTCACGGTCGGCCTCGTCTCGGTCGGCGTCATCTCGATCGGCTGCATCGGGGCATCATGCCCCGCCGATCAGTGACCGGTGCGCAGATCGAGCACCCTCGCGCGCTGGTCGCCCAGGCGGGTCGCCCACGCACCGACCTCGGGATCCTCGGTCAGGTACACGATCTGGACGACCTCGCTCATGCGCTCGAGTCGCACGAACACGTCGGACAGATCGCCGATGCGGAACCCGCGGAACGAATCGTCGAGCACCATCGGCACCGAGCCGACGAACGACACGGCACGCTGCTGCGCGAGACGCGCCAACACATACCACTCGACCGCCTCGGCACCCGCCGATCCGCTCGAACCGCCAGTGCCGACACGCCCACCGGCGCTCTCCTCGGCCTCGTCGCCCTCGCTCGGCGGGGCCAGGCCGAAGCCCATACCGGTCCCGAACCCGCTGCCGAACCCCGGCGCCGACGTCTCGGCCGCACTGCGAGCACGCGCCCGCTGCTGGTCCTCGAGCCGCCCGAGCCGATCCTCGGCCAACGACCGCTGTTCGTCGATCGCCGCAAGCGCTCGCTCCCGGTCGGCCAGCGTCGCCCGTGCGTCACGCAGCCGGATCTCGATCGCGTGCAGATGCTCCTCGGCGCCGCTGCGCTCGGCGCCCCCCGACGGTTCGGCGGCGGCCGCCGCCAGCTCGGCGACGCGTGCCCGCGTCGCCACCAGCTCGGCGGGGTCGTCCAGCGCCAGGGTCGGGGGCTCGGCGATGCCACGCCCGGCGGGATCGGCCGACGGCCCGGTCGACAGCGACTCGAATTCGGCGCCGTAGCGAGCGATGTCGCGCTCGACGTCGCGGAACTCGTGCTCGGTGCGCGACAGCAGTTCGGGGAGCGATCCCATGGCGTCGACCCACCCCCCGCCCAGGTGCAGGAGCTCGTGCGGCGACGGCTCGGGATCGGGAAGGTCGGTGCCCGCGCCCGCCAATGCGTACCGGAGGGCCGTCGCCGCGTCTTCCACCGACATCGTCGGCGCGGCCGCCTTCACCGGCGCGAGCGCCGGCATCGAGAAGCGTTCGAGCGACGCGAGCGGGTCGGCCCCCGGGTCGCCGCCGATGAGGTCGGCCGTCTCGGCCGCCAGACCAGCGCGCTCGCGTTCGAGCCCGGTGACCTCGCTGTTACCCGCCGTCGCGGCGGTCGCGCGTTCCAATTCGGCCTCGGCGAACCGGAATGCCGCTCGCGCGGCCTCGAATCGCCCGTGGCGCTCGGGGTCGGCGACGTTGGCGCTGATCCCCATGACATACGAGCTCCACGTGTCGAAGCCGAGCCGCCCCAGCAGCTCCTGCTCCCGCACGCGCAGCTCGTCGAGCCGGCGCCGGATCCGGGCGCCGCCGATCTTCGAGGTCCGACCGTCGAGGTCGAAGATCTCGTCGTGCACCGTCTCGAGCTCATCGACGACGCCCTCGTCGGGTTCGGGCGCCGTGACGGCACGCTCGGCCTCGACCAGCTCCTCGTAGGCGCGATCGCGTCGTGCGGTCAGCTCGGCGAGGCGGCGGTGCGACGCCGACTGCTTCGCTGCGGCGGCGGCACTGCGCGACTGCACGTCGCGCCACCGTTGCGACAGCAGCTCGACCTGGGCGCTGTGATCCGGAGCCGGAGCGGCGGCCGACAGCGCCATCTGCAGCGCTGCGTGCGCTTGCCGGACGGGCATCGGATCGAGCGAGCGAAGGCGCTTGAGTTCGCGCTTGAGGTGGCTCGACCGGTCGATGAGGCCCGTCAGCAGCGACTCCAGTTCGGCCCGCCGCGCCGCGGTCGACGCTGAGCCGGCGACCGCCTGCTCGCGTTGCGCGGCGATGGCCGCCTCTCGAGCGACGCGCTGGCGCTCGTCGCGTTCGGCGACCCAGCGCGCCTCGGCCTCGGCGAGATTGGCCCGTGCAACGGCCACGTCGTCGGTCGCCACTCGCGTCACCTGGTCGAGTTCGACCAGGTGCGCTCGCACCTCGCCTCGCTCCGATTCGAGCTGGGAGATCTTGACGCGCAGGCTGCGCACCAGACGCGTCGTGGTCTCGGCCGCCGCCTTCGCCGCCGCCAACGCCTCACGGGCATCGCGGACATCGGGGTCCGATTCGTCGAGCGACCACGAGCGCGACTCCGATCCCGTCTCCGCCACGTCGGTGCCCGGCAGGTCTGCCGACCGAAGCACCACGTCGAGATCCTGATCGAGCTCGAGGAGTTGCAGGTTGTCACGCGTGAGTTCGAGGAACACCCCGTGCACGTCGATCAGGCCACGACCACCGGGGTCGCCGCCTCCCGGCAGCGCCTGGAACACCCCGACGAGTCGTTCGCGGATGTGCGCGGGAAGTCCGCTCACCACCGTCAGCAACGGGTGCAGCTCGATCGCGAACCCGCCTGACTCGTCCTCGAAGCGAACCAGCCTCATCGTGATTCAGTATCGGCCTCGACGACGCCGACATGAGCGTCGCGGGCAGGTTCGATCAGTCGACCTCGAAGCGGCGCAGGCGGCCGTCGGGCTCGGCGTCGCCCCGGGACCGCGTCGCCCCGCGCCGGTCGACCGCCGCCGTGGCCTCCGCGAGCAGCCGTTCGGCCACCGATGCCACCGACCGCATCCGTTCCGGGTCGGCCACGAACGACTCCGCGGCATCGAGAAACGAGCGCGCTGCGGCGATCACTTCGCGAGCAGCCGTCTGCAGGTGCTCTACGCCGTCAGTGCCGGAGTCGTGCTGCTGATCGCTCACCCGCCCAGTCTGCCAGGCGCGTGAGACGCCGCATCACCGGTCGAACGACACCCGCAGCGTGCCGTCGGTGAGCGCCACATTGACCACCTCGCGCCCGCGCAGCGAGTCGGGCAGGAAGATGGCTCGGCGGTACGGACCGACCCGCACGAACAACTCATCCGCGGTGGCTGCGACGTCGAGCTCGTCCTTGGTTGCGAAGGGCAGCTCAACCTCGAGGATCCGCCGACCGTGCTCCGACCGAACCCGCAGCGGGTCGCCCGTTGCCAGGACGGCACTCGGATCGAGATCGTCGTACAGCGAGGCGGCGAACCGTCCGAGCGCATCGAGCCCCACGATCTCGCCGGCGGCAAGCTCGGCGCGCAACACCTGTGCCGGGGCGAACGAGGTGGAGATCGTCTCCAGGTGTTCCGCCTGACTCGCACGCCACGAGTCGAACCAGGGGTCGGTCAACGCGTCGGGCAGCACGCGGTTCGCCACCACGGCGTCCACGCGGTAGCCGAACAGCGACAGGTAGGTCGCCGTGCGGCGGGCCTCAGCAACGACCATCTTCTCGGGGTTCACCACGAGTCGGGCGCTCGATCGCCGGTGGTCTCGCAGAATGTCACGAACGGCGGACAGGTCGGCGTAGAGCCGCTCCACCGAGGCGAAGACGGCGTCGTCGGCGATCGGCACCCGGGCAACCCTCGACACCACGGGTCCGAGCGCCCGGCTCAGCCGTCGCCCGGCCGGAAACACCCGGGCCATGTACCAGGCCAACACGTCGGGAAGCGAGAGCAGGCGGATCGTTTCGGCCGTCGGCGCACAGTCCACCACGAGCACGTCGACGTCGCCGCGACGCCGGATCGCGGCGATCTCGGTGAGCGCGACCACCTCCTCGACGCCGGGAAGCAGCGACAGCTCGTCGGCCTCGATCGAGTCGACGCCGGCCCACTCCATCACCTCGCGCAGGTAGCCTCTGATGTCGCCCCAGGAACGCTCGAGTCGGCGCTGCGCATCGGGTTCGGCCGCCCGGCACCCCGGAGCGACCTCCACGGGGCGGTCGCCGAGCGTCACGCCGAAGCTGTCGCCGAGCGAGTGCGCCGAGTCGGTCGACATCACCAGCGTGCGGGCGCCTCGTTGCGCCACGCGTACCGCCGTCGCCGCAGCGACCGTGGTCTTGCCCACACCGCCCTTGCCGGTGAACAGGATCGTGCGCACCGTCAATCCCTCCGCTCGGGGAACCAGCCGTGCCGGGCGCCCCACCAACCGCTCGCTCCGACGCCGAACAGCGGCACGAGCACCGAGAACGCGCCCGAGAGGTTCCGGGTCAGCGACGCTGCGGCGATCGCCGCGACGGACTGCACGACGGTGAGCCCCACGAGCGACCACCACACCGAGCGCGGCGCGGACCCGGCGAGGAACCACCACCCCGCCATCGTCATGTCGGCCTCGCGGCTGCGCTGCGCGCCGGCGACGAGCGCGGCGCCGGTCCAGACGAGGGCCACGGCGAACACGGCGAGGTTCCAGACGAACACCATGCCTCCCACCGCCGCCGCATCGCTCAGCGCAGCGGCGCCCCAGAGCGCCAGCGAGACCGCGGTGACCGCCTGGTTGGCTCGGATCGTCGCGGCGCCGGGCACGCCGTCGACGAAATGGGCGTCGAGCGCGGCCCGGCGACGGTCACGGTTCGCCAGCGCCGCGGCCTGTTGCGCCGCGCGCTCCTCGGCGACCGACGGTCGCCGCGCGCTCATCGGACGCCCCGCGCGAACAACGCTGCCAGGCCGTCGTCGAGCGTTCGGGCAAGGTGGTCGTAGTCGAACTCGCGCACCGCCCGCTCCCGCGCCGCGACGCCCCAGGCGGTGCGCCGGTCGGCGTCGTCGAGCAGCGACGCGAGCGCCGTCGCCACCTCGGCGGGGTCGTCGGGATGCTCCACGACCAGCCCCGTCGCCCCGTGCTCGACGGCCTCATGCGACCCGCCGGATCGGCCGGCGATCTGGGGAACCCCGCACGCGGCGGCCTCGAGGAACACGATGCCGAACCCCTCCTGCTCGAGCCCCGCCCACCGGTCGCGGCACAGCATCGCGAAGACATCGCCCGCCTGGTGGAACCGCACGAGGTCGTCGTCGTCGAGCCGACCCATGAACACCACCGGCGCGTCCAGGTCGGTCGCCAGGCGCGACAGCCGCTCGCGATCACGCCCCGCGCCGGCGATCGCGAGCACCAGGTCGGGCCGATCGCCAGCCAGTGGCCGCCGCGGCGCGAATCAGGTCGTCCATCCCCTTGCGGGGCACCAACCGACTCACCGACGTGACGATTCGCCGGCCCTCCGGAAGCCCGAGCGCCCGCCGGGCCGCGGACCGCCCGGCGTCGTCGACGGGGTGGAAACGCACCGTGTCGACCCCGGGGGGAACGAGCACCGACGGCAAAGACGCCCGAGCGGCGCGCTCCGCCTCGGCGAGCGGGTACCCACCGGCGGCGATCACCAGCGACGCCCGGCGAAGGATCGAGGCCATCGCCGCCCGCGAGCCGGGGAGCCGGCCCGGAATCGTGATCTCGGCCCCGTGGAGTACCAGGCCGTAGGGCAGACGCAGACGCGGGCCGAGCAGCCCGAGCGGCAGCACGGGATCGATCACCACCAGCTCGGCGCCGACCTCGTCGGCGAGCGCGTCGATGCGGCGCACCAGTCCGGGATGCGGCAAGAGCACCGGCTCCGCGACTCGCTCGACGCGATAGGCCTGCTGCGCGTCCCACGCCGCGGCACCGGCGTGCGGTGACGTGAGCACGGTGACCTCGGCGGGGTCGAGGCGGCGCCAGAGCTCCCAGAGATAGGACTGGATGCCGCCGACCTTGGGGGGGAAGTCGTTCGTGACCAGCAGGTGCTTCACGGTGCGCCATCTTCTCCCGATCGGCGGTGCTCGTGCCAGGCGTCGGCGTCGGCCACGGCCATCCCGAGCCGCTCCGCCGACCAACGCGCCTGCTCCGCGACGACGGGATCGGGGTGGTCGACGTGCGCGCGCACGGCTCGGACCACCGCCGTCGACGACGCCGCGCCGCTGTTGCCCAGAACGACGAGCAGGTTACGCCGGGCGATCCCCACATCTCGGGCCGGGAGGTACCAGCGGCCCCACGCCTCGGCCAGGTCGTCGTCGCCGAGGAGGAGCCACGCCGCTGCGTCGATCCAGCGTCCGGGCGCCGCGCCGACGGCGAGTCCTCCGGATCGGCTGAGCCGGACCACGACGGCCTGGTTCGGCGGGCATGCCTCCTGGCATTCGTCGCATCCGTAGACCCGATCGCCGACGGCCGACCGCAGATCGAGCGGGATCGGCCCGGGGCGCTGCACGATCCAGGCGAGGCAGCGCCGGGCATCGACGGAGCGGTCGGCCCCGATGGCACCGGTCGGGCACGCGGGACCGCAGGCGGTGCAGGCGCCGCATCGATCGGCCATCGGCTGCGCGACGTGCGCGACCGATGCATCGGTGACCACCGAGCCGAGCACTGTCCAGCTCCCGAGCTTGGGAGACAGCAGGAGCGAGTTGCGCCCATACCACCCGAGCCCGGCCCGCCATGCGGCCTCCCGATCGACCAGACCGTTGTCGTCGGCCACCACGACCGCCCGGAAGCCGAGCCGCCGCAGCACCCCGGCCATCGCATCGAGGCCGGCCCGGAGCTGCGCGTAGAAGTCGTCGGTGGCGTACCAACCCACCCGCGCCGACGCTGGCGCCTCCGGTGCCGGCACCGACGCCGGGGCGTACCCGGTGGCGCCGACGAACAGCGTCGCGGCGCCGCGCAGCAGCCGCGACGGGTCGGTGCTGCGCACCGGGTTCCGATAGGTGAAGGCCATCGTGTCGGCGAGGCCGCCCCGACGCCGCGCCTCGACCACGGCGCGGGTGCCATCCCACGCTCGGGCGGTACACGTGCCGGCGGCGGACAGTCCGGCCGCCAACCCCGCGTCGAGCACCGACCGACGCGCCTCCTCGGCGAGCGTCATGTGCGGGCGTCGAGGAACTCGCCGGTCGCCACGACGTTCGCACCGAGTGCGGCCGCGCCGTCGGCGACGCGCCGATCGCTCGACACCACGACGACCGGCGTCGACGGCGGCAGCGCCGCAACCATCGCCAGGATCTCGTCGTCGGCCTCGACCCCCTCGATTGTGAAGCGCACGACCACGTCGGCTCCGCGCAGGTGGCGGCGGGTCACCCGCTCACCGGCACCGTCGAACACGATCTCGATCGAGGCGCCCGTCCGCAGCGCCAGGCGGCACGCGGCCTGTTCGAGTGCTCGCCGCTGCTCGGGAACCGACAGGTGCGACCAATGCCGCATCGTCACGTTGTACCCGTCGACGATCGTCCGAACGCCGGCCTCGCCGATCAGCCAGGTGACGAACTCGGCGGGCCCCTCCAGCAGCCCCCGATCGCAACGGCGAGGCCGGCGCCGACCCACCGCCTGCCCGGCCGACCCAGCCGGTGTCACCGCCCGGGCCGTACCGGCGTCGCCGCGCCCGCCGCCGACGGCGGGCCGGTCGGAGGAGCGGGCCGGCGGCGCGTACTCGTCGAGCGCCGCACTCAGTTCGCCGAGGAGGCCGCGCAGGCGCGCCGCGGCGAACTCGCCGACCTCGTGGGACGGCTGGGGCTCCGCTGCCGGAGCGGGCACGTCGGGGTCGGCGCATCGAGCTGCCCTCGCGCCGTCGGACTCGAGCGCCTCGCGCACCTCACGAAGCTCGGCGGTCCGGCGCGCGAGGCGGTCCTCGGTCGCCTTGAGCTCGCGCACGGCGCGCACGCGTTCCTCGGAGGCCCGGCGCGCCTCGTCGAGTGCGGCGTCGAGCGCGGATCGCAATCGGTCGGTCTCGGCGAGCGCCTGGGTCAGCTCGGCCCGGGCCTGGTGGTGCTGCGCGGTCGCCTCGTCGAGGCGAGCGCGCATCGACGCGAGTTTTCGCTGCTGGCGCGCCGGCAGCGCGGTGTCGACGTTGGCGTCCTCCGAGCCCAGCTCCGCGGCGTTCGTCGCGACGAGCTCGTCGAACTCGACACGCCATCGCTCGGGGCGTACCAGGAACAGCCACCCCGCACGGCCGACCTCCTCCTCATCGATCCTGGTCGCGACGTGCTCGCGGAAGTCGTCGTCGTCGAGCGCGAGCCGCACCGCGTGCCAGGCGGGTGGCGGGAGACGTCGAAACCGAAGAATCGCGTTCAGCGAGCGCGGGACCGGACGCGGCGGTGTCGCCGCGCGGTCCGCGCGCGCCACGTGTACCGCCATCTCAAGCGCGGCGCGGAGCAGTCGCTCCTCGGCCGGCCCCGCCGGGTCGCCGTCGCGCCCGCCGCTCACACCGGATCGGCGAGCGCTTCGCTCACGACGCCGTCACCCGAGCCGCACCAGCGGCACGACACCGACTCGATGTCGTGGGCCAACGTCTCGACCTCTTCGATCTGCACGTCGCCGCCGAGGGTGAAGTGGTGGAACGAGCGGGTGCGGAGGGTCTCGGTCACGTCGAATCGGGTGAGGTTGCCGCACTTGGTGCAGCGGTATCGCGTGGGGAGATCGTCGGTCACCCGCGCCAGCCTACCGGGGGTCGACCGCCGCAATGCTTGAGCTGAACGTCCGTTCGTGCAAACATCCGTTCGGTGACGAGTCTGCAGCAACGATTCGACGACCTCGGCACGCCGCTCTGCGACGTCACGTTCTGCGTGCTCGACCTCGAGACCACCGGAGGCGATCCGGGCTCCGACACGATCACCGAGATCGGGGCGATCAAGGTGCGCGGCGGCGAGAGCGACGGCACGTTCCAGACGCTCGTGAACCCGGGCAGGGCGATCCCGCCCACGGTCACCGTGCTCACCGGCATCACCGAGATGATGGTCATGGCGGCGCCGCGCATCGAGTCGGTGTTGGCATCGCTGCTCACCTTCATCGGCGACTCGGTGATCGTGGGCCACAACGTCCGCTTCGATATGGGCTTCCTGCAGGCGGCGCTCGAACGCGACGAGCGACCCCGCCTGTCGAACCGCACCGTCGACACCGTGGCGCTCGCACGCCGGCTCGTGCGCGACGAGGTGCCGAACTGCCGCCTCGGCACGCTCGCCGCACGGTTCCGGCTCCCCCATCAGCCGAGCCATCGGGCGCTCGACGACGCGCTCGCCACGGCCGACCTGCTACACGTGCTGCTCGACCGGGCCGCGGGACTCGGCGTCACCGGACTCGACGACCTGTCGATGCTCCCCAAGCTCGCAGCGCATCCGCAGGCCGCCAAGCTCACCCTCACGGAACGACTCCCCCGCTCCCCCGGCGTCTATCTGTTCCGCAACGACCGGGGGGAGGTCCTGTACGTCGGCAAGGCGACCGACCTGCGGAGCCGCGTGCGGTCGTACTTCTCGAGCGACGACCGCCGCAAGGTCGGTGCGCTCCTGCGCGAGACCGCCCGGATCGACCACAAGGCGACCCCGACCGTGCTCGAGGCCGAGGCATTGGAAATCCGCCTCATCCATCACCTGGAACCCCACTACAACCGTGTGGGCACACGATCGAGCGCGGCGGTGTACCTGCGCCTCGGCGCCGAACGGTTCCCACGCCTCGCGATCGCTCGCGAGCCGCAGGGCGGTCGACGGCTCCTGTCCCTCGGCCCGGCGACCAGTCGTCGGGTGGCGACCGACGTGATCGATGCGATCCATACGGTCATCCCGCTCCGGCGTTGCTCGCGGCCCGCAGCGAAGGGCGCACCCTGCTCGGCCGCACAGCTCGGCACGGCGTTGTGCCCGTGCCAGGGCGGTGTGTCGGAGGCCGACTATGCGCGGCTCGTCGAGCGGCTTCGGCTCGGCCTCACCACCACGCCGTCGGTCCTGATCGACCCACTCGTCGAACGGATGCGTGCCCTCGCTGCCGAGGAACGGTTCGAGGAAGCGGCCTCCACCCGCGACCGGGCGGTCGCCCTGGCGGAGTTGCTGCGGCGGTCGCGTCGCATCGACGACCTGCGTCGCGTCGAGTGGCTCGTGGTCGCCGACCGCGACGGCCACCGATTCGCGTTCCGGCGGGGCCAACTCGCTCGCTACTGGGCGCCGACCGCCGACGACGCGCTCGGCGCGCTCGACCCCGGCCGCGCCATCGAGGCGATGCCCGACGACCCCGGCGACCCGGCGGGCGGTCCGATCAGAGCCGACCTTGCCGACGAGGTGCTGCTCACCGCCCGATGGCTCGAACGCAACGCCGGTCGGATACGGGTGGTGGAGGCGACCGGGACGTGGGCCGGCTCCGTGCATCCGGTCCCCACCGTGGGACCGCCTCGGCCGGCCGAACGCGGCTCGGCCCCGCCTGGCCGACCGAGGCGTCAGCGGGCGAGGTCGGCCTCGCCCGCGTCGCCCACGTCGATCACGTCGGCGAACTCGCGGCCGAACGTCGATCGCGCTGCCGCCGACGGCAACGAGTACGGCTCCGCCTGGGCCATATCGACCCCGTAGCCCAGGTCGGCGAGCGCACCGATCGTCAGCGTCGACATCGGTGTGCCTCCCCGATTGAGGTAGCCGGTCATCAACTCATTGCCGAACAACGATTCCCGCCAGTGGACCCAGCGGGTCCCGAGACCGCCGCCGTCTTCCAACGGCACGAGCCCCGATCCACCCAGATCCTGGTAGGCGGCGGAGGCCACCGCCCCGGTGAACCGGGGATCGCCGAGCAGATCGGTCACCTCGCCCCGCACCAGCCACGCACCGATCCCGAGGACGTGCGCCATCTCGTGCAACACGATGTCCTCGAACGCGCCCGCGTCGAGCTCGTGCTGCGCGTCGGCCTCGTCGAACTGCATGATCCCCCAGTACGGCTGACCGCCGTCGCGCCATCCGATCGGCACGGCCTGACCGAGGACCGTGCCTTCGCCGTCGATCGGGCCCACCCGAGCGTCGATGCGAAGGTCGTCGATGCGGCCCGTGAACGGCACCGCCCACGGGAAGAGCAGGAACCCGGTGGTGGTCGAGACGTCGTCGACCCCGGCGGCGATCACGCTGCTCCATCGGGCCGCCGCCGATTCGAAGGCGCCGCGGAACTGGGGTGGGGTCGACGGGTCGAGCACGACATCGATGTCGAAGGACGGGTCCTGCTGGGCGAGGATCTCACGCTGCGCCGACGCGACCAGGTGCGAACCGTCGGCGAGCGTCACGTCGATCCGCGTGTCGTGTTGGCCCTCGCCCCATGTGGCCCACACACGACGAGAACCGGGGCACGGCGCGAAGGTTCGCTCCGCGTTGCCGTCGCCGTCGGTGTCGACGGCACACGAGGAGCCCCGGAGCGACCCCGTGATCGACCAGGCGATGGCGACGGTTGCCGGCGCCTCCTTCCGCGCCGCGACGATCCGAAACGACTCGATCGCCGGCGCAGACGGCGCCGGCGGCGCACATCCGATCACGCCCATCGACATCGCGGCCGCCGCACCAAGTGCGCCGAACCGCCGGCGCTGACGCTTGGTCTGCATGGCTGACCTCCTCATCTCACCCCGCACTCAGGAGGGTAGCCCTCCGCTCGGTCAGGCGCTCCGACTCGCCGCGTTCGACACCTCGACGAGCCGGTCCAGGGTCGCGGCCGCAGCGCCCCCGTCGATCGCGTCGGCGGCGCGTCGCACGCCGTCCGCGATGTCGTCGGCCACCCCTGCCACCTCCAGCGCGACGCCGGCATTGAGCACGACTAGATCGCGATGCGCTCCGGGTTCGCCGCGCAACACCCGGCGTGCGACCACCGCGTTCGCCTCCGGATCGCCCACGATCAGTTCGTCGAGCGAACGACGGGCGAGGCCGACCGACGCCGGATCGAAGGTCTGGTGTTCGATCACCCCGGCCTCGATGCGCACCACGGAGGAGGGTCCGGTCAGCGTGAACTCGTCGAGCCCGTCCTCACCGCGCACGACGACCGCCCGGTCGAGCCCGCGTTCGGCCAGGACCGAGGCGATCAGATCGACCCGCGCCGCGTCGGCGACCCCGAGCACCTGCCTGCGCACGTCGCCCGGGTGCGAAAGGGGTCCGAGGATGTTGAACACGGTCGGCACACCGATTTCGGCTCGCACGGGACCGACGTGACGCATCGCCGGATGGAACACCCGGGCGAAGCAGAAGCCGATCCCCGCCTCGTCGACGCAACGACGCACCCCCACGCCGTCGAGGTCGATCGCGACGCCGAGGCGCTCGAGGAGGTCGAAGGACCCCGATGTCGACGACGCGAGCCGGTTGCCGTGCTTGCAGACGGTCGCTCCGCCCGCCGCAGCGACGATCGCGGCGACCGTCGACACGTTGAACGCCCCGGCGCGCAGCGCCGTCGAGCCGCCGGTCCCGACGATGTCGATCGCGTTCTCCGGGAGCACGAGCGGCGCCGCGTGCGCCATCATCGACGAGACGAAGCCGGTGATCTCGCCGACCGACTCGCCCTTCATCCGCAACGCGACGAAGAACGCGGCGATCTGCGCGGGCGTCGCATTCCCGTCGAGGATCTCGCCGAGCGCATCGGCCGCCGCCTCGTGCGACAGGTCGACCCCGCCAACGACCCGTGACAGTGCCTCTCGCCAGCCCGGAAAGCTCGACATGGAATCGTCTCCCTGGAGTGAGGGTGTCGGTCGGTCGGCAGCGTCAGGAAGCGAGTTCGCTGACCTGGGCGCGCAGCCGGCGGCGGCGGCGAATGATGCGCAGCCGCTCGCGCTCGGTCGCTCCGCCCCACACGCCGTTCTTCTCGCGCATCTCGATCGCGTGTTCGAGACACGGCTCCTGCACGGGGCACGCGGCACAAATGGCCTTCGCCTCGTCGGCATCTTCGTCGGTTGGGGGGTAGAAGACGGCGGGGTCGAGGCCGCTACATGCGGCTTTGCCCACCCAGTTGCGATTCATCGGCCTGCGATCCTTGCGGCCCAACGCGGCCGCTGTCCAATCCATTCCTACGGCGCGTGAACAACGCCTCACCGGCCCGTCGCATTCCCCGCATTGCGCGTTCGCGTGGCCCGCGCGTCGGCGCGCACGGCGCATCACCGGCTTCGCGCCGCCCGTGCCGCGACGCGGCCGCCCGACCTACGCTGAGTGCCGTGAGCTTCGCCGTGTTCAGCCGGAACCGATCCCTTGCGCGCCTTCGCAGCGAACACTTCGATCTGGTGGTCATCGGTGGCGGCATCACCGGCGCCGGGGTCGCGCTCGATGCCGCGTCGCGGGGCCTGCGAACCGCCCTGATTGAACGAGACGACTTCGCCTCCGGAACGTCATCGAAATCGTCGAAGATGGTCCACGGCGGACTGCGCTACCTGCAGCAAGGCGACGTCGCACTCGTTCGCGAGGCGCTCGTCGAGCGCCACCGGTTGCTCCGGAATGCACCGCACCTCGTTCGACCGCTGCCGTTCGTGCTGCCCATGTTCGCCAAGGGCGGCGTGGTCCCCGCCAAGATCGCCCGTGCGCTCGGCGGCGCGATGTGGGCCTACGACGCTGCCGGCGGCTGGCGCGTCGGGCATCTGCACCGCCACCTCGACGTGCAGGAGACCGTCGGGTTCGTGCCCTGTATCCGCCCGGAATCGATCGCCGGAGGCTACCTCTACTGGGACGCCGCGGCCGACGATGCGAGGCTCACCCTTGCCGTATGCCGCACGGCGTCGCTCCACCACGGCGCGGTCGTCGCGAATCGGGTGCGGGCAGTCGGGATCGAGCGCAACGAACAGGGCTCCGCGTGCGGCGTACACATCGAGGCGGACGGCGATCGATGCACGGTGTCGACGAGCGCCGTGGTGAACGCCGCCGGCGTCTGGGCGGATGCGATCCACCGGTTCGAGGACGACGACCTGGCCGAGACGATCCGGCCGGCGCGCGGCGTGCACGTGAGCGTGCCCCGAGAACTGGTGCCGACGTCGGTCGCGGCGATCCTTCCGGTGCGGGGCGATCGCCGGTCGGTGTTCGTGGTCCCCCAGGGCGACATCGCCTACATCGGCACGACCGACACCGATGACGACGGGCCCCTCGACGATCCGCGCTGCACGCCCGATGACATCGCCTACCTGCTCGGCGCAGTGAACGCCGCTACCACGGCACAGCTCGAACCCTCTGACGTGCTCGGCACCTGGGCCGGCCTTCGGCCGCTCGTGCGCACGGCGTCGTCCTCGCGCACCGCCGACATGTCGCGGGGCCATCGGGTCGACCGCTCGGAGGCCGGCGTCGTCACCGTGATCGGCGGCAAGCTCACGACCTATCGACGCATGGCGGCCGACGCCGTGGACGAAGTCGTGCGCCACGTGCTCGGACCCTCGGCGCCCACCGGTAGCCGCCGCTGCCGGACCGCGTCGCTGGCGCTGCGCGGCGCCGCCGATTTCGACACGGTCGAGGCCGCCGCCCACCGCTTCGGGGTCCCGGCCCACACCGCCCGGCACCTGGCCGATCGCTACGGCGGCGAGGCACGCGCCGTGATGGAGTTGCTGGTCGAAGATCCCGCGCTCGCGCGACCGCTGGTCGACGGCCTCCCCTACCTGGCCGCCGAAGCCGTGTTCGCCGTGCGCGCCGAGATGGCGACCAGCGTCGACGACGTGCTCAGCCGCCGCACGCGGGCGCGATTGTTCGCCCGCGACGCGGCCGCGGGCGCTGCCGACGACATCGCCCAGCTCATCGCCCCCGACCTGGGGTGGACGGCGAACGAAGCGGCCGCATCCGCAGCCGAGTTCCGGGCGCTCTGCGAGCACGAGCGCGAGACCGGCGAACTCCCGCCGACCGTGCGTCGCCGCGACGAGCGCCGCGACACGCACCCCGGCGGCGGCCCCCGCGGTGCGTGCCGCCCTCGGACCGAAGGACATCACGCGACTGACGCTCCAGTGCCCGGCCCGGGCCGACCCACCCCGCCGATCGCACTCGGCGGCGACACCGCAGTCACGACGGCGCGGTTCGCCGCCCAGCACGTCGAGGTGAGCGCTGCCGTGGTCGAACGGCTGCGCGGCGCGTGCGGCGACGTGAGCACCGACCCCGCCCAGCGGTCCGAGGCCAGCCGCGACTGGTGGCCGCTCGCGATGACCTGGGCGCTCGACAACGAGGTCGGCGGACGGGCCGAGGTGGTGTGCCGACCCACTACGACCGACGAGGTCGCCGCGATCGCCTCGGTGTGTCACGCCGAAGGGCTCCCCCTCACCGTTGCGGCGGGACGCTCGGGCGTGTCGGGCGGATCGATCCCCGTGCACGGCGGCGTCGTCGTCGACCTGTGCGGGCTCCGGGGCATCGTCGATGTCGACGAGACATCGATGACCGCACGCGTGCGCGCCGGCACGTTCGGCGACCACTTCGAGCACGAGCTGCGCGACCGCGTCGGGCTCACCGCCGGCCATTGGCCCCAGTCCATGGCGCTCGCGACGGTCGGCGGCTGGGTTGCGTGCCGCGGCGCCGGCCAGCTCTCGACCCGCTACGGCAAGATCGAGGACATCGTTCGCGGTGTCGAGGTGGTGCTCGCCGACGGCCGCATCGTGCGCACCGGGGGTCAGCCGCGCCAAGCCGTCGGACCCGACCTGACACAGCTGTTCGTCGGAAGCGAAGGAGCGCTCGGCATCATCACCGAGGTGGAGTTCGCGCTGCACCCGGCTCCGGCATACGAGCGGCGGGGCGCCTGGGCGTTCGATTCGTTCTCGGCCGGCCTCGACGCCTGTCGCATGATCCTGCGTCGCGGGGCGACGCCTGCGGTGCTGCGTCTGTACGACGCGATCGAGTCGGACCGGCATTATCAAACGGGTGATCGGCGCCACGTGCTGATCGTGCTCGACGAAGGCGACGCCGCGGTCGTCGACGGCATGTGGACCGTGATCGAGCAGGAATGCGCCGGCGCCGAGCGCCTCGACGACGAGCTGGTCTCCCACTGGCTGGAGCGCCGCAACGATGTGGCCGCACTCGAGGCCCTCATCTCCGGCGGGCTGGTCGTCGACACGATGGAGATCGCCGCTCCGTGGTCGAGGCTCGACGCGATCTACGACGCCGCGCTCGAAGCGATCGGTGCCGTGCCCGGCACCCTTGCGGTCTCGGCGCATCAGAGCCACGCCTACGGCGACGGCGCCTGCTTGTACTTCACCTTCGCCGGCAAGCCCGACGACCTCGGCAAGGACGGCTACTACCGGGCCGTGTGGGACGCCGGGACGCTCGCCGTGCTCGATCACGGCGGCGCACTCAGCCACCATCACGGCATCGGCCTGAACCGATCGCGATTCGTCCGTGGTGCGCTCGGCACCGGCTTCGACGTGTTCGCGACGATCAAGTCCGCGCTCGACCCGCAGGGCATCCTCAACCCCGGCAAGCTCGGGCTGAGCGACCCGTTCGGCGACATCGGCTTCGACACGCCGTGACCGACCCGGCGCCGCGCCTGGAGTGGTCGGCCATCTGGCGGGCGGCGCTCTCGGTGGCAACGTTCGCCGTGCCGATCGGCCTCGCCCAGCAGTGGCTCGTGGGTTCGGGGCGCATCAGCGCGGACGGCGCCGTCAACCTGGTCCTGTTCTTCGCCGTGCTGTGCTGCGGTGCGATCGGCGGGTTCGGCGCGGCCCAGCTGTGCCGCGCCCGACCGCTTCACAACGGCGCGGCGGCAGCGGCGCTCGCGTACCTCGCCATCCAGGCGGGCGGCGCTCTCCGCCGCCTGATCGTCGGCGAGCCGCTCGCCAACCCACTCGGATGGATCTTCCTCGCGCTCCTCATGGCGACGTGCGGCATGGCGGGCGCCGCGCTGGAAGGGCGCACCCGCGCCGCACGCCGAGAGCGCTGACGCCACCCGCGCCGACGTCGACTCGACGCAGCGGTGCGCCGCTCCGCTAGTTTCGCCGTGCGCCAGTGGGACTGGGGCGTTCTCGGCCAGGAGGCGACATGGCGATCCTCGTCCTCGACGTCGGTACCAGCGGGGTGCGCGCTGCAATCGTGGGCAACGACGCCCGCATCGTCGCGGACGCGTACCGCGAGACCCTCCCGGACTGCCCCGCTGCCGGGCTCGTCGAATTCGACGCCGCCGCGTACGCCGACACGGCGATCGGCCTGGCCGAGGATGTGCTCGCGACCCGGACGACGGCCATCGACGCCGTCGGGATCTCGAACCAGCGCGCCTCGGCGATCGTGTGGGATCGCGCCACCGGCCGGCCCGTCGCTCCGGCACAGGGTTGGCAGGATCTGCGCACGCTCGGCACATGCCTGGTGCTGCAGGCGGAGGGATTCCGGTTCGCACCGAACCAGACCGCCACCAAGATCGCCGACATCTGGGATTCGGTCGACCCCGACCGAACCCGCGATCTGTGTGTGGGCACACCCGACAGCTGGCTGATCTGGTGCCTGAGCGGCGGCGCTGCACACGTGACCGACCTGAGCAACGCCGCCATTACCGGGTTGATGCGCTCCGATGCGATCGACTGGGACGACGCCGTGCTCGAACGGTTGCGAATTCCGCGCGCCTCGCTGCCGCGCATCGTCGATTCGTCCGGCTTCGCGGCGCACGCCTCACGCCTGTCGGGCGCCCCGCCGATCTGTGGCGTCGCCGGCGATCAGCAGGCGTCGCTGGTCGGCCAGGCGGCCGTCCGACCCGGACTGGCCAAGATCACCTTCGGCACGGGCGGGATGCTCGACGTGTGCACCGGGACCAGTCGACCGAGCGACCAGGGCCGCGCTGCGACCGGCACCTTCCCGATCGTGTGCTGGCGACGCGGCGACGAGGTCATGTGGGGCTACGAGGCGATCATGCTCTCGGCCGGCACCAACGTGCAGTGGCTCCGCGACGACCTCGGGATCATCGCCGATGCCGCCGAGTCCGCCGCCGTCGCGGCGCAGTGCGACTCCACCGATGGCGTCATGTACGTGCCGGCGCAACTCGGGCTCGGCACGCCGCGATGGGACTACGGCGCCCGCGGCACGTTGCTCGGGCTCACCCGCGGCACGGGCCGGGCGCAGGTGGTGCGGGCCGTGCTCGAAGGGGTGGCGCACCGCGGCGCCGACCTGATCGACGCGGCGGAGAGCGACAGCGGCACGCGGATCGAGTCGCTTCGCGTCGACGGCGGCATGGCCGCGAATCGCGTGTTCGTCCAAGCGCTTGCCGACGTGAGCGGGCGACCGATCGAGGTCGCTCCGGTGAAGGATGCGACCTCGGTCGGCGCAGCGCTCCTCGCCGGGCTCGAGGTCGGGCTGTGGGACGGCTGGGACGACATTGCGGGCACGTGGGAGCCGGCCGCGGTCATCGATCCGACGCCGAGCTTCGACCGCATCGGTCAACGCGACCGCTGGGGAGCGGCGCTCGACCGCGCCGCAGGGTGGTTCGGCGAGCTCTCCGCGCTCGACTTCTAGAACCCGTGGGGCAGCGGCGAGCCGGGCCGGGCCGTGCTCGCTCGCGGCGGCGGTATCGGGTCGCCCTCTCCACGGTTGATCCGCGGAGAAGATCGGCGCTCAGCGAACACATCTTCTCCGCGATTGATCTGTGGAGAGGATGCGGCGGCTGTGCCGGGTCGCCGTGCTGGCTCGCTCGCCGGGTCTCAGGTGGCCGTACTAGCTCGCCGGGCCCGCTCGACGCGTTCGCCGATCGACGCAAGCGCCGCGACCACATCCGGCTCGGCCTCGATCAGCTCGAAGTCGACGCCGAACGAGATCAGGGAGTTCGCGAGCATCACCGGATCGTGCCCGTTGACCACCGCGACGCACCGGTCGGCCGCCTCCGGCTCGACGAAACCCTGCGAGGTCGGCAGCCAGCGCTGGACTCGTTCGGCGGGGGCGAAGAACCGAACTCGGGCCAACCTGCTCCACGGTCGGGCGATCCGGCGCTCGACGAACGCGGCCACGTCGCCGCCCGGGATCGCTCGCTGCTCGAACCGATGCCCCACCTGGGTGCCGTCGAGTTCGAGCCGGTCGATCCGGAAGGTGCGCCAGTCGCGGATCGAGGTCGAACGCGACGAGGTACCAGTTGCGGCCCATCGACACGAGGCGAAGCGGCTCGACTCGCCGCTCGGTCGCCGCGCCGTCGCGGTCGACGTACCCGAATCGAAGCTGCAGCCGCTCGCTGCACGCCGACGCGATGCGAGCCATCGCCGCTGGCGTCAGCGCCGGGTCAACCACCTCGCCGACCGTCACGGTCATGGCGGCGAGCGTCTCGGCCTGACGCGCCAACTCCGGAGGGAGCACACGCTCCAGCTTGCGGAGCGCCCGGGCCGCCGCACCCGACATGGGACCGATGCCCGATCCGTGAAGGCGGCGCAGCGCGACGGTCAACGAAACGACCTCATCGCGGTCGAAAAGCATCGGCGGCACTTCCGCGCCCGCAGCGAGCCGGTACGAGCCGTTGATACCGACCGCCGAGTCGACGGGGTAGCCCATGGTGCGTAGGCGATCGATGTCGCGTCGAACCGTTCGGGTGCTGACGCCGAGGTGCTCGCCCAACTCGGGCCCCGAGATCTCGCTGCGGGACTGCAGCAGCGAGAGCAAACGCAGCAATCGGCCGGGCGGAGATTCCACCAACGGAAGTATTTCGCGAAATGAGGACAGGAACTGTCCTCATTGGCTCCTACGGTCGCCGCCATGACCACCACACCAGCCATCCAGGCGACCGAGTTGGTGAAGACCTACAGCGGCAAAGACGGCGAGGTACAGGCCGTCCGCGGGGTCTCGCTCTCGGTCGAGCCCGGCGGGATCTTCGGTTTCCTGGGCCCCAACGGCGCCGGAAAATCCACGACGGTCCGCATGCTCACCACGCTCATGACCATCACGAGCGGCCGAGCGATCGTCGCCGGCATCGACGTTGCGAGCGACCCCGATGGGGTGCGCAACAAGATCGGCGTCGCGCTGCAGGAAGCGGGCCTCGACCTGCGCCAGACCGGCCGCGAGCTCCTCCAGTTGCAGGGCCGACTGTTCGCCATGTCCGCCGCCGACGCTGCGACCCGCGCCGACGAGCTGCTCGAGCTCGTTGAGCTCACCGACGCTGCGGATCGCCGCATCCAGGGCTATTCGGGCGGCATGAAGCGACGACTCGATCTCGCCTCGGCGCTCGTGCATCGCCCCGAGGTGCTGTTTCTCGACGAGCCCACCACCGGGCTCGATCCGGCGAGCCGCATCGTCGTCTGGGACGAGGTCCGCCGCATCAACGAGGCGGGCACCACGGTCTTCCTCACGACCCAGTATCTCGAAGAGGCCGACCAGCTCTGCGATCAGCTGGCGATCATCGATGCCGGCCTGATCATCCGCGAGGGATCCCCGCAGGCGCTCAAGGACGAGCTCGCTGCGCGGGTCGACCTCGGTCGCGAGCCTTCGCTCGACGACGTCTTTCTCGATGCGACCGGCCGCACCCGCGACCGCGTCGCCGGCCAGGTCCAGGAGGTCCGCTCATGAACACCACGTTGATCCTCGCCCGTCGGGCGTTCCGCGAGGGCATTCGGCAGCCCGACGCACTGCTGCCGACGCTGTTCATCCCCCTGTTCTTCCTGATCGTGAACGTGGGGCAGGCCGCCAAGATCTTCCCGACCTCGGGCACGCCGTTCCTCGCCGGGCAGAACTACGCGGCGTTCCAGCTCCCGATGTCGCTGATCACGGCGGCGTCGTTCGGGACCGCGGCCCTATACCTCGTGGAAGAGATCGAGGGCGGCTACTTCGACAAACTTCGGGCGACCCCCATCCCCCGCGCATCCATCGTGCTCGGACGGCTCCTGGCCGAGGTGCCCAAGAGCATCCTCATCTCCACGGTGATGATCCTGGTCGCCTTCCCCTTCGGCGTTCGCATCCGGGCTGGCATCGGCGGCTATCTGCTCATCGTGTTGCTCATCGCGGGCTGGGCGCTCGTCTTCAGCGGCCTGATGCAGCTGCTGGCGCTCAAGACGCGCAGCGCCGCCGCCACCAACTCGGGCAGCCTGGTGTTCTTCCCGCTCCTGTTCCTCACCCCCAGCCTCGTGCCCCGCGAGCAACTGAGCCGGCCGATGGAGATCGCCGCGTCGCTCAACCCCGTCACCTACGTGATGGAGACCGCCCGGTCGCTCACGCTGTACGGGTACCAGTGGGCGACGATCGGCCGAGGGTTCCTGGTGGTCGGCGTCGGGCTCGCGGCGACGTTGGCCCTGAGCGTCCGCGCCGTGAACCGCTACGACTGAGTAGCATCGGGGCCGCTGGTGAGCCGTCCGGGTGGCCGCGGCCGGGAGACCGGCTGAGGAAGGTCGGGGCTCCACAGGGCAGAACGCTGGCGAGAGCCAGGCGGGGGCGACCTCGCGGACGTGCCACAGAGAGCAGACCGCCGATGGCCCCGGCAACGGGGCACAGGTGAGGGTGAAACGGTGCGGTAAGAGCGCACCAGCGTCGCGGGCGACCGCGGCGGCTCGGTAAACCCCGTTCGGAGCAAGGTCAAGCAGCGGGATGGGCGGCCCGCCCGATGCCTCGGCATCACCCGCAGGTGGACTGCACAGATGGATGGCCACCGAACCGGACCACCGCGAGGTGCCGGGGAACAGAACCCCGCCTACAGGGCGACTCACCAGCACCCTCCCCAGCGCCCAACCGAATCCGGTACCGTCCGGGCCCATGACATCACGCACAGGTCATGAGTGGACCGCGCGAGGCTCCGCCAGTGCGGCCGCACTCGCACTCACCGCGTTCGCGACGATCGGCGGCGCCCTGCCCGGCTGCGCGCCGGCGCCACCGGTGGTTGCGCTCGCTCCGCTGGGCACGCCGGTCGTCGCTCCGGCACCGCCCGCTCCGGCCGGGCCCATTCGCTTCGTCGACGGCCGGCTCGTCGACCGCTCGGGACGCGAGGTGCTGCTCCACGGCGTGAACGTGGTGCGGAAGTCGCCACCATTCATCGCCGACCTCACGAGCGACCTTGGACCGGCCGAGATCGACTACCTGGTCAACTCCGGTTTCAACGCCGTGCGGCTCGGCGTGTGGTTCCCCGCGCTGATGCCGACACCGACCACGATCGACTCCGACTATCTCGCACAGGTCGTCGACGTGGTCGACGCGTTGGAGGCGGCCGGGCTGTGGGTGCTGCTCGACTTCCACCAGGACGTGTGGTGGGGGCTGCCCGACTGGGCGATCCCGGCCGATGCCCGGGGCCTGTCCGACCAGCCGCCCGAGTGGGCGAAGGTGATCGGGTGGGCCGCCGGGTACCTCTCGCCGCGTTCGATGCGATCGTGGGATTCGTTCCTCCGCGGCGAACCGATCGCCGCCGGAACCAGCGTCGCGCACCGCCTCGGGGAAGGCGCCGCGGCGCTCGCTGACGCCGTGCGCGAGCACGCTGGTGTGATCGGCATCGAACTCCTCAATGAGCCGTTCCCCGGGTCGGACGTCGTCACCTGCCTCCTCTCCGGCTGCCCCGACGCCGAGGCCCGCCTCGCAGCGCGCTACGGCGAGATGTCGGCGCCCATCCGCGCTGCGGCACCGATGCTCCCGATCTGGGCCGAGCCGTTTGCGCCCACCGAGCTCATCGCATCGTCCTCGCTGCGTCCGTTCACCGAACCGGGCTCCGGCCCGCCGGTCGGGCTCGCGTGGCACCTGTATTGCCAGGACACCGACGGAGGCGCCACGGCCCCGTCGGACCCGGCTACAGCAGCCAAGTGCTCCGATCGCTTCGCACGCGGCCTCGCGGCCGGCCGGCGCATCGCCGCTCGACACGGCGGTCCGCGCATGGTGGACGAGTTCGGGGCGTCCGCGAACCCGATCGACGCGACCCTGTTCGCCGAGGCCGCCGACCGCGAGCACCTGTCGTGGATGTACTGGCACCTCGCGCCCGCTGCCGAAGCGAGCACGCTCCACACCGATTCGGCGATCCCCGACGAGGTGGAGGCGCAGATCGTGCGCGCCTACGCCCAGGCGACGGCCGGGCGCGTGGTCGACTCGTCGTTCGACCCGGGCACCGGTGCATTCCGCCTCACGTATCGACCGGACCCCGATATCGATGCGCGGACGGCGATCGCGCTCCCCACGCGGGTGTACCCCCGCGGCTACGACGCCGTGGTCACCGGCGGAGCGATCACCAGCTCGCCGCAGTCGGGTGTGGCGACGGTGCGGACGTCGCCGGGGGCGGAGTTGGTCGAGGTGCGCGTCACTCGCCGGTGAGGGCGCGCAGGTGACCGCGCTCGTTGAACCCGGCGAGCACCACGCCGGCGTCGCGGACCTCGATGGTGGAGATCGACGCCGGAGCAACGAACATGCGCCACGTCGTCTCCGGGCCGACGCCCAGCGCCCACGCCACGGCGGACTTGATCGGTGAAACGTGGCTCACCACCACGGTGCGCCGGGCACCGCGGGCGCGGTCGTCGGCGGCAAGCTCCGAGAGCGCGTCGCGTACCCTCACATCGAGCGCGCTGAGCGACTCGCCTCCCGGCGGGGCGAACGACGGATCGGCACGCCAGCCCGCCCATTCATCCGCGGTCACATCAGCCACCGGCCGACCGTCCCAGTCGCCGTAGTCGAGCTCGATCAGCCGCTCATCGATCTCGATCGAGACATCGCCGACCGCCGCGATCGCGTGCGCGGTGGCGACGGCGCGGCGCAGCGGCGAGGTCACGACCCGGTCGACCGTGCCGAGCCACTCGGCACACGCTGCCGCCTGAGCGACTCCGAGCCCGTCGAGATGCGGGTCGGCACGTCCGAGCAGCAGGCCCGACCGGTTCGATTCGGTTCGGCCGTGCCGAACGATCAGCATCATGACTGCACCCCACCGCGACGGCCTCGGGTCGGGGGGTTCGGTGGCGACGAAGGACCGGTCGAGCTGGCCGCTGCGCAGGAACCGCGTCCGCCGGGCCGAGTCGGCCAGCCCGAACTCGCCCCACAGCCAGAGGGCAATGAGCACCCCCGCGAGTTCGAGGACGAGCGAATAGACGCCGCGCGCCATGACCGGGGCGGAGCCGGCCGGAAAGGCCCAACCTCGTGCCGGCCACCAGAAGACGTCAGCATTCGACCATGACCCATCGAGCACCAGGTGCAGGAACATGCCGATCGGCACGCCGAGCCAGCGCCGGCGCGTCAGCCGACGACCGACCGTCACACCCATCACCACGACGAGCGCCGCCACTGACGCGGCGAGACTCTGGAGCGGGCCGATACCGAACGGCACCTCCGCCAACGCCAGCAGCGAACCCAGCGCGACCGTTCGGTAGTCGACGGCCGGGCTCCGAAAGACCGTCCACACGATGGCGACCGAGCCGGCCGTGAACCAGATGAACACCGTCAGCGAACCAGGATCCGACCGCATTCGGGGCAATGGAGCAGCTCATCGATCGCCGCGCGCTTGAGCGACTCGTACTCGGCGCGCGGCAGGGTCAGATGGCAGCCCTCGCAGCGCCCTCCGGCGGCGAGGCGAGCCACGCCCTGCCCGCCGGCGGCCTGCCGGGAACGCTCGTAGGCCGCCACCAGCTCCTGGGGCAGGTCCCCCACCAGCGCATCCCGCCTGGCCGCGACCTCGTCGAGGCCAACCGCGACCTCGGCCTGCATGATCGTGACCGCCGCCGCGGCCTCCTCGATGCGTTGGAGGAGCGCGGCCCGCGTCGCCGCGAGTTCGCCGAGGTCGTTGTCGAGCGGTTCCCCCAGCTCCATTTGCTCGATCACGTGGTCCTCGATCTCGGACTTGCGCGCCTTCAGCATGGTCAGTTCGGCCTGGAGGGCTTCGAGTTCCTTGTGCGCGGTCACCGTGCCGCCGTACAGCGTCGCGTCGACGTGAGCGATCTTCTCGTCGCACAGCGCCACCTCGTCCTCGTGGCGGCGCTGCTCCCGGCGGAACTGGTCGCGTTCGCGCTCCAACTGGCCGATCTCGCCGTCGAGCTCGGCCAGCATCGCCTCACGGGTGCGCACCTCGCTGAGCGTTGCATCGTGCGCAAGTCGGTGCCGCAGCTGATCCGCCCGCGTGTCGAGATCCTGGACCTCCAGCAGGGTGTCGAGATCGCTCACCGCACCTCCTCGTTCGCCTCGTCGGTTTCGAGCCGTCGCGGCCACAGCCCGACGCATCGATGCCGAACCTAGCCCCCTGAGCGCTTCGTCGTGGTCGCCGGCGATTTCGTGGTCGTCTTGGTCGAGCCCTTGACCGTGGTCGTGGTCTTGCCCGACGAACCCGACGCCCCCGTCGTGCGCGACGGCGTGGTCGGCTTCTTCGGCACCGTCGTCGCCGGGGCGCCCCGGTCGTACTTGTTGGTGTAGCGGATGAACTTGCCCTTGCGGGTCGGCTCGGGCTTCTCGAACTGCAGCACCTCGCGCCCCTGATGGAACGCCTCGTTGAACGCGCCCCATACCTTCGCCGGGTAGTTGCCGCCCATCATGTCGACCCCGCGAATCTTGACGGTCTCCTGGTCGTCCGGCGAACCGATCCACACCGCGGTGGCGAGGTATGGCGTGAACCCGACGAACCACGCGTCGACGTTCTTCGAGGTGGTGCCCGTCTTGCCTGCGGCGGGCTGTTTCTTCAGTGCCGCGTTGCGGCCGGTGCCGCCGGTCACGTTCTTGGCCAGCACCTGGGTGGCGAGACGTGCCGTCTGTGGCGAGAACGCGTACACACCGGGATCGGTGTGCTGATACAGCAGGCGCCCATCGGCGGTCTCGACCTTCTCGATGTAGTACGGGGCGTGGTAGAGGCCGCCGTTCGCGATCGCCGCGTACGCGGCAGCCATGGCAACCGGGTGGACCTCCTGCGACCCGATCGGCAGGGTCAGCGGGATCTCCTCGGTCATCGGGATCTCGCGTCCGTCGGTGTCGCTGATCGTGGTGATCCCGAGCTTCGCGGCCATGGCCGCCGCCTGCTCGGGGCCGACGGTCTGGCCGAGCCGCATGTACGCGCAGTTCGACGACGACTGGGTCTGCGACACAAGGTCGCCGACCTTGCCACCCGACCCACCGGAGTTCTCGATCTGGCTGTAGCCGAGCTTCTCGGATGCGTTCGGAAACCGGCACGGACTGGTGCCGGCGATCGTGTCGGACGGCACGTACCCGGCCTCGAGCGCCGCGAGGAGCACGAACGTCTTGAACGACGAGCCGGGCTGGCGCCAGCCCTGCGTGACGTAGTTGTACTTCGACGTGGCGAAGTCCGGTCCGCCCACCATCGCCCGCACCGCGCCGGTCGCCGGGTCGACCGCAGCGAGGCCGGTGAAGAACTTGCCCTTCGTGTCGGGGACCGACCTCACGGCCGTCTCGGCCGCCGCCTGCGCACCGGGGTCATAGGTGGTGTAGACGCGCAGCCCGCCGTTGAACACCGTGTCGTAGCGCGCTTCGGGCGATGAGCCGAGCGCCGGAAGCGCGAGCAGGTCCTGCTTGACCCGCTCGGAGAAGTAGTTGCCGCCGACGAGCTGCGCGTCGGCCGTGGTGGACCCGCGCTTGAACAGGCGCTCCGGAAGCGGCGCGTCGAGGATCGCCTGGCGTTGCGCGGCGTCGATCTTGTGGTTCTCGAACAGCAGCCGCGCCACGAGGGCACGCCGCTCACGGGACAGCTCCGGCGAGGAGATCGGGCTGTAGCCGACCGGGTTGCGGATGAGCGACGCGAGCAGCGCCGCCTCGGGCCAGCCGATGTCGCTCACGTTCTTGTTGAAGTACGTCTCGGACGCCGCCTGCACGCCATAGGAACCGTGACCCAGGTACACCACGTTGAGGTAGCGCTCGAGGATCTCGTCCTTCGACATCTGCTTCTCGAGCCGCACCGCCAGGATCGCTTCGCGCACCTTGCGGTCGAGCGTCTGCTGGCTGCCCGTCACCAGGTTCTTGATGAGCTGCTGGGTGATCGTCGAGCCGCCCTGCGCCGAGCCGCCCGCGCCCAGATCGGTGAAGAGCGCCCGGGCGCCGGAGCGGAGGTTCACGCCCTTGTGCTGGTAGAAGTCGCGGTCTTCGATGGTCAGCACGGCGTCGCGCAGCAGCTGGGGCACACGGTCGAGCGACACCTCCTCGCGGTCCTCCGCGGCGAACAACAGCGCCATCTCCTCGCCGTTCACGTTGTAGACGACCGACCGAGTGGCGACCTTCGACAAGAGAATCGGCTTCTCGGTGTGGGCCGACCAGGCCTTCGGCACGTCCGACAGTGTGTTCGCCAGCAACACCATCACCGCGACGATCGCCGCGGTTCCGGCCGCGGTGGCACCGAGCCAGGACACCACGATTCGGACGAAGCGCGAGCGGACGAGGGGGGCCACGAGCGATGCAGGTTAGCCGCAGACCCGCCCGGCCTTCGGACGGGAGCCCGCCCCTACACTGATCGGCCAACCGCCCGCCTCACCGCCGACCGACAGGGGTTCTGTGGCACACGATCGTCGCTTCCGATTCGGTATCCAATTGCATCGCCCACTCGACGGGTCGACCTGGCTCGACTCGGCCCGACGCGTCGAGGAGCTCGGCTACTCCACGCTGTTCGTCCCCGATCACTTCGGGGACCAGCTCGCGCCGCTCACCGCCCTCGCATCGGCGGCGGCGGTCACCAAGACGTTGAACGTGGGCGCGCTGGTGTTCGACAACGACTACCGCCACCCCCTCGTGTTGGCGAAGGAGATCGCGACGCTCGACGCCATCTCGAACGGCCGGGTCGAGTTCGGCCTCGGCGCGGGATGGATGCGCACCGACTACGTCGAGTCCGGCATCGCCTACGACGAACCGGGGACACGCGTGGAGCGCTTCATGGAGGGCGTCGACGTGATCCGCGGCGTCTGGTCGGGCGAGCCGTTCGATCACGCCGGAACGCACTACCGCATCACGGCCCACAGCGGGCTCCCGGTGCCGGTCACCGCAGGCGGCCCACGACTCCTCATCGGCGGTGGATCGCCGAGGATGCTCCGCTATGCCGGGGCGAACGCCGACATCGTGGGCGTCAACCCGTCGATTCACTCCGGGGCCATCGACGCGGACGCAGCACGCGACGCGGCCGCCGACCGGTTCGACCGCAAGGTCGGCTGGGTTCGCGAGGGGGCCGGCGATCGTTTCGACGACATCGAGCTCAACGTGTTGGTGTTCTTCGCGAGCGTGACCGACGACCGCGCTGGGCTCGCTGCCGGGGTCGCGCCCATGTTCGGCATCGATCCCACCGACGTGCTCACGACCCCGGCGGTGGTCGCCGGAACGGTCGATGAGATCTGCGCGTCGCTCGAGGTGAACCGCGACCGTTGGGGCGTCTCGTATGTGGTCTTCCAACAGGATGCCATCGAGGCCATGGCGCCCGTTGTGGAACGACTGAGCGGTTCGTGATCCGTCTCGCGATCGCCGGTACCGGCGGCGACGCACGCCTAGCGCTACTCGCGGCGGCCCACACCGACGGCGTGCAGCTCGTCGGCGTCGCCGCGCCGCTCTGGGCGACGCCGAGGAACTCGCGTCGTTGGCACAGGTGCGCCCGCTGTCGTTCGCTGGCATCGGCGGGCGCGCCGATGCCGTCATCGTCGCCCACGACGACGCCGCCGAGGCCTCCCAGGTCGCGACCGACGCCGCGCTCGCCGGGCTTCCCGTGCTGATCTGGCCTCCGCTCGCACCGCGGCTGGCCGATGTCGACCGGCTCATCGCCGCGGCGGAATCCACGGGGGCACCGGCGTGCTTCGGCGCACACCTCCTCTTCGCCCCGGTCGTCGACGCTGCGGTACGGCACCGCGCCGCGCTCGGCGACCTGGAACACCTGTCGGTCATCCTCCACGCTGCCGCGACCGACGAGGACGACCCCGAAACGACCGGCCGACGTGCGCTTCGCCTGCTCGTGCCCCACGCGCTCTCGCTGCTCTGCGCGACGCTCGGAGACCTCGAGATCCGCGGCCTTCGGTGCCGCCTCGATACCGGTGCGCACCTGGAGGTTCGCCTGTCGTCGGGGCTGATCGCCGTGGTCGACGCGGCGTTCCGCGACGAGACCACGATGTGTGCGGTGCAAATCGCGAGCTCGACCGGCACGGTGCGCGCCGAGCTCGCGCCACAGCTCGGACTCGAGATCGACGGTCGCCCCGAGCCGGTGCCAACCACGCTGGTGGACGGCATCGAGCCAGCGTTGGCCGACCTGGGCTACCTGGCGACGGTCCGCGGGTTCGTCGGGGCGATCGCCCGCCGCGGCGGGCGCGTCTGCCCGGTTGGGTTCGGTCGGATGCTCCTCGAGCTCGCCGCCGCCGCGGCGGTCTCGGCCGACGACGGCGCGGCCGAGGTGGAACTGCCGATCTCCGGGATACGCGACCGAATCATCGGCTGAGGCCGCTCGACGAACGCCGCCCGCGCACTCGAACGTCCCGGCGGGAGGGAGTCCGCCGGGACGTTCGCTGCTCGCTGCTGGCAGGCGCGAACCGTGGGGTGAGGCGGAGACGAACCGTCAGAAGTCCTCGTCGAAGGCAACCTCACCCTCGACGCCGACCTGGTACGCACTCGTGGTGCGCTCGAAGAAGTTCGTGAGTTCCTGCACGTCCTGGAGCTCCATGAACGCGAACGGGTTCTTGGAGCCGTAGACCTTGGGGAGGTGCAGCGTCGCGAGCCGCTGATCGGCCACGTACTCGAGGTACTGGCGGGTATCGGCCACCGACATGCCGGCGACACCCTGGCTGAGCACGTCCTGGGCGAACTGGGTCTCGCAGTCGATCGCCTCGCGGATCATCGCCGTGATGCGCTCCGAGAGGTCGTCGTCGAAGAGATCCGGCTCCTCGGCGCGCACCTCCTCGATCACCGAGAAGGCGAAGTTCATGTGGCACGACTCGTCGCGGAACACCCAGTTGGTGCCTGAGGCGAGCCCGTTGAGCAGACCCTTGGAGCGGAGGAAGTACACGTACGCGAACGCGGCGAAGAAGAACAGGCCCTCGATACACGCGGCGAAGCAGATGAGGTTCAGCAGGAACTTCTTGCGGTCCTCGCGGGTCGCCAACTCGTCGAGCTCGTTGATCGAGCCGATCCACTTGAAGCAGAACTCGGCCTTGCGGCGGATCGACGGGATGTTCTCGATGGCGTCGAACGCCGCGGCGCGCTCGGCCTGGTCGGGGATGTAGGTGTCGAGCAGCGTCAGGTAGAACTGGACGTGCAGCGCCTCTTCGTAGAGCTGGCGCGACAGGTACATCCGGCCCTCGGGGGCGTTGATGTGCTTGTAGAGGTTGAGCACCAGGTTGTTGGACACGATCGAGTCGCCGGTCGCGAAGAAGGCGACAAGGCGGTTGATCAGGTGCCGCTCGGCCGGCAGCAGCTTGTTGGTCAGGTCGATGACGTCGTCGGAGAGGTTGACCTCCTCGACGGTCCACGTGTTGCGGATCGCGTCGCGGTACATGTCGTAGAACTGCGGGTACCGCATGGGGCGCAGGGTGAGGTTGAAGCCCGGGTCAAGGAGCGACTTCGACGTCGCCGGGGCCAACGATGCCGGTTCGGGGTCGAAGCCCGGCAGCACGTCGAATTCAGGGGTGGGGATGCGGCCGGGGGACTCCAGGCGCGGTGAGGGGTGGGTGAGGTCGAAGCCGAGGTGTGCGCCCGCCGCTACTGGCAGGCCTCGCAGGACTCGGGGTTCTCGAGCGAGCAGGCGAGCGCCTCCTCCTCGGTGAAGGACTTGCGCTGCGACTCGCCGCCGGTGGGACCCGGGCGGGGTCGGTGCGGAGGGCCGGACGTGGTGGTCTGGTTGATGCGGGTGGCCGGCCGGGAGCGCAGGTAGTAGGTGGTCTTGAGCCCCCGCTTCCAGGCGTGGAGGTACATGGAGCTGAGCTTCCCGATCGTGGGGGACTCCATGAACAAGTTGAGCGACTGGCTCTGATCGACGAAGGCGCCACGGGCGGCGGCCATGTCGACGAGCGAGCGCATCGGCAACTCCCACGCGGTGCGGTAGATCGCCCGCAGGTCGGCGGGAATCTCCTCGATCTCCTCGACCGACCCCTCGGCCCGCTTGATGGCGGCGATCACCGACTCGTTCCACAGCCCGCGGGCCTGTAGGTCGCGCACCAGGTAGGTGTTGATCTGCAGGAACTCGCCCGACAGCGTCTCGCGCTTGAACAGGTTGGACACCTGCGGCTCGATGCACTCGTAGCACCCGGCGATCGACGCGATCGTCGCGGTCGGAGCGATCGCGACGAGCAGTGAGTTGCGCAGGCCGTGTTCGGCGATGCGATCTCGCAGGGTCTGCCAGCGAGCGGGGTCGGACGGGGTGACGCCCCACAGGTCGAACTGCAGCTCGCCCTTGGCGGCGCGGGTCTCGGCGAACCCGGCGTGTGCACCCGACGCCTCGGCCAGCTCGCTCGAGGCCCACAGTGCGTTGAAGTAGATCTCTTCGCTGATCCGCGTGGAGATCTCGCGGGCCTCCGGTGCGTCGAAGGGCAGCTTGAGCTTGAAGAACACGTCCTGCAGGCCCATGAGCCCGAGGCCGACCGGGCGCCACTTTGCGTTGGAGACGCCGGCCTCGTCGGTCGGGTAGAAGTTGATGTCGACGACCCGGTCGAGGTAGCGCACGGCGAGGCGCACGACCTGGCCGAGCCGCTCGTAGTCGACGGCCCCGTCGACGACGAACGCGCCCAGGTTCACCGACCCGAGGTTGCATACCGCCGTCTCGTCCTGGTTCGTGACCTCGAGGATCTCGGTGCACAGGTTCGAGAGATGCACGACGTTGCCCGGCCGGCCCGTCTGGTTCGCCTTCAGGTTCGAGGCGTCCTTGAAGGTCATCCAGCCATTGCCGGTCTCGGCGAGCGTGCGCATCATGCGCTGGTAGATCTGGCGGGCCGGCACCTGCCGCTCGTAGAGCCCGGCCGACTCGGCCTCCAGGTACGCCTGCTCGAAGTCGGCCCCGTACAGGTCGACGAGATGCGGCACCTTCTTCGGGTCGAACAGCGACCACTGCCAGTCCTTCTCGACCCGCTGCATGAACAGGTCGGGGATCCAGTTGGCGAGGTTCAGGTTGTGGGTCCGTCGGGACAGGTCGCCCGTGTTGTCGCGCAGCTCGAGGAACTCCTCGATGTCGGCGTGCCAGGTTTCGACGTACACGCACGCCGCACCCTTGCGCCGGCCGCCCTGATTGACCGCGGCGACCGAGGCGTCGAGGGTCTTGAGCCACGGCACGATGCCGTTCGACAGACCGTTGGTGCCGCGGATGAGCGAGCCCCGGCGAGCGGATGCGGCTGTAGGAGAGGCCGATGCCTCCGGCGTGCTTCGAGAGGCGGGCCACGTCGCGGTAGCGGTCGTAGATCGAGTCGAGGTTGTCCTCGGGCGAGTCGAGGAGGTAGCAGCTCGACATCTGCGGGTGGGCGGTGCCCGAGTTGAACAGCGTGGGTGAGCTCGGCAGGTAGTCGAGCGAGCTGATGAGCCGGTAGAACTCGATCGCCTCGTCGGGGTTCACCGACAATCCGCACGCGACGCGCATGAGGAAGTACTGCGGGTTCTCGATGACCTTGCGGGTCTCCGGGTGCCGCAGGAGGTACCGGTCGTACACCGTGCGCAGGCCGAAGAACTCGTAGCGCCAGTTGCGCTCGGGTGCGATCGCGTCGTTGAGCTTGCGGCTGTTCGCCGAGACCATCGCGGCGGTGGTCTCGTTGATGAGGCCCTGCACCTGGCCGAGCGCGATCGACTGGCTGAACGAGTAGACGTCGTGGTGTTGCACCTCTTTGTCGACCACCGTGGCCAGCATGCGGGCGGCGAGACGCGAGTAGTTGGGCTCGTCGCTGATGAGCGATGCCGCAGTGCGGATCGAGAGTTCGTCGAGCTGCTCGGTCGTCGCGCCGTCATGGAGGCCCGAGATGGTGCGGGTGGCGACCCGCATCACGTCGACGCCGTCGAGCGCTGCCAGTTCGGGCGAGCCGTCGACGCCCTGGGCGCAGCGGCTGATCGCCCGGACGATCTTGTCGAGGTTGACGGGTTCGAGGCTGCCGTCGCGCTTGCGCACGCGCATCTGGGTCGGTGCCGGCGCTTCGGTGATTTCGATCTCGTCGGAGACGATGACCGGTCGAATGTCCTCGTGGATCGCCACGTCTTCCCTCTGCTTTCGTGATCCGTTCTTGGGGACGGCGAACTCGAACCGGCGAGGCCGGTTCCGATGTGTGAGTTGCGACGACGCCGGGGCCTGCCAGCCCAGCGCGCCCTCTTGCCGTACCCTCGCCGTTCCGGCGTCCTGTAATTACAGCCATGAAACTACGGACGTGTCAACGAACACTATGGGTGTTCTTGCCTGTTCCTAGAGTGAGATAGCGGAATCGCGACACGGAGCGCGCGACCCGCTCGCCGAGATGCCCGACACCGTTCACTCCCCGGTCACCCAGCGCGCGATTCCTCGTCGCGTCGCGTCCACAGGAGGGTTTACGATCTTCCGGTTCGACCACGCGGAGGAGCACGAAGTGAGCGATCTGGAGGCGGTCGTCGGCCGGAACTTCACGAACCCGGCGGCCGACGGGGTGCAGATCGTGCCCGCGGCGACCGTGATTCTCGTGCGCGACGGCGTCGAAGTGCTGATGCTGCGACGCGACTCGAAGCTCGAGTTCGCCGGCGGCATGTGGGTGTTCCCCGGCGGCCGGGTCGATCCCGGCGACCACGACCCCGACCGTCCCGACGATCGGCGAGCGGCCGAGCGCAGCGCCGCGGCGCGCGAGGCGGCGGAGGAGTGCGATCTCAGGGTCGACCCGGCGTCCATGGTGCGGTTCTCGCATTGGACCCCGCCGCCTCAGGCGCACCGGCGGTATTCGACCGCCTTCTTCATCGCCGCCGCGCCCGCGGGATCGGTGACGATCGACGACGGCGAGATCCGGGCGCACCGCTGGGCCTCCCCCGCCGCCGTCCTCGACGCCCAGCGCCGCGGCGAGGTCGAACTGGCGCCGCCGACGTTCATCACGCTCACACAACTGCTCGGCGGCCCGACCGACGCAGTCGAGCCGGCCTCTCACCACTGGCGCAACCAGCCCGTGGAGCACTTCGCCACCGTGTTCGCGATGCTCGACGGTCGCCCCGCGGCGCTCTATCACGGCGACGACGCATACGAAACGGGCGTCGAACCCGACGAGCCCACGCCCACCGGTCGGCACCGCCTGTGGCTCGACACCGGCGAGTGGCACTACGACCGCACGGCCCCGCTCCCCGAACCGGGTTCGCCGGCAACCCTCCTGCCCTGAGCCCACCGGCGCTGCCCGAAACCCAACGGCGCTGCCCGAAGCCCACCCGACTCGGCGGTAACCTCGACGGCCATGTCCGGCCCCGTCGCGCCCTCCCCCGATACCCCCTACCCCGAGCCGCCCTCCCGCCCCGACTTCGCGGCGATCGAGCGCGGGGTGCTGCAGCGCTGGGCGCGCGAGGGCACCTTCGAGGCCTCCGTCCACCAGCGGCCCGCCGACAACGAGTACGTGTTCTACGACGGGCCGCCCTTCGCGAACGGGCTGCCCCACTACGGCCACCTGCTCACCGGGTACGTCAAGGACGTCGTGCCGCGGTACCAGACCATGCGCGGCCACCGCGTCGAGCGGCGCTTCGGTTGGGATTGCCACGGACTGCCGGTCGAGATGAGCACGGAGAAGGAGATCGGCGTCTCCGGGCGGGCGCAGATCACCGAGTACGGCATCGACCGGTTCAACGCGGCATGCCACACGTCGGTGCTGCGCTACACCGCAGAATGGGAGCGCTACGTCACCCGCCAAGCGCGCTGGGTCGACTTCGCCAACGACTACAAGACGCTCGACGCGTCGTACATGGAGTCGGTCATGTGGGCGTTCAAGCGCCTGTGGGACCAGGGGCTCGTGTACGAGGCGTACCGGGTCATGCCGTTCTCGTGGGGCGCCGAGACGCCGCTGTCGAACTTCGAGATCCGCCTCGACGACGCCACCCGTCCTCGACAGGATCCGGCGCTGACGGTGCGGTTCCGCCTCGATCCGGCCGCAGGCGACCCAGGCGATCTCGAGGCGTGGGCGTGGACCACGACCCCGTGGACGCTGCCGGCGAACCTGGCCCTGTGCGCCGGGCCGCAGCTGCGCTATGTGATCGTCGAGTCGCCGCACAACGAGACGCAGGGAGGCACCCGATACGTCGTGCTCGGAGCGTCGGCCGTCGGGCGCTACGCCGCCGACCTCGGCGACGAGCACCGCGTCGTGGCCGAGTTCAGCGGCGCCGACCTGGCGGATCGCACCTACAGGCCCCTGTTCGACTACTTCTCGGGCCACGAGAGCGCGTTCCGGGTGCTGGTCGACGACTACGTCTCCGACGACGACGGCACCGGCTTCGTGCACGTGGCCCCCGGCCACGGCGAAGACGACCAGCGCGTCGGCGAGTCGAACGGCATCGCGCTCGTGTCGCCCGTCGACGACCTCGGCCGCTACACCGCCGAGGTCACCGATTGGGCCGGCACCAACGTGTTCGACGCCAACCCGCTGGTCGCCCGCCGCCTGCGCGACGAGTCCCGCGGTGGTCCGCCACGACACCTACGACCACAACTACCCGCACTGCTGGCGGACCGACACGCCGATCATCTACAAGGCCGTCTCCTCGTGGTACGTCGAGGTGACCGCGATCAAGGATCGCCTGCTGGCGCACAACCAGGAGATCAACTGGATCCCGTCGCACATCCGCGACGGCCAGTTCGGCAAGTGGCTCGAGGGCGCCCGCGACTGGTCGATCTCGCGCAACCGGTTCTGGGGCGCGCCCATCCCGGTGTGGCGCAGCGACGACCCCGCGTACCCGCGCACCGACGTCTACGGGTCGCTCGACGAGATCGAGGCCGACTTCGGGGTCCGCCTCGCCGACCTGCACCGCCCGGCCATCGACGACCTCGTGCGCCCCAACCCCGACGACCCGACGGGCGCCTCGATGATGCGCCGCGTGCCCGAGGTGCTCGACTGCTGGTTCGAGTCCGGCTCCATGCCCTTCGCCCAGGTCCACTACCCGTTCGAGAACAAGGACTGGTTCGACGAGCACAACCCGGCCGACTTCATCGTCGAGTACATCCCCCAGACTCGCGGCTGGTTCTACACACTGCACGTGCTGGCGACGGCCCTGTTCGACCGTCCGGCCTTCCGCAACGTGATCTGCCACGGCAACGTGTTGGACTCCCAGGGCCGCAAGCTCTCCAAGCGCCTTCGCAACTACCCCGACCCCGTCGAGGTGATGGAGACGATCGGCGCCGACCCGCTCCGCTGGTACCTCATGAGTTCGCCGGTGCTGCGGGGCGGTGAGCTCAAGATCGCGGAGGACGGCTCGGGCATCGCCGACGTGGTGCGCCTCGTCATCAACCCGATCTGGAACGCGTACGCGTTCTTCTGCCGCTACGCGAACGTCGACGGCTACACGGCGAGCGAGCGCAGCGGTGCGACCGGGCTGCTCGACCGCTACGCGATCGCGAAGACCCGGTCGCTGGTCGACCTGGTGACCGAACGACTCGACGCCTACGACATCGCCGGCGCGTGCCACGAGGTCGTCGCGTTCATGGACGCGCTCAACAACTGGTACATCCGCCGCAGCCGAGACCGGTTCTGGGCACCGGGGTCCGTCGAGGCGGGCACGCTCAGCGACGACAAGCGCGATGCCTACGACACCCTCTACACCGTGCTCACCACGCTGCTGCGCCTGACCGCGCCGCTCCTGCCGATGCTGTCGGACGAGCTGTATCGAGGCCTCACCGGCCGCGACGTGCACCTGGCCGACTGGCCCGATGCGGCGGCGCTCCCGGCCGACCCCAACCTGGTGTCCGCCATGGACGAGACCCGCGCCGTGTGCTCGGCTGCGCTCGGCCTGCGCGAGGAGCACGGCCTCCGCACGCGGCTGCCGCTCGCCACGCTGACCGTCGCCGGCGAACGCAGTGCGGCGCTGGCGGGCCTCGATGGGCTGATCCGCGACGAGGTGAACGTGCGTGAGGTCATCGTGACCGACGATTCCTCGGCGCTCGGCGAGCAGGTGCTGCGACCGAACGCCCGCGTCCTCGGTCCGCTGCTCGGCGGCGAGGTGCAGGCCGTCATCAAGGCGGCGAAGGCCGGCGAGTGGACCGACAACGGCGACGGCACCGTCGAGGTGGCCCACCACACGCTGCGCGAGGGCCAGTTCGAACTGGCCCTCGCGCCGATCGAGGGGCAGGCCGCGGCTGCGGTCCGCTACGTCGACGCCGAAGGCCGCGTCGTCGACCTCGGGCTCGTGGCCGCGCTCGACACGACCGTGACCCCCGAACTCGAGGCCGAGGGTCTCGCACGCGACCTGATCCGGCTCGTGCAGCAGACCCGCAAGGACCTGGACCTCGCGATCACCGACCGCATCGCGCTCGACCTTGCGCTGCCCGCCCCGATCGATGCCGCCGTTCGACGCCACGAGGGAGCCGTGCGCGACGCCGTGCTCGCAACGTCGGTCACCTACCTCGACGCGGGTGGCGACGACTTCGTCTCTTTCACCGTCGGTGCGCTCCCCGTGGCGTTGCGCGTCCGTCGCTCCTGACTCGCCACCAGCGCTCCTGACTCGCCACGGGCGCACTGACTCGTCACCGGCGCACTGGGCCGTTTGCCCCAGTGCGCCGCGGGAACCACCCGGTCGCGCTGCGGCGTCGCGCCGACACACTGCGAGATGGGATCCACGCAGCGTGGGTTCCCGACGTTGCACGTGACCCCGCGGTGGGCGGGCCGGGCGCGTCGCCAGTGGCGGAGGTCTCCACATGCAGCGAACCATCGGCTCCGGCCCCAAGCGGCTCATCGGCGGGCTCATCGCCGTCGCGCTGTTGCTCGGCGGCTTCGGCATCTTCTTCGACGACGTGCAGGCCGCCTCGTCGGTGACGCCCCAATCGGGCCCGCGCGGCAACAACGTCGTTGGCACCCACAAGGGGGAGAGCCGTCAGCTCGCCACGATGCTGTTCCAGGTCGACCTGAACAGCAGCCCCTCGTTCATGTTCTGCATCGACATCTCGACCGTGATCGAGTTCGGGGTGTCGTACGACGAGAGGAGCTGGGACACCTCGAACGTCCCGAACCTCGCCAACATCTCGCGCATCCTGTCGCAAACCAACGCGACCGAAACCCTCGATCCGGTGGAGATCGCCGCCGCGAGTCGGCCATCTGGCACTTCTCCGACGGGTTCGAGCTCGCGGTGAACGACCCGGCCAACGACCCCGCCGTGGTGGCCCGCTACCAGGCGCTCGTCGCCGATGCCACCGCGAACCCCACACCGGCGGAGCCAGCCGGCACGCTCGAGGTCTCGCCCAAGACCGCGAGCGCTGCGAGCGGCCAGCCGATCTTCTTCGACGTCGCCACCACCTCGGACTCGCCGATCACGATCGAACCGTCCGACCCCGCCGTGCATCCCCATCCCGCCAACGGCGACGTGTGCGACACCGCCACGACCATCTGGACGCTCACGACCGAGCGTCGCTTCTGCCTCACCTCCACCGATCCCCGCGACGGGGTCACCGTCGCACTGCGCACCGGCTCGGCCGAGGTGCACGCCGGCCGCGTCTTCATCCATCCGGGCCGCCAGAAGCTCGTGATCGCAAAGGCCGGCACCGCCCAGTCGACCGACGTCATCACGGTGACCTGGACGACGAACGCTCCGCCGACCGTGTCGATCGCGTGCCCCGCCGGCGGCATTGTCTACGGCCAGCCGCTCGTGTTCACTGCGACGGCGGTCGACCCCGACGGCGATCCGCTCACGTACGTGTGGAGTGTCAACGGCGCACCGGTCGCGGGCGCCAACGCAGCGACGGCCACCATCACGCTCAACCGTGGCGACAAGGTGTCGGTCGCCGTGACCGACTCGTCGCAGCACTCGGCGAGCGCCGATGCGACCTGCACCGGGGCGAATCCGCCGACGGTGACGGTTTCGTGTCCGCAGGACTTCCGCTTCGGCGCCGACGCGACGTTCAGCGCAGCCGGCGACGATCCCGACGGTGGCCAGCTGACCTACACCTGGCGACGCAACGGCGAGGCGCTCACGTCGAGCACGGGCCCGACCATCACCCTCGCCTTGCAGCGCGGCGACGTGCTCACCGTGGCGGTGATGGATGAGACCGGCCTGCTCAGCCCGGAGGCGGCGGCGCCGTGCACGGGCGGCGAGCCCAACCGTGCGCCCTCGGTGTCGATGAGCTGTCCCAACGGCATCGTGTTCGGCACGCCGACCGTGTTCACCGCCGCTGGCGCCGACGCCGACGAGGACCCGCTGACCTTCCGCTGGAGCATCAACGGCGTCGCCGTCGACGGCCAGAACGGTCCCACCGCGAGCCTCGTGATCCACGCAGGCGACACGGTGTCGGTCGTGGCGAACGACGGCACCCTCGACAGCCCGGCGATCGACGTCACCTGCGACGGCACCGAGGCCAATCGTCCGCCGAGCGTCACCATCAGCTGCCCCGACGACATGGTCTGGGACGAGCCGTTCGACTTCGTCGCCAACGGCGCCGATCCCGACGGCGACGAGCTCACGTTCACCTGGACCGTCAACGGCATCGTGGTCGACGGCGTCACCGGACCGAAGGCGCGGCTCACCCTGCACGAGGGCGACGTGCTCGCCACGACCGTCACCGACGCCGACGGCGCGGTGTCGGCGCCCGCCACCGGCGACTGCGGAGGCAACCACCGCCCGACGGTGACGCTCACCTGTCCCGACAACCTCGTGTTCGGCGAGCCCAGCGTCTTCACGGCAACCGCGTCCGACGCCGACGCCGACGACACGCTCACGCTGAGCTGGAGCGTCGACGGCACGGTCGTGGACGGTCAGGCCGGGGCCAGCGCGTCCCTCACCGTCGAACGCGGTCAGAAGGTCGAGGTGCGGGTCGTCGACCACGCCGGGGCAGACGCTGCGGCGACGTCGACGTGCACGGGAACGGCCCGACCGACCGTGGCGCTCACGTGCCCCGACACGTTCGCCTTCGGCGAGCCGACCGTCTTCGAGGCGACCGGGGCCGACGCCGACGATGAATCGCTGACCTACTCGTGGACCGTCAACGGCACCCCCGTCGACGGCGAGACCGACGCATCGGCGACGCTGACCCTCGACGCCGACGACGTGGTCACCGTTGCGGCGACCGACCCGACGGGAACCGCGTCGGCAACCGTCACCTCGACGTGCACCGGCCATCCGCGTCCGACCGTCACCCTCACGTGCCCCGCCGACTTCGAGCCGGGCAAGCCGTCCACGTTCACCGCGACGGCATCGGTGGCCGACGGGTCGACCCTCGCGTACACGTGGGCGGTCGGCGAGACCGTGGTCGAGGGCCGCAACGGCGCCTCGGCCGAGCTGACCGTCACCAACGGCCAGTCGGTGAGCGTGAACGCCCTGAGCACGAACGGGCTCGTCTCGTCGACGGTCGCCATCACCTGCACCAAGACGTCGACCGGCACCGAGACCAAGGGCAAGGAGCAGACTCGCACGATCCCCTCGACTCCGACGGTGCTCGCGGACAAGGCCGCGAACGCCGTGCGCACCGCCACCGGGGTGGCCGGCTACACGAGCCTGCCGGTCACCGGCGGAACCGTGGCGCTGCTCGCGATGGTCGGCATCGGAGCGATCGCGGCGGGCGCGCTCACCCTGTTCGCCCGTCGCCGTCGGGCCTAGCCCTCGGCGCCCATCTGCGGCGCGGCGCTGTCGGCGAGCTCGATTCCCGAGACCGTCGACAGCGCCGCGTCGTCAAGGCGGCCGGGCGATCGACGGAACTCGACCGCCCAGAGGATCGCCGTCACGAACGCAACGGCGATCACCTCGGAGGTGACCTCGACCGGAACACCGAGCGACAGGTTCGCCACGCGCACCTGCGGTCGATAGTCGGCGCCGAGCCATCCGACGAGCAGCGGCGGGATCTGCCCGACGAGCGACGCGATCCCGCCGACGAGCCAGACACCCGACCAGGCAAAGATGTCGGCACCCCACGTGGCGCGCAGCACGCCCACGGCCGCCCGGACCGATCCGATGAGCCCCTTGCCGTGGATGGCGATCGCCGGCAACACGTAGGCCGCCACATACGACCATCCGAAGGCGATCGCTGCGGTCACCAGGGCGTGCAGCCGACCGAGGTCGGCGGCTGCCGACGTGAGGCCGATCAGGACGCCGACCAGTGTCGCGGCCACCAGCCCGGGCGCCCACCGCACCGGCGCCGGCCCCGGTGATGCGAATCCCTCGGCAGCACCGACGCCCGGGGGCGACGCACGCCGCCAACCACTGACGAGCATCGCCGAGATGACGAACTGGATCACCGCGACGACGACCGAACGCCCGATCGACAGGCCCACCCGTTGCGCCGTCGACCCGCACGCCTGCACGGCCCCCGCGGCGCACCGGGCGAAGGCGGCGGCATCGGGATCGTCCAGGCGCGACAGCCGCCGTCCGAAGGCCACCGGCGCGCCGACGCGCACGAAGAGCCCTGCCGCGACCAGCACGCGCAGCGCCGGGGTGCGCAGGACCTCGCGAGCGCAGCCGTACACCACCGCAAGGCTCGACCGCAGGACCGATCGCTTCTGTCGGATCACCCGTGCGGTCGCTGCCCGCGCGTCGCTGCGCATCGACACAGTCTGCGCGCGTCGACGGCGCGAGGGCCGGATCAGCGCCGCCGCCCGACGCCGCCGCTAGCGTTCGGCCGTGGACGACGAGTTGGTGGCGAGGGTCCGTGCGGCGTCCGATCGGCTGAGCCGGGCGGAACGGCGGGTCGCCGAATCGGTGGTCGCCGACCCGAGGGCGGTGGCCTTCGGCACGGTCGCCGACTTGGCCCAGCGGTCGGGCGCGAGCGGTGCGTCGGTCGTGCGGCTCGCCGCCAAGCTCGGGTTCGACGGCTTCACCGAGATGCAGGCCATCGTGCAGCGCGACCTCGCTCGACGCCTGCGTCCCGCGACCGAGCGCATCCGCTCCCCCGCACCCGGCGACGTGTTGGCCGAGACGATGCACGCCGCACTCGACGCCGTGGAACAGAGCCTCCGGGCGATCGATCGCCCGACGTTCGATCGCGTCGTCGCTGCGCTCGCCGAGCCCGACCGCAACGTGTGGACCATCGCCGGCAGCGCGTCGGGCGGAATCGTGAGCCAGTTCGCAACGCACCTCGCGATGCTCCGGCCGGGGGTGCGCTCGCTGCGGGGCGACCCGGTGTCGGTCGCTCGCTCGCTCGCCGAAGTCGGCCCCGGCGACGTGGTCGTCGCGCTCGACCTCGCACGCTACGACGCGTGGGTCGCCGACTCGGTCGAACGGTGCGTCGCCCGAGGTGCGGAGGTCGTGGCGTTGACCGACAGCCCCCTGTCGCCGATCGCGAGCGGGGCGGCGTCGCTCGTGCTCGTGGAGGCCAACACCGTCGGCCCGTTCGACAGCTACGTCGGCGCGCTCGCCGCGCTCGACGCCGTGCTCGCCGGCGTCGCTCGAGCGATCGGCGACGCCGCCGTGGAGCGGCTCGATGCGATCGAGTCCTCGTGGTCGTCGACGCAGGCGCTCACCGCCGACGACGGGTAGCGGCGGCGCGAGGGCGGCGCGAACTCGCGGGTGTACCGACTCGCCGGCTGACGGGATCGCCGGCTAACGGGATCGCCGGCTGACGGGCGCAATTCAGGCCCAGCGGTGCAGATATGCACGGCTGAGCCTGGATTGCGTCAGCGGGCCCTTCCGGTTCGGCTCACGCGGTCCTCTCGGCCCTTCCAGTCGACAGCCCTGCCCGGCCCGACGCCCGGAGCAGACCACCGGCACCTCGATCAGTCGACGGGCCAGGCCGCGGCGGTCTCGGCGAGCTCCGCGCGGAAGTCGGGATGGGCGATCTCGACGAGCGCCCGTGCACGCTCCCGGATCGTCTTGCCCTGCAACTCGGCCGCGCCGTGCTCGGTGATCACGACATCCACCTGATGTCGCGGCGTGCTGATGATCGACCCCATCGGCAACTCCGGCACGATCTTCGATACGACCGCCCCGTCCACCACGGCCGTCGACGGCAGACAGAGCAACGCGCGGTCCTCGAGCTGGAGACCCGGCCCGGCCACGAAGTCCTCGTGACCACCGATGCCGGAGAACTGGCGGCCCTCGATGGTGTCGGCCACGACCTGCCCCGACAGGTCGAGCGCCATCGCTCCGTTGATCGTGACCATCCGGCGGTTCTTGGCGATGAGCTCGGGCGAGTTGACGATGCCGACGGGGAGGAACGCCACCTCGGTGTTCCCGTCGAGCCACGCGTACAACTCCTCGGTGCCCGCGGCGAAGGTGGTCACCGACACCCCGTCGAAGATGCCCTTTCGATTGGTGACCTTGCCGGCCTGGTGCAGGTACATCAGGCCGGTGGTGAACATCTCGGAGTGCACGCCGTAGTCGCCGCCCGGGCCGTCGGCCAGCAGCTTCGCGACCATCGACGGCACACCGCCGATGCCGGTCTGGAGCGTGCACCCGTCGGTCACGTACGCGGCCGCGTGTTCAGCGATGGCGCGATCGACGTCGGTCGGCGGCGGATCGGCGAGCAGGAACGGCGCTCGATCGCTCTCGAACACCACCGTCGCCTCGTCGACGTGGAGCCGATGGGGATGCTCCGGCGGCATCCCGACCGTGCGCGGAAACCGAGGACTCACCTCGACGATGAGCACCCGGTCGGGGTCGGCGGCACAGCGGTGCAGCTCGTCGACCGTCGCACCGGCGTGCAACGACAGGCTCATGAACCCGTCCGCATCGGGCGGCGCGCACACCACCGCCATCACCCGGGGAGCCAGCGACTCGACGATCGGGGCGAAGCGCCGGAAATCGGCCGGAACGAACTCGATGTTGCAGCCGGAGTCGCGCAGGAACCGTTCCGCCGGCCCGAAGAACCCGCTGCGATAGTGCACTCCGGCCCGGGTGAACAGCGTGTACAGATCGGTCAGGAGGGCGCCGAAGATCTCGAGGCGAGTGAAGTCGTCGCGATCACCGAGGCGATGGAGGAACTCGCCGGGGATGCCGGGGCCCAGACCAACCGCCAGCGTGTCATCCGGGCGCACCAGCGCGATCGCCTTCTCCACCGTGGAGAGCTTCGACATCCTCAACCTCCCGAGCACCATCCCAAGGTGCCCGCACGGTAGTGGCGCCGGGTCGCTGGCGGCAGGGCCGAAGGTCCCCGGGCCGACGACGACCGTTGGCGACCGCTTTCACACGTGGCGCGAATACTCGACCTGTTGTGGCGCGAACCGGTTCAGGCGGACGCGTCGGCGACGGCGGCGCGGACGCCGGCGACGAATCGATCGATGTCGTCTGTGGTCGTGGCGAAGTGGGTCATCCAGCGGACCTCGTTGACCGACATGTCCCAGTCCCAGAAGAACGACCACGCCTGGAGCGCCTCAATCGCCGGGCGGGGCAACCGTGCGAACACCGCATTCACCTCGGGCGGCGAGCTCAGCTCGACGCCCGGAATGGAACCCGCGGCCTCGGCGAGGACCGTCGCAGAGCGGTTCGCCCGCGTTGCGGCCGCGATCCAGCGATCCTCCGCAAGCAGTGCCTCGAACTGTGCTGCGACGAAGCGCATCTTCGACGGCAGTTGGCCTGCCTGCTTGCGAAACACGTCGACGCGGTCGCCGAGCTCGGGTCGCAGGTGCAGGACCGCCTCGCCGTACATCATCCCGGCCTTCGTCCCGCCGAACGTGACGACGTCGACTCCGGCGTCGATCGTGAACGAGCGCACGTCGCCGCCGAGCGCGGCGGTCGCGTTGGCGATCCGAGCGCCGTCCAGGTGGACCAGCAGCCCGAAGCGGTGCGCCACCTCGCACAGCTCGGCGATCTCCGCCGCGGTGTAGAGCGTGCCCGACTCGGTCGACTGCGTGATCGACACGACCGCAGGCTCGACGTGGTGGAAGCTGTGCTCACCGCTGCACACCTCGATGATCTGTTCCGGCCGGAGCTTCCCATCGGGGGCCGGCAGGTCGATGAGCTTGCAGCCGGTGAATCGCTCGGGGGCACCGCACTCGTCCACGTTGATGTGCGCCCCCGACGGGCAGATCACCGCCTGCCACGGTCGCAGCATCGTCGCCAGGGCGACCACGTTGGCCCCCGTTCCGCCCCAGCACAGCGACACCCCGATGGGAGCGTCGAACAGCTCGCGGAACGTCGCGACGCAACGCTGCGTCCACGGGTCGTCGCCGTAGGCAGTCGCCGGGCCGACGTTTGCCGCCGCGAGCGCATCGATGACCGCCGGTAACACCCCGGCGGCATTGTCGGACGAGAACGAGCAGTCGGGCGGGGCGGGAAGCACGGCCGAAATGTAGCGGTCGACGTGGCCGTTGTACCCATTTCATACATGACGTATCATGAAACATTCATTTCGTCGTCGCTGAGGAGGAACCATGCACACCGGTCTCGATACCGCACAGGCAACGCTCGACCGTCCGGTGCCCGTGGTCGCGATCGATGCGGCCTCGGCGCGCGCTTGGCTCGGCGCCGGCTGCCCGCTCGACAGTGCCGGTCCGCTCGACAGTGCCGGTCCGCTCGACGGTGCCGGTCCGCTCGACTCGCCCGCGGCACTCGCGCTCGTGCTCGTGCGCCACGGCGGGTCGCCGATCACCGCGATCGACCCCGACGATCCACTCACCGTCACATCGCACCTGGTCGCCCGGGCGGTCCCGACCGAGCGCGACGCCGAGGGCGCGATCGAGATCGAGGCCGACGACTGGGTCGAACTCGCCCCCACCGATGCTCCGCTCCCGCCGCACGTGCGGGCGCTCGTCACGCTCGGCACCGCAATCGTCGGCCTCGATGTCACCACGCCGAGGGGCCGCGTGACCGTGATCGGCTCGCAATCGGTGGTGACCGACCGGTGGATCGCCACCGGTGGGACGCCACGACTCATGGCCGCTGCGCTCGGCTCCCCCGACCCTGAGCGGACCGCCGATGCGATTCGGCTCGCGCGGCCCGGTGGGGGCCACGCCCACTCCCCGATCCCCGCCGTCTCCGCCCGGCCGGCCCCGGCGCTCAGCGACGCCGCCCCGGCAGCGATGACACCCGGCAGCCCCGCCTTCGTGCGCGCCGCGAGCCATGCGGCGCGGCTGCTCGACGCCGACGTACACGACGCACTGGTCGACGCTGTCGACGACCCGGCGGGACCCGGTGCGCTGCTGGTCCGTGGGCTGCCCGTGGGCGACATCGGGCCGACGCCCGCGAGCCCGACCGGGCCGTGCGCCAAGGACCGGGTCAGCGAGTTCGTCCTGTTGACCGTCGCCCGACGCCTCGGCCAACCGGTGGGCTATCTGCCCGAGCACGGCGGCGACATCGTGCAGAACCTCGTCCCCGTGCGCGCCGACAGCGACCGGCAGACCTCCACATCGTCGAGCGTCGATCTCGAGTTCCACACCGAGACCGCCTTCCACCGCCACCGACCGCGATTCCTCGTACTCCTCTGCCTGCGCGGCGACCCGGCCGCGGCCACCACGCTGTGCTCGATCGACGAGGTGATCGCCGAGTTGCCCCTGGGCGTGGTCGCCGCGCTCCGCCAGCCGCGGTTCCGCACGCGTGCCGACGAGTCGTTCGTGGGGCGCCGCCCCGAGCGGGTGAGCGCGCCCGTGCCGGTGCTCAGCGGCGACCCCGCTCACCCGACGTTCACCTTCGACGCCGACCTGATGGAGGGCGTCGACGGTGACGCTGCGGCCGCGCTCGAGGCCCTCCGCCGTGTGGTGCGCGAGCGCCACGTGGCGGTCACGCTCGAGGCCGGCGACCTGCTCGTGGTCGACAACGCCCGAGCCGTCCACGGACGCCGAGCGTTCCCGGCGCGCTTCGACGGGACCGACCGGTGGCTTCAGCGCGCCTTCGTGGTCGCCGACCTCGCACCGTCGGCGGCCGAACGCGACGGCCGAGTGGTCACGACCCGGTTCGCTGCATAGACACCGGCGTAGACCCAGGAGCGCGGAGCCACACGCTCGCTCCCTCGCACAGATCGAGATGCGCGGCCTCGCGGCGGTTGAGCTGCACCACCGTCACCTCGTCGTCAGCCGCCGGGGACGGCCCGGCGAGCGTCGAGTCGAATGTCGAAGCCGACCCGCAGCACGCGGTCGACCCGAGCCTCGACCGAACCCGCTGTCGCCGAGTCGAACACCTCCACGTCGTGCGGGCGCACGAGCCGACCGTCGAACCGGGTCGCCGGGCCGAGGAAGCCCATCACGAAATCGTTGGCCGGATGGTCGTACAGGTCGTCGGGCGAGCCCACCTGTTCGACGCGCCCCCGGTTGATCACGACGATCTCGTTCGACACCTCGAGCGCCTCCTCCTGGTCGTGGGTGACGAAGACGGTGGTGACGTGCACCTCGTCGTGCAGGCGCCGCAGCCAGTCGCGCAGCTCCTTGCGCACCTGGGCGTCGAGCGCTCCGAAGGGCTCGTCGAGCAGCAGGACGCTCGGTTCAACGGCGAGCGCACGGGCGAGGGCCATCCGCTGACGCTGGCCGCCCGAGAGCTGCGACGGCAACCGGTCGGCGAACTGGTCGAGATGCACGAGCTCGAGCAGCTCCATGACACGCCGGCGGATCTCGGCCTTCGGCACCTTGCGGATCTCCAACCCGAACGCGACGTTGCGGAACACCGAGAGATGCTTGAAGGCCGCGTAGTGCTGGAACACGAACCCGACGTTGCGGTGCTGAGGGCGGGCCCACGTGGTGTCGGAGCCGTTGATCGCGACGACTCCCGAGTCGGGCCGGTCGAGCCCGGCGATGATGCGCAGCAGGGTTGTCTTGCCGCCGCCCGACGGCCCGAGCAGCGCCGTGAGGTTCCCACTGCGAATCTCGATGTTCACGTCGTCGAGCGCCACGAAATCGCCGAAGCGTTTGTTGACGTTGCGGATCGTGATGCTCACGGGGTTCGGTCCTTCCGGGGCCGGATCAAGAAGATGACGACGAGGCACGCGATGCTCGCCGCTGCGAGCACGAGCGACGCCGAATACGCGCTCAGCTCGTCGAACTCGCCGTACCGCTGCTCCACCAGCGACGTGACCGTCTGCGTGCTTCCCGCCACGCCGCCGGCCGTGACCACCTTGACGGCGCCGAACTCGCCGAGGCTCCGGGCGAGCGCGAGCACCACGCCGTACAGCACCGCCCACTTGATCGACGGCAGCGTGATCCGACGGAACGTCTGCCAACCGTTCGCCCCGAGGATGTACGCCGCCTGCTCCTGGTCGGTGCCTACCTCTTCGAGCACCGGCACGATCTCGCGCACGACGAGCGGGAGCGACACGAACACCGTGGCGAGCACGATCCCGGGAAAGGCGAAGATCACCTGAATGCCGCCCGCCTCCAACGCCGGCCCGAACCAGCCGTTGCGCCCGTAGACGAAGACCAGCGCGAGCCCGGCCACGATCGGCGATACCGAGAGCGGGAGGTCGACCAGCAGGCTCAGGAGGCGCCGACCCCGAAACCGGTACCGCACGAGCAGCAGCGACACCACCACGCCGAACGCGGTGTTGATCACCACGGAATACCCGGCCGCGTATGCGGTCACCTCGAACGCGTGCACCATGTTCGGTTCGGTCAGCGACGCCCACATCCGGCTCGCCCCCTCGGCGAATGCCTTGCGGGCCACGACGCCGAGCGGCACGGCCACGAGCACGCCGATGTAGGCGACGGCGACGAACCGCAACAGGTAGGTGACCCGGCCCTTCGATCGTCCGGACCGACGTGCGACGGCGACGGATTCAGCCACGACGCACCGCCCACCGCCGGAGGAGGTCGATGCCCACCAGCGTGACGATCGCCACGGCGAGCAGCACGGTCGCAACCGCTGCGGCTCCGGCCGGGTTGTCGTTCTCGTTGAGGCTCAGGACGCGCACCGCGGCGACCTCGGTGGCGAAGGGCCGGTTGCCCGACACGAGCACCAGCGACCCGTACTCGCTCACGGCCCGGGCGAAGGCGAGGGCCGTGCCCGCCGCGAGCGCCGGCACGAGGTTGGGGAACACCACCCGCCGAAAAGCCGTGAAGGGCGACGCCCCGAGCGACGCGGCCGCTTCCTCCACGTCGCGGTCGAGTTCGAGCAGGACCGGCTGAACGGCGCGCACCACGAACGGCACGGTCACGAACAGCAACGCGACGAAGATGCCGACCCGCGAGTTCGTGAAATGCAGCCCGACGGGGCTCTTCGGCCCGTAGAGCGACAGCAACACGAGGCCCGCGACGATGGTCGGAAGCGCGAACGGCACGTCGATCACCAGGTCGAGCAGCGCCTTGCCCGGGAAGTCGTCGCGCACCAATACCCAGGCGACGACTGTCCCCAACACCACGTTCACCACGGTCACGAGCACGGCCTGCGTCACGGTGAGTCGCAGGGCCGCGGCGGTCGACGGATTCGACAGCGCCTTCCAGTAGCCGTCCCACCCGTGCCCGGTCGCCTTCACCACGACCGCCGCGAGCGGCACCAGGACCAGCAGGCTGAGCCACGTGGTGGCGAGGCCGAGGCCAAGCCCCGAGCCCGCGGCGAGGCGGGATCGAGGCTCGGCGGTGATTGCACCGGCCATCAGTTGCCCTTGCCGGACTCGTTCTGGATCACGGTCACGAGTCCGTCGCTGCCGTCCTTGTCTTGGGTTGCGAAGAACTTCTTGTTGATCTCGCTCCAGCCGCCGAGGTCGTCGATGGTAACGAGGTGCTTCGGGGTCGGGAACGGGTGCTCGGGGTCGTTCGCTCCGTCGACCTCGGGCACGTCGATCGTCACCACGGGGCGAAATCCCTTGGACGCGAAGATCGCCTGGCCGCGCTCGGAACGCGCGAAATCGAGGAAGGCCGAGGCCTTCGGGTTGGCGTCGTTGAGCACGGCCGCCGGATTCTCGATCAGCAGCGTCGTGTCGGGAACGATGTACTCGAAGTCTTCCCCGGACTGCCGGGCGAAGATCGCTTCGTTCTCGTACGAGATCAGCACGTCACCGGTACCGCCCTGGAACGCGGTGGTCGCTTCGCGGCCCGACCCGGCCAGCGTGACGGCATTGGCGAAGAACTTGGTGAGGAATGCCGTGCCCGCCTCGTCGCCGCCACCGCCGCTCGTCGCGTGGGCCCACCCGGCGAGGATGTTCCACCGAGCGGACCCCGACGATCCCGGATTGGGCGTGACGATGCCCACGCCGTCGCGCACGATGTCGTCCCAGCCATGGATGTTCTTGGGGTTGCCCTTGCGCACGACGAGCACGACGACCGAATCGGAGACGATGCCCTTGGTCGGACCGGCGTTCCAATCCTCGGCCACCAGGCCGGCTTTCACGAGCCGCGTCACATCGCCTTCGAGCGAGAAGTGCACGTAGTCGGCCTTCTTGCCGGCCTCGACCGCTCGGCTCTGGTCGCCCGAGGCGCCGTACGACGACTCGAACTCCACTCCGGTCCCCGCGGCGGTGTTCCCCCATGCCTGCACGAGCGCGTCGTTGGCGGCCTTGGGCACCGCGAACCCGACGAGCGAGATGGTCGATGAACCCGTCGGTCCGGCGTCGGGCGCATCACTCGGCCCGCATGCGGCCATCGCTGCCGTGGCGAGCAATGCGGCTGTCGCAGAACGGAGGAGATGCGTGGTTGGGCGCTTCATGGCCGAGGACCGTACTCATTCCCGATGTCTTAGGTCAATATTACGTAGGTACTGTACTTTCGCGAGCCCCGCTCCGACAGCCGCTGCCGAATCGGCGCGCGCCTCTACGCTGACGCCGTGCCCGGAGGCCACCACCACCACGACCGCGACCACCCGCACGCCACCCGCACGCGGCCGACCGGCGCCTGGCGATTGCAATCGGAGCAAACGGCGCGCTGCTGGTGGCCCAGATCGTGGTCGGCATCACCGCCGGGTCGCTGTCGTTGCTCGCCGACTCGATCCACAACGCCAGCGATGTCGTGGCCCTCGTGCTCGCACTCGCGGCACTCCGCTTGGCGCGCCGAGCGCCCGACCCGCGACGCAGCTACGGGTTTGCACGGGCCGAGATCGTCGCGGCGCTCGCGAACTCGGCGGTTCTGGGCGCGTTGACGGTGCTCGTGATCGTCGAGGCAATCCACCGGTTCACAGCCCCAACCGATCTGCGGCCCGGCCCGACCGCCGTCATCGGACTCCTCGGCATGCTGATCAACGGCATCAGCGCCGCCCTGTTCCATCGGGAGACCTCGCTGAACCTCCGGGCGGCGTTCTGGCATCTCGCGTCGGACGCGCTCGGCTCGCTCGCGGTTGTGGTCGCCGCCGCGGCGATCTGGATCGCGGAGGCCCGATGGGCCGATCCGGTCGCGTCGATCGTCATCTCGATGCTCGTACTCGTGGGCGTGTGGGGAGTGCTCCGGGACGCCACCGAGGTGTTGCTCGAGACAGCGCCGTCGTCCATCGACCCCGACGCCGTCCGTGCGGAGCTTGCCGCCGTCGACGGCGTGGAGCACGCCCATCATCTCCACATCTGGACGATCGGCTCCGGCCAGATCGCCCTGACCGCACATCTCGCCCTAGCGGACGACACCGATCTCCACGGCGCGCAGACGGTAACGGAGCGGTGTCGGGCGCTCCTCGCCGAGCGGTTCGGGATTCGGCACACGACGCTCGAGACCGAGTGCCACCCCTGCGACGAGCCCGACCATCTGGCACACGCGGACCGCACCTGACACGGTCGCACCGCTACGGTGCGACCATCGACACCGCGCAACGATCACCGATCGCCGGCGACCTCGCGCTCGACCCCTTCCCCGGCGACGCGCTGCACCGCTCGTTCGCCGCGGCCCGCCGCCGTGGGCCGGCGGTGTGGACCACGTTCCTCGGGGCGCCGGCGCTGTTGCTGACCTCGCATGCGGCGGTCCGCGCCTACCTCACCGACCACGCGCAGTTCCCCGGCGGGGTGATCTACCGCTCGGCCACGCGACCCCACATCGGCTCGACGTTCATCGATCTCGACGGCGCGGAGCACGACCTCGTGCGGCGGCTCGTGACGCCGGCGTTCCGGTCGCGCTCGGTCCGAGCGTTCGTCGAGACAGGTCTGGCGCCGCTCGTTGCCGACGTGCTCGGCACGCTGAGGAGCGCGGGCCGCCGCGAGGCCGACCTGGCAGCGGAGTTCGCACAGGTCCTGCCGTTCTCGGCGATCGGCCGCAAGCTCGGACTCCCCCGCACGTCGGAGGCTCGGCAGCGGGCTTGGGCGCTCGCAATGCTGAGCGCGCCCACCGACCCGGCCGGCGCTCGGCGTGCCGCTGCGGCCGTCACGGAGTTCCTCGCGCCCCACCTGCAACGAGCGAGGATCGCCGAGGGCGAGGGCAAGGGCGAGGGCGACGACAACGGTGTGATCGACGACCTGGTGCGGCGCGAGGTCGACGGCCGCCGTCTCACCGACGACGAGCTCGCCGCCCACGTCCGCCTGCTCTACGCCGTCGGAGCGACCACCACCTCGGACGCCCTGAGTACGCTGCTCCACCGGGTCCTCAGCGACCCGGCGCTGCTCGATCTGGCACGCGCCCGCCCCGACCTTCGTGCCGGCATGGTCGCCGAGTCGCTGCGGATGGACCCGGCGGTCGCGACGCTCCCCCGGCTGGCCGATGAGGATGGTCGCCTCGTCGTTCCCGGGTCACACGGCGGGTCGGCGGCCCAGGTCGACATCGCTGCCGGAACGATCGTGCTGTGCGGCATCGCATCCGCCAATCGCGATCCCGACGTGTTCGCCGACCCGGACAGTTTCGATCCGACGCGAGATCACGGCGAGATGCTCACCTTCGGCCTCGGCCAGAAGTACTGCCCCGGAGCGCACCTCGCCCGCCGGCAGCTCGCGGCGGCGCTCGATGCGATCGTCGACGGGCTCCCCAACCTTTCCCCGATGTCGCTGAGCGAACCGTGTTCTGCCGTGCTGCGGCGCTCCGACCGGCTGTGCGTCACCTGGGGCGGCTGACCCGCGGGCTCACCAGTTCGACCAGACCGGGGGAAGCGAGTGGCGGCGATCGAACGCTCGTATCGCGTCGCGGCGAACGAATACGGGATTCCCACGGCAGCTGTATCCACGGATACTCCGCCGGCCGGTCGACCAACAGGGAGAAAACGCGGCGACTGACGCGCGAGCTGGCCGTGTCGATCGGCACCACCGTGTAGGCGAACCAGTTGAGCGCCTCGACCACCTCCGGGTCGGCGGTCGGCTCGAGGAGCAGACCCTCGACGGCAGTGACCTGCTCCTCGGCCGTGCCGAGCCGAGCGAGATACCGCGCCGGATCATCGCTCCCGGCTACCGCGTACTCGAAGTGTGCCTGGGAGATCACGCCTCGGGCCGGCGAGTTCGGTGCCGATGATTGCACCACCCAGCGGGCGAAACCGAACATCTCGTCGTGGCTACCGCCCCACTTCTGGCAGAGCGCTTGCAGCATTCGATTGCATCCGTCCGGATCGAACGGCGACCGGGCGTGCAACTGCATGAACCGGGCTCGGCACTCGTCGATCCCGAGGGACAGCCCCTTGGCGACGTTGATCATCGGGCGCCACGGCATCGGCGACTCGGGATAGAGCGCGACCGCTCGCCGCGCGACCGTGTCGGCCTCGGTGAGCAGGTCGGCAAACGGCTTCCAGTCGTTCGCATCGACCTGTTTGGCAAATGCCCGACCCCGCACCTCCCACGCCGCATGCACCAGCCCCTCTGCGTAGATCGACTGGGTCCACGCGGAGGGCTGCGACTCTGCCCATCCGCGAAGCACATCGAGTGGAACGTTGGCGGCGACACGACGATCCACGAATGCCGACCATGGCCGCGTGGGGTAGATCTCGGTGAACGGCCCGCGGTCGCCGTCGGCGAGGGCATCGATCGCTGCGCGTAGGTGCTGGTCGCCGTAGTACTCGTCGAAGGGAACCTCATCGACCCGGTACGGCCGCTGCGCCACGGCCTCGCGCTTGTCGCCCCGCTTACTGACCATCGATCGACGCCGATTCCGTGTGCACGAGCGTCGCTGCGACTCGCAACTCGGGGACCGGTGGCGACAACGCCTCGCCCAGCCAAGCAGGACCCCGATCGGGGCGGCGCTGCCACTCCGCGTCGATGGCCTGCCATAGCGGTGTCGCGTGGTGCTCGGCGAGCGAGAGGAGCGGCGCCTCCGACGCCGTGATCGCGCACAGGCGATCCTCGTACCACGACCGCCCGGCCTTGGGCTGAGCGACCATGAGGTCGGCGACGAAGACCGCGGCCCGCGGGGTGGCCAGGTCGGAGGTGCACGAGCGACCGACCATCTCGAAAAGGTCGGGAGGCGTGAGTCGGCCGGCGCGGAACGCGGCGAGCGGTCCGGCGAGGTACGCCTCGAGCCAGGGCGCCAGCAGATGGCGATGCGCCAACCACCCCAGGATCAACGCACCCGGCAGTGCCCGGCGCTGATCGGAGATCTCCGCGTCGACTCGGTCGACCACGCCCACGCATCGAGGTGGATCGGGCCGACCTCGATCGGCGACTTCGACACGGTTCGGCCGTTCGCGATCGCGCTTCGCAGCGCCTCGGGAGCGCTCCCCGCCGGGAGGAGCCAGCGAACCCCGGGCGACACGGTGCGTTCCGGCGGCACGACCTGGTCGAGCCAGGCGATCACGTCGGTCCCCTGGTCCCACGCCGTCGGACGCACGAGCAACTGCCGACCGACCAGATCGATCAACGAACGCGAGCCGTCCGCGTACGCAAGCATCACGGTGTGCTGGTCGAGGGTGACGGCCTGGGCCGCCACGTGCCCCTGCCTGAGCCCGACCACGGACTCGCTGTACGCCAACTCCTCACCCGACGACCACCGCTCGACGTTTCTGTACTTGCGCCGCCGCACGGCGTGCGCGCCGACGAGCGAGGTCTGGTCGGGCGCGGTGTAGCGCAGCAACGACCACGCCGGCGGATCCGTCGCGTTCGGCACCTGCACGACCGCTGTGCGAAGCATGTCGGCGGCGCACTGCCGAATGGAGTCAGGCGTCAGCGCCGCGGTCTCCGCCGAGATCTGCTCGGCCGGCGTGCACGCCAGACCGTGGACGAGTTCGTCCGACAGCCGAGACAGCTCCCCCAGCGGAGCGTGGACCTCCTGCGCGTACCGCTCGGCCTGGTCGCGATAGTCGGCCACGTAGTTCGCAGGCGGCCCGTTCTCGGCGAACGTCGTGAACGCCGAATAGGCGGTCCACGCCGCTTCTGCGCCCTTGGCGAGCGGGCCATCGGCGACGAGCGAGGTGATCGCCGTGGTGCCGTCGAGGCGCGTGTAGTCGCTGGACGGCGAATAGGCGGCGCCCTGTTGGTGCCGCAACCAGTCCATGACGAGGCGGCCGAGCAGCGACGACGTAGCCGCAGCGGCGACCGACCGACGGCTCACAGCGGTGACCGCCGGGGGCCGTCCTCCGCCGTCCAGGTCGGAAACGTGTTGACGAGCGGGTCGCCGGCGACCGCCTGGTTTCGAGGGCCTCCGAAGAGCGGCAGCCGCAGCGACGGCGGCGGCGGCCCGCTCAACCACAGCACTGCGTTGGCGGCGGTGAAGTGGCGATACGCCCAGGCCCACAGATCGTCGCGGGTCACGGTGTGCAGGCCGAACTCCGGCCAGCTCACCAGGCCGTGCGCCCGCGCTCCGTAGCGCATGCCGAGGTGCGCGCTGACGACCGAGCCACCGCGTCGCGCGCCCTCGATGCGCAGCACCTTCCGTTCGTGTGCGGCGCGGTCGAGGAACCTGCCGGAGCTGAGTTCACGGCACGCCCGCTCGAGATGCGCCGACACCTCGTCGGGTCGACCCTGAACGCTGAACGACGTGACGGTGGTTCCGGTCGCGCCGTTGTAGGTGTAGGGCTGCTGGCCGATGTCGGACAGGGCCAGGTGCTCGCAGAAGTGGGTGATGCCGCGGTTGGGCAGGCGCTCGTCGGCCTGCCCGACCCGGAACGAGAGGTTCGCGACCATCAGGCCCGGCACCTCGGTCCACACGGTCGTCACGCCGTCGATCTCGGTGAACTGAACCTCACTCACGCCGGTGCAGCGTACCGACACAGACGCTCCGGTCGGTCAGGAATCGCCGCCGGCAGGTTGGGTGAGGTCGTACAGCGTGACGTTCCCGACGGTCGTCGCCTCGAAGTGCTCCTGCACCCAGGACGAGATCGCCGACGTGGTCGAGGACGAACCGCCGCCCGGCCCACCGAATCCGCCCGGCCCGCCGAATCCGCCGCCGATGAAGTAGTGGATCTTGCCTGCGGCGACGAGCTGACGGAACCCGGCGAGGGTCGGCGACGGGTCGCTGCCGTTGAAGCCCCCCAGGGGCATGACGGGTCGTTCCGTGGCGAGCTGGTAGCCCGAGGCCTCGTTCGCCCCGACCGTCGCGGCCACCCACGTGTACTTGTCGGCGTCGTCGAGCAACAGCGCGGTGAGCTCGGCGCTGGGGGTGCTGGCATTGAGCAGGCCCCCGGCACCACCGCCGGTATTCGAGGGAGCACCCTGCTGCGAACCGCCGCCGGGAACGCCACCACCGTTGGAACCAGCACCGTTGGAGCCGCCGCCGGTCTGCCCGCGCCCCTGGGATCCGCCCGGACCGCCACCGCCCGGGAAGCCGCCGGGGGGACCGCCGTTGGGGAAGCCGCCGGGGGGACCGCCGTTGGGGAAGCCGCCGGTCTGCCCGCGCCCCTGGGATCCGCCCGGACCGCCACCGCCGCCGGGGAAGCCCCCGCCGGGGAAGCCCCCGCCCGTCTGCGGGCCCGCCGTCACGATCGAGCCGGTGTGCGGCTGGGCGGCCGTGGAGAGACTGAACGCGAACGGGCCCGCGAACACGGCGAGCGCGGCGAGCGTCGCCGGAACGGCGATCACCGTCCGTGGGACACCGCCGCGACGGGCCCACCAGCCCACGCCGAGGACGGCCGCCGAAGCGGCCGCTCCCGTGGACAGCACGGCCCAACGGAGCCACGGCAGCCAGTCGGGCGTCCGGCCCAGCAGCACGAACGCCCAGACCGCGGTCCCCGCGACGCCGATCGCGCCGAGGACGAGCGCCGCCGGTTCCGTGCGCCGTCGCCAGGCCCACGTTGCGCCGATGCCCACGAGCGCACCCAGGGCCGGCGCGAGCGCGACCGCGTAGTACTCGTGGATGATCCCTTTCGACAGGCTGAACACCCCTGCGGTCAGGACCAGCCACCCACCCCACAGCATCAGCGCGGCGCGGTGCCGGTCGGTGCGCGGCCGCCGCAGCGTGGCGATCATGCCTGCGACCGTCACCAGCATCGCTGCGGGGAGCAACCACGACGCCTGGCCGCCGAACTGCGCGTTGAACATCCGCCCCACGCCGGTGGCCCCCCAGCGGCCCGCCGAGCCGGTGGGCCCGCCGCCGACGCTCCCGGTCTCGTCGCCAGTCAGACGGCCCAGCCCGTTGTAGCCGAACAGCACGTCGAGAAACGTGTTGTCCTGCGAGCCGCCGATGTACGGGCGAGACGACGCCGGCCAGAGCTCGACGATCGCCACCCACCATCCGCCCGACACCAGCGTCGCCGCGCCCATCGCCGCCACATGCAGCAGACGTCGCACCGGCGCAAGCGGTGCGGCCACGAGGAAGGCACCGACGATCGCGGGGATGACGACGAATGCCTGCAGCTCTTTCGCGAGGAACGCGAGCCCGAGCAGCACGCCCGTCGCGATCGACCACCGGAGGCGGCCGTCCTCGATCGCGCGGGTCACCGCGTACATCGCCCCGACGAGCAGCAACACCAGTGCGGCGTCGGGATTGTTGAACCGGAACATCAGCACCGCGACCGGCGTGAGCGCCATCGCGGCGCCGGCGATCAGTCCGGCGGCGACGCCGAACCACCGACGGATCGTGGCGGTGAGGACGGCCACGGCGGCGACGCCCTCCAAGGCCTGGGGAATCAGGATCGACCACGAGCTCAGCCCGAAGACGCGAACGCTCAGCATCATCGGCCACAGCGACAGCGGCGACTTGTCGACGGTGATCGAGTTCGCCGCGTCGCTCGACCCGAACAGGAAGGCCTTCCAGCTGACCGACCCCGCCTGGACCGCTGCGGAATAGAACGAGTTGGCCCACCCCGACGCCCCGAGGCCCCAGATGTAGAGCAGCGCGGTCGATGCGAGCAGCGCGGCCGTCGCGGGTCGCGCCCACGACGGCTCGGCGGGTGACGGCTCGGCGGGTGACGGCTCGGCGAGTGACGGCGAGGCGGCGATCATGACAACACTCCGTGGGCGGTGGATAGATCGGTGAGGGCGGGTGTGCGGTTGGTCGACCACCGGTCGAGCGCCCAGAGACGCACGATCGACGTGGCGAGCCACGAGCCGACCAGCAGCGCGGCAGTCGCGATCCGTCCGGCACCCGAGGCCTCGGCCGATACGACGACGGCCGACGAGACGACCGCGCCGAAGGTCCATGCGGCGATCGCACGTCCCCAACGAACACGGCGACGCCCGGCGGTGAAGCGAGCGTGCGCCCACGTGTTGGCCGCGAACGTCGCGCCGAGTGCCGCCAGGTTGGCGGCGAACGAGCCGATCGATCCGACGAGCAGGAGGAACAGCGCGAGCGACACGAGCGTGCTGACGGCGCCGATCGCGCCGAAGGTCACCACACGCCGGCCGAAGTCGTCGGGCACATCGGGCCGTTCGACGCTCGACAGGTCGATGTCGCCGCGCCCCGACGCGAAGCGCCGCATCATCCGAACGCATCCGGCCAGGTCGCCGAGATCACCTCGCGACGGGGGCCTCGCGCGACATGAGCGCCGGGAGCGAGCCGCGAACCGATCGCGACGTCGGAATGACCCGACACCAGCGGCGCCACGAGCGGCAGCAGCGCGTCGAGCCCCGTCGACAGGTCCACGTCGACGTAGGCGACCACCTGCGCGTCGCTGTGGCCCCAGGCGTCGCGCAATGCAAGCCCGCGGCCCTTGCGGTCGAGATGCATCGCCGCCACGCCCGGCAGCCGCGACGCCAAGTCGGTCGCCACCGCCCACGTCGCGTCGGTCGACGCGTTGTCGACGATGGTGATCCTCCACGGATACGGCAGGTGCTCCGAGAGATGGCGGTGGAGCCGCTCGACGCTCGACGCGAGCACCGCGTCTTCGTTGAACACGGGCACCGCAACATCGACCACCGGGGCGGTCGCGGTCACACTCGACGCGGCGCCCACGGTGGTGCGAGGTTCGGTCCGGCTCCAGGTCATGACGCCATCGTGACGGCGACGCCTGAGTGTTCCCGGAAGGCGGCGTAAGAACTCGGTAAGAGCTCTCGGGCCCGGGCTACGAGGAGCGCTGCGGGGCGGGGCGGTAGCCGGCGGGCTCGGCGTGGAAGTGGCCTTGCCCTGCGGTCATCGTTCGGATGTCGACCACGTAGCGGCGAAGTTCGGCCATCGGCATCTCGGCGACGATGTGCTGCGATCCGTCGCCGTTCGGACGGTTCTCCACCACGTGGCCGCGTCGCCCGCTCACGTCGCCGAGCACCACACCCTGCATGTCGGACGGGACCACGATCGTCACCTTCGAGATCGGCTCGAGCAGCGTGGGGCCCGCTGCCTCGACCGCCTCGCGGAACGCCTGCGCCGCTGCGGCGCGAAAGGCCATCTCGGACGAGTCGACCGAGTGCGCCTTGCCGTCGTAGCACTCGACCCGCACGTCGACGACCGGCGGCTCGCCGTGCTCGGCGCCCGACATCGCCGCTTCGACCCCGTGGCGCACCGCGGCCACGTAGTGCTTCGGGATGGCGCCGCCGACCACCGAATCGACGAACTCGAATCCGGCACCCGGTTCCAGCGGCGAGACGCGCAGGCTGACCACGGCGTATTGCCCGTGGCCGCCGGACTGCTTCTTGACCCGGCCTTCGGCCTCGGCGCTCGCCGAGATCGTCCGCCGGTACGGCACCTCCACCTCGTCGGTGGCCACCTCGACGCCGTAGCGCGAGGCGAGGCGGGCGACCGCGGATTCCACGTGCACGTCGCCGACTCCCTCCAGCACCAGGCGGTGCGTGCCCGCGTCGTGGGTCACGCGCAGCGACGGGTCTTCGCGGGTGAGGCGATGGAGCGCCTCGGACAGGCGATCGGCGTCGGAGCGCGACGCCGGCGCGAGCGACAGGGCGAACTGCGGCTCGGGCAGGTCCGGCGGCGCCACGATCACCGGGGTCGACGCCGGTGCGAGCGTGGAGCGGCTCTCGGTGTGGGCGAGCTTGGCGACAGCGCCGATCTCGCCGGCCTCGAGCCGCCCGGTCGGCGACAGGTCGAGGCCTTCGATGCGCAGGAGGGAGTGCAGCCGTTCGGTCTGCCCGCTCGACATCTCGGTCAGCGACGTGTCGGAGGTGACCACACCGGTGAGCACCTTGAAGTACGACACCTGGCCGACGTACTGATCGGACACCGTCTTGAAGACGTAGAGCAGCGGGTCGGCACCCGGATCGGACGTGATCTCGACGGTCCGATCACCGGCGATCACCGAGACCGAGCGATCGAGGGGCGATGGCGCCACGTCGCACAGGTACTCGGCGAGACGGTCGATGCCGATGCCTCGCAGCGCCGAGCCGAGCAACACCGGCACCTCGGTGCGGTCCGCGACCTCATGCGCCAACGCCGCCTCCAGGTCGGTGGGCGTGGGCGTCTCTCCGTCGAGGTACCGAGCGAGCGTCTCCTCGTCGCCGGCCACGATCTCCTCCACGAGCGACTCGTCGCGGTCGGCCTCGCCCCCGTGGAGCAGGTCGACGACACCCTCCAGGGCGTCCGCTTCGCCGACCGGCGCCTCGAGCGCCACCAACGTCGCGCCGAAGGTGGACCGCAGTTGCCCCAAAACGCGGTCGAAGTCGGCCCGCCGACGGTCCTCACCCGTCACGAACACGAACCGCGGCAAGTCGAATGCGTCGCACCGTTCCCACACCAGCGAAGTCCCGACGCCCACGCCGTCGGCCGCGTCGACGACGACCACGGCGAGATCAGCGACCGACAGCGCCGCGTCGAGTTCGGCGACGAAGTCGGGGGCTCCCGGGGTGTCGAGCACATTGAGCCGATAGGTCTGCCCGTTGGCCGCCGTCCACGGAACCGAGGCCGCACGCAGCCCCGTGGTCGCCGAACCAGCGTCGGCCGATCCGGTGCGGCCCAGCAGGGCCTCGACGACGGTCGTCTTCCCGGCACCACTCTGTCCGACCAGTGCCACGTTACGGACCCTGGCGCCGGGGATTGGGTGAGACGAGACGGTGCTCATAGGCGCTCCTCTGCTCCGCCGATCGGCGAGCCCGAGCGGCTCTGGAACGGACACTACGCGGGCTCGCTGCGCGGTGCCACGTTGAGGCGGCGGCCGCTGCTCACGACCCTGCCGGACCAACCAAGTCGTACGCCCGCACCCAGTCGACGAGGAGCTGTTGGGGCATCGCCGCGGCGTCGACCGGCCCTGCGGGCCCACCGAGGAACAGGTCCAACAGGAGCACTTCGGGCTGGGTGTCGAAGGGCCAACCGCCGTCGGCGGAGGACGGATCCGATCGCCGGTGGATAGCGGTGATCGTGTCGTTCACGAAGAAGCGGATCTCGTCGGGAGCCCACTCCACCGCATAGGTGTTCCAGGCGCCCGCATCGACCCTGGTGCGGGTGAGTCGAAACCGGGACGACCCGAACAGGTTCGGGGTGCTGTGAAGGTTCGACTCCGCCCAACCTGTGTGCAGTCCGAACACGTCGCCGCCGACGGCGTAGTGCTCCACGACATCGATCTCGCCGCTGTCGGGCCAGGCGCCCGTGCAACACAGCCAGAACGCGGGCCATGTGCCGGCCCCGGTCGGAAACTTCATCCGGGCCTCGAATCGACCGTGCAGGAAAGACCTCCGGGTCTCGATCATGGCCGAGGTAAAGCGCTTGCCCGCCTCTGGTTCGGCGCGGGCCTCGATGACGAGGTTTCCACCGGAGACGCGCACGTTCGACTCGCGGGCGGTCAACGCGGCGTCGCCACGAGGGCCCACCGATGGCAGCCACAGCGTCGGGTCGATCGGACCGTCGACGTCGAACTCGTCGACGAACGACGGCTCGGCGGCGAACACCCAGCGGCGCGGCGTGTCGGGATTCGGCAGCGGACTCGGAGCGCATCCGATGATCGGCACGAGCACAGCCGCGGAAACCAGCATCCGCCGAAGGCCGCTCGCCCGGAGCGGCGACGCGCCGCGGGCCTGTTCGTGGACCTCCCCATCGCGCACCATCGCTCCCCCATTTCGTTCAACCCGGTCTGCGAAGGCCCCCGACGCACACCACCCGGCGCGATGTTGCCCGACGAGCGCACGGTCGGCAAGGAGAACGGGGTGCCGCGTCGAGGACCCGGCCGCATCTCCTCGGCGGTGCATCCGGTGGATCCGGTGGATCCGAAATGCGCCCGCCGGCCCGATCCGCCTTGGGCAGACTGTTCCCATGCCAACCACCACCATCGCCGTGTTGCTCTTTCCGCGCCTCACCGCCCTCGATGCGATCGGCCCGTACGAGGCGCTGCAGCGGCTGCCCGGCACCGACCTCGTGTTCGTCGGCGCCGAGGTCGGCGAGGTCCGCACCGAGAACGGCTTCCTCGGCCTCCGCGTCGACGCGACGCTGGCCGACGTGCCCGCTCCTGAGGTGGTGGTCGTCCCCGGGGGCATCGGCACGCGGGCGCTGATGGACGATGCGGCAACGTTGGCCTGGCTGCGCTCCGCCCACGAGACCAGCCGCTTCACGACGTCGGTGTGCACCGGCTCGCTGCTGCTCGGCGCGGCGGGTCTGCTCGATGGGCTCACCGCCACGACGCACTGGGCGTGCCGCGACGAGCTCGCGGCGACGGGTGCCCTGCCGGTGCCGGACCGCGTGGTCGAGCACCTCGATCGGAGGATCATCACCGCGGCGGGCGTGTCGTCGGGTATCGACATGGCGCTACGGCTCGCGGAGTTGCTCGTCGACGAGGTGGCGGCGAAGGCGATGCAGCTGATGATCGAGTACGACCCGCAGCCTCCGTTCTCGTGCGGGTCGCTCGAATCGGCGGACCAGGCCGTGATCGACCGCGTGATCGCCTACGCAGCCGAGCGGGACTGATTCGATCGGGAGCGGCGGCCACCGGTGACGCTCCGACTTGTCGACGTGTCGACGTGTCGACTTGTCGACGGATCGCGGGCGCTGCGATAGTTAGGCGGGCCTAACGCTGGTCGACGGGGTAGACGAACCCCGAGGAGCGCGCCGTGAGACTGTCGGATGCCAAGGTGGGGGACGCGGTGGTCATCGACCACGTCGAGATCGGTGTCGACGGCGCCGCCGCACGGCTCGAACACGTGGGGTTCCTGCCGGGCACGCTCGTGAAGGTGGAACGCCGGGCGCCGCTCGGCGATCCGACGGTGTACGAGTTGCGAGGGTTCCGTCTGGCGCTGCGAGCGGAGGCAGCGGCACTCGTGGAAGTGACCGCCGCACCGCACGAAGCGCCATGAGCTGCCACGAGGCGGACGGGGCGGTCGCCGTCGTCGAGGAGGGCCGGGCGGTCATCGCACTCGTCGGGTCACCCAACGCCGGCAAGACCACGCTGTTCAACGCGCTGTGCGGCGTCCGAGCCAAGACGGCCAACTATCCGGGCGTCACGGTCAGCAGGCGCGAGGCCGCGACCACGCTGGCAGACGGGTCGGACGCAACCCTGGTCGACCTGCCGGGCACGTACAGCCTCGTGCCGGTGAGTCCGGACGAGGCGATCGTTCGCGACTCGCTGCACGGGCGCGTCGCCGGCGTGGCGGCACCGGATGCGCTTCCTCGTCGTGGCCGACGCAACCACGCTCGAACGGTCGCTGCTGCTCGTGTCGGAGGTGCTGGCGCTGGGCCGGCCGACAGCGCTCGTCTTGACCATGATCGACGAGGTCGCGGCCCGCCACGGCTCGGTCGACCTCGACGCGCTCGGACGAGCGCTCGGCATCCCCGTCGTGTCGGTCATCGGGCATCGCGGTGTCGGGATGGACGACGTGCGCGAGTTGCTGGCGCGGTGGTCCGACTGGGAGCGCCCGGTGCTCGATCCGCCCACGACCGGCGCCGGGCGGAGCGGCTGGGTCGCATCGGTCATCGATGCCGCGGTGACGACGCCCCGGATCGACGTGCGGACCCGGCGAATCGACGCGGTGCTGCTGCATCCCGTCGCCGGCGTGGTGGTGTTCCTGCTCGCGATGCTGGTGGTGTTCCAAGCCGTGTTCACCGTGGCGGCGCCGGCGATGGACGCGCTCGACTCGGCGTTCGGATCGCTCGCGGCCACGGTGAGCGACGCGGTCGGCGGCACGTTCGGCGCGTTCCTCGGCGACGGGCTCGTGGCCGGCGTGGGCGGCGTTCTCGTCTTCCTCCCCCAGATCGTGCTGCTGTTCCTGTTGCTCGCGCTCATGGAGAAGGTGGGCTACCTGTCGCGGGCCGCGCTGCTCGCCGACCGCGTGATGGGACGCTTCGGGTTGGAAGGCCGCAGCTTCGTCGTGATGCTCTCGGCCTTCGCGTGTGCGATCCCGGCGATCATGGCGACCCGGACGATTCCGAGCGAACGACGGCGCCTCGCCACGATGATGGCGACGCCGCTCATGACGTGTTCGGCCCGGCTACCGGTGTACACGCTGATGATCGCGACCTTCGTGCCCGACCGGGCGGTGCTCGGGCCGATCCGCGCTCCCGGTCTCGCCATGCTCGGCCTCTACCTGCTCGGAGCGGTGTCGGGCTTGCTGTACGCCGCGATCCTGCACGTGACCTCGCTGCGCACGCCGAGTGCCCCGGTGATGATGGAGCTGCCGCCGTACCGGATGCCCACGCTGCGGGCGATCGGATTCGCCGTGTGGGACGGCGCGTGGGCGTTCATCCGCCGGGCCGGAACCGTCATCCTCGGGGTGACGGCGATCCTTTGGGTGCTGCTGAACGTGCCCGGCGTGACCCCGCCGTCGGACGTCTCGCAGGCCGAGGCGGCGAGCTACCGCATGGAACACAGCATCGCGGGGCGAGTGGGCCACGCCATCGAGCCGGTCTTCGAACCGCTCGGGTTCAACTGGCAGATCGACGTCGCGATGATCGGCAGCCTGGCGGCCCGCGAGGTGTTCGTGAGCACGCTTGCCGTGACCACCGCGTCGACGAGCGAGGAGGCGCTTCCCGATCGACTCCGCCTGCTGCGCGACGGCGATGGTGAGCCGGTGTTCACCGCGCCGACGGTCGCCGCGGTGCTGATCTTCTTCGTCTACGCCCTGCAGTGCCTGTCCACGGTGGCGGTGCTGCGGCGAGAGTCGAACTCGCGACGCTGGGCCGCGGTGACGTTCGGTTCGATGTTCGCGCTCGCCTACGGAGCGGCGTTCATCGCGCACACCATCGTCGCCGCCCTCGACTGATGGTCGGGCACGCGTGAACGCCCGGCGCGACCCGAATCGGGTGCACGTGGAGCGAACCGCCTCGCCCACCGTGCTGCGCTGGGTGTGTCGCCGCCCGGACCTCGACCACACGCCGGTTCCGCCGACCGGCGGCAGGTTCGATCGACTGTTCGCGGACGGCACGGTCGTGTCGGTCGACGTGGCGCGCGGCGACCTGTTGGTGGCATTCGGCTCGCCCGCTGCCGTGGCCGACCGGGCCGTCGTGGCGCGGGTGCACGATGCCGTCGTCGAGGCGCTCGGGTCGCCGGAGTGGCGCGCCGGGGGCGCCGAGGCTGGGGTGGAGATCCGACGGCGCGCGACCATGGGGCCATGAGCACCGCAGCGTTCCCGACCTCGTTCGACAGCCTGGCCGACCTGGCGCGGTTGCCCTGGTTCTCGCTCGACGAACACACCCGCCTGGTCGTCGCCGAGGAGGCCCGATCCGAGGTCGGCCCCGTCATCGACGCCCACACCCATCTCGCGATGGGATTCCTGCGGCGACTCCGGGTGGATCTGCGCAGGCCGACGGCGCGCACGGCGTACTACCTGCCGCCCTCGCTGCCGATCGACCTCGAGCTCTACAGCAACCGGAACCTCGACGACGCGGCGATGTTCGCGATGAAGGCCGACGTGTCGGTGCTCGGGCTCACGGGATCGGGCATGCGCACCACCCACACGGCGCCGAACCTGCTGCGCGACATGGACGCGCTGGGCATCGAGCGCAGCGTGGTCCTGCCCTTCGACCTGCCGATCGGAGCCCGCAATGCCGACGCGCTCCTGGACGTGGCCGCCGAGTGGCCGCGACTGGTGCCGTTCGGATCGGTGCACCCGTTCGACCGCGACATCGACGAGCGGCTCGAACGCCAGAAGGCGGCCGGGGCACGGGGCATCAAGCTGCATCCGAATGGCCAGTTCATCGCACCCGATCACCCCAGAACCGTCCACCTGTGCGGACGGTGCGGCGCCCACGGCCTGCCCGTGTTGTTCCACTGCGGACCGGTCGGCATCGAACCGAAGGCGGCGCGACGGCGCAGCCAGGTGGCCCGATACGAGGCGACGATCGCCGAGCACCCCGAGACCACCTTCGTGCTCGGGCACTCCGGGGCGTTGCAGTACGACGAGGCGATCGCCTTCGCCGACCGTTACCCCAACACCTACTTCGAGTTGTCGTGTCTGGGGCTCAGCGCGCTGCGTACCGTGATCGACACGGTCCCTGCTGAGCGGCTGCTGTACGGAACCGACTGGCCGTTCTACCACCAGGCGATCACGCTGGCCCGGGTACTCATCGCGACCGACGGCAACGCAGCGCTGCGTCGTCACGTCCTGCACGACAACGCCGCTCGGCTCTTCGGCCTGGAGTAACGCCCATCGGGCTGCTTGATCGCCGGCTGTGACGGTCGAGCAGCCCGATCGGGCGAGAAGTCGGGGCGGTCCCTCGACTCCGATTATGAGAGGGAACGGTCCGACGTCGCCGGTCCGATACCGAGGAAAGAGCCACAAACCAGGCACCGAACCCGCTCGAGCGGACCGTTCCATCTCACCATCACAACAAACGTCGCCCGATCGGCCGATTCGGTTCCGCGGACCTCGAACAATTATTCCGGCCCAGAACGAACTGGGCCGATCCACCGACGCAGGAGGTCGGCAAACAACCCCAGAACGAACTGGGCCGATCCACCGACGCAGGAATGCAGCGGTCAGCCGCCCACCACGGTTGCGAGCCACGCGACCGTCGGCTGCAGGAGCGTGCCATCGAACTGCGGGTCGGCGTGCGCCGCGCCCGGCAGAACGGTGAGCGTCGCATCCGCCCCGGCGGCGGTCAACGCGTCGGCGAGCAGCTTCGATTGCTGGAACGGAACGTTGCAGTCGGCGTCGCCGTGCGCAATGGAGAACGCCGGAAGCCGCGTCGCGGTGGCGACGTAGGTGATCGGATTGGCCTGCGCGACCAAGTCCTTGGTGTCCTGCACCGCGCCGCCGACCCACAGCGACTCCGGCGAACCCGCCGGGTCGTGCAGCTCGGGGCTGGTGCACCCACCCTCGCCCGACGCGGCCTGCGCATCCATCTGGGCGAAGTCGGTCGGCCCGAACCAGTCGATCACGGCTTGCACGCCGCTGGACACGCCGGCGTTTCCGAGTTCGGGGTCGTCCAGGACGGTTGCCTGATCGCTCGTCGTTCCGAGCAGCGCAACCAGGTTGCCGCCGGCCGATTCACCCCAGGCTGCGAACCGATCGGGATCGATGCTGTAGGTCGCGGCGTTCGCTCGCAGCCATCGCACCGCGGCCTTCACATCCTGGGCGCCAGCCGGAAACGTCGCCTCGCCCGAGAGCCGATAGTTCACGCTGGCCACGGCGAAACCACCATCGAGGAGCGGCTGCACCTTGGCGCCGACCATCGCCTTGTCGCCCCCCTTGAACGCGCCGCCATGGACGTGGATCACGAGCGGGGTGGGCCCGGAGGCATCGGTCGGCAACCACAGGTCGAGCACCTGGGAGGGTGACGTGGTGGCGTACTCGACGTTCGCCTTCGTGGCCGTCGGTGCCGTCCCGAACGACCCGCCGCCAGGGCCTCGCATCCCCCCTTCCGTGGAGGTGGCCCCCGTGGTCGTCGTGCTCTCCGCCGTGTTCGTGGTGGTGCTCGTGGTGCTGCTGCGCGACGTCGACGCAGCGTCGTCGGCGCCGCATGCACCGAGCAGCAGCGAGCCGGCCAGCGATGCGAGCATGCCGACCGTGCGCAACGGTGCAGCGTGGAGGTGCTTCATGAATCGAACTCCCGTGAGCGAATGTGGCGTGCGGCACGCTGTCGCGCTTCGGTAAGAGACGCGTAAGCGCCGCACAAGGAGCTCGGAAGATCGCTCGACATCTCGTACCCTCGACCGCACAAACGCCGGATCGCGCCGCGCTGTGGAGTGGACACGATGACCTGCCGAATCCGCAGCCTTCACGACGGGCGTGCGCCGGACTCAGCGTCCACGCCGGGTTCCTCGTCGCCCTGATCGAGGCGGAACGGCGGGTACTCGTCGGTCATGAGCGCGGCATAGGCGACGACCCGGAACACCCAGCGATGGAGGCCGACGACCAACCCGTGGATGCCCGACGGGTAGCGGCCGGTGAACAGGAGCGTCACCACCGCAACCAGGACGAGCCACGAGATGAGCCCGGTGACCGGAACGTCGACCCACCGATCGCCACTGCGGCCCGACGCCGTCGTGCCGACCAGGAGACCGACGATCACGTAGTGCGGGATGGACAGCAGCCACCACTTCACCAACACGAGTCCCCGCGACAACTCGTCCGGCGGAGCGATGTCGAGCCGAGCGGGGTAGTCGGGATGCTCGCCGAGACTGAACGGCGGGTAGCGGTCCGAGCCGGCGACGCCGAACGCGTAGTAGCTCACCCGCCACGACCAGCGCAGCACACCGGCGTTGAAGTCGAAGATGCCTCGCGGGTAGCGGCCGGTCAGGAGGATCGCGAAGAACGCCACGACCGTGAGCACCGCGAACGCCAGCCACAGAACGGCGAGGACCACGAGATGTGGGATGACGAGCAACCACTTCACGAGCCACAGCCACCGGCTCAACTCCGGATCGAGTCGGCCCGTGAGCCGGACTGGCCCCGACCCGGTGTGCACATGCGATTCCGCGGTCTCCTCGGTCGCCGCGTGACGCCCCAGACCGACGATGCCGAACACCAGCGCGGTGACCGCACCGACCAGCACCAGCCCGCCGGCGACGAGCAGGCCGATCCCGAGCGGCCGGATCCAGTTCGCCTTGAACCCGACGGTGGCATCGACACCGACGCCGGCCGACGCGTCCTGGTTCATCACGACCACGACCCAATCGCCGGACTCGACGGGCCACGTCAGGGTTTGGGCGCCGGGACCCTCGGCGTAGGCCCGCCAGAAGGTCTCCTCCCCCGGCGGGCGTGACGGCGCGCCGTCGCCGAGATGGCGGTACTCGACGGAGAACGGCTCGGTCGAGACGTCGGCGATCTCCGCCCGCGCCACACCGCGCAGGTACTTCTCGACGGCGCTGCGAGGTCCGATTCCCACGAAGACCCGGCGCTCGTTGGTGCTGTCGAGCCGGAGTCTCACCGTGCCGAGCTGGCCGACCCCGAGGTGGTCCCCGCTGTCGAGGTCGAGGTCGACGCGCTCGGACACGATCGCGTAGTCGAGGGTTTCGAGGCGCTCGGAGGGACTCGTGAAGTAGCCGGACGCGTCGCGCTGGGTCTGGTGCGCCCAGGTCAGCGCCGCGCCGCCGCCCAACAGCGCCAACGCCAAGGGCACGAACACGCAGCCCAACACCACGAGAACGATCCGTCCGACCGGTAGCCGCCGGGGTGGCGGCTGGTTCGCTGTCATCGACATGTGGCCTCCCCGCTCGGGGTCCTCCGCGATGATCCGCCCGCCCAGGATGGGCTGCGAGGGCCAAAGGTCCCACCCCACGGGCAGGGGTCACCAAGCCGCAGGGTCGGCACCGCCGGGAGGATCCAGATGCCGGGCCTCGACCTGGCTGCGGTCGGTGACACCGAGCTTGCGGCAGAGGCGCAACACGTGACCCTCGACGGTCCTCACCGACACGCAAAGACGGTCGGCGATCTCTCGGTTCCGCCAGCCTTCCACGACGTACTCGGCGATCTCGTGCTCCCGATCCGTGAGCGGCGGCCCGCCGGCCTCATCGCGACTCGCACCGTCGGCGCCTGAAGCGGGGTCGCCGTCGGGGTGACGGTCGCGCTCGGCGGCGTTGATGACCCGCATCCGATCACTCACGACCAACCCCAGGATCGGCTCGGGCAGTGGCGCCAAACCCGTCACGGTTGCCACCACGGCCGCGACGCCGCCATCGACAAGATGGTGGATCACCGCGGCGCTGGCGTCGTCGAGCAACTCGATCCGCTCGACCACGATCGCCCGAACGCCGAGTTCCCGGCAGGCGCGGACGGCGGGCGCCGCACCCAACACGCCGTGCAGGTCCACCAAGGCCGCTGCGGAACGGGCCAGGGCGCCCATCGGGGTCTCGACATCGCCGGGCACAGGGCGCAGGGTCAGCACGGTTCCACCGCAGCGCCCGGCCCACTGCTCGACGGCGCCGACGAGCTGCCCCCAGGCCGGATCGAGCGCCCCGTCGCCGACTCCGGCACCCCCACCGGACCGCAGCAGCGTGGAGTGAGGCGGGGACTCGGGGGCAGGCACCGGCCCATTCTGGCGACCCCGGAGCGATGCGTACACTGCGGCCCATGACTGGGTGGCCCTTCGTCGGGCGTGAGGGAACGGTCGACCACGTCACCGGTTTGCTGCAGGACCCCGACGTCGCAGCGGTCCTGCTCGAGGGCCCGGCGGGCATCGGCAAGTCGGCCATCGCCGCCCACGTGGCGACCACCCTCGCCGCCACCTCCGGTGCGTCGGTGGTGAAGGTCCGCGGCCCCGACACCCTCGCCCGCTTCGACGGCATCGGGCTCCTCCGGCCCGAGGTGCTCGACGTGACGTCGATCGACCCCACCGGCCACGTCCAGGCCGTGCTCGAGCGTTGGATGATCGACGCTCCCGACCTGGTCTGGGTCGACGACGTCGGCCATCTCGACGCCGGTTCGGCGGTCGTCCTCCTCCATGTCGCCCGACTGGGCGCCTCGAAGCTCCTCCTCACCTCGCGCACCGGCGCGCCGTCGTCGGAGGCCGTCGCCCAGCTCGAGCACCTCGGGGTGCTCCGGCGACTCGATGTCGCACCGCTCGACCTCGCGGCGTGCGGCGACCTCCTGCACGCGGTGCTGGGCGAACCGGTGGGCAACCACATCGCGCGCCGGGTGCTGGAGCGTTCGCACGGCAACGCCCTCGTCATCCGGGAGCTCGTCCGTGCCGCGATCGCCGACGGGTCGCTGGTCCGCGGCCGTGACGCCTGGCGGTGGGACGCGGGCGACGGTCTCGTCCCGAACGCGGCGGCGCTCACCGCCCACCACATGCAGTCCCTGTCCCCGCCGGCCCGGCGTCTCGTCGACCTCCTGGTCATCGCCGGCGAACTCGAAGTGGCCGACCTGGCGGACGCTGGCCCGGCCACAGCGACGGCCGTCGACGAACTCGTCGACGCGGACATCGGCACCATCGACGCGTCCGCAGTCCGGCTTGCCCACCCCCTCTTCGCCGAGGCCGCCCGCGTCGATCTGGATCCGGCGTCACGCATCGAGCGCCTCACCGAGCTCATCGAGCTGACGGCCGGTTCAGCGCAGCGGCCGGCCCTCCGCCTCCGCCACCTGCGTTGGCGACAGGAAGTGGGCGTCCACATCGACCCGTCCGAGCGGGCCGAGGGCACGCACCTGGCGATGACGATGTTCGACACGGCAACGGCGATCGACCTCGGACAGGCCGCCATCGACGCCGGGCGGACCGACGTGGCGCTACCGCTCGCCATGGCCCTCCTCTACGACGGCCGCCTCGAGAACGCCGCTGTGGCGGCCAAGGCGGCGGTCGAGGGTGCGTTGGACGAGGCCACCCGGACGTTCGCCTCTGTCACCGGCAGTCTCGCCCGTGCCTACCGGTCCGGCTTCGACCCGTCGATCGCTGCCGCACACGAGGAGCTACTGGCCTCGACAACCGACCCGTCGCTCGCCGCGTTCGTCCGCAGCGAATGGGGCTCGGCGCTCGCGTTCAGCGGGCAGCTCACCGAGGCCGTCGCCGCCGCGGCGGACGGCGTCGCGACCGGCCAGTGGTGGGAGCGCGTCCCGTTCGTCCCCGGGTGGGCCGGGGCGATGACCGCGCTCGGCCGCACGACCGAAGTGCTCGATGTGGTCGGCGGCCTGGTCGCCGAGGCCGGCAGCCACGCCGGTCGGTCCGTCGCCTGGCTCCACGCCTTCCGATCGTCCGCCGCGCTCCTGCACGGCGACCTCGACCTGGCCGAGGACGCGATCGGCACCTTCGACGAACTCGCCTATCTGGCGATGGTGCCCGGCGTCGCCGCGGTGCTCCGCTCCGAGACCCGCGGGATCGCCGCCATGTGGCGTGGCGACCTCACGGGCGCCCGGGCGCTGCTCGCCGAGGCCGTCTCGCGTTCCGATGTCCCCGAGAGCGAGTTCCGCCGAGTCGTCCCCGCCTCGTTCCTGGCCATCGCCCACGCGCAGGGCGGCGATCCGGCCGGTGCCGCGGACCTCGCGTCGTTCGCCGCCGACGGTGCCGCCCAGTTCGGGTTGGGTGCCGGTTGGGTGCCGCTCGCCCAGGCCTGGGCGCAGGCGGCCGCCGGCGACCGCACGGGAGCGGCGCGAACCGCCGAACTCGGCGCCCGTCGAGGGCTCGACGGGCGACAGCACCACTGTGCCTTGTGGTGCGCCTTCGACTGCTGGCGGTTCGTCCAGTCGGCGGCGAGCGCGAGGCTGGTGATCGAGGCCTCCGCAGCCGCGGACGGCCACTGGTCGCGAGCGTTCGCCGCGACCGCTCAGGGCTGGCTCGACCAGGACCTCGACCTGCTCACCACCGCCCACGAGGCATTCACCGGCATCGGCGCGCCCCGCTTCGCCGAGCTGGTCGAGCGGCACCGCCGCCGGCTCTCGGCAGCCGAACCGCGGGACCTCCTGGCCGAGAGCCTCACCCGCCGTGAATCCGAGGTGGCCGCGCTCGCTGCCCGTGGCCTCACGAATCGGGCGATCGCCGAGCGGCTCGGCCTGTCGGTCCGCACCGCCGAGACCCACCTGCACCGGGCGATGGGCAAGCTCGGAGCGAACCGGCGGGAGGATCTCCTCCTCCACGCCGATCGCCTCGATCCCGGCGTCTGACGGTCAGCCTCCGGTCGAGAGGATGGTCGCGGCGTCCGCACCACAGTGCTCCGACACCCAGGCCCGGTAGTCGGCGAACGCAGCGGTCGCCTCGGGCGAACTCGCGGCCTCTGCCGATGCCGAGGAAGCGGCGGGGTCGTCCGAGGTCAGCACCTTGAAGGCGAGCTCCGACACCTCGTTGATTGTCGCCATGGCGTCGCTCAACTCATCGGGCGCGGCGGCGAGGATCCGCTCGTTGCTCGCGGACACGACTTCCAACGCCGCGGCCTCCTCGGGTGTGCCGATCTTGTCGGGGAAGTCCGCCACCTTGGCGGCCTGCTCGATCAGGACCCCACAGAAGTCGTCGTCGGCCGCGCCCTCCGGGGCCTCGGCGGGGTCGTCGGTCGAGCCCGACGAGTCACCGGCCGTGTCACCGGCGGAGTCAACGGTCGCTGCGGTGGTCGACGACGACGCCGTGTCGCCATCGCCATCGCCGTCGTCGCCGCACGCGGCCAGCGGGAGGAGGAACGAACACAACAGAAGGGTGCCGACACGTCGTCTCATGGGAGCAGCCTCGGCGATCCGGGCCCGCCGCGCGTACGTAGTCGCTACGCGTTCGCGCCGCCACCACGCGCGTAGCGACTACGTACGCGCGAACGGGCGGGGCACCACACACTCTGACCATGCACGACTCCCCGCTCGCCTACCGACGACGTGTCGGCGCCGTCGTTTTGGTGTTGCTGCTCGGCGCCATGGCCTGCGGCGGCTCCGAGAAGGCCGCCACGACCGATGCCGCGACCTCGACGAGCGCCGCTCCGTCGGACCCGACCACGACGACGTCGGGCCCGACGGCGACCGGGCCCGGTGGCTCCGACAGCAGCGACGGCGAATCGGCCGGGCTTCCCGACGGCGCCACCCCGGGGATCGACGACGTCGATGGCGACGGCGAGCCGGACCCGACGTGCGGCACCGCCGACCTCGGTGGTGGGCTCGTCGTCCGCACCCTGTGCACGTCGATGGCCCCAGAGAACGAGGACGGCGTGATCCCGGTCGACGGCGGACCCCTCACCCTCGCCGGCACGAGCTACACCGAGACCGACGAGGTCGACGTCACGATCCGGTTCGCCCGGGACGAGGCCGGCCGCCGCGTCACCATCTTCCAACTGGGCAGCGACACCCTCTTCGACACGGGCTCGGCCGCCCTGCGAACGAACGCGATCGCCGCCCTTCCGGCGGTGGCCGCCGCCCTCGTTGCGCACCTGCCCGACGCCACGGTGACCGTGCGAGGTCACGCCGACTCGCGGGGCGCAGACGCCGCCAATCAGACCCTCTCCGAGGGCCGCGCCGCCGCCGTGGCAGCGTGGCTCGTCGGCGACGGTGGCCTCGCGGCGGGCAGAGTCGGCTCGGTCGGCCTCGGCAGTACGGCGCCGGCCGCCCTCGAGACCAACCCGGACGGCTCACCCAACGCCGTCGGCCAGACCCTCAACCGGCGTGTCGAGATCGTCGCCGTGACGGCGGGCTGAAGTGTCGCCCTCCACCCACCGGTCTGGTCGGCCGACCTCGTCCGCTCGTCCGTTGATCGGCGTCGTCACCGCCTGCGCCGTCCTCGTCCTCGGCTGCACGACCGACGACGCGACCCTCCGACCTCGGGCGACGACCACGCTCGCCCCTGCACCGGCCGACCAGCCGGCCGACGACCTCACCGGCGAGGCCGTGGGCGAGGAGGGCTACACCGACATCGCCGCGCCCGAGTGGAAGCCGACGACGGCCGCCGAGGATCTCGCCTGGCGGGAGGAGACCGACGGCCTCGACGCGCAGATCGCCGTCGACGCGTTCGACCTGGCCTTCGGCGCCATGCCCGGCGCGACCGAGCGCGAGCGCGACGAACCCGGTTCGGTGTCGGCCACCCGGGCATGGGGGCTCGTCGAGCACTTCGCCGACGACCTCACCCCCGAGCAGACGCGCCGAGTCGCCGAGGTCCGCGCCGAGCGCGGCACCGGCACCCCACTCCCCGACGTCGCCGGCGAACTCCCGCCGGAGTGGGAGGCGCTCGCCGACGGTGCGACGGCCCCCGGAGAGGCAGCCCCGCCGACCCCCGGAGCGACCACGACAACGGCGCGGACCTCCTCGTTGCGGAACCTGCGGGCGCCCGCCGCGGGCGGGCTCGCACGGAAGGCCGCGCCCGACCCCGCGCTGCAGACGATCCTCAACGGGCTCATGACCCGGATCGTCGCGGGGTGGCGGACCCGACTCGGCAACGTCGGGCTCCCGAGCGTGACGGTCTCGTACGCGACCGGCGCGCTCAAGACGGCCACCGGCCTGGACGCCTACGCCACCGCCACGCCGAACGGCGACGGCTGCCTGATCACCATCTACCCGCTGTTGTACGAGCACATCGTCGAGCTCACTCCCGCCTACGTGGCGTTCGTGCTGGCACACGAGCTGTTCCACTGCGTCGAGTTCGAGTGGGCGCCGGGCTTCTGGATGACCGCCCCGGGTTGGGTCGTCGAGGGCGGTGCCGACTTCGCTGGCTACGACTACTACCGCAAACGAGTCAAGGTGGACGACCAGTTCCTCGCCTGGTTCGAGGCACGCGACGCGCCGCTGTCGGCCCGCGCCTACAGCGGAGCCGGGCTCTGGGAAGTGGCGGCAGCGGAGGGCATCGATCCCTACTCGTCCATCAAGGTCGCGCTCCGTGCGGCGGGCAACACCGAGGCCGTCCTCGCCGCAGCCGGGTTGAACACGCCGCAGTTCCTGCTCGACTGGCCGAGCCGCACGGTTCGGTCCCAGGCTTACACCCATCCGTCGTGGTCGATGCCGTGGAGCGGCATCGGCGACGGCCGCCACGAGAACTTCGAGAAGGGCTCGACTATCGGGCTCGGCGGCACCAACGTGCACGGCCCGGCCAACTTCTCACACGCGCTCCAGGCGCACGTGTTCGGTGAGGGCGTCGACATCGTGACCGTCCGGAACAAGGGCAAGCATCTCCTCAGCTTGGCCAATGACCGCGAGAACCTTGTCCTCGGGAGCAACGAGACCATCCGCCTGTGCACCGACGAGTCTCGGTGCACCTGCCCCGACAGCGACTACGGCGACCTGCGCTTCTTCAACTCCACCGACGTGGCCATCGGGTTCTCGGCATCGAGCGAGGCCGGGCTCGCGACGTTCCTCGCCGAGAAGTTCGATCCGAAGCGCCACTGCGACAAGCGGCGGCCCCGCGGGTCGAGCGACGGCGACCCGCACCTGCTCACCATGGACGGGATCGCGTTCGACATGATGTCGGTCGGCGAGTTCGTATTGGCGTCGACCCCCGAAACCGACGACACCCCGGCGTTCGACCTGCAGATGCGCACCGCCGCAGCGGCGACGCCCGGCGACCGGTACTCCCTCATCACCGCGCTCGCTGTCGCCTACGGCGACGACCGGATCACCCTCACCGGCGCCGACTACCTCTCCAAACCCGACGAGATCGTGGTGCGCCACAACGGCGACACCGCCGACATCGACGGCGGGAGGCTCGGGGCGTTCACCTTGACCCGCGACGACGAACGCGACTGGACGCTCGCGGCGCCAGAAGGCCCCGAGCTCAAGCTGAAGTACCTCAACGGGTTCTTTGTCGACGTGGCGCCGCCCGAGGCGACCGCCGCCCGGCAGGTCGCCATGTTGGGCTCGGCCAACGGGGACCCGCTCGACGACGTGCGCCGAGCGGACGGCACGCCCGTCAACCCGTACGACCCGACCGAGGTCCACGGGGCGTTCGCCGATTCGTGGCGTGTCACACCCGAGACGAGTCGCTTCGACTATCGCCCGGGAGAGTCCACCGACACGTTCACGGACCGATCGTTCCCCGACGCGTTCGCCGAACTCGAAACCGACGAGTTCATCGAGGCCCGCCGTGAGTGTCACCAGTCGATGGGCCGCGCTGCCACGACGTCGGAGCTCGACGCATGCGCTTTCGACGTCGTCGCATCGGGCGAGCGGACCTACGCCGACGCCTACGCCGAGGTCGTCGAGTTCCGCGACGAGCAGCGTTCGGTCGAGGTTCCACCGCTCCCCGACCGACCGACCACCACGAGGTCCGGCGGAGCGACCGCTCCCACCGGGACGGCGGCCCTCACGCTGGCGGGGAAGCTCGCCCCGATTTCCGACCCCGAACCGCCTGCCGACGCCGTGCCGCAACTCGAGGGCGATGTCGACGTGCCGGACGGCTCGCTCATCCTCGTGTCGATGGAGTGCCCGGCAGGCACCGACTACGTCGTCGAGGTCAGCGATCCGTCCGGGGTTTCCACCGGACTGCCCCTGTGCAGCAACAGCCTCGGAGTCCTCGACGGCAACGACGAGCCGCACTCCGGTGAGACCGCCGTCTGGGCCGCAACCGGCGGCACGTACCGGATCACCCTGGAAGACCTCACGCCGACCGGTACCACTCGACGAGCGGAACTCGCGGTCTTCGTGGACGACTCACCGGCCGCCGCCGCACCCTCCGGGACGACGTGGAGCGGGTCGCTCTCGGGCATCGGCGACGTGGCGACCCTCCGGATCCCCGGCGGCACCACCAACGCGAAGTTCGCGGTGACCGCAGCGCCGGGGCTCTGCGTCACCTCGATCCTGTTGACGTCGGAGGACATCACGAGCACAGGCATCCCGATCTGCGACCGCCCCGATCCCGAGATCGAGGTCCTCCTGGCCCCGGGCACCGAGTCGATCATCATCGTCCACTCCCGCGACGCTGCGGGCGGCACGTTCGAGCTGCGGAGGCGATGACCCCCGATCAGCTCGCACCGGTTCGGTGGACGCAGAGGGGCAGCTTTCAAATCCCTCGCCTGCGGTCCCGAGCGGACAGCGCCAACGGCGGTCCGGACGTCATCGGTCGACGTACCAGTAGACCTGCAGTTCCGATGCCCAGGGGCTCCGCTCGAGCGCCGCGAGACGATCGCAAAGGCGTTGACGGTGGGCGTCGGTAGAGACAACGAGGAACAGCCGCGTCGTGCCACGTGACGCACGGACAGCGGCGAGCGGTGAAGCCGCAATGCCGGATGCGAGGTCGGCGAGTCGATGTTCTGCTTGTTTGGGAACGGGCGCCGACCGGTCGGCGTGGTGGTAGGCGACGAGCGACTGGCCCCGTTGCACGAATGGTGCGAGCTCGTCGATGTACGCGTGTTTCACCGCCTTGGTCCGCGTCTTCGGCACGGGGTGGTTGGCTGGTCGCAGACCGTTGTCGGGATCCACGAAGACGAGGTCGCATCCCAGTGTCGAATCGAGTGCATGGGAAAGCCATTGGCCGCGTAACTGTCGCCGAGCAGTTGACGCTCCTGGTGGCAGCGAGGCGTACGAGAGCCGCTCGGCGTATGTTCGGGTGCCGGGGGGTAGCACGCCGTTTCGCTCGAGGGCAGCGACGCTACGGTCACCGTTGCCGACCATCTCGGCGAGGCGGTCGTAGAGGTCGGGGGCGAGCGGTCGAAGGTGGCGGGCGAGCCGGTGCGAGGGGTCGAGGTACGCGATGTGCTTGCCGTCGTCGTTGTGCGCCTCGTCGTCGGTGAGGTACCAGACCACACCCAGGGAGAGCGGCGGATCCGAGCCGTTCGAGGCGGCGAGCCAGTCGAGTAGCCCAAGCTTCAAGAAGTCGCCGAGGTCGCCCGCATACCGGTCCTGCATAGCGGACAATTCTAATGGCAGCCCGGCGCGTCTCTAATGGCAGCCCGGCGCGTCTCTAATGGCAGCCCGGCGCGTCGGTCGAGTCGGCGCGCGGACACGCCGAATGCGGTCGTCGAGGTCAGCGATCCGTCCGGGGTTTCCACCGGACTGCCCCTGTGCAGCAACAGCCTCGGAGTTCTCGACGGCAACGACGAGCCGCACTCTCACCGGCCGCCGCCGCGCCCTCCGGGACGACGTGGAGCGGATCGCTCTCGGGCAGGGGCGACGTGGCAACTCTCCGGATCCCCGGCGGCACCACCAACGCGGAGTTCGGGGTGACCGCAGCGCCGGGGCTCTGCGTCACCTCGATCCTGTTGACGTCGGAGGACATCACGAGCACGGGCATCCCGACCTGCGACCACCCCGATCCCGAGATCGAGGTCCTGCTCGCCCCGGGAGCCGAGTCGATCGTCGTCGTCCGCTCCGCGACGCCGCGGGCGGCACGTTCGAGCTGCGGAGGCGATGACCCCCGAGCAGGCCACACCGGTTCGGTGGACCTGAGCCGTGATCCGCCGACGTGCCGGGCGGGGCGAGGTGGCAGCGCGAATCGGAGCCACGTACGGCGCCCACCCTGGCCGAGCTTCGGCATCTCATCGACGTAGCGGTTTGATCGGACCCACGTGCGAGTCGAGCCGCCGCTCACAATGGCTCCTCCGGAACGCCGATTGCCTCATTCGTCGAGCCATGGACGCCCCTCGTCGATCGTTGCCACGATTCGACCCGTCGGGCTCACCCCGGTTGGTTCGCGTGGCCTCGCCCATCCCGTTTGGACTCGACAGCGGGTTCAACCAATGGACCAAGCTGTCGAGTCCAATCGAGCCTTCACCGATTCGTGGTGTGCCTCAGATGCGACGACGACGCCGCGCCACGAGCATGAGTGCCCCGAGCGCCGCGAGGACGAGCCCCACGATTGCAATCGGCCAGGATGCGACACCCGTGAAGGCCAGGACCCTGTCGGCGCTGTTCGACGCGGTATCGCCCTTCCGAGACTGTCCCCCGTTCTCGGTCCGCGACGGCGCCGTGGTGGTCGTGCTCGTTGTCGGTGTCGTTGTTGTCGTCGTTGTCGTTGTGACCTCGACCGGTGACACGGTGAGTGTGGCTTGGGCATCGTTGTTGGTCGACGACGTCGACGTGTCAGTCGACGTCACAGGAACCGCCAAAAGGTTCGTTTCGGTCCAATCACCCGAAGCAGGCGACACGTACGCCACGTTGTGCAACGAACCCGTCACACCCACATCAACCGTCGCGGTCACCGAAATCACCGCACCATCAGCACCCGACGCCAACCCCGCGGACGCCGTACACGTCACACCCGCACACGCATACCCGGTCCCCGACATCGACACCAGCGTCAACCCGCGGCAACACCTCGGTCACCGACCAGCGGCGCAGCATCGGCCGGGCCGTTGTTATGAGGCGTCAGCGTGAACGTGACCGTCGATCCGGGATGGAACGCACCCGTTGACGAGAGCGACTTCACCAACGAAAGATCGATCGACTGCACAAGACCAGCATCGATCGTCGGATCGTCCGGCACCGTCGCAGAGTTGTTCCCCGACGCCGGAGTCGTCACCGACGCCAAACCCGTAGCAACCGCAGGGTTCGAGTCGACGGCCGTGTCACCGCCGGCGGTCTGCGTCGTGAACGACGCACCCGACGGAGCAACGAACTCCACCCGGTAGTCGGTCGACGGCAACAAGTCGATGAACGAATAGAACCCCGAAGCATCCGTCGTGGTCGACGCAATCTGCGTGCCAGACGAATCCTGCAGATTCACCGTCACCCCCGACACCGGCAACTCACCCGCGTCCTGCACACCATCCTCATCCTGATCCCACCACACGAAATCACCAACCGAAACCACGACCGGTGACACGGTGAGTGACGCTTGGGCATCGTTGTTGGTCGACGACGTCGACGTGTCAGTCGACGTCACAGGAACCGCCAAAAGGTTCGTTTCGGTCCAATCACCCGAAGCAGGCGACACGTACGCCACGTTGTGCAACGAACCCGTCACACCCACATCAACCGTCGCGGTCACCGAAATCACCGCACCATCAGCACCCGACGCCAACCCCGCGGACGCCGTACACGTCACACCCGCACACGCATACCCGGTCCCCGACATCGACACCAGCGTCAACCCAGCCGGCAACACCTCGGTCACCGACCAGCCGGCCGCAGCATCGGCCGGACCGTTGTTATGAGGCGTAAGCGTGAACGTGACCGTCGATCCGGGATGGAACGCACCCGTCGACGAGAGCGACTTCACCAACGAAAGATCGATCGACTGCACAAGACCAGCATCGATCGTCGGATCATCCGGCACCGTCGCAGAGTTGTTCCCCGACGCCGGAGTCGTCACCAACGCCAAACCCGTAGCAACCGCAGGATTCGAGTCAACGGCCGTGTCACCGCCAGCGGTCTGCGTCGTAAACGACGCACCCGACGGAGCAACATACTCCACCCGGTAGTCGGTCGACGGCAACAAGTCGATGAACGAATAGAACCCCGAAACATCCGTCGTGGTCGACGCAATCTGCGTGCCCGACGAATCCTGCAGATTCACCGTCACCCCAGACACCGGCAACTCACCCGAGTCCTGCACACCATCGCGATCCTGATCCCACCACACGAAATCACCAACCGAAACCGAGTCGATCGACTGGACGAGGCCGGCATCGATCGTCGGGACGTCCGGGGCCGTCGCAGAGTTGCTCCCCGACGCCGGAGTCGTCACCGACGCCAAGCCGGTGGAGATGTCAGCGTTCGAGTCGACGGCCGTGTCACCGCCGGCGGTCTGCGTCGTGAACGACGCACCCGACGGAGCAACGAACTCCACCCGGTAGTCGGTCGAAGGCCACAGGTTCGTGAACGAATAGAACCCCGAAGCGTCCGTCGTGGTCGACGCAATCTGCGTGCCCGACGAATCCTGCAGATTCACCGTCACCCCCGACGCCGGCAACTCGCCCGCGTCCTGCACACCGTCCTCATCCTGATCCCACCAGACAAAATCGCCGATCGAGACCGAGCCCACCCCACCGGACCCGGAGCCGCCTCCGACTGCGACATCGGCCTGGGCGGAGACCTCGTCTGACCCTCCGAACGAGTAGGTGATCTCCGCCGTGTTCACGTAGCTGGGGAGTGCGAGCGTCGGGGCGGCGTAGATCTCGACCGCGAGCTGGTAGCCGACCATCGCCGCTGTCACCGTCGCAGTGAAGGTGAGCGACGTCGGGCTACAGGTGACCGTGTAGGCCGATGGATCGAGGACGTCGATCCAGACTCCTGCAGTCGTGTGGTAGACGCTGAACACCGTCGCGCAGTCGAACACCCAGCCTGCCCCGGAGGGCGCCGTGTCTTGGATGGTGACGGTGTTCCCGATATCTGTGCTGGTCAGCGTGCGGGTGTAAGCACCCCACGCGATGTGGTCGTTGGCGGGCAACGACGGATCGGGAATGATCGAGTAGTCGCCGAACTTGTCGGCCGCGTTCGGGTCGCCGAACTTCGGGTCTATCGAGATTGACCCCGGGAACTGGTTCGAGACACCGTTCACCGTGAACGAGTACGGATTGGTGCCGCCAAAGTTCGCTGAGTCACCCCAATCGACGCGGAGCCAGGCCGTCCCGCACACGTTGATGTGCGTCTCGGCGTACGCGGTCATGGTGAAGGTGACAACTTGTCCCGAGACGACCGCCGTGGCAACCACGCTGCCGTTCGCCGGATCGGGAAGGTCGAACGTCAACCCGTTGGCGACGACCATCCATGAGGGCAGCTCCACGGTGAATGTGTCGCCTGCCTGGGTGCCATTCGGCACGCACCAATCGACATTCAGATGTCCGCCGTCCCACGCCGGTGCCATCTGGTTGCGTCACCGTGATGTCTGTGACCGCGGCAATTTCCGCAGCGGACGCGACGCCGCCGCGCACGAACAGCCCGCCTCCGGCAGCGAGCAACACGGCGCACACTGCGGCGAGAAGCCTCATCGGGCGGTCACTTCGTCGAGCGAGCCGCTGGGGCGGGCGCGAGGTGCTCAGATCGTCCGGTCCATCTCATCGACCTCCAAGATCGTCTCGGCGCCAGCGGCTGGCACCGATCCAGCTCTCTATCAGCAAGCCGCATATCCGCCTGAACGAATTGGGCCATTGACTCACGGCAGCGGAACGCTGAATTGCTGCGCCGCGCCCGTGACCAGGTCCGCCCGACATCCAGTGGCAGATCGACGAGCGGCTGCGGTGGAACAGCCGATCATCGGGGCGCGATCGCGCCCCGGCCACGCGCATCGACGCGGCCATGGCCCCGCTCGAAGCGCCCGACGCGCCGGCAGCCCCTCACCGCGATCAGCGCCCGCGCCGGGCCTTCCTCCCGCCAGCAGCGGGCGACACGACATCGGCGCCGGTCCGGCCACGAAGTGGGCGCAGAGGGACTCGAACCCCCGACATCTGCCTTGTAAGGGCAGCGCTCTAGCCAACTGAGCTATGCGCCCGTGCGGCGGGCGAGCCTAGCGCCGACACCGCGCGAGCGACCGGCGGAGCGCACACGGGCCTTACCTTTCGATCGTGTCGGGCCCGTGTGCCCGCCAGCGCTCGGCGCGCTGAACGGTTCGCAGTGCCTCCCGCGCCTCGGGCGCAAGATCGGGAAGATGGTCCGGGTCGAGCCACCGGACCATCAGGATCTCGGGCGACGCCGGGTGCGCCATCTCGGGCCGATCGCCGTCTTCGAGTACCGCGCGCCATGCGACGCGCACCACCTGTTCCCACGGGTTGACCGTCACGATCGCCTCGCCGACCGTGCGGATGTGCAGACCAACCTCCTCTCGCGCCTCTCGCACGACGGCGTCCTCCACGCGTTCGCGTCGGTTGACAAGGCCGCCGGGGAACCCCCAACGCGCCATGTACGTGTGCTGCACGCCGAGGATCCAGCCGTCGTCGCGGGTGATAATCGGCATGACCCCCACGGTGAACGACGGCATGACCGACCGCACCGCGACCTGCCGGAGCGCACGCGGCATGTGCGCGTAGGCGACCAGCCCGGTGCGCATCGCCCGGTCCCGGAACAGATCGGTTCGTCGTCGACCGCCAGCAGCGCCGCTCATGCCGTCACCAGCCGATCGAGCAACGCGGCACCCGATGCGGCGACGATCGTGCGACGATCAGCGTGATCTGTGGTGAACAGGTCGCGACCCGAACGATCGATCGCCACGCCGCCGGCCTCGGTGAGGACGAGCCAGCCGCCGAGGTAGTCCCAGGCGCCGTGACCGTCGGGATCGAATCCCACATAGCCGTCGAGGGTGCCATCGGCGACGAGGCACAACTCGAGCGACGCGCACCCCAGCGCACGAGACTGCGCGGTCGCCGGCCGCTCGGCCGACCAGCCGTTGACGGCCACGATCGCGTCGGGTGCGGCCACCGGATCGGCGACGCGGATCGGCGCGCCGTCGCAGGTCGCTCCCGCGCCTCGCTCGGCCCGGTAGGTGACGCCGCGAACGAGATCGGTCACGGCGGCGACCCACGGGCCCGACGCGTCGCACGCACACAGGCTCGTCGCATACACGGGCACGCCACGGGACGCGTTGGTCGAGCCGTCGACCGGATCGACGACCACGCACCCCGAACCCGCGCCGGTGTCGTCCCGATTCCTCCGAGAGCACATCGACCGGCGCAGCGGTGAGCACGGCCAGCGCCGCGGCATCGGCGTCGAGGTCGAGCCCGTACTGACCGGCGCGCTCCCCCGCCGCGCTGCGATCCGCCACATCCAACGCGCCGCGCACGGCCGCTGCGACGTTGTCGAACAGCTCGAAGACCGCGGCGGCATCCACGGCGGCGAACGCTACCTGCACCTTCGACGAGACCGGACGCAACCTGGCAGGCTGTTGAGCGATGGCAGCCATCGATCTTCCGAGCTTCGTCGCCGACCTGAAGGACCATGCCGCGGACCACGGCTTCCACGTCCACGACGAGCGCCACTTCGTCGAGACCTACTCCATGCGCCAGGCGTGGGAGGTCGACGTGCATCCCGAGGAGGCGTGCGGCGGCCCGCTCGATCTCCACCTCGCACTCGAGATCGAGCCACGCGTCGTACTCGCCTTCGAAGACCTGGTCGCGGACCTCGGCGACGAGGACGAGCCGGAGGATCGGCTGAGCGTGAACCTGACCTTCACGTGGTCGCTCCCGCCGCTGCCCAAGGGACCCGACCTCCTGGTGCTCGCTACCGAACTCGCGGGGATCGGCGGCACGGGCCTGCCGCTCGAGGTGTCGGCGATCGACTCGTACGCGCGCGTGACCGATGCACCCGAGCGCTCGCTCAACATCGTCGCGACCGTACCCGTGTCCCTCGCCCAGGTGTTCATGGGCACCGAGAACCTGTGCGACACGCTCGAACGCTGCCTCACCGTCTCTCGCTACCTGTTGGATCGTGCGCCGTTCTGGCTCGACGAGGTCGGCTGATCCTCGGCATCGGTGACCGCCTGGTTCGGCGGCACCGCCGAGTCAGAGCCGCGCGAGTTCAGAGCTGCGCGATGATCCACAGGTTCCAGGCCACGACCGCGCAGTAGTACAGCACGGCCATGAACAGCAGCCGGTCGGCGTTGCGGTTTCGCACGTGTGACCGCCAGACTGCTCCGACCACCACGCAGAACACGCAGGCCTTGATCGCAAGCGGCGCCCACCAACGGTGAACGATCGGTGCGAGCGCGGGGTTGGCTTCGGCTCCGCCGAGGTGCAGGAACCACAGCGTTGTCGCCCAGTCGGCGGTGTTGAGCACGGCGAGGGCGACCAGCCGGAGCACTCGGAGCGACCGCACCCGCTCGACCAGGTCGACGAAGGAGTGCAGCGAGCCGACAGCCTCGCTGACATCTCGGCGGTGATCGTCGCCCAAGGTAGGGACCTGGGGTATCCGGTCGATCATCGACCCCAGCGTACGGATGCCGGCCGAGTTCTCCCCCGAACTCGAATGGGCCGTCCGGCCCATAGGCGGGCAGCACCTGTAGTGGTCAAGTAACCGCCATAAGCGTTTGTCTAGAGAAGGACCACTGATGACAGGATCGACTGGGACGCCGCAACGTCACGAGGGCTGGCGCTGGGCGCCGCGACGAATGGCACAGGGTGCAGCCGTGTCAATGCTGGTGGCGGCCGTCGTCGGCACCGCCGCCATCGGTGGCACAGGCTCCGGGGGCAGAGGCTCGCGTTCGAAATCGACGACGACCACCACCGCCGCGGCCAAGCTCGCCGCCACGGCGACGACCACCTCGACCGCACCGACGGCCGCAGCGACGGCCGAAGCGTCGGACGACGTCGGACGACGTGGCGGCCGACGCTGGCACGGCCGTGAAGGAGCGAGCGGACTTCGGCTCCAAGTTCGCCGAGTGGAACACCACTCGCAACGTGTTGCGCACCGAACTGAACCTCACGATGGGCCCGGCGGCTGCGCAACGGTCGGGCGTGAAGGGCACCGGCATCGACGTGGCCCTCATCGACACCGGCGTCGCGCCGGTCAAGCACATCAACACCGCTGACGCACTCGTGAACGGCCCCGACCTCTCGCTGGACAGGCAGGCCGGAATGCCGGCATCGGTCGACGGCTACGGCCACGGCACCCACCTCGCAGGCATCATCGCCGGCCGCGACGCCGGCGTCGCCCCCGGTTCGCGGATCGTCAACATGAAGGTCGGCGCGTCCGACGGTGCCGTCGACGTGTCCCAGGTCATCGCGGCGATCGACTGGACGGTGGCGCATCGCAAGGACGCCGGCATGAACATCCGCGTGATCAATCTGGCGTACGGCACCGACTCCGAGCAGCTCTACACGGCGAGCCCGCTCACCCACGCCGTGGAGTCGGCGTGGCGCAACGGCATCGTGGTGGTCGTCTCGGCCGGCAATGACGCCGGCGCCCTGACGAACCCCGCGACCGACCCCTATGTGATCACGGTCGGTTCGGTCGACACGAACGACCCGTACAACGCTGCGGACGACGCGCTGGCGCCGTTCTCGGCGGTCGGCACGGCAGCGCGCGGCGTCGACGTGCTGGCACCGGGCACATCGATCACGAGCCTCCGCGTCCCCGCCGGCATGGTCGACACGCTGTACCCCGAATCGAGGGCCGTCTTCGACCTGTACACGAAGGGGTCCGGCACGTCGCAGTCCGCAGCATGGGTGTCCGGAGCCGTTGCGTTGCTGTTGCAGGCCCGACCCGAATTGACCCCCGACGAGGTCAAGGCGCTGCTGCGCACCACGGCTCGGCCGCTCACCGGCGTCGCGGCAAACGCCCAGGGCGGCGGGGTGATCGACATCACCAAGGCACTCGCCACCCCCACCCCACCGAACGCCAAGCAGACCTTCAAGAAGTCGACCGGCACCGGGCCGATCGAGGCATCGCGGGGCACCGCGCACCTGTCCGCCGACGACGGTTCGATCCTCTCCGGCGAGATCGATGTGATGGGCCAGGCCTGGGTCGGCTCGACCTGGGCGCCGAAGTCGACGGCCGGCACCGCATGGAGCGGCGGCACGTGGAACGGCAACACCTGGGCCGGGAGCGACTTCGATCCGAGCCTCACCGTCGACGGAGTCGTCTGGTCGGCCCGCACCTGGCGCTCAGCGTCGTGGAACGCCCGCACCTGGCGTGCCGACCTGTGGGCTGCGCGCACGTGGCGCTCCGAGCTCTGGGCCGCCCGCACCTGGAGGGGCGACGGCTGGGCCTGACCCGGCGGTCCGATTTCTCAGGTCGCCCACCCGCCGTGCCGAACACCCTTCAGGCGGGGCCGCTCAGCGATTCGATCGCGGCGTCCCTGCGGAACCGACCATGGCGAACTCCGACGACTCGCATTCGACCACGACGGCCCCTCCGGCGGCGGCGAGTGACGCCGCCGAGCGGGCCGGTCAAGGTCGGGTGCAGGCCATCGCCGCAGCGTTCCTCACCATCGGAACCCCGGGGCTGTTCTGGCTGACCCGTCATCCGCGGCCGGACGCGTGGTGGCTGACCGTCGGCGTCATCGCGCTGCTGGCGCTGGCGGAGCTGTTCCCGATCGACCTCGAACTGCGCCACGAGAGCCACTCGTTCTCGTTCGCGAAGGTGCCGACCGTCATCTCGGTCTTCCTCCTGGCGCCGTTCGTCGCGGTGTTGGCCCGCTTGACCGCGTCGGCCATCGTGCTGATCGCGGTCAAGCGGCAGCCGCCGATCAAGCTGGTAATCAACCTGCTCGCGCACATGCTCGAAGTGATGATCGCGGCTGCGCTGGTCGTGCTGCTTCGCCCGCCCGGACCCTTCGGGGTACCGGCGTGGGGCGTGGCGGCGCTGGCGGTCACGGCGGGTGACGCGGTCGCCGCCTTCGTGATCTCCTCCGCGATCAGCGCGTTTCAGGGGCGTTGGGAGCCCGGCCTCCTGAGCGGCGTTGCCACGGGCCTCGTCGCCGGCGTTCCCGACGTCGCACTCGCGATCGCCATGGTCACCATGATCGAGGCGGGCCAGGCGGCAGCATGGGTCGTTCTCGCGAGCGGCATCGCCTTCGTAGCTGTGTGCCGCGCGTATTCGAAGATTCGCGCCCGCTACCAGGCCATGCAGCTGCTCGACCGCTTCACCCGAGCCATCGCCGGCGCGGTGCTCAACGGCACCGCAACAGGCGCGCTGCTCAGCGAAACCGCCGAGATCCTGCACGCCGACGGCGCGTGGCTCATCGTGGCCGACGCGAGCGGCACACGCCGCATCACCGCTGTCGACGCGGTGGTCGCCGAGGCGGCCGCCGAACCGCTCGACGAGATGATCGCTCGGCACGGCGTGGCGGCGGCGCGGCTCGAGACCGATGACGGGCCGCTCGGCGACGCGCTCGCCGCGGCGGGGCACCTCGAGATCATCTACTGCCCCGTCAGCCGCGACGAGACCCGAACGGTGGTGCTGGTCGTCGCCGACCGCAGCGGCAGCGTGCGCCCGTTCGACGACGAGGACGTCACGCTCTTCGAGACCCTCGCGTCGCACGCCGGGCTCGCGCTGCTCAACGTCGACCTGGTCAACCAGCTGCGCGACGAGATCACCGTCACCGAACACCAGGCGACCCACGACGCGCTGACCGGGCTGCCCAACCGCACCCTGTTTCAGGCTCGGCTCGAGTCGGCGATCGAGGGCGGCGAGCGCCCCGCGGTGCTCCTCATCGACCTCGATCGGTTCAAGGACGTCAACGACACACTCGGGCATCACAACGGCGACCGGTTGCTGCGCGAGATCGCTCGACGGCTCGAGTCGAGTCTCGGGACCGAGCGCTGCGTGGCGCGCCTCGGCGGCGACGAGTTCGCTGCGCTCCTGACCGGATCACCCAGCCGCGCCGATGCCCTCGGTCTCGCATTCGACCTCGCCGCGACGCTCGAACGTCCCGTGACCGTCGCCGATGTCGAGGTCGATGTGGGTGCGAGCATCGGCATCGCCTTCGAGTCCGCCGACGGCATCGGCACCGACACCGACACGCTGCTGCGCCAGGCCGACGTGGCGATGTACACGGCCAAGGCCGACCGCTCCGTCGTGGAGATCTACTCCGCCGATCGAGACAACTACAGCCCCCAGCGACTCTCGCTCGTCGGCCGGCTACGCAGCGCGATCGACAACGGCGACCTGGTGTTGAACTACCAACCGCAGGTGGCGCTCGCGACGGGCGAGGTCGTCGGCGTCGAAGCGCTCGTCCGGTGGCCCCAGCCCGGCCGCGACCCGATCCCGCCCGACGAGTTCATCTACATCGCCGAACACACCGGCCTCATCCGTCCCCTCAGTCGGCTGGTGATCGACCGGGCGGTCATCCAGGCCGCTCGCTGGTATCACCAGGGCCGCCGCCTGCGCATGTCGCTCAACCTGTCGCCGCACAATCTGGTCGAACCCGGCATCGTCGGCGTGATCGCCGGCAAGCTCGCGGCCGCAGAACTGCCGCCGGACCGGCTCATGATCGAGGTCACCGAGTCGACCGTGATGGCCAATCCCAAACGCACGCTCGGCCTGCTCAACGAGCTCCGCGAGCTCGGAGTCGGCGTCGCCATCGACGACTTCGGCACCGGTACCTCGTCGCTCGCCTACCTCACCACACTCCCGGCGAACGAACTGAAGATCGACAAGTCGTTCGTGTTCGCCATCGGCTCCGACCCGACGGCCGACAGCATCGTGCGATCCATCATCGACCTGGGCCGAAACCTCAACCTCGCCATCATCGCCGAAGGAGTCGAGACCGAGCAGGCCGCCGAGACCCTGATCGACATGGGATGCCGGTTCGCGCAGGGCTACCTCTACAGCCGACCACTCGAGGTACGGGCATTCGAGCACTGGCACGCCAACCACGACGCGGACCGCCACGCCGCCGGACGCGCCGGCGCCACCGGCCCGACCGCGTTCGCGCCGTCGGCTCGCGCCGAACTCAACTGAACGCCGCGGTCGCCGTGGTACCGTCCAACGGCGATGACCACCACCTCGATGCTCCTGCTCACGTAGGCGAGAACCCGACCGGGTCCTCGCCGAAGCTCCTGCGCCCACGGGCCGGGAGCTTCTTTCGTTTTCGACCGGCGATACCCCAACCAGCCATACCCACAACACTGCGAGCCGACATGCCCCCACCACCTGTCCAGCCCAAGAAGATGCCGTTCGAGAAGTACGAGCCGTTCGCGCCGCTCGAGCTGCCGGACCGCACCTGGCCCGACAACCACCTCACCACGGCACCGCTGTGGTGCGCGGTCGATCTTCGCGACGGCAACCAGGCGTTGATCGACCCCATGGACCCGGCGCGCAAGCGGCGGCTCTTCAACACGCTCGTGGCGATGGGCTTCAAGGAAATCGAGGTCGGGTTCCCGTCGGCATCCCAGACCGACTTCGACTTCGTCCGGCAGCTGATCGAGGACGACCTCATTCCCGACGACGTCACGATCCAGGTGCTCGTGCAATGTCGATCCGAGCTGATCGACCGCACCTTCGAGTCGATCGCCGGGAGCGCGCGCGATCGTCCACTTCTACAACTCGACCTCGGTGCTGCAGCGCCGCGTGGTCTTCGGTCTCGATCGCGACGGGATCGTCGACATCGCCGTCAATGCGGCGCGGTATTGCCGCAAGCTCGAAGAGACGATTCCCGGAACCGACGTCCGCTACGAGTACTCCCCGGAGAGCTACACCGGCACCGAGGTCGAGTTCGCGGTCGACATCTGCAACGCGGTGGCCGAGGTCATCGAGGCGACCCCGGACCGCCCACTGATCATGAACCTCCCAGCGACCGTCGAGATGTACTCGCCCAATGTGTACGCCGACACGATCGAATGGTTCCTCCGCACGATCCGCAACCGCGACGCCGTGGTGCTGTCGCTGCATCCGCACAACGACCGGGGCTGCGCGGTCGCCGCGGCCGAACTCGGGGTGCTCGCCGGGGCCGACCGCGTCGAGGGCTGCCTGTTCGGCAACGGCGAGCGGACCGGCAACGTCGATCTGGTCACGTTGGCGATGAACCTGTTCAGCCAGGGCATCGATCCCCAGCTCGACATCAGCGACATCGACGCGCTGCGCCGAACCGCCGAGTACTGCAATCGACTTCCGGTGCACGAACGGCACCCCTACGTCGGCGACCTCGTCTACACGGCGTTCAGCGGATCGCACCAGGACGCGATCCGCAAGGGGCTCGCAGCGCTGTACGCCGAGGCCGATGAAGCGGGGCGAGGCCGCGACTACGAGACGTGGGGGGTGCCGTACCTGCCGATCGACCCCGCACACGTCGGCCGCTCGTACGAAGCCGTCATCCGGGTCAACAGCCAGTCGGGCAAGGGCGGCGTGGCCTACATCATGGAGGCCGAGCACGGCTTCTCGTTGCCGCGACGCCTGCAGATCGAGTTCTCCAAGACCATCCAGTCGGTCGCCGAGGACACCGGTACCGAGATCACGCCCGCGGCGATGTGGGACGAGTTCAAAGCGATGTACCTACCCGGCGCACCGCGCCTGCGGCTGCGAAGCCACGAGCTGGTCAGCGCAGACGACGACACCACGACGATCACCGCACAGGTCACCGTCGACGGCGACGCCGCGACGTGGATCGGAACGGGCAACGGCCCGATCGCCGCATTCGTGGCGGCCATGGCCCAGGGCCTGGGCATCGACCTCGACGTCGTCGACTACCAAGAGCACTCCACCGGCCGGGGTGCCGATGCGACCGCTGTGGCGTACGTCGAGACGGTCGACGCGCACAACGACGTCCGCTGGGGAATCGGCCGACACCACAACATCTCGACGGCATCGCTGCTTGCGGTGCTGTCGGCCGCCGAGCGGATCCTCCGGGATCGCGATAGCTCGAGAGATCGGACCTGAAACGACGTTGATCGCCGAGCATCGGGTGGACGAATCCGCGAACCAGTTCCTCGAATGCGCCACATGCGGGTAGTAGGTGAAGGCAGCAACAGCTAGGCTGCCCGTGTAGCATTTTCGATGCACGATGCACTCTTGGGGGCCAACCATGACGAAAGCACTCTCGACGCGTACACGCCTGCGCAGGCACCGGGGGAGCCTGCTGCTCGCCGTCGGCCTTTTCGCCTTCGTCGCGGCGAGCTGCACGCCGCCGCCGACCACGGTCACCCTGGGCCCGTTCACGGTGCCGCTGCCGCCGATCGGCGCCGAGGCGACGCCGGTGGACTACGTGATCGACATCCCCGGCATTCCGCCGCAGGAACTCACGCCCTATATCCCGCCGCAGGAACTCACGCCCTATATCCCGCCGCAGCAGCTGACGCCGTACATCCCGCCGGTGTGCACCATTTTCGGGTGCACCCCCGAAGTCCCGGCCACGTACAGCCCAGCCATCCCGGCCACGTACAGCCCAGCCATCCCGGCGACGTACAGCCCCGCGATCCCTGGCGGCTCGTGCACCGCCAGCTATACCCCGCCCTCGTTCTTCATCAACGGTGCGACGGCCACGCTCCCGCTGGTCAACGTCGACCTGTCGGCGACCACCGTCACCATTCCGAACGTCACCGTGAACATCCCCGCCGCAAACCTGGTCGTCGGTGCAGGCAGCGTCGGATGCTCGATCCAAGGCCTCCCCGGGGTGACGCTTCCCACCGGCGATGTGCGGCTGACTTTCCCCGCCCAGGCCCTCGTCCGGGAGGCAACCCTCGACCTGAAGACCCACGTGCTCACGCTCAAGAACCCGTCGTTCACGGTGACCGGCGTCGGCATGCACTTCCTCGGGCTCAACGCCGACTTCGATCTGCCCGATATCGAGGTGCCGCTCCCGACGGTCACCGTCCCGCTGACCTGACCTGGCCCGACCCGAGCCCCGAGGTCGGCCACGTGGCTGCCCGAAACACCCGAGAACGCTGGTGGGGCCGGCGGGGCTCGAACCCGCGACCAAGCGATTATGAGTCGCCTGCTCTGACCGACTGAGCTACAGCCCCGGAGCGCCTCACGCTACAGGACCGCGATACGGTGCCTTCCGTGACCCAGACCGCTCCTCTCGTGTCGACCCCCGTCGTCGACCCCGATCTCGGCATCGACCTCGAAAGCCTCCTGGAGGAGACGCCGCCCGAGGAGTGCGCCCACATCGTTCGGCGATCCGGGGCGCTCGGGGCGGGTGCCCTCATCACGGCCGCGGCCGAGGCCGGCATGGAGATCGAAGCGCTCTGCGGCTACCGCTGGGTGCCCAAAGGCCATGCTCCCGACAACCTTCCGGCCTGCCAGCGCTGCATCGGGATCTGGCAGTCGCTTACGTCGGGCTGACCCCGTCTCCCCCCGCTCCCCCCCCCCCGCTCCCCCCCCCGACCGCCGAACTGGGCCGAATCGCCGACCCAGAAGGGCGGTGGATCGGCCCAGTTCGCTGGATTGCGGCGACTCAGGCGACGCGGCAGGCGTCGAGGGCGCGGTTCACGAGCACGCGTGCGAGCTCGACCCGATACTCGGCGCTGGCGTGCAGGTCGGACGGGGGCTCGCACCCCGCAGCGACGAGGTCGGAGGCCTCGGTGATGTCGGCGCCGCGGCGATCGGCCGTCTCGACCTCCACGGCTCGCGTCGGGCGCGAGCCCATGTTCACCAGGCCCACGCCGAGCCCGCGGTCGGGATCGCGCACCGCTGCGCATCCCACGATCGCCCAGTCGAGATGGCGGCGACGGTACTTCTGGAACGACCACGCGGCACCCGGCACCTTCGGGACGCGCAGCTCCACGATCATCTCGTCGGGTCCGAGCGCGGTCTCCAGGTAGCCGACGAAGAAGTCGTCGATCGCGATCTGACGGCGCCCCGGCGGGCCTTCCACCACCACCGTCGCCCGTAGCGCCAGCGCCGCCGCGCACAGGTCGCTCGCTCCGTCGCCGTGCGCGATCGCGCCGCCGACGGTTCCCCGCGCCCGCACCTGCTCGTCGCCGACGTGCGCCGCGACGTGCGCCAACAGCGGCACCGATGTCTGTACCAACGGCGACGTCTCGACCGTGCGGTGCGCAGTGAGCGCTCCGACCGCAACGTGATCGGCGGCGTCGTCGATGTAGTCCAGATCTCGAAGGTGGCGGATGTCGACCACCACCGACGGCTCGGCCAGCCCGAGCTTCATCATCGGCAGCAACGAGTGTCCGCCGGCCAGCAGCTTGGCTTCGCGCCGGAACTCCGCGAGCGCCGCGAGCGCCTCCGACAGCGTGGTCGCCCGCACATAGTCGAACGGGTTCTGGATCATCGAGACGTTCCGATGCTCGACTCCTCCGACGCCCAGCGCACCGCGTCGGCGACCACCTCGGAGCCTGGGCATCGGCAGAGATCCTCGAGGGCGCACGGCGCAGACGCCGGGTGGCGTTCGGCCGACGCGGCGAGCATCGCCGGCGTGCAGAATCCGCATCGCAGGCCATGGTCCGCGGCGCCGGACGGGGTCGCGAGGTCGGGACCGTCGACGGCCTCCTCGACCGTGATCTCATGACCATCGGCCTGCACTGCGAGCACCGTGCAGCTCTTGACGCGCACCCCGTCGAGTCGAACTCCGCACGACCCGCACAGATGCGAGTCGCAGCCGAAGGCCTCCGGCATCACGCCCAGCTCGTCGCGTAGCAAGCGAACGAGCAGCATTCGCGCCTCGACCGACGCTCGATACGGCGTTCCGTTGACCGTGACATCGACCGTCACGCGCCGCTGTGGAAGAACCATTGCACCACCTCGCTGTTGCGCCTTTCGGCGCTGCCCACGGTCGCGAGTTGCTGTCCGTTCGATCATCCTGCCACCTCGATCGGTGCGGATGCGACACGGGTACGATTTCGGTTGCACCCGGCCGTGAGGAGACCCGTGTTCCGCCATATCGTCCTGCTCACCCTGCACCCCGACACGCCCGCTGCGCAACGCTCGTCGATCGTGACGCGATTGCGCACACTCCCCGACCGCGTGGACACCATCCGCCACTACACGGTCGCGATCGACGCTGGCCTCGCTGAGGGAAACGCCGACATCTCGGTCACCGCCGACTTCGACGACGAGGGCGGCTGGGCCGCGTACCGCGACCATCCGGATCATCAGCAGATCATTCGGGACGAGATCGCACCCCGGCTCGCCTCGCGGGTGGCGACCCAGTTCGAGCTGCCGACATAGCCGGCGGCGGGCTCAGGCCGCTGCCTCGCCGTCTTGCACGATGTCGCGATCGAGCAGCCAGGCGACCGATCGCCGGAGGAGTTCGTGGTGCGCCAGGTGCGTCATCGACCGATGGTCGTGCCCCAACAGATCGACCACCACGCGGCTGCCCGAGTCGAGCTCACGCGCCCACACCAGCGGATGCTCCCCCCCGTCGACCGCGGCCCACGCAAGCGGCTCGACATCGACCACGAACCCGAGGTCGCAGTACACCTCGTCGACGATGTCGAAATCGCCGAGTCCCCGCACGATCTCGTGGCGGTCGGTCGCGACCGAGACATGCACCGGCACACCGGTGAACGGCGGGTGCCACGAGCGACCCCACGACCACGTGCCACCGAGCAGTTCGCCCCAGACCGGCCAGTCGTCGAAGCACACCACCGCCGTGTGGACCGCCAGGATCCCGCGGCCCAGCCGAACGTGATCCTCGATCGCACGGCGGGCAAGATCGTCGATGCGTCGCGCCCACTCGCCGCAGTGCGGATCGTCCGGCCGGTCAACCATGGACCACCACATCGCGTCGACCACGAGAAGCTCGTGATCGAGCCGGCCGAGCTCGCCCGGGTCGTCGATCACCTCGACCTCCACGCCCGTGCCGGCCACGATCGCGGCGAGTTCGTCACAGCCCTGCTCGAACGGATGCGTCCGTCCGCCGCCGAGCACCAGCGCCCTCGGTTCGCCGAGGAACGCTGCCAGGGACACGTCGAGATGCGCCTCCATCACCACCTCCGGGGCGCCACTGTAGGCAAACGCTCGGCGCGCCTCGGCGGGCGCGGGCCCAGGGCCGATCCGCTCGCCTAGTCTCGATCGACCTCGCCGCGCCCAGCGAACCATCGAATCCAGGACAGCGATCGGAGCGAGCACGAGTGAAGCGGATTGCGAAGCGAGTCGGACTCCTCCTCGGCGTGGGCGTCGCGGTGCTGATCGTGTTGAACGTGATCGTCGCAGTGCTGACTCCCTCGCCCGAGATCCGATCGAACGGCTCCGCGCCGAGCGTCCACACCGAGCCCTCCGGCGTCACCGGCACGACCGGTTCCGACGCGGCGTCGGCGGCCCGATCGCGCCGCTACTTCGCAGACACCGCCACGTGGAACCGGCCGGTCAGCGAGTTCGGGCGATCGGCGACCTACGAGCGCTACGCGGGCGTGTTCTACGACTTCGCCGGCGGCGGTGAGGCGTCTCGCCGCGGCGAGTTCAAAACACAGTTCCGCGACTACTCGGTGCCGATCTACGACGCCGACGACGCCACCGGGACCGCGAGCGTCTACCAAGCCAACTGGGCGGCCGAGCAGCTCGACATGGGCAACGTCGAACGCGGCGACACGGTCCCGTGGAACCCGGACTGGAAAGCCGGTACAGGCAACGACCGGGCGTTGATCGTGGTGAACCACGACTCGGGCGAGGCATGGGAGTTCTGGCGCGCCGGCGAGCCCGGACTCAACTGCTTCGACGGCATCGGCCCGAACGTGCGGGCCGGCTACCGGCCCGGCGGCGACGACCAACTCTGCGTCGCGACGGTCCGTTACGTCGACAACCTGTACAGCGCCAGCGACGCCGATGGCACCACCATCGCCTCCCGCGGGATGGGCGTGAACAAGGTCGCGATGGTCACCAGGGCCGACGAGGTGTTGTCCGGGTCGATTCGCCACGCACTCGAACTCACCGTCACCAACACCATGTTCGGCGAGCCCACCTGCTCGCCCGCCGACGACGGATCGGCCAGGGGGGCGGGAACCAGGTGCGGGTTCTACCTGCCGCCGGCCACGCGACTCGAGTGGGCCGAGGGCGCCGAGGATCGCTGCGGTGCCAAGCGGACCGTCGAGATCAGCGACGAGAACCGCGCCCGGATGGTGCCTCCGGGCCTGCGAATCGCGATCGACATCAGCGATGCGGAGATCGAGCGCTGGCTCGACCAACGCGGCTACTCCGGCGCCCTCCGCTCCACGGCGAAAACGTTCGCCGTCGCATTCCGCGACTACGGCGCCGTGGTCGCCGAGACCGGCTGCGCGGGGGTGGGCATCCAGACCGACGGCCTCGTCAACCCGGCCTCGGCCGACGCCTGGAAACGCGCGGGGATCGTTGACGACGGCTCGGACAACCCGATGTCGGACCTGCTCGACGGGTTGGTCACGAGGGATCGCCTCTACGTGGTGGAGCCCCCCGGGTAGACCGACGGCCGGGCCGCTGCGGCGCTACTTCGCAGCCTTCGCCTCGGCGAACGCCTTGGCGTAACGCTCCGCGACGTCGTCGGACAACGGCTGCGTGTCGACCAGCCGTTCCTGCGTCGCCGCATCGGGAAACACCAGGTGGTCCGACACCAGGTCGTCGGGCAGGAACTCCCGCGCCGCAGCGTTGCCCGTGTCGATCCGCACCGACGCGGCGTTCTGAGCGGACACCTTGGGGTCGAGGTAGTACTCGATGAACTGCGCGGCGATCGACGCGTGCGGCGCGCCCGACGGGATGCACAGGCTGTCAACCCAGCGCAGTCCACCCTCGGGTGGGATCACGAATGCGAGATCGTCGTTGTCGGCCATCGCCTGAGCGACGTCGGACGAAAACGCCTGCGCCAGCACCACCGTGCCCGAACGCAACTTGTCGAGGTACTCGGCGTCGAACTCGACACCGGCACGGCGGATCTCGGCGAGCTTGCGGCCGGCGGCCGTGATGGTCGCCGCCGTCTGCGTGTTGGGGTCCTCCTTCAGGAGCCACAACGCCACCGCCATCGCATCACGCGACTCGTCGAGCAGCGTCGCCTTCCCGTCGGCCGGCCGTTCGAGGAACGAGGCCCACGTCGGCGGCGCGTCGGGGAACGCTCGCTTGGAATAGCCGATTCCGGTGGTCCCCGTCGCCCACGGCACGCTGTACCGGTTGCCCGGGTCGAAGCCACGCTTGCGAAACGCGGGATCGAGCGCGTCGAGCCCGGAGATCGTCGGCAACTCCTGCAGCGCACCGGCCCGCTTGAGCTCCACGAGCAGGCTGTCGGACGGCACGATCAGGTCGAACGTCGAGGACTTCCGCCCGCGGCGCCGCGTGACGCCCGCACTGGTCAGGCGTTGCTCCAGCTCGTCGTTGGAGCCGTACGTCTCGTAGGTGACCGCTCCGTCGATCCGTTCGGCGAACGAGTCAAGGATCGCCGGGTCGATGTAGTCGAGCCAGTTGAGGAACACGAGCCGCTTCGCGTCCTCGGTGGACCCGCACGACGAGAGCGGTACGAACGCGGCGCCCAGCGCCGTCGCGGCGACGCCTCGCAGCAGATCACGGCGGTGCAGATCACGGCGGTGCAGCGCTGACGGCATCATCACACCACCATCACTGCGACGTCGGCGTGGCGGGCGACCTTTTCGGCCACACCACCCTGGAGCGACGATCGGAACCGCTCGAGCGTGCCGGCGATTCCGGCCAGCTCGGAGCTGAGTCCGCGCCGTCCGAGCACGACCAGGTCGCAGTCGTCGGTCTCGACCGTTTCGAGTGTTGCCGCTGCGGCCTCGCCGCGGATGACGACGCCACGCGCCCGGCATCCCGCTGCGGTCAGCAGCTCGACCGCCTCGGCCGCGAGCGCCTTCGCCTCATCGTCGAGGGCGTCGCGGATGGCCTCGACGTAGGTGCCGCCGCGACCCTTCTTGGTCAGTGGCGGTTCGTAGGCAACCATCACGACGACCTCCGCCTCGGCGGCAGCAGCCGCGAGCGCCGCCCAGGCGAGCGCCCGCTCGGCGTGATGCGAACCGTCGAAGGGCACCAGCACCCGCCGGACCGTGCCGACGTCGGGCAGTTGGACCGGATCGTCCCAGTCCTCGGGTCTCACGAGACCATCGCTCATCCGGCTACCTCCCGCTCGAATTCCCCTCGCTCGATCTGTTCCACCGTATAGGTGCGGTCGGTGCCGCTCGACCGTTTGAAGATCGCACCCAGCACCACGTACGCGACGGGTCCGGTGGCCGCGCCGCCGACCGCCCAGCCGATGCCCTGGACGATCCCGACGTCGAGCACCTGGTAGTAGATCGCGGTGCTGATGATCAGCACCGGGAACAGGGTCACCAGCACGAGGCCGAGCTTGCCGCCGGGAATCGCGAATGGCCGCTCGAGATGCGGGTACTTCAGGCGCATGATCCACAGCGCCGCGAACTCGAGGAGCAGGGCGAACGCGTAGATCGTCACGTCGACCACCACCAGCGACTGGAACGGCCCGAGGATGAAGATCGAGCAGATTGCGGCGCAGATCGTGATCGACACGATCGGCGTGCCCGTCTTGGGGTGAAGCCGAGCGATCGGGGCCGGGAGATAGCCGTCCTCGGCGAGGGCGAACGGTATGCGGCTGTTCGACATGAGCCACGCGGCGAACAGGCCGATGGCCGACACGAGCGCCGTGATGTTCACGACCACCCCCAGCCAGTGTCCGCCCACCTTCTCGGCGACCGCCGTGTAGGCCCCCGCGGTCCACTCGACCTCGTCGGGGCCGACCACCGCCAACGAGACCAGCGTGGGGAGCAGGTAGATGACGGTGATGAGCGGGATCGTGATCGCGAGCGCCTTGGGGAAGTTCTTGCGCGGCTGGTCGATCTCGCCAGCGATGGTCGACAACGAGTCCCAGCCCATGTAGTTCCACATGACCACGAAGAGCCCGGCGCCCGCAGCGGGGCCGAAGCTGAGCCCCTCGGCGACGAAGGGGTCGAACGGGTTCCGGTCCATCTTGAACAGCCCGAAGATCGTGACCAAGACGAAGGGTGCGACCACGATGAAGCCGAACAGCTTCGACGAGTCGCCGATGAGCTTCGCTCCTCGCATGTTGAGCATCGCGAACGCCCAGATCATGACGAAGCCGACCCCGTACCGCACCCAGCCGTTGCCCGTGTCGGCGTTGAGCACCGGGAAGAAGTTGGCGGCGTAGTCGGTGAAGAGCACCGGGTACAGCGCCAGATCGACCCAGGAGACGACCCACATCCACCAGGCCACCTGGAACCCCCAAAAGGGCCCCATCGACGTTTTGCACCAGTGGTAGTAGCCCCCCTGCACCGGCATCATCGTGCCGAGTTCGGCCACCATCAGCGCCGTCGGGAGACTCCAGATGAACGGTGTGAGGATGATCAGCAACAGGCCGAGGCCGGCGCCGGAACCCCCGATGGTGTCCTCGAGCCCGTACGGCCCGCCGGACACCGAGAAATAGATGATCCCGCAGACCGCTCCGAGTCCCAGCCGAGTGGCCAGCGCCCGAGTCTCGATCGCGGGTGCGGAACCGCTGTCCGCCACGACGCTGCCTGCCACACCACCCCCTTGTTTTATGGTGCATGCTCGTCTAGCAGAAGGAAGGGACGCCGCGTCGCAGAAACCGCAGTGTCCGCGTGAATTTCGTGCGCGTATCGCACCCGGATGCGCTCCCTGCCTCGATTTCCGGCGAGATCCGGTGAACACCACTCGCAGTATTCGGTGGCCGCCCTCGCCAGACCGCGTTGCGGTGGCTACGCTGCCCGGCGGCCGACGCGTGCTGGGGGGGCACGGCCGGAGGATCCGGAACACCGACCTGAGTGGAGTGAACCCGTGAGCGTCTCCGTTGTGCCCGGAATGGGGCATGCAGGCAAGCGACACCGCGGACGTGTCGCGCTCGTGCGCAACGCGATCGCACTGACCGCAGCGCTCGGGCTCATGAGCGTGTCGTGCACGCAGCCGCCGCCGTCGGAGCCGGGCACGACGACCACCACGACCACACCCGTGCCACCCGTGCCACCCGTGCCACCCGGCCTGCGCTACTTCGGCGACTCCGCCACCTGGAACCGGCCCGTATCGGCGTTCGGGGCGTCGAAGGCCCTCGACCGCTACGCCGGCATCTTCTACGACGCGTCCGGCGGCGCATCGATCGCCCGGCGCGGCCACGTGGAGGTCCGCTTCCGGTCGTACGCCGTGCCGATCTACGACGCCGCCGACGCCACGACGACCGCCCGCGTCTTCCAAAGCGTCTGGTCGCAGTCGGCGCAGGGGTTCGGGACGCTCGAAATCGGCGACAAGGTCCCCTGGAACCCCGACTGGGCGCCCGGTCCGGGCACCGATCGGGCGATGGTGGTCGTGGAACCTCGCACCGGGCGCGCCTGGGAGTACTGGGGAATGGGCGAGGCGCCCAGCGGATGCGTCGACTTCCTCGGCCCCAACGCACAGGCGGGTTTCGACCCGGCCAACCGCGCACATCTGTGCGCCGCCGGCGCATGGAGCTACGACAACCTGCACACGGCCAGCGACGCCGACGGCACGACCACCGCCGTGCGAGGCATGGGCATCAACAAGCTGGCGATGGTGACCCGCGCCGACGAGGTCGCCGCCGGCGTGATCCCTCACGCCTTGCAGCTCATGGTTACCAACGTGTTGTTCGGAGGTCCCGTGTGCGCCCCTGCCCGAGGTGCAGCGGCGCCCGGCGCCGGTTCGACCTGCGGCTACTACCTCCCACCGGCGACGCGGGTCGAATGGGAGGACGGGCCGCCCGACATCTGCGCCGACCGGCCGGCCAACACCCGCGCCGAGCGCGAACGATCCGTGCCCATGGGGTTGCGCTTGGCGCTGCGCATCACCGATGCCGAGATCGACCGTTGGCTCGATTCCCGGGGCTACGAGGGACCGCTGCGCCGCACCGCCCGGATCTTCGCCGTCGCGCTGCGCGACTACGGCGCGATCGTGTCGGAATCCGCATGCTCCGGGACCGGCATCCAAACCGACGGGCTCATCAACCCCGACGCCGCGCGCACGTGGGAGCAGGCTGGCATCGTCGACGACGGGGGCGACACCCCTGCCGGGGACCTGCTCGACGGGCTCATCACCCGCGACCGGCTCTACGTGGTGAACGCGCCCCGCTGAACGCGCACCGGCTGCACGCGCACCGGCCGCTCAGACCGGTCGCGTTCTCCGACCGCCCGGACCGCGTCGATCGCTGAAGTGTCGGCCCTCGTTGTACCCGGGGGCCGTGTCGGGGGCTCCCCGTCGCGAGGTCCACCGCCAGATGACCGAGACGCGGGGCCCCTCGACCGCCGCCGCCGGCACACCATGCAACCAGTCGCGTTGCGAGCGACCTCCCATCACCAGCAGATCGCCGTGGCCCGGCAGGAGCACCACGTCCTCGCTCGCGTCGCGTCGCGCCTCCGGGTCGGTCCAGTCGCGGCGTGGCCGCAAGACGAACGGTCGACGCTCCCCCAGCACGGCGATGGCGATCAGCGTGTCGTCGAGCCATCGCATCTCGCGATCGGTGTGCAACCCCTGAAAGTCGTTCCCGTCGCGATACAGGATCACGGCCGCGCCGCCGAACCGCACCCGATAGCGAGCGTCGAGGTGGGCTCGCGCCTGACGTAGCGCGCCCGGCAGCGCCTCGTGCCGAACCGACGCTCCCAGTCGACGCTCCTCGACCCACCGGTCGTAGCGCCAGGTCTCGCCCTGCTGCCAGGTGACCGAGCCGCTCAGCTCGGCCAACACCTCGGCCGGCTCGCGGACGAACGCTCGCGTGAGGTCGACCCAGCAGGTCCCGCCCTCGCCGAGCGCGATCCGCTCGGTGGGCGCTCGCCGGTCGATGCCGAGCGCCCTCGAATCGTGGCCGCCGAGGCCCTCAGACCAGCTCATCGGCGATCGGTTCGGGCGACGAGGTGCGCGAGCGCTTGAGTTCGAAGAAGCCGGGCGTGTCGGCCATGGCCACGAACCCGTCCCACAACCGAAGCCGCTGCGCCGGGTCGGGCAGCGTCGTGAGCACCGGACCGAACAGGCCGACCCGGCCCGTCGCGCCCTCCACAGCGATGATCGGCACGCCCACGTCGGTGCCCGCGAGATCGAGCGCGTCGGCCATGTGTACCCGGATCACGTCGTCCCACGCGGCATCGGTCGCGGCATCGGCGAGGTCGGCGTCGAGGCCGAGACCCGCCAGCACGCCCGCGAGATCGACCTCGGCCTGCCGCTGATGGATGGCACGGCCGAACTCGGTGTAGAGGTCGCCCACCACCGCATCGCCCACCCGCACGCGGGCCGCCTCCACCACGCGCAGCAGCGCGAGGCTCGCCGTCGCCCGCTCGAAGAAGGGGTACTCCTCGGTCATCTCGTTCTTGAAGAGCAGGCTGATCGGCCGCCAGGTGATCTCCAGGTCGCGCTCGGGCGCCACGAGCCGGATCCAACGCGAGGTCATCCAGCAGAAGGGACAGATCGGATCGAACCAGAACTCGACGTGCACGAGCACCACCTTTCGTCGCCCCAATCTTGGCAGTTCGGCCGAGGGGCGACGGCCGACGGGTGCCGGGCCGCGTCGCTCAGCGGCTCGCCGAGTGGACCGCGACGGAGTGGGCCCCGCCCGGCACGCGGATGGCCCATCCCTCGGGCCCGCGGACACGCGGCAACGAGGCCTTCTCGCCGTCGACCTCGACCGATGTCGGCGCTTCGCCGACGACGATCCAGCCCCGCGACCGAACCGAATACCCGACCTCGATCCTCTCGGGCGACGCACGCACCTCCGACAGTTCGATCGTGGAGGACACGAGCGAGGGAACGCCCGACTCCTTGGTCGACCACGCCACCTCGTGCTCACCCGGCGGCAGCACCACGCCGCGCGGGCTCGACGGCCACGCCACGCCGTCAACGGTCGCCGAGCGCATCCGCGACGACGGGCGCGGGACCGTGACCGTCCAGGGAGCGCTCACGCCCGAGTCGGACACGATCGCCGCTCCCGCGGCCATCGCTGCGAGGCGGTCGCGGTCGCCGTCCCACAGCGTGGCCGCGGAGTAGACCGCGACCCGTTGCCGGTTCCCGGATGCCTTCGCCAACGCCAGCCCGAGCTCGCCGCCGACCATGCGGGTGGTCGGCGGGCGGCGTCGGCTGCGGATGTCGGGCGCGGTGCGCATGCGATCGACCACGTTCACGTCGGCGAACGACCGCGCCCCCGTTGCAGCGACCCTCGCGTCCATCGCGTCGTAGCGCGACGGCGGCATGCCCCACTGCGTGTACGGATCCTCGATCTGCAGCGCGGCGCCGCGCACCGCCGCGCCGCGGGCCAGCAGATCGAGGTCGCTCCCCACGCTGCGGGCGACGTCGGGATCGAGCGAATCATCGATCACCGTGAGCACCAGGTCGAGATCGGTGGCACCGGGCAGCCCGTTCGCCTGCGCCAGCAGCGCATCGTTCTGCTCCGCAGCCAGCTCGGAGCGAAAGTCCAGGAAGCCCTCCGGGTCGGCGGCGGGGTCCCTGCCGAAGCGCTCGAGGGCGGCGGCCGAGAACGGTGTGAAGTCGTCGGGCACGTTCGGCGCCTCGAAGTACAGCTCCGCGAAGTTCACGCCGTCCCACGAGTGCGCCGTGAGCAGACGCTGGAACGCGTGCCATGCGGCGTCGAAACACGTGGGGATCTCGAGCGCGAGCAGCGAACGCCACCCGACCGTCGCTTCGCGGCCGGTGCTCGTTCGCTGGCGACACTCCGGGCGCTCGTCCCACGTGCGGAGGTTGACGAACGGCGGCGCCAACCACGCGGAGGCCGCGATGCCGCGAGCGTGCAGCGCCGTGATGAGCTCCTCGTACTCGAAGTCGTCCGCGGGATCGACGAAGTCGAAGTTCCAGCCGGCGAGGTAGACGGTGGAGACGCCGACGAGTGAATCGGCGATCTCGGTCGCCGACCACGCCGAGCCGTCTCCGTGGACGAGCAGGCCAGGGTCGACATAGACCTCGACCCCCCGCCGGTACGGCGCCGGTGGCACCCCGCCAAGGGTTGCGACCTCCCGTCCCAGAAGCGGGAAGAGCTCGTAGCCCAACAGGTCGCCCGCCACGGGATCGGCGCCGACGGCCAGAACCCTGCCCGCACCGAATCGCGCGGATGCCAGCACCGCCCGGCCGAGGATCGGCCCTCCGCCGACCACGCGCTGACGCACCGACACGTCGGTCGCCCCCGAGTCCGAGCGAAACCGCACGGTGGCGGCACGCATGGCCGACGGCCACGTAACCAGGTCGTCGAGGCCCGTGGCCCGCTGGCCGTTCCCACCGGTAGCCCCGCTCGCCGTCACGCCGAGGCGTTCCAACAGCCGACGGTGAGGTGTCGTCAGGCGGCCTCCGCGACGCACCCAGGTCCGGATCGAACCCAGATGGTCGTCGTACAGGTCGGCGTCGGCGGGTACCACACCGGCCGACCGCTCGAACATCTCGCTGATCGTGCCGACCCGCGCCGAGACCCCGCTCGCACGGAGCACCTCGACCCATCGCTGCGCCGACGCGCTGTCGACCACCACGAGCGGAAGATCGAGGCGCAGCACCGGATCGAGCAGCTGCTGGGATGAACACGCGGTCGAGAACAGGCACACCACCAGCGCGCATGCGGCGGCGACCGAGCCGGTCGCCCGGCGGGGCGAGCGCGTCGGCCCCGGTCGCCATCGCCGTCGATCCGTCAACTCCGCACCCCGCCGGTTCATCGCCGCTCCCGCCTCCACACCGCCAGGCCGTCTCGTCGCGTCGCTCGTTCGCCATGTCCGCCGCCTCGCCAAGCGACCGGGTCAGGATACGCCCCTGCTACCGTCGCCGCCGATGGCGACCGGCGGTCGAGCCCTAACCGAACACCTCCGCGGCGCCCGCCTTCGAGCGCGCGACGCGTGGCGAGTGGCGAGCGGTGCGGCCACGGCGGCCGCCTCGCCTTCGGCGCCCACGCACTGGGCGTCCCCGTCGGGACGCCGACGGCTGCTCGTGGTGAGCAACTGCCAGACCGCCGGACTCACCGCCGCGCTCGCGGCGATGCGGCCCGACCTCGACGTGCGGCGCGACATCTGGAACGGCGGGCCAACCCGCGACTCGATGCGATGCTCGCGACCGCCGATGCGCTCGTCACGTCGATGCCCGAACCCGACGTGCGTGCGGCGATCGAGCGCACCGCGAGCCCGGCCGCCCTCATCCGGGTGCCGCAGATCAACTTCCGCGGCTTTCATCCCGACATCACCCACGTGCCGCTTGCAGCGGGCGACGGCGAGCTGTTCGGCATCGCCCGGGCGTATCACTCGCGCCTCGTGCTGTGGGGCTGGCGGCGCGGCGTGGAGCGCGACCGCATCCTCGGCTGGTTCGAGCCCGACACACTCGGCGCGGTCGGCTACGGCGAGGCGTGGAACGACGCCGTGGAGCTGATGCGCCAAGCGACCGCCGAGAGCGACCTCGACCTCGGCGACTGGCTGCTTGCGCTGCTCGGTCGAGGCGTGTTCATGCACACCGACAACCATCCCCGGATCGACGCGATCGTGCAGCTCGCCCGCGGCGTCGCCCGTGTGCTCGCCGAACGCGTGCCAGCCGAGGCGTCCGGCGCGGCCGGCGCGATCGGCCCGTCCGAGCGGCGGAGCGTGGCGCCGATCGACGAACCGTGGGAGCGCGTGCTCACCGACGGCTTGGGGGCGACCGCCGAGATCTGGCCGGTCTACCCGCCGATCGCGGCCCGCCTCGGGGTGCGCGGGTCGTGGACGTGGCGGCTCGCGGACGGCTCGCTGATCGACCTCGCCCAGTTCGTCGACGCGAGCCTGGCGGGGTACCGAGCGCTCGACCCGCGGGATGTGCGGCTCGACCACATCGACGGCGACGAGCGGTTCGAACGGGAGCTCGCATGACCCGACGCCACCCATACGAGGCGATCGACGACTTCCAGCGCTGGTCCCGCGCCGTCACCTGGGTGCCACCGGGATCGTTCGACCCGGTCGTCGCGCCGCGGTTCTCGGTCGGCCCCGACGACAAGCTTGCGACGCTCGGAAGCTGCTTCGCCCAGCACCTCTCGCGCCACCTCGCAGGCCAGGGCTTCAACTACTTCGTGCCCGAATCCGCACCGGCGACGATGCCCGACGACGAGGCCGCTCGGCACCAGTACGGCACGTTCTCGGCGCGCTACGGCAACGTCTACACGATCGACCAGGCGGTGCAACTGTTCGACCGCGCCGAGGGGCGTTTCGTGCCCGACGACGAGGCGTGGGAGCGAAACGGCCGATTCGTCGACCCGTTTCGCCCGCTGGTCGAGCCCGACGGGTTCGAGTCGAGCGCGGCGGTCGCCGCCGACCGGGCCCTGCACCTGGCAGCGACCCGCCGCGTGTTCGCCGAGGCCGATGTGATCGTGTTCACGCTGGGCCTCACCGAGGGCTGGCGGAGTCGGATCGACGGCGCGGTCTACCCCACCGCGCCGGGCGTGAACGGCGGGTCGTTCGACCCCGAACGCCACGAGTTCTTCAACACTGACGTCGACGCGGCCCGGGCTTCGCTCGCCGCCTTCTGTGAGCGGCTGCACGCGCTGAACCCCGGCGCCCGGCTGTTGCTGACGGTGTCGCCCGTGCCGCTCATCGCCACCGCCGAGCACCGCCACGTCGCGGTGTCCACCGCATGGTCCAAGGCTGTGCTGCGCATCGCCGCGGAGGCGATGCTTGACCGCTTCGACTGGGTCGACTACTTCCCCTCCTTCGAGATCATCACCATGTCGCCGCACGCCGACTACTACGCGCCCGATCGGCGCGAGGTCCTGCCGCTCGGCGTGGCGCACGTGATGCGCAGCTTCCACGACCACTACGTGGAGGGTCGGCCGTGGCGGGCCGGCGGCCCGGTCGGATCGCCGCATCGCATCCCCGGCGGCGCCGCTGTGGTGTGCGACGAGGAGACCGTGGAGGCAGCGATCCGGGCGACCGGGCGATGACCGGGTCCGTCGAGGTGGCGCTCGACGGCGTTCGCCTGGCGCTCGACCCCGGCGCCGGGCCATGCCGGATCGTGCTCGACGGCGACCGCATTGCAGAGGTTCGGCCCAGCACCGTCGACCGAGGGCTGCTCGCCGCACCGGGGTACATCGACCTGCAGGTCAACGGCGCGGTCGGCGTGGACCTGGCCACCGAACCCGAGCGGCTGGACGAGGTTGCGCGAGCCCTCCCCCGCTTCGGGGTCACGGCCTTCGCCCCGACCGCGATCACCTGCTCCCCCGAGGCCACGCGACGGGCGCTCGCCGCGGCCGCACACCCGACGCCGACACGTCGGGCGGTGCGACGCCCCTCGGCTGGCACCTCGAGGGCCCGTTCCTGTCGCCCGCTCGCGTCGGCGCACACTCGCTGCGCCACATCCGGCCGCCCGACGCCGCCGAGGTCGAGACCTGGCTCGATGGCCGCGCCGCGCCGCGCCTGGTCACGATCGCACCCGAACTCGCCGGCGCCGCCGAGGTGATCGACGCGCTCGTGTCGAGCGGGGTCGTCGTGGCGGCCGGGCACAGCGACGCCACGGCCGAAGAACTCGCGACCGCCGGGCGCCGCGGCGTCACCCTCGTCACCCATCTGGGCAACGCGACGGGCGGGCTCGCCGCCCGCGACCCCGGCATCGTCGGGGCGGCGCTCGATCCGCGCTGGACCGGATTCGCGTCGCTCATCCTCGATGGCCTCCATCTGCACGACGTGACCGCCCGAACGTTCCTCGCAGCGCTCGGCGATCGCGCCGTCGTCGTGTCGGACTGCATCGCCGCGACCGGTCTCGGCGATGGCGATCACCACCTCGGCGACCGCCGTGTCGTCGTGCGCGACGGCGTCGCACGCACCGCCGACGGCGTGCTCGCCGGATCGACCATGCCGCTCGGCGTCGCGATCCACCGAGCCGTGGCGGCCGGTGTGTGCTCCCTGCGCGCCGCCGTCGCCGCGGCGACGGTCGCGCCCGCACGGCTGCTCGGCGAGGCCGACCGCGGGCGCATCGGCCCCGGCGCACGCCGACATCGTGCTGCTCGACGATACGGGTCGCCTCGTCGAAACGATCATCGCCGGACGGTCCGCCGGCGCGGGGTGATTCAGTGCTCGGAGACAATCGGGTGCAAACGCCCTCGCCCTCAACATCGAAGCCGCCGAACCAGCCGCCACCAGCCGCGAGATCGCGGAATGAGAACTCGGGAACCTCTGGTATTAGAGTTGAAGGAGCCCCCGGGCCTTCCCCCCCCCCCCCGCGGGGGCCCCCCCCGGCGCCCGCCCCGCGGCCCCCCCCGGGCGCGGCCCCCCGGGGGGCGGGGCCCCCCCCGCGCCGGGGGGGGCGCGCCGCGGCGCTGTGGCGGCGGGGGGGGGGCGCGCCCCCGCGCGGGGGGGGCCCCCTGCGGCCCCCCCGCCCCGGGGCCGCGGGCCCGGGGGGGGGGGCCGGGGGGGGGGGGGGGGCCGGGGGGCCGGGGGGCGCGGGGGGCGGAGGGGGGGGGGGGAGGGGCGGGGGGAGGGGGGGGGGGGGGGGCCCCCGGCGGGGCCGGGCCGGGCCCGGCCGGGGCCCGCCGGGGGGGGGGCGGGCCGGGCGCCCGGGGGGGGGGGCCCCGCCGGCGCGGGGGGGGGGGGCCGGCGGGGGGGGGGGGGACCCCCCCGCGCGCGGGGGGGGGGGGGGGGGCCGCCCCGGCCCTCCCGCCGGGGGGGGGGGGTGGCCCCCGGGGGGGGGCCCCCCCCCCCCCGCGGGGCCCCCGGGGGGGGCCGGGGGGGGGCGCGGGGCGGGGCCCGGGGGGGCCCCCCCCCCCGGGGGGGGGGTGGCGCCCCCCGCGGGCCCCCGGGGGGGGGGGGGCCCCCCCCCCGCCCCCCCCCCCCCCCCCGTGGGGGCCCAACCCAACCTGCCCGCAGACCGTTGACTGCGCACAAGCGAAGAGATCCCCGCTGGAGATGGCGCCGGGGGATCGAGATGCTGCACGAGACCAGCGAATTCAGGTCAACCAGATCAGCAAGGGCCCATGCTGCGCACCACAACCGGGAGCCCGGTTGCGTCCGCAATGCTCTGGGCCACTTCAGGCGCCACGACGAAGCCAGTGACGATGTTGGTCGGGCCACTGCCCGTTCCGGCATCGCTGATTGTCCACTCGGGCGGCACCGCACCAACCCTGCGCGCCTGTCCCAGCAGCTCGTAGGTCGGAATGGCATTCGACGTGGCCGTCGCCGCACCGGCCGGATCCGAGATGACGGCACTCGTCCCCTTCGAAGGCACCAGCCGCGACTCACACCATGCCGGCGCTGCGCTCGCCTCGCCCAGATACCGAACCGAAACCGCGCGGTAGCTCACGACACCGACTACGTCCTCGTCGCGGACGTAGTCGACGGAGAGCCGTGCGGTTCGCGCCGCACTCGTTCCGGGGTCGCGTCGAACCATGTCGCCGTCAAACGTGATGAAGGGGCGTCCACAGATGAAGTAGGCCGGCTCCTCGCCACCTCGCTCAAGGCACAACGCCCCGGCACCGAAGTCGTCTTGGCTGATGGTGAAGTCGCCCTCCACCTGCTCCACCTTCGGGAGGAGTCGCGCCAGGTCGGCCGCTACGGCCGGGAAGCCCGAGTTCTCGCTGACTTCAGACGCAGCGCGGAGGCGCTCGGAGTCGGCTCGGTTGCTCGAACGGTCTGCCTCCGTCGGCGGGAACTGTGTCGTCGAGCCGTCCTGGAAGCTCAAATCACCGACAGCCTTCGGTAGCTCCAGTTCCGCCGCGCTCGCAGGCGAGGCTGCGGGCGGGTCACCGACGGCGGACGGTTCGGCTCGCTCGACGCCGCAGCCCAATCCGAGCGAAGACGCGAGCATCACGAGCGCGACCGCCACCGTCACCCGCGCGGGCACAATCCGCCCGCTCATCACGTTGCGCTCTCCTCGCATCGTCACCCGATCACCGCCACACAACACCGTCATGTCGTGCCAGCTGCCTGCGCCAGACATCCGCGGAAGACCGTACTCTCCGGCGGCGGCGCGGTTGCCGCGACCCCTGCGCCGCGGCGCGCTAGACCGTGTATATGCGTCTGCGTCCCACTTCACGGCTCGGATTCGTTGCTGCCTGCCTTGCGATGATCGCGTCAGCGGTACCACCCGCGGCGTCCGTCGCGGCGCAGGAGGTGCCGTCGACCCCGACGAACGCCCCGACGCCCTGGTCCGTCGAGACGACACCCGATGGCTGGCAGGTCACCTACCGAGACGACGATCCGCTCACGATCGGCGGCGCCGCGTACACCGTGCGGCACGACGGGGAGATCCTCGCCCAGGCACGCGAGAACGGCACCACCGCCGAGGCGCAACTGAACACGCCCCCGCCTCCGGTCGACCAACTCGAACTTTGGCGCGGCGACTCGAGAGTGGACAGCGGCGCGCCGAGCGAGCCGACGCCACGGTCCCAGCAGCCAGCTCCGGACACCGCCACCCCGGCCAAGGCCGACCCCGGCGTCGCCAGCCCGTACGCCACCTCCCGACGCGAGTACTCGCTCGACGAGCTTCCGTGGGCCGAGTTCCCCGCGCCGATCGAGGTCGCAGGCGAACTCACCGTGCCCACCGGCGCGCCCGGCGCCCGCCCCGTGGTGGTAATCCTGCACGGACGGCACGCCGCGTGCTTCCACGGCGGACCCGACGGCGACGTCGTCAACGAATGGCCGTGCCCCGAGGGATGGCAGCCGATCGCGTCGCACCTCGGCTACCGCCGGATCGCCGATTTGCTCGCCTCGCAGGGCAACGTTGTCGCCAGCATCTCCGCGAACGCCGTCAACGGCCAGGATTGGGATTCGCCCGACGGCGGCGCCGCGGCACGATCGGCGCTGGTGCGACACCATCTGGGGCTGTTCGCGTCCTGGTCGGAGGTCGGCGGTGATCCGTGGGGCGGCGATCTGCGCGGGCGCCTCGACCTTGCCCACGTCGCGCTCATCGGCCATAGCCGGGGCGGCGAGGGCGTCACCCGCGCCACGATCGACAGCCGGTCGGAGGATCCGTGGCGGATCCGCGGAATCGTCGCGATCGGCCCGACCGCGTTCGGCGCTCAGGTTCCGGCATCGGTGCACCTCGCCGTGCTCCTGCCCTACTGCGACGGCGACGTCTCCGACCTGCAGGGCCAGGTGTACGTGGACGGCGCACGCGACCTCCAGGCGGGCCCGGACCGTTCGCTGCGCAGCGCCGTCATGGTCTACGGGGCGAATCACAACTACTTCAACGCCGAGTGGACGCCGGGCCTCGCGGCCGCGCCGGCAAGCGACGATTGGTTCGCCGACGGCAGCCGCGGCCGCTGTTCGCCATCGAGCCCGTACCGGCTGAAGCCCGAGGCACAACAGCAGGTCGGTGCCACCTACTCCGCTGCCCTCGTGAAGCTTGCGCTCGACGGCGATGCTCGAATGCTCGAGTTGCTGGACAGCCCGGCATCGGGCCCGGCGAGCACCGGGAACGCCATGGTCCGCACAACCGCGATCGGTGGTGCCCGCACACCGCTGTGGTCGGCCGCCGCCGACCGCAAACCGCGAGGGCAGGGGGTCGTCGCGCGGTTCTGCAGCGGCGAGGAGCCCCGCACGCTGCCGCGCTGCAACCCCGGCGTGCCGCATTGGCCGTCGGCCGACTCCGATTCGGCTCCGCCTGCGATCTCCGCGCATCAACTCACCTGGGATCTCGTCGCCGTGACCCGCTTCCCGCTGCTCGGGCCGACCGATGTCTCCTCGGCTCGACGGATCGAGGTGCGTGTCGCAGCGGCGGTCGAATCGGCGCCCGTCCAGGCGATGGTGATGATCGTCGACGATCGCGGTCGACGCGTGGTACTCCCGGGCGTCCCCCAGTGGCTCACGACGGGTCCCGGGCAGCCCGAGGCGCTCAAGTCGTGGGCACGCGCCGTTCGCGGCAGCCTCCGCGGAGTCTCGGGCATCGATCTGCATCGCATCGTCGCGGTGGAGATGCTGACCGTCGGCGGCGGGAGCGGCTACGCCTTCGATGTCACAGCCGTCTCCGACCAGGTCCCCACCGTCGAACCCGTCTTCCTGCCCGTCCTCGACCTGACCACCGTCGAGGCGAACGAGGGCGACGACCTCGAACAGCAGCGCACCACCATGATCGAGGCGCACGTGCGCGGCACCGTGACCACTCCGTTGCGCTACTCGATCGCCACTCCCGGCGAAGGCGATACCACCGCATGGACCGACATCACGATCGCTCCCGGAGTTACGAGCGTCGAGGTACCGATCCGCTGGTCGGACAACCTCGATCCGGGAGGCGACCGCCTGATCACCGCATCCGCATACGCGCGCCGCGGCGGACTGTCCGGTGCCTACCAAGGCGGTGTGCGAGTGATCGAGGACGACCCCGCGCCGACGATCACGATCGCGACCCCGCTGGTCGCCGGGACCGAGGAATCGGGCGTGACCATCCGCCTGGTGTCGGACGTGGCACCAAAGGTCGACTACGCGGTCTGGGGGTTGTTCACCGCTCCGGACGAACCTGACATCGAGATCGATGCGCTCGACGTGAGCGACGCAACCTGGGCGGACTGGACCGGCGAACCGCGCGTGGCCGGGCTCCACCCGTCCGAGGCGGGAGCCGTCGTCATCATGGTCATCCCGGCCGGGCAGACCGAGGCGACCCTGACGATCCCGTTCGAACAGGACGGCATCGACGAGGGGGCCGAGGCGTTCCGCATCGAGTTCTACCTCGGTGGGCTCAGCGGTGCGGTGCTCGACGCGACGGTGACCGACTGACCCAGCGCCACAGGCGACATCGCCGGATCAGGCCAGCGCCTCGACAACCGGGGCGAAGGCCCGCGCCACGCCGACCGGGATGGTGATGTAGCTGTAGCCCCAACGCTCGCGCCGTCGCAGCAGGTCGTCGACCACCTGCTCGACGGTGCCGACCAGCAGCATGGGCGACTCGAGCGCCGCGGCGGGCTCGACGCCGAACGCCGCCGACATGAACTCGGCCGCACCGGCGCGATCGTCGGTGATGTCGGCTGCGGCGAGCCAGACGTTGAACTCGAGGTCGCCGAGCCGCTCCCCAGCGCCCTCACCGACCCAACCGAACTTCTCATCGACCCGATCGGGGTGAGCGTCCTGAGCGGCCGCGGCGTCGATCGTGCCCGAATGGATCGACGGGTTCACGCCGACGATATCGGCGAAGCCGCCGGCGAAGCGGAGCACGCGGGGAGCGCCGCCGCCGATCAGGAACTTCGGCCCGGCCGCCGACACCGGTCCGGGTGAGCACACCAACTCGTCCACCTGGTAGTGCTCGCCATGGAACGTGACGGAGGGTTCGGTGAAGAGCCGGCGCAGGATCGTGGCGTGCTCGATCATGCGCGACACCCGAACGCCGGGGCGTTCCATAGGCATGCCCGACTGGCGGTAGTCGGCCGACTTCCAGCCCGCCCCCAGCCCGACCTCGACCCGGCCGCCCGAGATCTGGTCGATCATCGTCAGCTCGCGACCGACGACCGCCGGATGCCGGTAATCGCACGCGAGCACCAGCGATCCGACGTTCAGCGTGGTCGTGACCGCGGCGGCCGCCGACATCGCGGCGATCGGCGCGACCCCGTCGTCGAGATGGTCCGGGCAGAACAGCGTGGAGTAGCCGAGGGCCTCGACCTCGCGTGCCGTGTCGAGCCACGACCGGCCCGGCAGCGGATCGGGGGCATCGACGGCGAAACGAAACGGGCGATCAGCGGAACGCGACATGGGGCCGGATCGTATCGGCGGGTGCAATAGCGTGACCGCCCGTGGGTGTCGCGGCCTCGACCCCATCGCCGCCGATCGGCCCAAGGACCACCCATGCCCACGTTCGACATCTCGGAGCTCTTCAGCGTTCGCGGCAAGACCGTGCTCGTCACCGGAGGATCGCGCGGCATCGGCGAGATGATCGCCGCCGGGTTCCTCCACAACGGCGCGACGGCGATCATCAGCTCGCGCAAGGCCGACGTGTGCGACGCCACCGCCGCCCGCCTGAGCGAACAGACCGGCCAACGCTGCATCTCCATCCCCGCCGACCTGTCGACCATCGAGGGCGTCGACTCGCTGAGCGCCGGGGTACGCGAGCACACCGACCACCTCCACGTTCTCGTCAACAACGCCGGTGCGTCGTGGGGCGCTCCCATCGAGGAGTACCCCGAGGCCGGCTGGGACAAGGTGATGGACACCAACGTCAAGGCGGTGTTCTTTCTGACCCAGCGTCTGCTGGGCCTGCTCGAAGCCGCGGCCACCCACGACGACCCGGCGCGGATCATCAACATCGGTTCGGTCGACGGCATCCGCACACCGAGCTTCGAGACCTACTCGTACGGCCCGTCGAAGGCCGCCCTCCACGCGATGACCCGCGAACTCGCTGCCCGGCTGCTGAAGCGCAACATATTGGTGAACGCGATCGCCCCCGGCCCGTTCCCCACGTGGATGCTGTCCACCGGGATCGGCACGGGCGGAGACGTCGACGGCACCGACTGGGACGCACTCGGAGCGGCGATGCCGCGGGGCCGGGTCGGCACGCCCGAGGACATCGCCGGGTCCGCACTGTTCCTGGCGTCGCGCGCCGGCGCCTTCACCGTGGGCGAGATCCTCACCTGCGACGGCGGGGTCGTCGTCTCCTGACCCGGGGCGCCCGAGGTCAGCGCTCGGTGAGCCGTCCGTCGCACATGTCGAAGCGCCGGTCGCTCGGGAGCCCGAGCGAATCGTCGTGGGTGACCACGATGAGCGCCGCGCCGCTGGCGGCCGCCGCCGAGCGCAGCGCCGCCAGCACCAGTTCGCCGCTCGACCGATCCAGATTGCCCGAGGGCTCGTCGGCCAGCACCAGATCGACCGGCGCAACGGTGGCGCGAGCGATCGCGACCCGCTGCATCTGACCGCCCGACAGCTCCCCCACGAACCGCCCGGCGCACTCGCCCACGCCGATCTCGTCGAGCCGGGCAGCGGCGCGAGCATCGGCCGTCGGCGCGGCCATGCCGTCGAGGATGAGCGGCATCGCCACGTTCTGCACCGCCGTCAGGGTGGGGATGAGCTGGAAGAACTGGAACACCACGCCAATGTGGCGGCGGCGCAGCTGGGCCGCCTCGGCCGCGGTCAGGCCTGCGAGGTCGCGGCCCAGCACACGAACCGCCCCGGAGTCGAGCGGCTCCAGCCCGGCGATCGCATGCAGCAGGGTGGACTTTCCCGATCCGGAAGCGCCCGTGACGACGGCGACCTCACCGCGATCGAGCCGCAGCGACACGTCGTCGAGCGCACGCACGCTCGCAGCGCCCGCGCCCAGCGTGCGGGTTGCCCCGGCGACCCGGAGCACCGGCTCGGTCGAGCCCGCCGTCACGACGCCACCTCCATCGATCGGGAGTACACGGAGTAGAGCCGCCGGCCCTCCGGATCGGGGCGGTAGAAGTCCTGGGTGCGGTTGTCGAGCCTCGACATCGCGAGCAGCCAGCCGCCGTAGCGCCCGTGCACGGCACGATCGGCGGTGTGCACCATGAGGGGGGTGAGGCCGAGCCCGCGCGCCTCGGGAGCGAACGCGACGGTGCGGCATGCCGCCCAGGGCAGGTCCGGAGCGAGCAGCTCGCGCAACGCCCCCATGTGCGCCTCGTAGCGCAACGCCGACGCCGCCACCGCGTCGACGCCGCGGGCGGCCAAGCAGAGCGGGCCGTAGTGCGGGTACACGAGCATCCAGCCGAGGAGGCGATCGTCGGCATCGAACACGCCCGTGGTCAGGTCGGGACACATCATCGGCACGAGCCGGTCGAGCACATGGCGCTCCAGCAGCTCCCGTGGCGGCGGGACGAACCCGAAGTTCTCCCCGAACGAGACCAGCAGGACATCGACCACCTCGTCGAGATGCGCACCGATCGAATCGGCGTCGAGCGGACGAGCCGAGAACCCGCGGGACCGAGCGTCGCTCGCCGCCGGTTCGATCGCGGCATCGAGCGCCGGCAGTACCTCGGCCGGAACGAGTCGCGTGTTGTACGAGTGCAGCGGCTCGAAGCCCCGCGCCGCGAGCCACTCGACCGTCCGCAGCGGGTTGTCGGGCTCGCCCACCATCGGACCCAACGGGTCGCTGCGCTGGTCGAGCAGCCGGTAGCCGTAGAGCGATGTCTGCTCGACCGGACCGGCGATCTCGCTCCGGCCGAGGCCGCCGAGGAACCCCTCGGCCGCGGCGAACAGCGCCTCGTCGGCGGTGGCGTCGCCGGTGGATTCCCACCACCCGAAGAAGCCGACGTTGCGGCCATCCGTGCGGGCGTCCGGATGGTCGAACGCGGCGATGCGCCCACGACCGGGGACCACCCAGGCGCGGGCCCGTCCGCCGCTCGCGAACCACCAGTGCGACGGCGCCGAGCGCGCGACCAGGTCGGCCGGGTTGTCGGGAATCGCCGCAGCGCTCAGCGCGAGGAAGGCCTCGGGCAGGGGGCCGGGCAGGTCGATCTCGATCAGGTCCATTGGTGCACTCACCGCGGCGTCACTCCCATCCCGGCGTCACTCCCATCCCGGCGTCACTCCCATCCCGGCGTCACTCGGCCCGAAGCGCCGGGCCGGCGTCGGGGATGGTGGTCGCCAACCAGGGGCGGATCGACGCGAGGAACACGCCGTCGAGCAGCACGACCGCCCCCACGAGCGTGGCGCGAAGCGACAGCGCCGGCTGCAGTTGGAACCCGTAGAACGCCCGTGACGACAACGCGAGCCAGCCGGTGAACGCGACCACCGACACGAGGTACATCGCCAGCGCCAGCGCGGCGGTGATGAGCGCCTGCCACACCACCGCCCGGCGATCGGTGGCGACATCGGCGCCGAGCACCACGAGCGTGGCCCGCTCGCGGGCACGCGCCAGCACCCCGAGCAGCAAGAAGTTGCCGGCCGCGACGATGGCTGCCGCCAGGTAGATCCAGCCGGTGAGCGCGAAGGGATGGAAGTAGCGCCCGATGCCGTCGGCCGTGGCCCGCCGGTACCCCGCACGGTCGTACCGATGCGCACCGGCCGCGGCAGCGGGCGCGGGCGCGGTCATGGCGTCGGTCGCAACGAGTTCGAGCGACGGCGCCCAACGGCGCTGCGTCGCCGCATCGTGAGCCACGACGACCCAGTCGCCGATGGTCGAGTCGTCAGCGAGGCCCACCTCGACCACCGCCGCCACGCGCACCGAGGCCGGCCCGTCGATCGCCGGCACCTCCACGACGTCACCGACGCCGACGCCCAGACGGTGCGCCGCGATCGAGGTGAGGGCGACCTGCCCATCGGCGAGCGCTGCGGCGACGCTCGTCGGGTCGTCGGCCCGCAGATGCACCGCGACCGAGGTCGGCTCGGCGTCGATGGCGATGATCAGCCGCGGCTCGGTCGCGCTCGGCAGCAACGCCCGCCATCGGGGCTGGCCCTCGGGCGCGGCGACCTCGGCGCCGGGCGGGGCGAGGGAGGCGAACCGCGGATCCCACGGCCGCGCCGCCGCGACGAGGCGTCCGCCCGCGCCGAGGCGATGCTCGAACGAGTTCGCGAGCGTCGACGGGGCGAGTTCGGCGAGACCGGCGAACGCAGCGGCCATCCCCGCCGCCAGGCCCAGGGTCGACACGACCACCGCGAGCCGCATCGGGACGCGACGCACCTCGGCCGCCACCAGGCGCGCCGGCGCAGGGCTGCGCCCGTCGAGCGCGGCGGTGACCGCCAGCGCCGCACGCGGGACGGCCCACACGCCCACAGCGGCGAGCCCGAGCGCACCCCACACCAAGGCCACCTGCGATGCCTTCACCGTCACTCGGCCCGAACCGACCGCCGCCATCAGCCCGGTCGCCACGGCGATGAGCGCCGCTCCGACCGGGGCGATCCAGCCGGGCAGCGCCGCCGGCCGGGTCCGGTCGACCACGCCGCCGAGCTGATCGAGCGGCCGCCGCAGCGGGCGCCGTGCGGCCAGCACCGTGGCCGCAGCGCCGAGCAGTGCCCCGGTGCTGGGCGCGCCGAGCAGAGCGATCGGCGCCACGACGAGGTGGAGGTCGACCCCGGATCCCGCCAGGATCGACTCGCCGAACCGGTCGACGAGCACCGCTCCGAGGCCGAGCCCGACGGGGATGGCGAGCAGCCCGCCGATCAGGCCGATCGCCGCGCCTTCGAGCGCAACGCCACCGAGCACCCGGCGGCGGGTCACGCCGAGCACCGCGGCCGTGGCGTAGGTGGGCACCCGGGCCCCGATGACCAGCACGAGCGTGTTGATGGCGATGAGCGCGCCGATGAACACGCCGCCCGCGGCGAGCGAGCTGAGCGCGTCGCGGACCGTCACGATCGACGGCGGTATGACCGGCGCCGGGTCGCCGACCTCGGCCCGATCCCCGAGCGCCGACGCGAGCGCTGCGACCACCCGATCGCGATCGACCGCGCTGGCAGGGCGCACATAGGCGACCGACCAGTAGGGCTCGCCCGCCGCGTTCGACCCGTTCAGCGTCGCCGGGTCGGCCACCGGATCGACGCGTGCCTCGCCGAGCGACGCTTCGGTCAGCGCCGGCAAGACGCTCGGGTCGGCCCGCAGCGCGAGCCGCAGGGTGGGCCCGCCGTGAACCGACGGCTGGACGGCGAGCCGGGCCACGCCGTCGACCCCGGACACCCGACTCAGCGAGTCGACCAGGCGGTCGCCGAGGCGATCCGCGACGACCGGCCGCACCTCGATCAGCTCGCCGAGCGCGCCGGCCCGAGCCGGCAGCGAGTCGAACGGGGCACTGAGCGATGCCGTGAGCAGCTGCGTCGCCACCACCAGCGCCGTCCCGATCGTGATCCCGCCGACCGCCGATGCGAGCGCCAGCGGCGCGGCGCGCCAGCCGCGCAGATGAATCCGCCGGAGCTGGATGAGCCACGAACCCATCAGGGGGCACCGTCCGATTCGGTGTCGGCGGATGTGACGTCGAGCCGCGCGACCGTGCCGGCAGCGCCGTCGAGCCGCACCCGGTCACCGCTGCGCAACGCGGCCACCACACCGGGCACGCCGACCACGGTCGGCAACCCGACCTCGCGGGCGATGACCGCCGAGTGCGACAACGCCGAGCCGCGCTCCACGATCAGCCCCGCCGCGGCCGGGAAGAGCGGCGCCCAGCCGGGGTCGGTCCGTACGGCCACGACGATGCGTCCCGCCACCTCCGGCGCCGAGCTCGGGTCGTGCACGACCACCACCTCGGCCTCCACCACGCCGGGACAACAGCCGAGCCCGCTCCACGTGACAGCCTCCGGGTCGACGGCCGCGGCCGGGGCGTCGAAGGGACCGCACAGGTGCACGCTCCCCCGGGTTTCCAGCCGGTGGGCGGGCGAACGGTCGACGAAGCGAGCGAACTCGGCGCGGCGAACCTCGACGAGGGCGGCAAGGTCGGTGGTGACCGCGGTCCCCTCGTGGAAGCCGCGCACCTCGTCCGCGGTGAGCAGGAAGACGTCCCTCGGGCTCTGCAGCACCGACGCCTCGGCCAGGCGCTCACCGATCGTCGTGTACAGCTCGCGCACCACGTCGAAGACTCGGGTTCGGCCGAGGCGCAGATGCTCGCGGGCCGCGATCGCCGAGCGTGCGCTGCGCACGGCGCGCTCCGCCCGGGCCCGGCGACGCGGACCCACCAGCTCGATCAGCTCCTCGACCGCGGCCTCGTGGCGGATCCGGTCGCGCCGGGCAAGCCCGTCGGGGTCGAGGTCGTCACGAGCGGCATACGCGCGCACCACGTCGACCAGGAACGTCGGGTCGCGCCGCAGGGTGACCGTTTCGAGCTTCAGCTCGCCCATCACCCGCCCGCCATAGGCGGCGATGTAGGCGTCGATTCGCCGGCCTACCTCGGGCAGCAGAGCGATCACGGCGTCGAGGGTCGCCTGCGGGTCGCCGGGCGTCGCGAGCGCCCGGGCCGCGTCGGCGTCCGCCCGGATCAGCGCCGCGATCCGCATGAGCTCGAGCGTGGGCTCCACCGACGCGAGTCCATCGATCGCGGCGAGCAGCTCCACCTCGAGGCGGGAGCGGCGAGCATCGTCGGGCGTGGCCGACTCGATCAGGCGCCGGAGCCCTCCGGTGGCTCGCATCACCCGGATGTCGTTGATGATCGGCACCTGCCACTGTTCGAGCAGCTCGCGCCAGACCCGCACCTCGACGGCGAGGCACTCACCGATCGACGCGTCGCGCAGCGTGGCGAAATCGACCGAGGCCTCGAGGGCCGCCAGGCGGGCATCGAAGGCGGCGATGCCCTCATCGATGCGCAGGTACTGCGGTGCGAGACGCGCCGCGGCCGGCAGCAGCGAGGCAACCATCGTGGCGGTGCCCACCGGCGTGGAGCGCTGATCGACCACGAAGGGCACGGGCTCCTCGACGCCCATCATCGCCTCCATGTCGGCCTTGTTCGTGCCGCTCGACGGCAACAGCGCGAGGCCCTCGAACCAGGCGTTGAGGTTGTAGTAGACCCGCCCATCGATCAGCCCGATCATCGTGCGGAGCATGTCGGCGTGGTCGCGCTCCACCCGATCGCCAACGCCGAGCAGCCGGCCGAGGTTGCGGTACACGGTCGTGTACGCCCTCGACGCGAACGAGAACGTGAGCGGCAGTGTCACGCCGCAGAAGCTCTCCTGGATGTTGGCGTCGTCCCACAACCACGGCGTGCCATGCTGAGGTGGCGCGGCCATCGCCGTGATCGGCCGCGCTTGCAGCAGATGCAGCACGCCGGCCGCATCGAAGGAGAACTCGACATCGAGCGGCCGGCCCGCCGCCTCCGAGAGGCGACGCATCCATCCGTCGATCGTGGCGACCTCGGGGCCGGTCAGCACCGTGCGGCCGCGGGCGGCCTCGGCGAGGGGCACCACGGCCACCAGCCCGTCTGCTGCGGATCGGGCGGCCTCGCACGCGGTGCCGGTCGTGGCGTCGACGCCGCCATCGGCTGCGACCCGGTACTCGTCGCCGTCGACCAGCCCGCCGACCACGCCCTCGCCGACGCCGTGGGTCGCCGAGATCACCGTGAGATCGCGGCGGCCCGAGCGCGGATCGGCGCTGAAGGCAACCCCGGACCGGTCGGCTTCGACACACACCTGCACGACCACGGCGACGCGGAGGGCGGCCGGGTCGAGCCCGCTTCGGTGGGCATAGGCGAGCGCGTGGACGCTGAAGGCCGAAGCCCAACAGCCTCGGATGGCCGCCGCGATCGCCCGGGGTTCGGCGGCCACGCCGATGAACGATCGGAGCTGGCCCGCGAAGCTCGCCGTCGCCGAGTCCTCCCCGACCATCGACGAGCGAACCGCAAGCGGTGCGTCGCCCGAGCCGAGCGCAGCGAGCATGCCGCCGGGCCCGACGATCGCCGCCAGGTCGTCATCGGGGATCGACTCCACGGCGGCGACCAGCGTCGGCGACCAGCGCTCGATCACCTCGGCGACGGAACCGGCGACGGCACCGGCGTCGGCGTCGGCGTCGGCCAGGTCGTAGACGAACCCACCGAGCACGCCTGCGAGCGCGGGGCGGGCACGGGTGCGGAACGTCGAGCCCAACACCACGGCGAAGCGCGGCACCGGCGCGCCGTGACGCACCAGCTCGACCAGGCCGGTCGCCTTGCCGCCCAGTTCCGAATCACCGAGGCCCGACCCGCCGACGCCCGGGTCGTCCGACGATTCGAGGTCGGTGTCGAGACACCACCCTGCGCCGAGCCGGGTCGAAGCCGCCGTGTTCACCATCCCCACACCGCCTTCACCGACGAGCCGACCAGCACCACTCCGATCACCGACACGGCCGGCACCGCCAGGTTGAGCGCCACGAGGCCCTCGATCGGGCCATGTCCCGCCCGATCCGGGCGGCGAGCGAACGCCACCAGACCCGACGCTGCGACGACCGCCGCCCATCCGAGCGCGTGGCCCCACACGAACACCGAGTCGGCGCCGTCGACGCCGCGCACCATCACCAGCGCCGTCGCCATGGCGAGCGCGTGTAGCACCACCATCACCGCCACGACACGCGCGGCGCGCGCCGGACCGAGCTCCGACGAATAGGTCGCGACGTCGGCGCGTTCGTCCTCGGGCGCGTGCAGCTTGCGCGTGAACTCGAACAGCAGCGAGGAAAGGTACGACGCTCCGAGGAACGGGACGAGCACCGGCGCAGCGACCAAACGCCCGGCCCCGCTCGTGAACATCCACCACGACGCGAGCGGCGTCACCACCGCGTGGGTCAGCGCATAGAGCACCAGCCGCGGGCGGATCCAAGCCCCCACGAAGAACTCGACCCGCATCGCGAGCAGCCACGCGAACGCAATGCCGAACGTGGTCGTCACCGGGCCCACCCCGCCGTCGGCCCACACGCAGTAGCCGACGATCGCGACCAGCACCACCGCCTGCATCACGTCGAGCTCGCGCAGGCGCACGACGCCCTGCGACACGAGGCGCTCCGGGTGCAGGCGCACGTCGTCGTCGAAGTCCTTGTGTTCATCGAAGATCCGCACGCACAGCAGGAACCCGACCGCCGCGAGCCAGCCGGCGACCGCTCCCCCGCCCAGTCGCACCGATACCGGCGACGGGCCGCGGCTTGCCTGCCCCAGCAGGTGCGCGGCGAGGAAGGTGGGCAGCCCGACGACCGCCATCGCCGGGGGGAACCGGTCGGCCGACCATCCGCCGATGCGCCGCCGCCACGAATCGGTGGCCGTGATCGCGGTGATCTCCGTGACCGCAGTCACCGATGCTCCGCCGCCCGGCCGGCGTCGGCGGGCCCTTCGCGCACGTCGATCGCCTCGTCGAAGAGCCCCGCCAGTTCGCACAGGCGCGACGTGGTGTCGATGACACGGCCGAGGAACAGGAACTCACGCGCCTCGTGGGCCATCACGTACTGCAACAGGCGGGTTGCGGCGAACGTATGGAGGCCGTCACGGTAGTCCTGTGCGACGTCGTCGGGGTCGAGCGGGCGTCCGAGACCCGCCTCCATGGCCCGCCGGTGCACGTCGATGTGCTGCTCGACCTGGGACGCGGTCGCCCCCGGCGTGAGCGCGAACGCGAGGAACTCGGCCACATCGCGGTGGGCGATGTCGACGGTCGCGAGCTCCCAGTCCCACGCGACGAGCCGCTCGTCGGGGTGCTCCGCCGTGGGACGACGCAGCGCCGCGTTTCGGGTGTTGAAGTCGTGGTGAACGAGGGTGTGCGGCCGACGCTCGGCCCGTCGGCGCGACGCCCCGTGTGTTTCGATCAGGCGAGCCCACCGCCCGCAGCGCTCGGGACCGAACCAGTCCGGGTACTCGATCGCGGCGTGGGCCACCACGTCGCGGTACATGGCGGCCGCGCCGACGTGGTCGTCCACGGTGGGGATGGGGCCGAACCAGTCGGCAGCGGCGAAGCGGTCCGCGTCGTCGAGGAACGCCGCGTGCACGCCAGCGATACCCCGGAGCGCCACGTCGATGTCGTCGCCGGTCCAGGCGCCCGCGTCGTCGGCCCGATCGCGCAGCCGCACGTCGGTCACGAACTCGGTGACGAGCACGGCAATCTCGCGAACCGGGTCGTCCCACGTGCCGAAGAGCCTCGGCCGCACGGCGTCGAGGGCCGGGTGCGCGAACTGCGCCAACCCGAGCTCGCGGGTGTGCAGCCCGATGAACCCGAGGTGCGCCTCGTTGACTCGCCAGCTCAGCGCAAGGTCGGGGCCGAGCAACGCAGCGAGCGCGCCGAGGGCCGTGAGCACCTCGCCGTCGAGCGCCTTCGCCTTCACGAGCGCCGGAAAGGCGCGGCCGTGCTCGTCGACCAGTTCGGCCACGTCGATGCCGACGTGCTTGCGCCGCCGCATGCGCGTCCCGAGTTCGGTGATGATGCCCGGGCCGAGCGTCTCCGGATGGAACGACGCCGACACGATGCGGGCTCCGTCCGGAGCACCCAGCTGGTTGGCGATCTCCACCAGTCGCGCACCGTCGAGCTCGTCGCGGCGCAGGAACGCGACCGGCCGGTTCCGGCCGAGCCGCTCATGGGCCGACGCGAACTGGTTCGTCGTGAGGGCCGCGGTGAGCGAGAGGTCGAGGCCGAGGGCGAAGCCGGCGATGAGTTCGGCCAACCGCTCGCTCCCGCCCGGGCCGTCGCAATGGGCGAGCGCCAGGCACGCCTGCTGATCGCGTAGGTGGGTGCCGCCGCCGATCGACCCGATCGCGAGCGACGGCAGGGTCATCGAGGCATAGATGTCGTCGCCGTCCGCCTCGATCGTGAGGAAGCCCAGCGACGACTCGTGCACGCACGCGACGTCCTGCCCCGTCGCCAGGAAGATCGCGGCGACCGCGTTGGCGGCGTTCGCGGTGTGTCCCACCTCGCCGGCCATCACGCCCGACGAGACCGTGGCGTGATAGCCGGCCAACAGCCGCGACGGCTCGACCTTGAGCACGTGGCGGATCACGTCGGCCGGGATCACGGCCTCGGCGACCACCCGGGTGCCGCGCCCACCGAGGAGGTTGGCGAAGCTGACCCGTTTGTCGCCGCTGTAGGTGGCCTCGATCTGGACGTGGCGCGGCACGAGGCCGGCAGCGGCGAGCGGCGCCTCGAGCCATTGCAGCGCATGCCAGGTGGTGGCCGTGGTCATGTTCTGACCCGCCGCATCGGCGGTTTCGTACACGAAGCTCACGTGCACCTGTCGCCCCACCTGCACCGTGGTCAGATCGACGAGTTGCGCGTGCGCCGAGACCTCGCGGATGACCGCCGAGAGTGCCTCGCGATGGAGCGGCAGCCACTCGGTGAATCGCCGCGCCGCGACCGCATCGTCGAACTCGAAGTACGGCACGCGCATCATCCGCTGCCCGATCACACACGTGCGCACGCCGCCAGCGCGGCTGAGCGCTGTCGCGCCCCGCGACGTCGACGCGACGAGCGCGCCCTCGGTGGTTGCCATCGGCGCGACCCGCCAGCCCGACACCGTGTTGCCGTCGAAGAGCAGCGGGCCGGCCAGCCCGATCGGTACCGACACGGCACCGACGTGATTCTCCAGGTTGCCGACCAGGCTCGGGCCGTCGAGCGGGCGCTCGTCGATGGCGGAGAGGTCGGCGCCGGTGAAGCTCGCCGCCCATGCCAGCCGTTCCTTGCGGGCCGCCTCGCTGTGGTCGCCCTTGCCCGGCACCCGCGGCTCGCCGCGATCGGACCCGGCACCGAGCGCCGCCGGCGCGAGCACCCGAACGTGGAACGACCCGTAGAACCACATCCGGTCGGCCGGAAGCCCGGCGGCAGCGGGGGACGGCGCCAGTCGTCCGGCCGAGGGCCCTGCTGGTTCGCGGTGCACGAGCAGGTTCCACCAGGCGACCCGGCCGCCGGGCCGGATCCGGTCGGCAAGCAGCGTGAACAGCGACTGGGACGCGGTGTCGCTCAGGTATTCGAAGAGGTCGCTGCAGTTCACGATCGACCACGTCGACGCCGCCGTGTCGGTCAGCGCCTCGCCGAGATCACTCTGCACGATCCGGAGCCGGTCGAGCCGCTCGCGCAACCGCGAACGTCGCGCGGGATCGCACAGCGTCAGCGACTCGGCGGCCGGTCCGTCGGATCCCGTCACGAACCGCGACAGATACGGGTTGTCGCGTCCGGGCACGCACGCGATGTGTTCGAGGAAGCGGCCGAGGAACGCCTCGCCCACGTCCGCGACCACGTGGCGCATCTGCTCGGCGTCGCGCCCGTGGCGTTCCATCTGCTGGCGACCGAACCAGTCGCGGAACCACGACGTGAACGCGTCGTTGGCGGCGAGCTCGGCCGCCAGCGCTCGACCCTCGCCCGCGGCGATCGCCGCCGCGTCGAGCGACAGGACCCGATCGCGAACCACCGCGGTCATGAGCGCTTCGCTGCGATGCTGGAACGCCGCGAAGTAGCGCTCCAGTCGGCCGCCGTTCGCGAGCCCGTCCTCGATCGCTCGAGGATGCTGCTCGAACCAGCGGCGCGACGCGGGATCGAGGTCGCGCTCGACACGGGAATAGAGCTCGGCGCGGGTCTCGGACCCCGGCGTACGGTGGCCGACCAGCACCGCGTGACGGGCCGCGTCGAGGCGATCGATCGCCGCACGGTGCAGGTCGACAACGGCGAGCTGCGCCGGGCTCACGTCGAGCGCCGTCACCGAGCGCACGTCGGTCGCCAGCAGCGCGAACACATTCTCGCCGGCGCTCGCGATCGACAGCGCGTCGTCGTCGGGGCCCGGCGAGAGTCCCTCGATCAGCAGCCGCTCGTCCTCCCACACCCGCGAGTACCGCAGCACGTCCACGTCGACCCGCTCATCGAAGCGTTCGGAGGCATCGGTGTTCCCGGTTCGGATGGAGGATGGGGTCGTCGAGGTGTCGGTCATGAGATCCACAGTCATTCGCAGGAGGCGACGGGAAGGAGTGCCCAACAGGGTGCACCATCCTCCGCCACCCGCGCTCGATCGTCCAGCGACTGACCCCGCGCTCGGCGTCGTTTCGTCCCGAGATCGAGGTTGCCGGGGCCCCCGCCCCGAGAGGACCACCCGAGGGCGTTGGTCGAGAACAGCGGAGCCGCGCTGCAGGGTGCCCCGGGCGGGCCGACGCGCGCCCCCTCGACGCCACGCCTCGGCGGCCGCGTCGAGCTGTTGTCGCCGGCGGCGATGTGGGCCATCGACGACGCGCTGCTCACCGTGCTCGGCCTCGCCTGAACCAACCCACGAAGCGCCCCGCGACGCTCAACGGCCAGTGGGTCGGCGGCCCCCGAGCGTCGCCTCGCGCCGAGCGCGTAACCGAACCCGATCGATCTTCGAGCGGATGCGGGTGTCGAGCGGGATGGACGCGCGCACGATCGGCACGTCGAGCCCGAACCGTCCGAGCGTCTCGGCGACGTCGGCCGCGTCCGCCGTCATGCCCGGCCGCTCCTCGACGATCAGCTCGCCGTACGGCCGGGCCGAGTGCGCCACGAGCGCGCTGCGCATCACCCCCGCGACCTCGTCGATCGCCAACTCCACGGGATAGGGGTCGACGGTGCGCCCGTCGCTCGCCGTCAGGCGGTCGGCGACTCGACCGACCAGGCGAACCGCTCCGTCGGCACCGCGCCAGCCGAGGTCACCGGTGCGATGCCAGATCCGCCCGGAGGTCCCGCGCAGTTTGGTGCGCCGCGTCGCCGCGTCGTCGCCCACGTAGCGATCCACGACGTTCGGGCCGGCGACCACCAGCTCTCCGACCCAACCGTCGGGCACCTCGGCGTCCGGGTCGACAGCGTCGATCGCGACGATCCGCACCTCGACCTCCGGGACGGGCACGCCCACCGGCAACCCTCCCGGCGTGCCCGCGGGATCCGCGATCCACGCCTCGGTCTCGGCGAGGAACGCGTCGATGTCGACGCGGGCGATCGGCTCCGCCTCGGCCGAGCCGTAGGCGCAGTAGCAGGCGGCCTCGGGGAACCGGGCGCGAAGGTCGCGGGCCACGCCGATCGACAGCGGGGCGCCGCCGATTCCCACGTAGTTCAGGCGGAGCGGCGACGTGGCGTCGAGCAGCGGGAGCACCTCGCGCCACATGGCCGGGCCGAGCCCCACCGAAGTGACGTGGTGCGCGCCCAACGCGCCTGCGAGCGCTGCCGCGCCGAAACGCGGATCGAGCGGAACGAGCACCGCCGTGCATCCGACCAGGAGCGTGTGGATGCCCAGCATCGGGAATCCGACGAGCGCGACCTCGTCGACCGACATGGGGAAGTTCGACTGGATCGTCTCGTGCTGTCGCCGCAGCAGCCCATGCGAACGCGGGACGCCCTTGGGCCGGCCGGTCGAACCCGAGGTGTAGGTGACGAAGGCCAGGTCCTCGTCGGACTTCGCCGAGCAGGCGCCGGCGTCGGCTCCCGCGCCGCAGACCTCGCCGAACGACACCGCGCCGCGCATGTCGCCGTCGAGCGCGAGGCGATGGCGGACCCCGGCCGCCGCGAGCAACGGCCACGTCGACGCGAGCACCGCGTTGGGTGCCACGATCGCCCGCGGCGCCGCCGCCCGAACCGCCCGCGCCTGCGTGGTTCGGGGGCTCGACGCGTCGAGAAAGACCACCGTCGCACCCGCTGCGAGGGCACCGAACACGGCGACGTACAGGTCGACGCCGGGGCGGACCGCCACGAGCACGCGGTCGCCGGACTCGATTCCGAGGCGCCGCAGGCCCGCCGCCGCACCGCGGATGCGCTCGGCGAGCGCCGAGTAGGTCACGGTGGTCGGTGGCGAGTCGACCGACAGCTCGATCAACGCCGATCGCTCGTTCGCGCCGTCGCGCTCGCAGACCTCCAGGATGGCGGCGGCGAGGTTCACTTGAGCATCGCACCGCCGTCGACGGCGAGGCTCACGCCCGTGATGTAGCGCGCCTCGTCCGAGGAGAGCCACATGATCGCGTTCGAGATATCGCGGGGCGCGATCGTCGCGATGCCCATCGGCTGTTGGGGCCGCAGGAAGTCCTCCGCGTCCTCCCAGGTGGCGTCCTGTCCCTTCTCGGGGGCGACGAGGGTCGGGAAGATCGCGTTGCGGATCATCGGCGTGTCGACCGAGGTGGGATGCACGCAGTTCACCCGGATCTGATGCGGCGCCATCTCCAACGCGAGCGACTTCATGAACCCGACGACGCCGTGCTTCGCGGCGCAGTACGACGGCGAACCGTAGAAGCCCTTGAGTCCTGCGGTGGACGAGGTGATCACGATCGAGCCGCCCTCGCCCCGCTCCATCATCGGCTTCAGCCCGGCCCGCACCGTGCGAAACACGCCCGACAGGTTGATGTCGATGGTCTCGTCCCACGCATCGTCGCTCATCCACTCGGTGGGCGACGGCGAATACGTGCCCGCGTTCGCGCAGATCACGTCGAGCCGACCGAAGCGCTCGACGCCCTCCTTCACGACCTCGCGCATCGCACGCCGGTCGCGCACGTCGGCCACCTTCAGCACGCTCGCGCCGCCGACCTCTTCGATGCGGCGCGTCGTCTCGGCGAGATCGGCTTCGGTGGCGAGCGGATACCACACGCTCGGCAGGTCGGAGCAGATGTCGATGCCGATGATCGACGCCCCCTCGGCGGCGAAACGCACGGCGTGTTCCCGACCCTGGCCTCGGGCGACCCCCGTGATGAACACGACCTTGCCTTCGAAACGCTTCATGCCATTCTCCTGGGTGATCACAAACGCCTGAGTCTGCCCCAGCGGGCCCTCCGGACGCGCCCAACTCACCTCGGGCGGAACCGGAGCACGTACGCGGACCGGCCGACGGTCGCGTCGGCGGTCGCTTCAGCCTCCGTTCGCGGCGGGGACGTAGGTCCGGCACGGCTGGCCGACCTGCGGGCACGCCGGGAGTCCGGCGGGAGCGACCACCCCGGACACGACGGGCAACGTGATCGACGAAGGGTGGCCGGCCCCGAAGAACAGCTGATCGGTCGGCGCCACGCCGCGGTCGACGGTGGAGAACGCCCACGCGGTGCGATCGCCGCCGACCGGCCCGACGGCGACGCGGAGACGACTGCCCGCCCGGAACGCGTGCCCCGTCGGAAGCACCTGCACGCGCACCAGGTTGGCTCCCGGTGCGAGCGGCTCGGGGTTCACGTAGGTGTGACCCGGTTCGAGCGCCAGGTCGAGCGCCGGGTCGATCCGTCGTTGCGAGCCCCGCTGGAACCCGGTCGAGACCAGCATTTCCTTGCCATCGGGGCGGACCTCGGTGAGGGTGACCTGCACGTCGGTGTCGGCCGCGCTCGAACCCAGCCACAGGTCTGCTGCGATCGGGCCGGCCACCACCGCATCGGCTGCGAGCGGGGCCGAGACGAAGCCGACGCCCGTGCCGGTCGGGACGGCCGACCACGTGTTCCCGATCGTGCGCGGCCGAGCGGCCGGGTCGTTGCGCCACGTGACCGATCCGGACGCGCCGACCGTGCGGGCCAGCGCGCCGCCCGCACCGATATACCACGGGGTCGCCGTGGTGGCCGTCGGCGGGAACTGCGGCGAGGTGAACGACCAGCGGACGCCGCTCGCCCCGGCGCCGGAGGTGACCGCCCGCTCCATCCCGTAGCGGAAGTGCGGCTGGGCCTCCCAGCGGCGCAGCGTCGCAGTAGGGCAGCCCGAGCAGCGACGGCCACGGCATCGGGACCGTGCCCTCACCGAACACGAGCGGCGCCGCAAGCATCAACGGCAGCTTCGCCTCCGGGCTGCGGTGCGCGACGTACAGGTCGAGGAACTGGAACATGTCGGTGAGCGTTTCCGGGCTGATCGCATCGTTGTGGATCCCCGACGACAGCGTCACCCACGAGCGCGGGTTGTGGTCGGTGAGCCGCTCGATGAACCGCATGGGCGTGGAGGCCGTCTGCTCGTCCTGGTACTGCAGCGCCCCGAACACGGGCACGTCGATCGCGTCCATCGCCTCGGTGAAGTCGCGGTCGAGGAAGTCGCCGATCATCGTGTCGGTCGACTGAAAGATGTCGAGCGCATCGCGCGTCTGCAGCCGGAGTCGCTGGTTCTCGCGACAGTACGGATCCGTCGCCACCAGGGCGTTGGCCGACGGGAGCGCCCCCTCGGCCGGGGCCGGCAGCGCTGCGGCGACGCGGCCCTTCACCCAGTTCTCCGCGAACCCGTCGTTGCGGATGCCGCCCGGCCAGGCCACGTCCCAGAGACGTCCGAGGAACGACAGCGGAGCGATCGCGGCGAGGTGCGGCGGATGTGTCGCGGCCACCACGAGCTGGGAGAAGCCCGAGAAGGAGATGCCGATCATCCCGATCCGGCGACCTTGTGCCCACCACTGCGCAGCGACGGTCTCGACGGCGTCGTACCCGTCGGCGGCACCGACCGGGCCGAGCAGGTCGGCTTCGCCTCCCGAACAGCCGCTCCCGCGCAGCTGTACCGACACGACGGCGTATCCGGCGAGTCTCGCCACCACGCCACCGACGAGGGTTTCGGGGCCGGGCACCAGCGGGCTCTCGCCCCATCGGAGGCCCACCATGTTGCCGGCCCTGGCCACGAGCGGATCGGCGGGCGCCGCGACGTCGTACCCCGAGTACTCGATCAGCGTCGGGAAGGGGCCGTCGTCGAGCGAGGCGCCGAGGGGGAGGCGAACCGTCGCTGCGAGCAGCGTGCCGTCACGCATCGGGATGTAGTTGAGGCCCTCCTGCATCTTGGTGCGTTGGTAGAACGACGCGTCGGGCGGCTGGTCGGCGGCGAGCACCATGGCCGATGCCGACGAGCCGGAGGCGGCGTCGACCACGCGGTACGACGATCCGGGCGAGAGATCGCGCACCACGAGACTGCCGAACCGGTCGGCAGCATGCGTCGCCGTCGCCTCGGACGGCTGGCCGAGCGGGCCGGTGATGCGCAGCGACGATGACGGCGTCGCGTTGCGCACCGAGATCTGGCCGACGCCGCCCGCTACCCGGAACTCGGGGCCGGGCACGCCCGGACCGTGCGCCGCGGGCGGCTGAGGGAGCGGCAGTGCGCCCGGGTCGCACGCGGTGAAGGCCAGTGCGGCGGCAAGCCCGACCGCGACCGGCCCGAACGCGGCCGGCCTGCACGCGCGGCGTCGACGACTCTCTCGCACCATCACCCATACCCCCAAAGTCGGTTCTTTGCTTCCCGGGGGATTCTGCACCAGATCGACGGTCAAACGCTACACCTCGCGTGACATTGTTGCGCGAGATGTAGCGCGACCCGCTCACCTACGCACAGTCAGCCTTGGTCGGCCGCGCCCGACAGCCCGTCGGCGGCGACGCGCTCGAGCGGGCGCAGCATGGCGCATTGGGTCGCGAGCCCCACCAACTCCCCCGACTCGTCGAACAGGTTCGACACGCCGGTCACGAAGCCGCCCGCAGCGCGGCTGACCGACGACTCCTGGCAGACCCACTCCGAACGCACCGGCGCGAACCACTGCATCGAGAGCTGCAGGGTGATCACGAAGAAGTGCCGCGCTGGCCCGATGCCGCGCGAGAACGCGGGGCCGAGGATGTCGCCCGGAACGGCGAGCGTCGCGGGATCCCACGCGTCGCCGGGACCGATCGCCGAGTTGCGGAAGCGAAACCACGACACGGTGCGCGGGTCGTCGGGCGGCGCCGTGAAGTCGTAGGTGCCCACGGCAAGGCGCCAGTCGGTCTGGCGATGGAACGGCACGTCGACCACGCGGGAGCGGGCGAGCTCGTCTCGCCCGGTCGACGCGTCGGGCGCGCGAGCGTCGGCCGGCAGGACCACCGGCGCCAGCCCGGGCAGCGCGTCGTCGTGGGCGCCGAACACCGCGTCGACGAGCAGGTCGCCACGCGGCTCATCGGTGGCGGGGCCCGACCACAGGCACACCCGCACCTGCGCGCCGCGCCGCCCCGAGCGGATCACGTCGGCCTGGATTCCCACCGGCCCAGCTGCGATCGGCGCCACATACGTTGCCCCGGTGGTCACCAGGCGCAGGTCGGGCCGACCGAGCGCCTCGGCCGCGGCCCGCAGCGCAAGCGCCTTGGTCATCCCACCGAACACGTGGAGCACCCGCCAGCCGTCATCGACGACCACGCCGTATCGGCCGGAATACCCCGGCACGGGCGTCAGCACGAGGTCTTCGAGAATCGATCTGGGGGTCGGCGCAGCGGGCACGGGGGGTGTCGACATGGCCACCATGGTGGTCTCAGTCGGGCAGCATCGGCATCTCGACCCCTCGCCCGGCCCGCAGGCCGGCGGCCCGGCGCACCGCCGCGGCGCCGAACTTGTCGCGCACCGCGTCGACGGCGTGGTCGAGCGTGTCGCCGGCGTACACGTCGAACGGGAGGGCGAGCTGCACCGCGTCGGCGTCGTCGAGGTGGCCGATCGAGATGCCGAGCAGCGTGCAACCGCGCTCCTCGATCAGCGGCGACGCGTGCCGGTAGGCGCGACGCACCCCCGCGAGGATCGTCGCCGTGTGGGCGGTCGCCTCCGGCAGCGTCACCGATCGGGTAACGGCGGTGAAGTCGGCGAACCGGACGCGCAACGTGATGCACCGGCCGACCCGATCGGCCGAACGCATGCGCCCCGTCACCCGCTCCGCGAGCGCGACGAGCACGGCATCGTGCTCCTCGGCGGTGCGCGGCGCCCTTCCGAGTGCGCGCTGAGCACCCATCGAACGACGGCGGGCCCGCGTCCGAACGCGACGAGGGTCCTCGTTGCCCGCGAGCGCGCACAGGTGCGCGGCGGATCCGCGCCCGACGATCGAGGCGACAGCCGTGCGCGGCACGGCGGCGAGCTCGCCCACCGTTCGAATGCCGCGTGCGCGCAGCTTCGCCGAGTTGGCGGGCCCAACGCCCCAGAGCCGCTCGATCGGCAGCGGGTGCAGAAAGTCGAGCTCGCCACCGATCGGCACCTCGCACAGCCCATCGGGCTTACCGACGGCGCTCGCCACCTTGGCGAGCGCCTTCGTCGACGCGATCCCGACCGAGATCGGCAGGCCGACTTCGGCTCGCACCCGGGCGCGCAGCCGGGTCGCGATGTCGGCGGGCTCCCCGGCAAGGCGCCGCAGGCCGGACACGTCGAGGAACGCCTCGTCGATCGAGATGCCCTCGACGACCGGGCTGGTCTCGCGGAAGATCTCGAACACCGCGGCGCTCGCCTCGGAGTAGGCCGACATGCGGGGACGCACGAAGCGCAGGTCGGGACAGCGGCGTCGGGCCTCGGTTCCGCCCATGGCGCCGCGCACACCGAAGGCCCGCGCCTCGTACGACGCCGCGAGCACCACCCCACCCCCGACGGCGATCGGCCGGCCGCGCAGCGACGGGTCGTCGCGCTGTTCGACCGAGGCGAAAAACGCGTCGAGGTCGGCATGGAGAATGCGCGTGGGTCCGCGCCGGGAGCTGTCAGCGGCGTCGAGTCGGGGCGAGTTCACGAACGAATGTTCGCACACCGCCCCGACAATCTCGACGGCGTCCGGACGCGAGCGCCGAACTCGGCCCCGGATGCGTCAGCCGCTCGTGCCCAGGAACGTCCGCGCCCACGCGTCGGCCGAGCGCAGGCCCGACGGCGTACCGATGTCGAACACCGGGTCGACGTCGACCGCAGCCATCGGCTCCCCCGCCTCGATCAACGACGCGAGCGCCGACGTCACCTCCAGCTCGTTCCTCGGCGAGGGTCGGACCGCGCGCAGATGGTCCCACGCGACGGCAGGCAGCACGCCGATTCCGGCGTGGTTGAACGGGGTCGACGAGGTTCCCGGCGGCGGCTTCTCGACGATCGAGCGCACCATCCCCGATGCGTCCACCTCGACCGCCGCGCCCGACGACGGATCGTCGATCCGGTTCACGCCGAGCACCGCGTGCCCGTCCCAACGACGGAGCACCCGCTCGTACGCCGCGGGGTCGGCGATCGTGTCGCCCCAGCCGTACATGAACGGCGCGCACCCCACACGTTCGGCGGCGGCGAGGAGCGCGTCGGCGGTACCTCTCGCCTCACGTTGATGCACGACGGCGACGGGGACCGGGCTGAGGTCGGCCACGCACGCCTCGATCTGCTCGCCGAGATGCCCCACGACCACGATGATCTCGCTCGCTCCCGCGAGCGCCAGCCCACGGAGCACCCACGCCAGCACCGGCCGACCGGCGACCGGCACGAGGGCCTTCGGCGTGGTCGCCGTGAGCGCCCCGAGGCGCGTCCCGCGCCCGGCCGCCGGAACGATCGCGATCACCCGACGCCGTCCGACGCGATCACCTCGAACGCGGGACCGCCCGTGGCCGAGCGCGCCGCGCCGATCACCGCCGCGGTCGCGTCGGGGGCACACACCGCCACCGCGTATCCCCCGAAACCGGCCCCGGTGAGCCGGGCGCCCCACGCCCCGGCGGAGCGCATCGCCGCCACGAGAGCGTCGAGCGCCGGCGAGCTCGCGCCGAACGCCCGCAGGCTGGCATGCGAGGCGTCGAGCAGCGCACCGAGCCGCTCCAACGATCCGTCGCGCAGCGCCTCCTCGGCGCGGTCGACGCGGGCGGCCTCGCCGATCACGTGCCGAGCGACGATCCGCACGGGGAGCTCCGCTGCGGGATCGAAGCGACCGGCGGTCATCGACACGACGCGCTCGACGTTCACACCGAGGATCGCCGCCACATCGTCGGCCGTCGTCGTTTCGGGCAGCGCATCGGCGTCGGCGAGGCCGGCGGCCACGACCTTGGACAGCACGGGCGGATCGGCCACGTCGAGGCCGTGCGGCACGCCCAGCAGGAGCGCCGCGGCGCGGCACGCGACCACCCGGGTGTTGTACGCGAGGTTCGCCGCGCCGCCCTTGGGCGCCGGGGTGCCCGAGTAGGCCGCCACGATCGACAGGTCGGCCGGGATGGGAACCCCGCGGGTCGCCGGCGGGTCGAAGTCGATTCGCAGCGCGTGGCCGGCGCGGGCCAGTGCGATGACCGTCTGGTCCATCATCCCGCCCTCGACGCCGATGCTGCGCTCCGCCGAGATCGCGAGGCCGGGCAGCTCATCGGCGGCGACGTCGATTCCCCACACCCGGGCGAGGGTGGCGATCACCCCCACCGACAGCGCCGATGACGAGCTCAACCCGCCGGTGGACGGCAGGTCGCCGCCCACGAGCAACCGGGCGCCGGCGCCGCGAGGTCGGCGCTCGGCGAGCGCGGCGGCCGCAGCGGCGAGGTAGCGGTGCCAGCCGCCCGGAGCGCTCGGCGGAGCGTCGAGCTCGAACTCGATGCGCCCCTCGAACTCGATCGACTCGGCGATCAGCCTGCCGTCGGCGGTGCCCGCCGCCCAGATCGCGAGGTGGCGATCGATCGCCAGGGGCATCACCGGCAACAGCGAGTAGTCCGTATGCTCGCCGATCAGATTCACCCGCCCGGGCGAGCGGATCCGGACGGAGGGTTCGATGCCGAACGACGACGTGAAGCGTGACGAGGACATGGCGGGCGCGACGCTACCGGCGTCGCGTCCGCGCCGGGTTCTCCGCCTGGTGCCGCGGCTCGCGCTCATCGGAGCGATCGCGCTGGCGGCGGTCGTCGGCGGTTCCCGGTGGGTCATCGTGTCGTCGGCGCAGGAGCGCGTGTATTGGCGCACCTCGGCGGTTCCCCACCGCCGCGCCGCGCTCGTGCTCGGCGCCAAGGTCGAGCTCTCGGGCGCACCCTCGGTGTCGCTGCGCGAACGCGTGCGCGCCGCGGTCGAGCTGTACCGGGCCGGCCGTGTCGACCACCTGCTCATGTCGGGTGACCACTCGCGACCCGACTACGACGAACCGTCCACGATGCGTCGACTCGCGATTGAGGCAGGCGTGCCCGCCGCCGACATCACCCGCGACTTCGCCGGCTTCGACACGTGGGACTCGTGCGTGCGGGCCAAGGCGGTCTTCGGCGTGACCGACCCCGTGCTCGTCACGCAGGGATTCCACGCGGACCGAGCCGTGTTCCTGTGCCGCCAGGCGGGCCTCGACCCCGTGGCGCTCGCGACGCCCGACGAGGCGATCCCCGGCAGCGTCGTCCCCAAGCTGCGCGCCCGCGAGTGGCTGGCGGCCCCCAAGGCCGTGTTCGAGGGGTGGACCGACGACGAACCGACCTATCGCGGCCGGTTCGAGGGCCTCGGCGAGACCGACGAGGCCGGCCGGTAGCGGCGCAGCGGCGTCACGGAACGGCGCCCGCGTTGGTGCCGTCGTGACCCCCGCGGGCCCAACCCGCAGCCAGCTCCGACGTCGGCGCCTCGGTCTGCCAACTCTGCAACCAGCCGTCCCGGCGCACCACCGTCACCTCGGCCCGGCCGTCGCCGTCGCCGTCGCCGAACGACGGGGTCCCCACCACCCAGCCCCCGGTGAGCTTCGGCCACCCGGCCGCCACGTCGCCGTGCGCGTCGGACGATTCGAGCAAGCTCACGCCATGGCCGGCGACGGTGTCGAGGTCGCCGTCGCCGTCCACGTCGACCAGCGCCGGGGTCACGAAGAAGGCGAGGTCCTTCGTGCGGCGCGGCATCCCGGCGAGTGGAGCTCGCGTTCGCAGATCCCACGCCATCATCTGCGTGTGCCCCGGCTGCCAATGCGGCAGCAGCTTGTCGAGCGCACCGAGCAGGCCGACCGTGGGCATCGCCAGGTCGAGTCGGCCGTCGCCGTTCAGGTCGCCGGCGGCGGGGCCGCCGAACGCGGCGACCCGAATGCCGCCGTCGGTGCTGTTGGCGCGGGCGCCCGCGTTCTCGCCGAGCCAGTCGGGTGCGATCTGCAACCCCAGCTCGCGGCCCCACGGGCTGTGGCCGTCGACGTCGAACACCATCAGCGGACCGGCGCACGAGGCCGCGGCGATCTCGGGCGCGGGGTCACCGTCGAAGTTGCCCACGACCGCCTGCGTGTTCACCCCGTTGCCGATCGTGGGCAGGAGTCCTTCGAGCAGCATCGGGAGCTTCTGCGGCCAACCGGGCAGGTACGCCTGATCGGCCGGATGCGCGGGGAACGGGTCGGCACCCGACCGCGGGTGCGCCGTGCCGTCTCCCCAGATCGCGTACAGGCGCGTGTTCGCGCTCAGCCCGGGGAGTCCGACCGGCAGGAACACGCCCACGGTCTCGTCGGAGTACTGCTCCTGGGCGCCCACGACGATCTCGTCGCGCCCGTCGCCGTCGAGGTCGGCGAGCGTTGGGGTGACGATCAGCTCGCCCCCGTCGCCGACGCCGTCGGGATCGACGAAGCGGACCGCCTCCGTACGGGGGTCGACTGCGGCGGTTCGCGCCGGATCGACGACCAGCACCGGGAACCCGTCGACCGGGGTGCCGTCCCCATGCCAGGCGTACACGTGGCGGTCCATCGCCGTCGCGACGATCTCCAGGCGACCGTCGCCGTCGAGGTCGCCGAGCGACGGCTGCGCGAGCACGCCCGACTTCAGGCGGTTCCAGCGGTTCGTCGCACCTTGATCGTGGAAGGCCGGATCGGTGTGCATCCGGGTGATGAGCGTTCCCGACGCGCTCCAGATCGACACCGCTCCCCCGCCGTCACCCACCGCTATCTCGGGTGAGCCGTCACCGTCGAGGTCGGCGGTGGCCGGCGTGCCGACGCCCACCAGCTCGTGGTGCGGCGCAATGCCCGCCGCACGCGCCGTGACCGACCACGTGGGCCACCACGAAGCGGCCTCGGTGCGAACCGGCCAGCCCGGCGCCTCGGACCCGTCGTCGCGAAGGGCGTGGACCGTGCCGTCGTCGGTGCCGAGCACCAGCTCGTCGCGGCCGTCGCCGTCGAGATCGATCGGCGCCGGGCTCGACGTGCCGGCGCTCTCGATGCGTCGCTGCGTGCGTTGCGTGGGATCGTCGTGCACCGACACCTTCTTGAGCGCAACGCCCGAGCGCCCCTCGGCATCGGTGACGACGATGCGCAGCCGCACCGAGAACCGGTCCTCGTCGCCCACGCCGTCGACGGCCGGCACACCCGTGCCGCCGCCGGGCAGCGCGGCCGCCACCGTCGCCAGGTCGAGCGTCGCGAGCGCGCCCGTGCGCGGCGAGCGCTGGTCGCGTGCCGAGGCGATGGTCGTCCACGTGTCACCGGCGGGCCAGCGCGGCGAGTCGATCCCCGGCGCCCACTGCACCGCGTACGAGTACGACGATGAACGCACCGCGGCGACGTGGCCGACCACCTCGACCGTTCCGCTCGCCGGCAGCACCTCGTAGAGCGCCGGCGAGGCGATGTCGGCCTCGGGCGGGATCTCCCCCGCCGCCGCGGCGCGGACCGCCTCGTAGGTGTTCGCACGCCCGAACCCGAAGGTCGAGTCCCAGCCGGCTCGGGTGGTGTAGCGGATCAGCGGAGCGCCGCCCTCGTCGTTGGCCCGATCGACGCCCGGAGTGCCCGGCGAGGAGAAGTCGACATCGTCGGCGGTTGCCCGCAGGAGCTGCTTCACCTCGTTGGCCGACAGCGGTCCGGGAGCGTCGCCAACGATGCCGGGGTGCCGCGCCACTCCCGCGTCGCGGGCCGCCGCGACGATCAGGGCCAACATGCCGCCGAGCCGGCCGGTCGCCTCGGAGCTGCACGAGTTCGACGGCACCGAGATCCACGCGATGCCGCCGTAGTTGGTGCAGCCGTTGAGCGCGAGGTAGTCGCCGCCGATGCCGACCTCGCCGGCGAGGTCGGTCAGGGGACCGAGTCCCGTCGTGATCGAGTTCACCGGGATGGTGCGATCGAGCGCCGCAGGCAGATTGGGGTGCTTCGACGCCTCGTCGGCCATCGACGCGGCGATGGGCACCCCCCGCTCGGCCGCGGCGTCGATCGCCTGCTGTGCCTGGACCGGGTTGGAGATGACACCGAGCGACTCCTGCACGACCGCCGCTCCCGAGTCGACAGCGAACAGCACGCCTGCGGCGAAACGGGCGCCGTCGGCGATGAAGGAATCGCCGACGCGCACGTGGAGCACGCGGCATTCGAAGCACACGCCCACGGCTCCCGAGCCGCCGTCGGAGCCCACCGCGTCGGCCGCCATGCCGGTGCCGTGTCCGTAGTCGACGTTGTCATAGGGGTCGTTGTCGCCGAACAGGAAGTCCCAGCCGCTGATGTCGTCGATGTAGCCATTGCCGTCGTCGTCGATCCCATCGCTGAACGACTCGATCAGATCCTGGGGATCGGTCCAGCCGCTGCGGTTGCGATCGCCGACGCGCCGGTCGCCCGCCCAGTCCGACGCCGACACGATGCCGTCGCCGTTGGCGTCGTGGCTCGTCGAGCCGGTCGGTTTCGGCACCTCCCCCGCGTTCACGTGCGCCCGCTCGGCGAGGTCGCGTCCCTGACCGGGGTCGGCCCACGAGATGCCCGAGTCGAGCACCGCCGTCATCACGTCGTCACGGCCGTGCGTGACGCCCCAGGCCAAATCGTTCGCCGCGCCGCGTTGGCCGCACAGGCGCTGCTGGGATCGGGCCACGGTCGCGTCCCGGGTGCTGTCGTCGCGGTAGTTGGTGCCGTCGTAGTCGGCCGGTTGCGCGGCCGGATCCGGCGCCGGGTATCGCCAGGCTTCGCAGTCGAGGCGAGGTGGATGGTCGACGTCGCGGGTGACCACCGAACGCACCGGGCGCTCCTGCACGGTTCCGCCGATCTCGGGTGGCGGCGCAGCGCACGAGGCCGAGACCACCACGCCGACAGCGGTCGCCGCGGCGAGGCGCCGCGTCACAGCCCGCCGTTGGTTGCTCCTCCAGCGCATCTTGCACCCCCCACAACTTCCCGGGCAGCACCCGTGTTCCCCCGAACGCCGGCGAGCGTAGCCCCGGCCGAGCGAGGCGCGATCTGTTCCGAAGGGAACCGACCGATTCTGCGCGTCGTCCGAGAGAATGATGACGATGCGACACCACCCTGACTCGATCCGTCCGTACTCCACGCCGTCGGTCGGCCTGCCGAGCCGGCGCACCCGGCTGGTTGGGTCGCTCGCCGCGGCACTCGCGCTCGCAGCGCTCGCCGTCGGCTGCGGCGACTCAAGCGAATCCGGCGACTCCGGCGACTCCGGTGACTCCGGCGGGAACGCGACCTCGACGACCGCCGCGGCGGGTGCGTCCGGGGCCTCGGGCCTGTCGGGGACCTTTCGGACCGATCAGCTGACCGTCGACGGGGCCGCCCGGCCGCTCGCGCCCGCGGGGCTCACCATCGAATTCGAGGCGGGGCGGATCCGGGCCAACGCCGGGTGCAACACCATGTCGGGCACGGCGACCGTGAGCGGAGACACGATCGCCGTCGACGACATGGCGTCTACCGAGATGGGATGCGAGGCAGCGGCCCAAGAGAGCGACGCCATCGTCGCCGAACTACTGACCGGGCGGCCGACGTTCCGACTCGACGGGTCGACCCTGACGCTCAGTGGCAAACGGACCGCCGCCACGCTGCAACGCGCCGACGCCGCGGCGCACCCGGCGGCGCTGACGGGCTCGACCTGGACGCTCGACACGCTCATCTCCGGCGCCACGGCGTCGTCGCTTCCGGCGAGCGAGCGGGCCGCGCCGACGCTGCGGATCGATGGGACGAACCTGGTGCTCAACGCCTGCAACGCCATGACCGGCACGGCCACTGTGACCGAGCAGCACCTGAGCGTCGGAGCGCTCGCGCAAACGAAGATGTCGTGCGGCGCCGATCTCGATCGCCTCGAGACCACCATCGCCGAGACGCTCGCACAGCCGCTGACCGTCGAGATCGCCGATGGTCGGCTCACGCTCACCGCGCCGGACGGTTCGGGGCTTGGCTTCGCCGCCGCGGACGGCCCGCAGTCCGATCCGGCTGCTCGCTAGCGCGCGGAGCGCCGCTGAATGTTCGCCCATTCGTCGCGCAGCCCCACCGTGCGGTGGAACAGCCCGGCGGTGGAGGGGTCGTGCGCGAAGTAGCCGAGCCGTTCGAACTGCACCACCGACCCGGGCGGGCATTCGCCGACGATGGGCTCGGCCCGGCAGCGCTCCAGCACCTCGCGTGAGGTGGGGTTGAGGTCATCGAGCGGATCGCCCGTCGCCTCGCCCGGCACCTCCGCGGCAAACAGGCGCTCGTACAGCGCGACCATCACGTCGACCGCATGGTCGACCGACACCCAGTGCATGGTCGACTTCACCTTGCGGCCATCGGGCGCGTTGCCACCGGTCGTCGCCGGGTCGTAGGTGCACATCACCTCGGTGACGTTTCCCGCATCATCGGTCTCGAACCCGGTGCAGGTCACGAAGTACGCGCCGCGCAGCCGCACCTCGCGCCCGGGGCTGAGCCGGAAGAACTTGGGCGGCGGTTCGGCACGGAAGTCGTCGGACTCGATCCACAGGCTGCCGCTGAAGGGCACCCTGCGCACGCCTTCGTCGGGGTTCTCGGGGTTGTTCGCCACCTCGACCCACTCGACCGCCGCTGCACCGTGCTCGTCGACCGGCCAGTTCGTGATCGTGAGCCGCACGGGACGCAGCACGACCATCCGCCGCAACGCCGTGGCGTTGAGCTCACGCCGCACGAACGACTCGAGCAGTTCGATCTCGTGACGGCTCACGGTGCGCGCCACACCGATGAACTCACAGAAGTCGCGGATCGCGGCCGCCGGATACCCGCGTCGGCGGATGCCGCGCAGCGTGGGTAGCCGCGGATCGTCCCAGCCATCGACCAGGCGGTCCTCGACCAGCTTCGCGAGCTTGCGCTTCGAGGTGACGGTGTAGGTGAACTCCAGTCGGGCGAACTCGGTTTGGCGAGGCCGATCGGAGGGCAGCGGCAGGTGATCGAGGTACCAGTCGTAGAGCGGCCGGTGGCTGTCGAACTCCAGCGTGCACAGCGAGTGCGTCACACCCTCGATGGCGTCGCTCTGCCCGTGGGCCCAGTCGTAGGTGGGGTAGATGCACCAGTCGTCGCCCGTGCGGTGATGGTGCGCGTGCCGGATTCGGTACATGACGGGGTCGCGCAGCTGCATGTTGTCGTGCTGCATGTCGATCTTGGCGCGCAGCACGCGGGCGCCGTCGGGGAACTCGCCGGCCCGCATCCTGCGGAACAGGTCGAGGTTCTCCTCGATCGAGCGAGTCCGGAAGGGGCTCTCGACGCCGGGGCGCCCGAACCCTCCGCGCTGCGCCGAGATCGTCTCGCCGTCCTGATCGTCGACATAGGCGAGACCGGCCGAGACGAGGTGCTCCGCCCACGCATAGAGCTGATCGAAGTAGGACGAGGCGTACAGCGGCGCACGCTCCGGCTCGAAGCCGAGCCACGCGACATCGTCGACGATCGCCTCGACGAACTCGGTGTCCTCGGTGTCGGGATTGGTGTCATCGAATCGCAGGTTGCACGTGCCGCCGAACTCGGCGGCCAACCCGAAGTCGAGGCAGATCGCCTTTGCGTGACCGATGTGCAGGTAGCCGTTCGGCTCGGGTGGAAACCGGGTCTGGATGCGCCCGCCGAAGGTCCCGTCGGCCATGTCCGAGCGGATGAGCTCCCGGAGAAAGTCGGTCGGTGCGGTGTCTGGTCCGCGGTCGGGGGCATCGTCGGCTGGGCTCACGCAAGGGACCGTACCAAGCCCACGGGGTTGCGATGCAGACCCCGCCCCCGCACCGGTGCGCACGGGTCGTTCACGACACCGAAACATCGCGGGAATCCGCGGTTCACGGCATCGGGATAGCACTCAACGCTGTGACATCGAGGCGGGCTCTGCGTGAGCCGTGGGACGAACTGATCGACGGTGAGGGAACGCCCCGACCCGCCGCGGCCGCGCTCATGGGCCATCTCGACCGGATCGGGCTCGACGGCCTGATCGCCCGCCAGGAGGCCGCCGTCGCCGGCATCGATGCCGCGGGGATCACGTTCACCGTCTACGAGGAAGGTCTGGGCATCGACCGGGCCTGGCCCTTCGACATCGTGCCGCGGGTGATCGCCCGCACCGAATGGGATCGGGTGTCCGCCGGCCTGGTGCAGCGGCTCGGCGCCATCAACGCCTTCATCGCCGACGTGTACGGCGATCAGCGAATCGTCTCGGCAGGCATCGTGGCGCCCGAGCTGATCGGACGCGGGTTCGTCGAGGCGTGCCAGGGCGCGAAGCCGGCCCACGACGTGTGGGCCCACGTGTGCGGCAGCGACCTGGTGCGCGACGCGGACGGAACGATCTACGTGCTGGAAGACAACCTGCGCGTGCCGTCAGGCGTGTCGTACATGCTCGAGAACCGGGCGATCACCAAGGCCGTGTTCGCCGAGCTGTTCGCCGAGCAATCGATCCTGCCCGTCGACGCCTACCCCGACCGGCTCCTGCGAACGCTCGCATCGATCGCGGCCAGGCCCGAACCGACGATCGGCGTGCTGACCCCCGGCATCTACAACTCGGCCTACTTCGAGCACTCCTTCCTCGCACGGGCGATGGGTGTCGAACTCGTCGAGGGCAGCGACCTCGTGGTGATCGACGACGTGGCGTACCTGCGCACGATCGACGGGCTCGTGCGGGTCGACGTGCTGTATCGCCGAGTCGACGATCGGTATCTCGACCCGACGGTGTTCCATCCCGAATCGGTGCTGGGCGCACCGGGGCTGATCGGCGCCTGGCGGGCCGGCAACCTGGCGTTCGCGAACGCTCCGGGAACGGGTGTGGCCGACGACAAGGCCGTGTACACCCTCGTGCCCGACATGATCCGCTACTACCTCGGCGAGGAGCCGATCCTGCCGAACGTCGAGACGTTCTGGTGCGCCGACGACGCCCACCGTAGCCACGTCCTCGCGCATCTCGACGAACTTGTCGTCAAGCCGGTCGCCGAGGCCGGCGGCTACGGCATCGTGGTCGGGCCGCACGCCACCCGCGCCGAGCTCGACGCTGCCGCCGAACGGATTCGCCACGACCCCGCCGGGTACGTCGCCCAGCCGACGTTGTCGCTGTCGACCGTACCCACGCTGTGCAACGGCGAGCTCGCACGCCGCCACGTCGACCTGCGGCCCTTCACGCTGCTCGGCGCCGAGTCGTACGTGACGTGCGGCGGGCTCACGCGCGTGGCGCAGCGCGAGGGGTCGCTCGTCGTGAACTCGTCGCAGGGCGGGGGCTCGAAAGACACGTGGATCGTCGACGTCGACGCCACACGAACAGGAGAACGCTGATGTTGCTGTCACGCACCGCAAGCGACGTGTACTGGTTCGGCCGCCACCTGGAGCGGGCCGAGTCGATCGCGCGAGTCGTCGATCAGCACACCTCGATGCTGGTCGACCTTCCCGTCGACATCGAGGCCGACTGGTCGGTGCTGTTGGGCGTGACCGGCGCGACCGACTCGTTCGCCGAGCGTTACGACACCCACGACGAAGGCAGGATCATCGCCTTCACCCTGGCCGACATCTCCAACCCCTCGTCGCTGGTGCGGACCATCTCGGCGGCCCGCGAGAACCTGCGGGTGACCCGCCAGCTCTTGCCACGGTCGGCGTGGGAGACGCTGAACCGGGTGCACCACGAGGTCGTGGAACAGGCGACCCTGTGCGGCGACCGCGCCGTGCGTCGGGTGACGCTGCACAACGTGATCGACCGGCTGCGCCAACTCGGCGGACTGCTCGACGCCGCGATGGCCCGCGACGACACGTGGCGCCTCTGCCAGCTCGGCCGTCACCTGGAGCGGGCCGACCTGACCGCACGGGTGCTCGATGTGCGGGCCGCCACGCTGCTCGCCGCCGGTTCCCGCGAGGACGTCCCGCCGGCCGACCGCTCGCCGTACGAGGACGTGCGCTGGCTCGGGGTGCTGCGGGCGTTGGAGGCGCATCACATGTACATGCGCTCCACCACGGGCGGGGTGGAGCCGACCTCGGTGCAGCGGTTCCTGATCGACGATGCGAGCTGCCCGCGGTCGATCGCGCACTGCGTGGCGACCATGAGCGACCTGCTGGGAGCGCTCCCCGACCGACCGCCGACCGCTGCAGCGCTCGATCGGCTCGTCGATGCCGTCCGGCCCGACGGCTCGGCCGACGCGACGCCCGTCGAGCGCGGCGCCGTGGTGGCGCCGACGCTCCACCGGCGACTCGAGCGGACCCAGCGCGCGCTCATCGTCACGCACGCAGCGATCGAGGCGGCGTACCTGACGGGCGACGCCCACCCCGCAGGCACGCTCCGGGCCGACGTGTCGTCGCCCATGCCCGCGCAACGCCAGCGAGTTCCCGCCACGTGACGACGACCGCCGCTGATGCACGCCGCCGCGTCTTGGAAGACGCGGTCGTGCTCGGCGCGAGAGCGCCGCGGCTGGCGCGGCGACTCGGATCGCACACCGCGTCCGACGCCCTCGGCGCGCCCGAGGCGCAGGTCCTCGACCCGCTCCCCGTGGTCGTCGACGCGAAGCGGTGGTCGAGCGACGCGGCGATCGTGGAGCAGCGCACCCGCCTCGCCGTAGCGGTGCTCGACGACCTCTACGGCCCGCGCCGCATCCTCGAAACGCGCCTGGTTCCGCCCGAGGCGGTGCTCGCGGACCCCAACTACCTCCGCCCGGCGATCGGACTGGTGCCCCCACCGGGGCGCGGGCCGGCGCTCAGCGTCGCCGCCGTCGACCTGGCCCGCAGCAACGGCGCGCCGATCGTCCTGGCCGACCGGCTCGACGTCACCCACGGCATCGGCTTGGCCCTCGAGCACCGACGGGCGCTCGCAGCGGTGCACGACCGCCTGCACCTCGAACTCAATCCGAGTGGGCTCCTCGGCTGGTACGCCGAGCTTCGCCGGGCCTTCACCCGTGCTTCGCCCGAGCAGGTCGACGATCCCCGCGTCGTGTTCCTGACCCCCGGCGCGGGGTGGCGCGGCGCTGCCGAGCATTCGTACCTCGCTCGGACACTCGGGTTCACCGTCGCCGAGCCGGGCGACCTGACCGTGCGCGACGGCGCGCTGTGGTTCAAGTCGGTGGGCGGCGCCGAGCCCGTGCATGTGGTCGTGCGGTTCGTGGAGAGCGTGTCGTGCGATCCGTTGGAGCTGCGAGGCGACGCGCACCTCGGCGTCGCGGGATTGCTCGAAACCGTCAGGCGCCGCACGGTCGCGGTCGCCAACCGGCCCGGAGCGGGGATCGCCGAGAACCGCGTGGTCTTCGCTCACAGCGCCACGCTGTGCCGCGAACTGCTCGGCGAGGAGCCGCTCGCCGACACGCTGCCGACGTGGTGGTGCGGCAACCCGGTCGAGCAGTCCTACGTGCTCGCCAACCTCGATCGGTTGATCATCCGGCCCGTGCACGCCGGGGGGTCGGTGGCCGTGGGGCGCCTGCTGAGCCGCGACGCACGGGAGGAGCTTGCCGGCCGGATCTCGGCGCGAGGCCACCTGTACGTCGCGTGCGCCGAAATACCGCTCGACACCGTGCCGGTGTGGGCGGGACGTGTCGAGCAGCGCGGTGCGTCGATGCGGCTGTTCACGGCGATCGACGGCGACACCATGTCGACCATGCCGGGCGCGCTGACCCGCTCGGGCGGCGACCTGGCCGGCCTGCTCGGCGCGACCGGCCCGGCGCACGCCACCGAGCTCCACGACACGTGGGTCGTCGGGGCCCGCGACCACGTGGCGGCGCACGAGACCCACGCGCTCGGCCAGGTCGACCTGCGGGCCTCGCTGTCGAGCCGTGCGGCGGAGACCATGTTCTGGGTGGGTCGCAACCTGGAGCGGGCCGACGCGGTGATTCGGCTCGTGCGTTCGATCGACCAGCGCGTGCAGCAATGGCCCGACATCCGGTGGGAGGCGAACGGTGCGTGGTGGAGCGCCGCGATGGCCGCCGTGGCCACGCTCGCCGGGGTGAGCGGCGCGCCGCCTACCGCCGACCTCACCGGTCGGGCGCTGGCCGATTCGACCGCGCCGCGCAGCCTGGTCACGTCGCTGCATCACCTGCTGCGGGGGGCACGCTCGGTGACCGAGCTGTTCTCGGCCGACATGTGGCACGTGCTCGGCGAGCTCACCGACGGCTCGGTGCGGCTGTCGATCGCAGCGGCGCACGAGCAGCGCGAGGCCGCCGGCCGCCTGCTCACGCCGCTGGCCGCGCTGTCGGGCCTGGCATCGGAGTCGATGGTGCGCGATCCCGGCTGGTGCTTCCTCGATCTGGGGCGGCGCGTCGAGCGTTCCGTCGGCACCATCGACCTGCTGGTCGCGCTCCTCGGTCGGCCGCCCGACCCGGTGATCGCGCCCGTCACCTACGAGACCGCACTGGCCGCGACCGACAGCCTGGTCGCGTACCGCCGCCGCTACCGCAGCGACATCGAACCGATCGCGGTCGCCGACCTCGTGGTGAACGACCTCACGAACCCCCGCTCGGTGGCCTACCAGGTGGACCGCATCCGTACCGATCTCGCGCGGCTGCCCGACCGGCTCACCGGCGGACACCTGCGCGTCGACACGATCGAGGCGGAGCCGTGGGTCGCGACCGACCGGCTGTGGTCGATCCGCTCCCAGGTCACCACGCTTTCGCTCGAGGTCGAGCTGCACTACTTCGCCCAGATCCGATCGAGGACGGTCCGGTCGTGACCGCCTTCACCGTCCACCACGTCACCCGCTATCGCTACGAGCAACCGGCGACGTTGTGCCACAACGAGGCGCACCTGTGCATGCGCTCGACGCCGGACCAGACGGTCGACGAGAGCTGGGTGATCATCGACCCGGCGCCCGACGACCGCTCCGAACGCATCGACCTCTACGGCAACTGGGTGACCTACTTCTCGCTGCAATCGCCGCACGAGCAGCTGCAGGTCGCGGCCACGTCGCGTGTGCGCCGGACGCCCACGACGCGCCACGAGTCGGAGTGGCTGCCGTGGGAGGCCGCCCGGGACGCGCCGCGCGGCGTCAACGCGTGGGACCTGACGATCGAGAGCCCGCACGTGCCGCTGCTGTCCGAGTTGCACCGGCTGACCGACGGCATCTTCACGCCGGGGCGACCGCTCGCGGAGGCGGTCGCCGAGCTGTGCCGCCGCATCTACGACGAGTTCGCGTACGACCCCACGGCGACGTCGGTGTCGACGCCGCTATCCGACGTGTTGGCGGGGCGCCACGGCGTGTGCCAAGACTTCGCCCACCTCGCGATCGCCGCGCTGCGCCACCTCGGCCTGTCGGCGCGCTACGTCTCCGGGTATTTGGAGACGCTGCCGCCACCGGGGCAACCGAAGCTGAAGGGCGCCGACGCGTCGCATGCGTGGGCGTCGGTCCGCACGCCCACTGGCACCTGGCTCGACTTCGACCCCACCAACGCACTCGTCGCGCCCGACACCCACCTCACCGTCGCCTGGGGCCGCGACTACTCCGACGTGATGCCGCTTCGGGGCGTGGTGATGTCGTCGGGAGCGACCACGCAGCTCGACGTCGAGGTCGACGTGGAGCGCGTCGACCCATCCGCGTAGCTCGACGACAGCGCGGTCGGTGCCGTCGCTGCGAACAGCTCGGGGAACACCCGGGCGACCTTGGCGGTGAGGTACTCGCCGTACCGACCCGTCCAGGCCAACGGCTCCTCGGCGTCCCATCGCTCGCGCCCTCGCAGCGCCGCGCCGCCGAGCGGCAGGGCGGGCACCGTCCGGTCCCAGCCCGGATCGAGGAACAGCGGGAACGACAGCCGGTCGGCGCCAGGGCCGCCGGGGTCTCCCGCGTCGCCGGCTGCGTGGTCGTGTTGGTGGTCGTGGTAGCGCACGCGATGCGGCGTCGACCGATACGTGCCCCCGGTCAAGCGCTCCAGCATGTCGCCGAGGTTGCACACGAACGCCTCGGGGTGCGGCTCCACGTCGACCCAGCCGCCGCGCCGATGCACCTGGAGCCCGCCGTGGCCGTCGCCACCGAGCACGGTGAGCAGGCCGTAGTCGGTGTGCTCCCCCACGCTCCAGGCCGCCTCGCGCGAGGTCGGCTCGCGCGAGGTGAGGGAGGGGTACCGGAAGATCCGGAACAGCACCGTCGGATCGGCGGTGATCCCCTCGCGGAACCACGCCTCGCCCACGCCGAGGGCGAGCGCCATCAGCGACAGCACCTGCTGTGCGACCTCCACCACCGCCTCCACGTACCGGGGGACGAGCGCGGCCAGGGCCGGCACCTGCGCCGGGTACCGGTTCATGCCGTGGAGCGCGTCACCGGCGACCACCCTCGGATGGTCCCCAGGATGGTCGACGCCGAAGTACAGGCCCTCCTTGTGGTCGGGCTGCCCGCTCGTCAGCTCGGCGCCCAGGGGAAACCAGCCGCGCCAGGCCCGCCCGGCGAGCGGCATCGCCACCTCGGCCTTGGTCGCCTCGTCGAGGGCGAAGAAAGCACGCGCCGCCGCGTCGAGGTCGGTGCGCAACGAGCGCGGCACGCCGTGGCCGACCACCAGGAAGAAGCCGTCGTCGCGTGCCGCGCGATCGATCTGGTCTGCGACGCCGGAAGCGTCGCTCGCCGCGAGCGACAGGTCGATGACCGGCAGCGTCATCGACGCAGCCGAAGCGTCGCGATCTGGAACGGCCGGAGCGCAACCTCTGCCACGCCTCCGTCGGTGCGCACCTGCGGCAAGGCAACTTCGGTGTCGGCCGACTCGTGTGCGTCGACCGCCACGATGGCCCGCACCGCGAAGCCCGCCGACACCTTCGCGACGGCGCGTCCCCCGAACGACTCGTAGCACCGCACGATCACATCGCCCGACCCGTCGTCGGCGAGCTTGACGGCCTCGACGACCACGGCGTCGTTGTCGACCGTCACCAGCGGAACCCCCGCGCCATGCGCCGAGGCGGGGACCGCGATCGCTCGGAGCGGCAGGTTGAGGCGGTACCCCTCGGCGATCACGCCGGCCGCGCGGAAGTCACCCGAGTGGGGCACGAGCGAGTAGGTGAAGCGATGGTGCCCGAGGTCCTGCTTGGGGTCGGGGTACTGCGACCCGCGGAGCAGCGTGAGGTACAGCGTGGTCATGGGATGACCGTCGTCGCTGCGGCCGCGTTCGGCGTGATGGCCGTATTTGCAGTCGTTCAGCAGCGCCATGCCCGCCCCGGATTCCGACACGTCGACCCAGCGGTGGGCGCACACCTCGAAGCGGGCGAAGTCCCAGCTGGTGTTGGTGTGCGTGGGCGTCGCGAGGTGTCCGAACTGGATCTCGCGGGTCATCTCCGACGAGTGCAGGTCGAGCGGAAAGGCCACCTGCAGCAACTGCTCGCGCTCGGCCCACTCGACCTCGTTGGCGATGTCGAGGCGACGCGCCGGAGCGCAGCTCGATCGTCTGCGTGATCGACGACGACCGGAAGCGTCACGTCACCCGGACGCGCCACCAGCGGCCCATCGTCGCAGACCTCGATCTCGGTCGGTCCCTCGATCTGCGCGGCCTTCGCCCGGTTGAAGTGCTCGATGTCCCAGGCGTCGAACGTGTTGGGCAGGTCGGGATGGATCTCCAACCGGTTCGCGACCGACCCCGGCGGCACCATCTCGCGTCCCGTCACCCGGTCGACCAACGAGATGATTCCGCCGTGCGCGTCGACGACGGCGCGCAGGTACTCGTTCACGAGTTCGATCCGCGCGCCGTCCGATCTCACCGTCACCGGCTCCGCATCGGCGGCCACCAGCGTGCCGACGCCGAGCGCGGGGGCCTCAGCGACCACAGCGACGGCGCCGCCCGACAGCGGTTGGGCACCCAGGTCGGCCGCCACCAGCCCGGCGATCGCAGCGTCGATCACGGCGACCTCGCGCCGGGCGTGTGGCGCGGCGTTCGCCACGGCGACCACCGCGTCGGCCGCGGCCGCGGCCCCGGCCGCGCCCAGCGAATCGGCGATGATCGCCTCGAGCCGCGCCGCGACGTCGGCGTAGGTCGCCTCGGCCTCGCGGTGCACCCAACCGATCGAGCTGCCCGGCAAGATGTCGTGGAACTGGTGCGTCAGGACGGTCTTCCAGATGCGATCGAGCTCGTCGGCCGGGTACCGCGACGGGTCGCCGGTGTGCACCGCGGCGGTCGCCGCCCACAGCTCGGCCTCGCGCAGCAGCAACTCGGAGCGACGGTTCCCGAGCTTCGTGCGCGCCTGGCTCGTGAACGTGCCCCGATGCATCTCGAAGTACAGCTCGCCGACCCAGCGCGCCGCGTCGGGGTACTCGGCCATCGCGGCGTCGAAGAAGGCCGCCGGCGACTCGATCTCCAGGCGAGGCAGCCCCTCGAGATTCTTCGTGCGCCGGAACATCTCCATCATGTCGGGGCTCGGTCCGCCGCCGCCGTCGCCCCACCCGAACGGCATGAGGCTGCGCGTCGCCCGCCCGCGATCGGCGAAGTTGCGAACCGAGAAGTCGAGCTCGACCGGGTGGATGATCGCGTTGTACGTCTCGACCGGCGGGAAGTGGGTGAACACGGTCGACCCGTCGATCCCCTCCCACCAGAACGTGTGGTGCGGAAAGCGGTTGGTGCGGTTCCAGCTCAGCTTCTGCGTGAGGAACCGCTCGATGCCGGCGTGGGACATGATCCCGGGCAGCGAGGCCGGGTAGCCGAACACGTCGGGCAGCCAGGTCTCGGTGCACGTCACACCGAAGTGCTCGCGGAAGAAGCGCTGGCCGTGCACGAATTGGCGCAGCAGCGCCTCGCCGCCGGAGAGGTTGGCGTCGGCCTCGACCCACATGCCGCCCACCGGCACCCATCGGCCGTCGGCAACCCGCGCTCCGATCTCGGCGAACAGGTCGGGGTAGTCGTCGAGCATCCACTCGTACTGCGCCGCCTGGCTGCAGGCGAACATCATTTCGGGCCACTCGTCCATGAGGCGGAGCACGTTGGCGAAGGTGCGGGCGCATTTGCGCCGCGTCTCGCGCAGCGGCCACAGCCACGCGGTGTCCATGTGCGCGTGCCCGATGGCCGACACGCGATGGGCGGACGCAACGGCGGGCTTCGCCAGCACGTCGGCGAGCGCGGCGCGCGCCGCCGGAGCGGTGTCGACGACGTGCCCCAGGTCGATCGCCTCGATCGAGGTGCTCAACGCCTGGAGCAGCTCGTATCGCCGCGGCTGATCGCGATGGATGACCCGCATGAGGTCGCGTGCGACCGAGATGTCGTGCACGAGGCCGTGCACGTCGTCGTTGCGCACGATGAGCTGCGCCGCGTGCAGGCGATGGATCGGAGCCCTGCCGGCCGTGTCCAGGTCGCTGTTGGGGTCGGGGAATTGGTCGTTGATGGTCGGGTTCGACGTGGCCTCCAGCAGGAAGTCGACCACCTCGCCGCCGACGGCCGGACGACCGATCGTCACGTGGTGCGATGCGGGGTGGATCCCCTTCCACGGGTGCCACTCCCCGTCGTCGCCGCGGCGCCACAGCAGCCCCTCCGACGTGAAACCGGTGGACTCGGTGAAGCCGAGTCCGATCTCGGCCTGCACGTGGAGCCCCGCCCACTCGGTGGGCACGGTGGCGCGCAGCCGAAACCACGTGGTGCCCCACGGCCGCGAGAACGTCGATCCGATGGCGAAGGGCGTGAAGGTCGCGTCGAGCGCCTCGGCCAGCGTGACCGGCTCGCCGGGAACCTCCCACGCTTCGACCTCGAAGGGGTGAGAATCGCCGACCATCTCCCACAGAACGCTGTGGCCAAGGACCCGTTCGATACGCGCCTCGATCAACGCAGCTTCGTCGTGCACGTGTTCCTCCCGGTCGCAGCGGACGATCGAGGCGCGACGCTACCGGTCTGTCGACCAGGCCGCGAGATGCCGGCCGAGGGGTCCCGACCCGCCCATCGTGGGCCCCGCCCCGTCGATCGTGCCGGGCCATGCCAGGCGCCGCAGCGGCCCCCAATCGGTCGCAGCGACCACGACCGCCGCGGCGCCGCAGCGCTCGCGCACCGCATCGAGCGTCGGTGGCGTGCGGGCCAGGGGGACCGGGCCGGGGATCGAGGTCAGCAACGCCGCTACCCGGGCGAGCGACGTTCGCCACCGCGACCCCGTGCCGCTGTCACGCCGCGCCGCGAGCCCTCGAAGCGCGGCCGCAGCGAGCAGCCACCCGGCGCCGTGGTCGAGCGCCTGACACGGCAGCGGCGTAGGGCGATCGGCGCCGACCGCCTCGGCCGCCGTGGTGGTGATCCCGACGCAGTGCTGCACGATCGAGTCGAACCCTCGGCGGGTCCGCCACGGACCGGTCCACCCGAACGCGTCGAGGCTCACCTCCACCAGCCCGGGTCGCTGCTCGTGCCAGCGGTCGCTGCTGATGCCGAGCCCCGAAAGCGCACCGCCGCGGTAGCCGTGCACCACCACGTCGGCCGACGCGACCAGCTCGTCGAGGCGGTCGCGTCCCGCCGGGTCGCGCAGGTCCAGCGCCGCGGTGCGCTTCCCGGCGCCGACCACCGGGATGATCGCCGGAACCTCCTCGAAGCCGACCGGATCGATGCGCAGCACTTCGGCGCCCCACGCGGCGAGCATGCCCGTGGCGGTCGGTCCGGCGAGCACGCGGGTGAGGTCGAGCACCCGCACGCCGCGCAGTGGCGCGGCGGGCAGGAACGCGGCGGGCAGGGCGCGCGGGCAGGGCGGCGGGCGGCGGATCGGCGTGAGCGTGCTCGACGTGGGTCGTCGCCGTGCGGTCAACCGCGAGCAGCGGTTCGGCAGCGAGCGCGGCGCCAGCGTCGCTCGTCGCCCACTCCTGGGGCGAGCGGGACGCACCAGCCACGCCGCAGCGTTCGATCACGGCCGATTCGAGCGCACGGACCGGGTGGTTCGCCACGGTGGCCGCGACCTGATCGCGGCCGGTCGCCGCGGAGTCGGGAAGGCCGAGCGCCGCGAGCGCGGCGGTCCGGTGATGGGCATAGTTGGTATGCAGCCGTATCCACCCGTCGGCGCCCTCGTAGTCGCCGGCGATGGGGTCCCACACCGGCGGGATCGTCCAACCGTCGGGCTCGACGAGCGCCTCGGCCCAGAACATCGCCGAGGCGTGTGCGGCGTCGACGTCGACCTCCACGTCCGCTCCGGTCGAGCGGCCGCGCCCCACCACCACAGCGAGCGATTCCAACGCGGCGACCACGCACGACACGGCGAGGTCGTCCACAGCGAAGGGCCCCCGCCACCAGGTCGCATCGCCGTGGAGGTTGATCGCAGGGCTCCTGATGTCGGACGGCTCGCGGCCGTCGAGCTGGGTGAGGGCGGCACGCACGTCGCGCAGTGCGTGAAGTTCGGCGGGATCCATGCGGTCCATCGTCCGCCCTGATGCATGACAGAATCAACGTTGATCATGGTCAACCCATCCGGACCCGAACGCTGGCTCACAACTCCCGAGGCGGCCGCGAGGCTCGGCGTGAAGCCGCAGACCCTGTACGCGTACGTCGCCCGCGGCGTAATCGATCGCCACCGCGGCGACGACGGGCGCACCAGCAGGTTCGACGCCGCCGACATCGAGTCGCTCGCACGGCGCGGTCGCCCGCGGCGGCGCGGAGCGGAGTCGGGGATCGACGTGACCGTGCACAGCGCGATCACGTCGATCCCCGCCGGCCCGTCGCGACGGTTTGGCCACCTGTACCGCGGCCGACGAGCGCTCGACCTGGCCGGCGCCGCGACGTTCGAGTCGGTCGCCGGCTGGCTGCTCGACGGCGACGAGCGCCCCCTCCGCGTTGCCCTGGCCCGACGAGGCGCGAACGGCGGGCGCACCGACGGCCGGGCCCCCTCGCTCGCCGACCTCCGCCGGGCCGTCGACGCGAGCGATGCCGCCGCCGGCGGCGACCGACGCACGACGGCCGAGCAGGTTCTCGCGGCGATGGTCGCGACCGCAGGCCCGGCCCCACGGTGCATACCGACGCTCGACCTGGGCGACGGCGCCCGGCACGCGGGCACCGTCGCGGCGCGGCTGGCCGTGACGTTGCGCGACCCGAGCGGCGACCCGAGCACGCAACCGTGCGGGGAACCGTGGGCGCCGTACGCCGTGAACACGGCGCTCGTGCTGCTCGCCGACCACGAGCTCGCCACCTCGACGCTGGCGGCGCGCGTCGCAGCATCGACCCGCGCCGCTCCGGCGGCCTGCGTCGTGGCCGCGCTCGCGACCCTGTCGGGTCCGCTGCACGGCACGGCGGCCGATGCGGTGCTCGACGCCCTCGATGCCGACGATCCGGCCGCCGCGCTGCGCGATCGCGCCGGAGACGGTCCGATCCCCGGCTTCGGTCACCCGCTCTACGACCGCATCGACCCTCGCTGTCGACGCCTGCTCGACGTCGTGCGCCAGGCCGTCGGCGCGCACCCCGGGCTCGACCGCATCGATTCCCTCGTGCGGTCGATCCGGCGCGGCGGCGGACCGCCACCCAACGTCGACCTCGGCCTGGCGGCGGTCGTCCGGCTGGCCGGGTTGCGAGCCGGCTCGGCCGCGATGATCTTCGCAATCGCCCGAACCGCCGGGTGGCTGGCACACGTCGCAGAGGAACTCGACGAGGCGCCGCTGCGCTACCGGGCCCGGGCCGTCACCCGCCCGACGGCGAGCCTCGGAGCCGCTCGTCCACCTGCGCCCGCCTCGACCGGGCGACCGCGACCACGTTGAACTCGTGCCCGTCGGTGGCGGGGCGCAACGCGCCGACCGCCGGGTCGAACGACATGACCTCGTAGCCGAACCCGTCGAGCAGCGAGCGCAACTCGGCCGCGCTCGATCCCTGGAGCCGCAGGGTGTTGTCGACCACCTCGATCAGCAGCACCCATGGCTCCCCCGCCTCCATGCGACGGGCGAACCCGGCCAGGCCCGCCACCTCGGCGCCCTCGATGTCGATCTTGGCGACCGTGAGAGGCCGGCCGGTCTCGGGGATGCGCGAATCGAGCGTGGCGCACGGCACGGCAACCGCCCGCTCGTCTCGGTCGCCGGGCGCAGCGACATGGCTCGAGACGTCGCGATCCGCCCGGAAGCGCAGCTCGCCGATCCGATCGCTGATCGCCACCTCGTGGAGGTGGGCCGACGTCCCCAACAGCCCGTTGAGCGCGAGGTTTTCGCGGCACTTCGACGCGATCGCGGGGGCCGCCTCGAACACGTCGATGCGCCCGTCGCCGCCCACCAGCGTCGCGAGGAACAGCGAGTACAGGCCCGCGTTCGCTCCCGCGTCGATCACGTGGTCGCCGGACCGAACGAACCGATCGAGGAACGCCATCTCCACGGGGTCGAACCGCTCGGTGAAGTAGACGACGTTCGACGTCGCGCCCGACTCCGGATCGGCCCAGTAGCGCATGGTTGCGTAGATCGGCCGCACGGCACGGCGGGGCGCCACGCGTTTGCGGACCTGCCAGGCGAGCGAGCGGGCGATCGCCGCGGGCCGGTGTCCGCGATTGGCCGGATGACGCCACACCTCGCCCAGAATGCGCCGGGTCAGCGCCACCGTGCCGAGTTTGCGGTCAGCGATCTTCGGCATGCGTGGGGACTGTATCGGCGGCGGCTCGGCGGCGGCGCGAAGCTGGGGCGCATGGGCCTGCCGGAACAGATCGTGTGTGTGGACTGCGGAGGGACATGCCACCGGCTGTCGCTCCCCCGCGAGGACGGGGATCGGCCGGGAGACATCGTTGCGTATCGGTGCTCGGACTGCCTCGACCGGTGGGATCTGGTGGTCGACGAGGCCGACGAGGACTGACCGCAGCGATCGCCGCGCCGTATGTGAGGTTGACGTCGGGGGTTTGCGCGTTCGACGCTTTCACATCGTGATTCGTCCGGCGGGGGCCGGGCGCGACATCTGCGGGGGCAGCACCACATGACGACGACACGCCACCGGCTTCGCACGCTCGCGGGCGCGGCGATACTCGCAACGGCCGCCGCTGGAGCGTGTGCGCCTCCCGGCCCGAGCACCGGGCACCGCGACGCACGCCGGTACGTGGCCCTCGGCGACTCCTGGTCAGCGGGGCCGCTGACCGCCTTTCCGGTTGGCGATCCGCTGGTGTGCGCCCGCTCCCCCATCAACTACCCGTCGCTCGTGGCGGCTGCGCTCGACGTGAGCGCGTTCGTCGATCGCACCTGCGGGAGTGCGAGCTTCGACGACCTCGCCGCCGTGCAGAAGGTCGGCTTCTTCGGCCTTCCGCTCGGGACCGCACCGCCGCAGTTCGATGCGCTCGACGAATCGGTCGAACTCATCACGATCGGTATGGGCGGCAACGACATCGGCCTTCCCGATTTCGCAGTCGGCTGCCTGAACGTGGTGCCGATCCCGCTCGGTCCGCCCCCGTTCGGCCGTTCCTGCCAGGAGACCTTCGTCGCCAACGGCGTCGACAAGGCGTCGGAGGCGATCGTGAAGACGCGAGCCGAAGCCGACCTGGCGTTCCGCATGATCCGAGCGCGCGCACCGAGGGCGCGGGTGTTCGTCATCGGCTACCCGACCGGGTTTCCGGCCGACGGAGCGGGCTGTTTCGCCAGATGGCCGGTCCTCGACGTCGACGCCGCGTGGGTCGCAGCGAAGATGCACGAGATGAACGAGATGCTGCGCTCCGCCGCGAACCTCGCCGGGTTCACCTTCGTCGATCTCGAGCCGTCGTCGGTCGGCCACGACGGGTGCAAGCCCCAGGGCACCGCGTGGGTCAACGGCATCACGTTCGTGCCCGACGGCGTGCCGCTGCATCCCAATTCGCTCGGCCAGGCCAACGCCGCCCGCGTGATCGAGGCGGCGATCCGCCAGGCCGGCTGAGACGCCTGCGGGCCGTTCGCCGGGTCAGGCCAGCGCCTCGGCCTGATCGAACGCCACGCCGAGCGAGCCGATGAGCCACGCATCTCCCGCGGCGAGCGGCTGAGGGAACGGCGAGCGGAACGCGAGCGCGTCCACCAACGCTGCGGCCGATCCCACGAGCGTCGCGCCGACGTCGGGTGCCACGCCCGCAACCACGTCGACCCGCGAGCCTTTGCGCACGCTGAGCTCGACGTCGGGGTCGTGAGCCCGCACGCCGAGCACCCCGGGTCGCTCGTTGCCGAGGGTCAGGGCCATCCCCGGCCCGACGCCCGCCCCGTAGCGCAGGCAGAGGGCAGCCTCATCGGCCAGCACCGGCATGACCGCCGCTTGGGGTGCAGCGATATCGCGCTCGTGAATCCACGAATCCCACAACGCGTGTGCAACGACCTCGGAGATGCGCACGTGCCCGGCCGGCGACTCGGCGATCAGTTCCCAGTCGGCGGCGTCGAGCGATTCGATCAGGTCGCAGAGCTGCTCGGTCGACTCGGCGAAGTGCTCGAGCAGTTCGTCGTCGGTCCAGTCCACCGTCGACGCCACGAGCTCGACCGGCGAGCGCACCGGGTCGAACGTGGCGAGCAGTCGCGACGGCGAGCCCTTGCGGCCCGAGGCGATCGAGTAGCCCCAGAAGGCGTTGGTGGTGTCGAGATGGGCGATCACGTCACGGGCCGCCCAGCCGTCGCATCGTGATCGGTGCGACCACGCCTCGGGCGTGAAGTCCGACACGAGGTCGACGAGTCGGCGGCGTTGACGAACGGCCGGCTCGGCGACGGCGGCCGGGTCGCCGTCGAGGACGATGATCGGGTCGGTCCCGTATCTGGGGTTCAGCTGCATCGCAGCAGTTTCGCGCCGGCGTGGGATGCACCGCCCGACGATGCAGATGACAGCATGGGTTGCGCCGGGCCGGCCCGCTGCGACCAAGGGGAGATCGATGACCACGACCGCGATCCTGAACGGCATGCTCTACGACGGCACCGGCGGCGCGGCGCGGCGGGCGCAGGTGATCGTGCGCGACGGCCGAATCGCCGAGATCGGCGCGGAGCTCGACGTGCCGGCCGATGCCGAGGTGATCGACGCCACCGGCTGCTGGGTGACGCCCGGGTTCCTCGACATCCACACGCACTACGACGCCGAGCTCGAGATCAACCCGTCGCTCGACGAGTCGCTGCGCCACGGGGTGACGACGGTGCTGGTCGGCTCGTGCGGGCTGTCGATGGTGGTGGGCGATCCCGAGGACCTGGCCGACATGTTCTGTCGGGTCGAGGGCATCCCGCACGACCTGGTGCTGCCGATCCTGCGCGACGTGGTCGACTGGTCGAGCCCGGCGGGCTACGCCGAGCACCTGTCGGGTCTGCCACTCGGTCCGAACGTGGCCTCGATGCTGGGCCACTCCACCGCTCGGGCCCACACGATGGGATTGCGGCGAGCGGTGAGCGACGGGGTTCGCCCCACCGAACACGAGCTCGTAGCGATGGATCGCCTCACCCGCGAGGCGCTCGACGCGGGGCTCGTGGGACTGTCGCTCAACCTGCTGCCCTGGGACAAGATGGGCGGCGAACGATTCCGGTCACGCCCGACCCCGTCGGTGTTCGCGAAGTTCGCCGAGTACCGCCGACTGAGCGAGGCCGTGCGAGCCCGCGACGCCGTGTTGCAGGCGGTTCCGAACCTGCAGACGCGCTGGCCGATCCTGCCGCTGATGGAGATGAGTCGCCCGCGCGGTGGCCGTGCGCTGCGCATGTCCCTGCTCACGATGATGGACGCGCCGCCGGCGATGGGCCTGTACCGCCTGCTCGGCAAGGCGGGACAGTTGCTCAACGATCGGCTGGGCGCGAACGTTCGGTTCCAGGCGCTGCCGACCACGTTCGACCTGTTCACCGACGGGTTGGAGAACCCGGTGATCGAGGAACTCGGCGCCGGTACCGAGGCGCTGCACCTCGACGACATCGATGCCCGCCGAGCGCTCCTTCGGGCTCCCGGGTTCCGCGACCGATTCCGTCGCCAGTGGCGCAATCCGGTCGCCGCGCGGGCGTACCACCGCGACCTGAGCGAGGCGCGGGTGGTGGGCTGCCCCGACGGGTCGGTGGTCGGGCTGACCTTCGCCGAGGTGGCACAGCGCCGCGGGACCGGCGATCCACTCGACGCGTTCCTCGATCTGCAGGCCGCTTGGGGCAACGACCTGCGCTGGTACAGCGTCGTGGCGAACGGGAACCCCGAGGCGGTCGAGTGGATCATGTCGCATCCGGTTGCCCTGATCGGGTTCTCCGACGCCGGGGCGCACCTGCGCAACATGGGCTTCTACAACTTCCCCCTCCGCATGTTGAAGCGGGTGCGCGACGCACAGCTGGAGGGCCGGGGATTCATGACCGTGGAGGCCGCGGTCGCGAAGCTCACGGCGGAGATCGCCGATTTCCACCGCCTCGACGTGGGCCGCATCGTGGTGGGCGCCCGCGCCGACCTCGTGGTGATCGACCCCGAACGCCTCGACGAGACCGTCGAGGAGATCCACGAGGAACCGATGCCGGCCTTCCCCTCGGTTCGTCGCCTCGTGCGCCGCAACGACGACACGGTGCGCGCGGTGATGGTGAACGGCGCGGTGGCGTGGGCCGGGGGGGCCGCCGCGTCCGACCTGGGAACGGCCCACCGATTCGGCACCTACCTCGCTTCCGGCTGAGCGCCGCTCGTGCGGTGCGGCGCTGGCTCGGGCGGCGCCGGAACCGGGAGATGCCGTTTGAGCAGCTTGCCCGTGGGGAGCCGGGGCAGTTCGTCGAGGAACCACACCGCGCGGACACTTGAAGTGTGAGAGCCGGTCGCGGCACCACGCGATCAGCTCGTCCTCCGACGCCGAGGCGCCCGACGTCAGCTGGACGTAGGCCGCGACCTGCTCGCCCATCTCGGGGTGCGCCACGCCGACGACGGCGACATCGGCGACCGCCGGATGGCTCGTGAGCACGTCCTCGGCTTCGCGCGGCGAGATGTTCACGCCGCCGCTGATGATCATGTGGCTCGCCCGGTCGGTCAGGTACAGGTAGCCCTCGTCGTCGACCCGGCCGACGTCACCGAGCCACGCCCAGCCGCGATCGTTCCAGGCGGAGCGGGTCGACTCGGCGTCGTTGTGGTATGCGAACGGCCGCGTGGTCTCGAACCACACTTCACCCTCGGCACCGGCGGGCAGCTCCGAGCCGTCGGCGTCGAGGACGTGGATGGCACCGCTGATCGAGCGGCCGACCGACCCGGGGTGCTCGCCCCACTCGGCGCTGTCGATGCAGCAGAACCCGGCGCCCTCCGACCCGCTGTAGTACTCCCACACGATCGGACCGACCCAGTCGATGAAGCGTCGCTTCACCTCCACCGGGCACGGCGCCGAGGCGTGGATCACCCGCCGCAACGAGCGCAGGTCGAACCCTCGGCGCTGCGACTCCGGCAGGTCGAGCAGCCGGATCATGTGGGTCGGTACGAGCTGCACGTGGGTCACCCGATGCGCCTCGATCGCTCGGAGCAGCTCGACCGGGTCGAAGCGGTCCATCACCACGACGGTGCCGCCGAGTCGATGTGTGCCGGTGGTCCATCCGGCGGGCGCTGCGTGGTACAGCGGTGCGGGGCTGAGGTACACCGTGTCGGAGTCGAAGCCGAACAGGCCGCCGAGCATGGCGGTCAGGAACGACGGCGCACCCAGGTCGGCGGGACCGAGCGGCGGGAGGATGCCCTTGGGGGTACCCGTCGTGCCCGACGAGTAGAACATCCAGGTCCCCTCGTGCTCGTCGGGCACCGTCGAGTCGGTCGTGGCGGCCACGAGCGCGTCGATCGCCTCGAACCCGTCGAGGCGGCCATCCGTCGCGAGTCGCAGCGTCACCGCCGCAAGGTCGTCCGCCGGCATCGCGGCGAGTACCGAGTCGAGCCGTGCGCTCGCGACGAGCGCGGTGGCACCGCAGTCCCGAACGATGAACCCGGCCTCGGCGGCGTTGAGGTGCCAGTTGATCGGCGTGACGAACAGGCCCGTCCGCATCGCGGCCCACACCACCTCGAAGAACGCCGCGTCGTTGTCGACCAACACGGCCAGGTGATCGCCGGTGCGCAGCCCGCGGTCGCGAAACACCCGCGCCAGGCGAGCCGATGCCGCGTCGAGATCGCCGTAGGTCCGGACCTCGCCGGTCGACGCGAGGACGATCGCCGCCTTGTCGGGGGTGGCGAGCGCTCGAGCGGCGAGGTGTTCCCCGGCGGGGTGGATCGGCATCGTCGCGTCCCGCTCAGCCGCCGGCGGCGAGCCCGCTCGCGAACAGGCGGGCCGCTGCGCCGCCGAGGAACAACTCCATCCCTTCGCTCGACAGGGACAGCTCGCGTGCCGCGTCGAGCGCCTTCTTCGCCGGGATGACCGGGTGATCGGACGCGAACAGCAGCCGGCCGCGGCCGCGGGAGGAGTCCATGAACGTCACCATGGCCGGGTCCATGTAGGTGGCGAGGTAGGCCGAGGTCATGAGGTGGAGCTGCGGCCACTTGAGCATGTACTGGATGAGGAGCGCCTCGTACGGGTGGCCCATGTGTGCGCCGATCACCGTCAGGCCCGGGAAGTCGATCAGCACGTCCTCGAGCAGCACGGGATCCTGGCAGCGCGATCGGACCTGCGGCCCGGGCACGCCGACGTTGATCGACACCGGCACGCCGAGCTCCTCACACGCCGAGTACAGCGGGTAGTACAGCCGATCGCTCAGGTCGTACTGCTCCACGAGCGGCGTCACCCGGGCCAGCACGAACGACGGGTGCTGCGCCAACTCGCGAAGTCGGCGCACGTTGGCGGTCGGCTTTGCGGCGCGGTCGACCGCGGCCGACACCAGGAACCGTCCGGGGTGCTCCTCGGCGATCGCCAGGAAGTCCTCGGCGGCAAATCCGCCCCGGCGGTGCGCGCGCTCGGGATCGCTCAGACCGGCGGTGAGCACGCCCACCTGCACCCCCGCTTCGTCCATGCCCGCCAGCAGGCTCTCGACCGTGGGGCCCTTCGCCAGGTCGGGACCGAACATCTGGACCACGCCTCGCTGTTCGTCCTTCGCCGCCCAGCGCTGTGCGAACGCCTCCGGGAAGATGTTGACCCACGCGTCGATGATCATGACGCCGACGTTAGCTGACACGAGTGTCAGAAACTCGTAGACTGCGCCCATGAGCGAGCTCGAGTTCCGCCCCTTCGACGCCGACCACCACTACTACGAGGCGGAGGACGCGTTCACGCGCCACATCGACCCGAAGATGGCCAAGCGCTGCATGCAATGGGCCGAGATCGGGGGCAAGCGGCGCCTGCTCGTAGGGGGCAGGGTCAACAAGTTCATCCCGAACCCCACGTTCGATCCGATCGCCGCGCCCGGCAGCCTCGAGGACTACTTCCGCGGCCGCAACGCCAAGGGCCTCGACCTGAAGACCATGTTCGGCGAGCTCGACCCGATCTCGCAGCACCCCGAGTATCGCGACCGAACGGCACGCGTCGCCCAACTCGACCGGCAGGGACTCGACGGAGCGCTGCTCTTCCCGACCCTCGGGGTCGGCATGCAGGAGGCGCTGCGCCGCGACCTGCCCGCGCTGCAGGCCGCCTTCCGGGCGTTCAACTGCTGGCTCGACGAGGACTGGGGATTCGACCGCGGCGACGAGCGCCTGTTCGCCGCCCCGATGATCTCGTTCGCGCAGCCCGACCTGGCCGAGGCCGAGGTGGACCGGGTCCTCGGGCTGGGGGCCAGGGTGCTCGTGACCATCCCCGGTCCGGTCCCCGACGGCGACGGCGGCTACCTGTCGCCCGGCCACCCGCAGTTCGACGGCATCTGGGCACGAATCGCCGAGGCGGGCGTGCCGCTCGTGATCCACGCAGGCCTGAGTGGCGCGTCGCACTACGGCAAGTTCTGGCGTGCCACGCCGCCCGGCCAGGGAGGCGGCGGGTTCGAGGGCTTCCGGCACGCGGCGTTCCCGCTGGTTGCCTTCGCCGACCGCGGCATCTCCGAGACGCTCGCCGCGATCATCTGCCACGGCGTGCTCGAGCGGTTTCCGACGCTGCGGATCGCATCGATCGAGAACGGCGCGATGTGGGTGCCCGACCTGCTGCGCAACCTGAACGACGCCCACGGCAAGATGCCCTTCGCGTTCGCCGAGCATCCCGTCGAGCAGTTCCGGCGCAACGTGTGGATCTCGCCGTACTACGAGGACGACATGTCGCGCCTCCGCGAGGCGGTGGGCATCGACCGGCTCATGTTCGGCTCGGACTTCCCGCACACCGAGGGCCTGGCCGACCCGTTGGCGTACGTGAAGGACATCCCGGAGTTCGATGC
>JADJBW010000006.1 GCA_016703525.1 Actinomycetota bacterium | reverse complement strand
GTCCCCTCCGCCATCCCCGGTGGCGTCGGCTGGGCGCCGCCGTCCGCCTTCGTCATTCACGAACCACTCGTAGTTCTTGCTTTCCGGGGTGGGCGGTGGTGGCGTGCCGGTCGTTTCGTCGCGACGCGGGAGTAGTGAACGCGAAAGCCTGGATCGTTGCTCAGGATGCGGCGAAGGCGTTTCAGGCTGTCCGCGCTGGCGGCGACTTTGAACGCCTCGGTGGTACGTCGGTGGCCGCCGTGATGGCGGCAGATGGGTCTGTTGGCCCTGGCTGGAGGGACATCCACCGGCCGCCCGGCGCGGCGTTATCGCTGCCTGTCCAGACCTCGCTCGACGCCTGGTCGATGTTGACGCGCACGCTCCGAAGCCGAGCGGCTTGCCGTAACCGAGCCGAAGGTGCGGCACGCTGAGGGCCCAGCACCTCAGGCGCAACCCGAGATTTCGTGACAGGTGGGACCGGTTCGCGCTCCAGCAGCCGAATCCGGGGTCATCTGGCATGGCGGGCGACACGCTCCACCCCCTTCGCTGCGCCGCTCGGACGAGTCCGTGACGTCGCCAGTGTCGGCCCGCCGGGCTGCCGGGCGGGGATGGATATGTGATATGTAATACCATTGCTGGGTGACCCCGTACGAGCTGCGTTCCAAGCGACTGGCGAACGGCCTGACCATGGCCGCTGTCGCGCGCGCTGCCGGCACGTCGACCTCGAACGTGTCGGCCTATGAGCGCGGCGCGAAGCGGCCGAGTGACGCCACCGTCGGTCGCCTGACAGCGGTGATCGCCATCGGAGCGAACAGCCCAATCCACGTCAATCGACTCATGACAGTCCCGGCCGCGGCATCGGCGATCCGAGCGGGCCTTCGTGACGGGTGGGCTGTCGGCGACGTGCTCCGGATCGTTCGGGAGTTGCGGTCCAACGCCAAGTGGGTCCGTGACGACAAGGAGTGGGACGCCTACTACGCACAGCCGTCGACCACTGGTGATCGTCGTTGGGACGCCATGCTCGCCGGCGTGACTGAGATGGACGCTCTGCGGTCCGGCCACGAGGTGCCGGGCTGGGCGCGTGGCCACGGTCTTCCGCACCTGTGGTTCGTCGGGTCCAATCCGGGACTCCACGCGTACGCGCTGGCGCATTCGCCGGCATCGCTTGCGTTCCGAGGCGTGATGGTCGACGGCGCCTCCTTGGAGTCGGTGTGAACGGCGACCAGACCAAGATCCTCGACGCCGACCGGATTCGCGAGCTGCTTACCGAGCTCGGACGACGGCTCGATGAACGAGGGCTATCGGCGCAGTTGTTCGTGGTCGGCGGTGCAGCGATGGCCCTTGCGTTCAACTCGCGACGCGTCACCCGAGATCTCGACGGGGTGTTCGAGCCGAAGGCGGAAGTGTACGAAGAGGCCGCGGCCATGGCGGGCGAGCACGGGCCCCGCACGACTGGCTCAACGACGCAGTCAAGGGGCTCTTCCGGATCGCTTCCGATCGAGGAGGAGCGCACTTCCACGCGGCCTGGCCTCGACGTCGGCGTGGCGAGTGCGGAGTATCTGTTCGCGATGAAAGCGGCGGCCGCCCGTGAAGATGCTGACGCGGACGACCTGAGGTTCCTTGCCGACCACCTTGGCCTGCGCGACGCCAACGAGGCCCTCGATCTCGTCAACCGGTACTACTCGCCGCATCGGCTCCGCCCAGCCAGTCAGCTGTTCGTCGAGGTGCTCTTCGACCGGCCGGCCCCGGCTCCACCCCGACGACACTGAGATCGTCGTGTGACGCGCAGTGCCGTCGCAACACGCCTGCCACCCTGCACCCGTCCGGCCGGTACCCGGAGGCCGGGGGAGGCGAGGCGCCGGCGGACGGGCTACGCGATCGGATTGGTCCAGCGGATCTCACCGAATCGGGCGAAGTCGCTGTCCGCACTGACGATCCCGGATCCGTGCTCGATGCACAGTGCCGCGAGCACCGCGTCGGTCGTGAGGCCGGCGCGGATGTCGAGGCGGGTGACGAGTTCGTGGATCTGTGGTGGCCTTCCCCGGCTGCGGAATCCACGCGGCAGGGGCGGTCAGCACCCGTCGATGTGCTCAAAGGCCTCAGTCGGCGTGAGGGCGCATTCGCTGCGCGGGTTGGTCGCATTCGTTGAAACGCCCAGAGCGACACCCATGGCAGCCCCTCGCCGCGGCCGTTCAGTGCCTCGGTCAACCACGCGAGTGACGGGCGGTGGAACGGGCTGGCCGAGTCGACCGAATAGAGCAGGAAGTTGGCGTAGACGATCACCGTGCGTTCGGACCTTCGAGGAGATCGAGCGTGTCGGAGATGTTCGAGACATCGATCGTGATGCCGAGGTCTCGAACGATCGGCGTGAAGGCAGATTGCGACGATTTGCAGCGAAGCCCTTGTCGGATCAACGCGTTGACAGCGTCGCTCAAACCTCCGCCGTCGCGTCTGCGCATCTGTGCGATCGCCTTTTCCACATCGGGATCGAAGTCAACAGTCGTCCGCATGCGCGAAAGTGTACATCATGATGCGTGATCGCTTCCGCGAGCGAGGCAGCCGGATCGGTGGCGGTCGTGGTGCAGGATGGCGGAATGCTGTTGCACGAGGTGATCGCGAACGCCGCGGCGGTGACGCCTGCGGCGCCGGCATTGGTGTGGGGCGACCGAACGTGGAGCTTCGCCGAACTCGATGCGGCGATCGTCGTGGCGGCCGCGAGGATCGCCGCCGTCGCATCGCCCGGCGAGCGGATCGCGGTCGTGTCCGACAACCACCCCGACGTCGTGATTGCCATGTACGCGGCGCCAGCCGTCGGCGTGATCGTGATGTTCGGCAACACGCGCCTCACAGCGCACGAACTCGGAGCCCTGATCGACGACGTCGACCCCGTCGCCGTATTCGCCTCGCCCGACCACCTCGACCGGCTTGCCCCCGCGCTCGGCGATCGCCGCGTCACCGAGCTCGCGACGCTCACGGCCGAGCCGGCGGCGCCGGCCGCCGCCGCACCAGCGCGCCGCGCAGCGCCGGCAGCAGCGAACAGCGCCCGCGGCGGACCCGGACGACACCGCGTGGATCATCCACACCAGCGGCACGACCGGCCTGCCGAAGGGCGCGTGCCTCACGCATCGCAGCCTGCTTGCGGCGGTACTCAACACCGCGATGGCCCGACCCCTCGCCGATGACGACGTCTACCTGTTCCCCTTCCCCCTCTTTCACGTGGCGGCGTACAACGTGATCCATGCGCACCTGCGCGGCCGCCCGGTCGTGCTGGTCGCCCGGTTCGACGCTGCCGAGGTCGCGGCGCTGATCGAGCGCCACCGCGTCACGAACATCTCCCTCGCCCCCACGATGATCGCGATGCTCCTCGATCACCCCGCCGCACGACGCCACGACCTGTCGTCGCTGCGGGTCGTGGCGTACGGCGCGTCGGCCATCCCCCTTCCTCTGCTGCGACGAGGTCTTGACGAGCTGGGCTGCGGCTTCGCCCAGGGGTACGGCATGACCGAGTTGTCGGGCAACGCCGTGTTCCTCACGCCCGACGACCACCGCCGCGCCGCGGCCGACCGACCCGACCTGCTCACCGCCGCCGGAAGGCCGGGGCCGCTCGCGGCGATTCGGTTGGCCGACGACGGCGAGATCGAGGTGCGCGCCGATCAGGTGATCCCCGGCTACTGGAATCGCCCCGACGCGACCGCCGACGCCTTCACGGCGGATGGGTGGTTTCGCACCGGCGACATCGGCCGCATCGACGCCGAGGGCTACCTGTCGATCGTGGATCGCGCCAAGGACATCATCGTGACCGGCGGCGAGAACGTCGCTTCGCGTGAGGTGGAGGACGCGCTCGCCGAGCATCCCGACGTCGCCGCGGTCGCGGTGGTGGGCGTGGCGCATCCGCGGTGGGGTGAGCAGGTGGTGGCCGTCGCGACCGCTGCCGACGGCGCGACGATCGATGCCGATGCGGTGCTCGAGTGGGCCCGCGGTCGGCTTGCCGGATTCAAACGGCCGAAGGCGCTGCTCGTTCGCGATGCGCTGCCCGTGAACGCGTCGGGCAAGGTGCCTGCTGCCCCGCGCGGGCGACCGACCGGCTGGTCCCGTGCGGCCGGGGTCGAGGTGAACAGGGCCTGCGCCGCGGTGAACCGAGAGTCCGCCCCGCGACCGCCGACGTGGTCCCCGTCGCCGCTGCGGACGCCCCGCCCCGCCCCCCGCGCGCGCCGGCCCCCCCCCGCTCCCGGCCGGCCCGCCCCCCGTCGCCGGGCGCGGTTTCCGGCTCGCCGGCGTTGGCCCTCCCCCTTCGCCCCGGCCGGGTTCGCCCCCTCCCCTGGGGGGGGGGCCTTCGGGGGGGCCCTCCTTGCCCCCTTGGGGCCTCCGCGGCCGGCAGAGCCGCTCTGGGTGGGTTGCCGGCGCTGTTCGCCGCAACCGCAGCGAGGTAACGACGGAGCTTCAGCGGGTCGCGCACATCGGCGATGAGGCGAACGTCACGACCGACCATGTTGTCGACATAGCTGGCAAGGAACGCAGTTCGCGCGCGGTGGGAACGAACGAGGCGTGCGCCGGGCAGCATCGACGTGCATGCGAGGTCGAGGTAGTCGCCGTCGCTCGTCGATCGCACGCTTGGCGGCCGCCAGCACGTCAGGCACGAGCTGCCATTCGTCGACCAATACTGGTTCGGGTCGGCTGAGCAGGAGTTCGTCTGGGTTCGCTCCGGCCGCCCGTGCCGTGGCGCTGCGATCGAGTCGTGACCGGCCGAGGCTGTGCCTCAGCGCCGTCGTGCTCCTGCCACACCCGCGGGCGCCGACGATCATCATCGCCGGAAGCTCGGCGTGTTCGGTCACGGGCCGAGCCTGCCGGTAGCCACGGTGTTGCGGGGCCAGTAGTCACGGTTTCGCGGGGTGACCTGGGGTCGTCGACGGACTCGCTTCAAGGCGTCCAGCTGTCTCGTTCCAGGGCGTCCATCTGTCTTGTTGGCGGCGCGGGATCTGGCCGCGCTCACAGGCCCGCGAGCACCGATGGGTTCATGAACTCGCGTTCCCACAACGACATCCGCTCGACCTCGGTCAGGCGGGCGGCGTCGCACACTTCGGCCCAGTTCGCGGCGATGGTGTCGATCTGCTGGTGAACGATCGACCGCGCCTCGGCGGCGTCGAGGTGGTAGGTGCCGGCCCGTTCGATGCACCCGGCGAGTTCGCTCCGCCGGAAGCCGTCCGGCGCGATCGCCATGGCCTGTGCCGTCTCCCGGCCGATCCGGGGTTGGGGACACAGGTCGTACGCCGGGGTGAGCGACAGGCTGCGCCCGTCCCAGAACGCCGCGTGGTTTCGAGCATGGTCGTCGGTGTTGCCGACGAGGACGTTGAACGTGATCCGGGAGAACAGTTCGCGCAGCGTGAGGTCGGGGTCGGTGAATCGCGCACGGATCGAATCGGCAAGCTCCCAGTAGGTCGCATACCGGCCGCCGAACTCGTCGAGACCCAGCACGGTGGGCGCAGAGACAAGCGCCCGCCGACCGCCGTCGGGAGTTCGGTCGAATCGCTCGACGAGCAACACATCGCGGTGTTGCACGGCGACGAGCCCGACCGGCGCGACGGTGAGCCCCGCCCGCTTGGCGAGGGTCATCGCGACGAACTCGGCCTTTACGACCGGGCGAGAGTCGCTTGAGGAGCTGAACTTCGCAATCAGTGAACGGTCGCCGTCGCTGAGGAGCGCCTTCGGTCGTGCCCCGCCGACGGACGTGCCGTGCAGCAGCGCCCGATCCAGGTCGGGGTCGAGCGGCTCGCCGGCCTCGACGCGTTCGGCCGACGCGACGAGTTCGTCGAGCGACGCCCCACGTTCTCCCGACGACGGGGGAGCATCGACAGACCGGCTGAAGCCCAGCGCCCCGATCCGGTTGGCCGACGAGCGGAGGAGGTAGTCGAGCACCCCCAGCGCGTGTGTGCCGCCGGCCGAGACGTGGGCGTTTTCGATGACACGTTGGCCCCATCCGTCGGGGGCGGCGTCGCGGAGGCAACCGGCGATCTCGCCGGCGAGCGGTTGGATGATGCGTTCCACCAGAGGCAGTTCGGGCAGGTACAGCGGCATCGCCTGCTCACGTGCGAGGTACGAGCGGCCGTAGGTGAAGGTGTGCAGCGGTCCCTCTCGATCGATTCGACCTGCGAGCACCGGGTCGACCGCGTCGGGGAGCCACGCCCACACATACGCCTGAGTGGCCGCTTCCGCTGCGTCGGCCATCAGAAGTCGTTTTCCGGCGTGCGGTGACCGAGGGGCCGGGGGAGCACGGCGAGCCGATTCGATATCCCTTCCGCCTCGATTCGCCGTCGGGTCGGGTCGTCGTCGAACAGGGTGACGCCGACCAATGCGGCCGCCTCGAACGCCGTTCCGAGCGCCACGGTCGGGTCGCCTCGCTCCACCTTGGTGATGGTCACGTGGGAGACGCCTACCCGCTCGGCGAACTCGGCAACCGTCCACCGCCGTTCGCGGCGGCCGAGTCGAACGCGCTGCCCGAGGAGGGCAGCCGCTTCCCTCGCCACAGGTGAGATCGGTCGGGTCGGCGGCATTGGTAAAGTATACGTGCGCGGAACACGCCTTAACGTAGGTATAGTTTCGGCCGATTGGATGACGCCGGGGGTCAACACTGCGGCCCGGTGCGTGGACCGACACCTACGCCCACACCCACGCCAGCGCGGCATGAACCAGACTGGCGCTCGACGCGCGACGTTCGCCCGCGCCAAGCGGTGAGGGCGCGGGAAGGAGCGATATGGGCATCCTCGAACGGTCGCAGCACGGTGACGTGGTCGTGCTGCGCTGGAACGACGGCGAGAACCGCTATCGAGGCGACTCGGTGGCCGAGTGGCACGCGACGCTCGACGAGCTCGCAGGGAGCGAGGGTCCGCTGGCCCTGGTGGTGACGGGGACCGGCAAGTTCTTCTCGAACGGACTCGACCTCGACTGGATGGGTGCGAACCGCGACGAGAGCCCGGCGATGCTCGCCGAGGTCCATCGCCTCTTCGGCCGTCTCCTGACCTTCCCGGCGTTCACCGTGGCGGCCGTCAACGGCCATGCCTTCGCCGGCGGCGCAATGCTGACGTGCGGGTTCGACATGCGCCTCATGCGAGCGGACCGCGGGTACTGGTGCCTGCCCGAGGTCGACCTGGGCCTGCCGCTCACCGACCCGATGTTCGCGGTCGTTTCGGCTCGTCTGCCGCACGCAACGCTGCACGAGTCGATCGTCACGGGCCGCCGCTACGCCGGTCCCGAGGCGGTCGCCGCCGGCATCGTCGAAGCGACCGCCGCCATCGACGACCTGCTCGACGCTGCGATCGAGGCGGCGGCCGCCATGGCCGCCAAGGACCGACGGGTCATCGCCCGACACAAGCAGCAGATGTACGGCGAGGTCGCCGCCCTGTGCGGCGCCTGACGCCCTCCGCCGTCGACGCGGACAACCGGCCGACGCCAGCAAGGCGGTGGGCTAACCGGTAGGGCAACGCGGTAGGAACGTGGGTAGCATCCGAGGGATGAAGGTCAGTGTGAGTCTTCCCGCCGACGATGTGGCGTTCCTGGATTCCTATGCGCGCGACAAGGGGATCCGCTCGCGCTCGGCGGTGCTTCATCGTGCCGTGGCGCTGCTGCGGTCGTCGGAGCTTGCCGAGGCGTACGAATCGGCGTGGACCGACTGGCGCGACTCCGGTGCCGAAGCGGACTGGGGCGTCACTCTGGCCGATGGGCTGACCGATGCGCCGCGGTGAGATCCGTGTCATCGACCTCGATCCCGCGCGTGGGGGTCGGAGGCGAACAAGTCGCGACCGGCGGTCGTCGTCAGCAACGATGCGGCGAACCTGACCGCCGACCGCCTGGGCCGAGGTGTGATCACGATTGTGCCGGTCACGTCGCATGTCGAGCGGGTCTTGCCCTTCCAAGTCCTCTTGACCGCTGCCGATACCGGCCTCCGCTCGGACTCCAAGGCGCAGTGTGAGCAGATCCGGTCGGTGTCAGTCGAACGCGTCGGCCGCCGCGTGGGAAGCGTGCCCGCGGCGGAAATGAACGCTCTCGATGCTGCGATTCGTCTACATCTGGCGCTGTGAATGGACGGAAGGTGACTGCACCGACCAATGGGTGGCAGATGGTGCTGCGTTGGTGGCCCGGTGCCGTGAAGGTGGTGATTGACAGCGCCGGTCGGTTGGTCGTCCCGAAGGCTCTGCGCGACCGACTCGGCCTCGCCGCGGGAACAACGGTCGACATCGGCGCCCGCGGGAGCGGCCTCCACCTCACGCCCGTGGGCCGCTCGGCGCGGGTCCGCACGATGCGTGGCGAAACGGTGGCAGTGTCGGACACGGTGATCACCGACGACGACGTATTCGCGATTCTCGACGCCGATCGGCTGTGAAGCTCGTCGAACTGCGCGACGAGGCGTGACGCCGCCCGGGCCTCGCCCGGGCATCGCCGGAATTGGGGGGAGCGAACCGGTGGGCGCTCGGTAGCCTCCACGCACGTGAGCGCCTCGGTCGATCTTCACGCTGAACGGGCCGCGCTCGACGATGCCCGTTCTGCCGCAACCGAGAAGCTCGCGAAGCTGCGCGAACTCGGGTCGCTCGCAGCCGACGAGTACACCGAGGGCTTCATCGAAGCCGTGGTCGCACAGACGATGGAACAGCTCCAGCGCGACCTCACCGTGTTCGGCCGCGTCGACGACGACCAACCCTGGCGGATCGGGCTGTTCGGCATCGAGCGCGGCGGTGAACGCCTGGTGGTCGACTGGCGGGCGCCCTTCGCCAAGGGCTTCTATCAGGCGACACTCGACGAGCCGATGGGGCTCGAGCGCCGGGTCAGCTACGTCGGCTGCATCGACGACCTGATGGTCGAGGAGTTCACGACCGGCGACGTGAGCGGCACGTCGCCGCTGCTGGCCGAGCTGTCGCGCAGCCGCGGGCCCGAGATGCGCGCCGCGGTCGCAACGTTGCAGTCCGAACAGGATCGGCTGGTGCGCCTCGACCCCGAAGCGCGCCTCGTGCTGCGCGGCGGCCCGGGCACCGGCAAGACCGTCGTCGGCCTGCACCGAGCGGCCTGGCTCGTCTACGACGACCGGCGCATCACCAGCGACCGCATCCTGATCCTCGGCCCGTCCGATCGTTTCCTTCGATTCGTTGCCACCGTGCTTCCCACTCTCGGGGAGCACCGGATTGTGCAGACCACGATCGAACGGCACTTCGGCGCTCCGGCAACCGCCATCGGATCCGACGAGGCGTGGCTCGACGTGCTCGATCGGTTCGAGTCGAGCCTGGTCACTCCGCAGGAGTTGGCGGTGCGCGGCCGGATCATGGTGGAGGACGACGTCGCAGAGTGGGCCGCCATGATCGCCACCCGCCCGCTGCCGTGGCGGGATCGGCGCCGGGCGATGCTCGATCGCCTCGTCCGCCACTTCGAGGCGCCCCGCGCCGAGGTCGATCAGGCGCTCCGCCTCGTCATGCCACCGATGAGCGCTGCGGCGGCCTGGCGCAAGCTCCGGTCGCCCAAGGTGCTGTCGGAACTCGGCGTCGACGACGCGTTCATCCGCGCCTGGCGTGCGGTGGACGGCGACGGTCCGCTGCTCGACGAGGTGCGCGCCGGTTCGAGGGGATCACCACCAAGTGCGCGCACGTGATCGTGGACGAGGCGCAGGACCTCTCGCTGTTCGCGCTGCGGGCGGTGCAACGCCGCTCGACAGGGGCTGACCCTGGTGGGCGACGACGCCCAGCAGTCGGCACCAAACGCCGTCGGCCTGGTGCGCGCCGCGGAGCTGCTGGACACGCCGCTGCAGCAGATGGCGACGGCCTATCGGATGTCGGCCGAGATCGCCGAATGGCTGAACGGGCATGCCGAGCGCCACGACCTGCCGGCCGTGCGACTGGTCGGGGTTCGTCCGACCGGCATCGGCGTGACCGACGCACGGGTGCGGCCACGGGACCCTGCGGGAACCGCCGGGGGAGCGGCGGCGGTCGAGGGATCCGCCGGGGGAGCGCCGGCGGTTGAGGTTGAGGCCGATGTGGAGGTCGATGCGCACGCCGACCGGCTCGGTCGACGGTGGGAGCACGTGGCCGTGATCACGCACGCGGACGTGTGGGACCACAAGGGCGTGGAGTACGACGCCGTCGTGGTCGATCGTCGCGGGATGAGCCCGTCGGAGGTCTACCTGGCGGCGTCTCGCGCCGCGCACGAACTCGTGCTCGTCGCCTGACGGCGAAGCGTTCGCCGAGCGCTCGCCACGCGCTCCACGCCACCTCGTTCGAACTGGGCGCCACGCGGCCAGGTTCGAACTGGGCCGATCTGTCGCCTCGTCGTGGGATCGGGTGATTCGGCCCAGTTCGTGGGGTCGTGGCCCCCGCTCTCGAACTGGGCCGATCTGCGTACCTCCTGGGTCGGTGATTCGGCCCAGTTCGTGGGCGGTGATCCAGCGCTGGTGATCCAGCGCCGATGGCGAGCGCCGAGTGCCGACGCGCTATCTGCCCGAGCTGATGTAGTCGGTGAGGTGCTGGGTCTCGGCTTCGAGTTCGCTGAGCCGGCCCTTCACCACGTCGCCGATGCTGACCAGGCCGCGCAGCGCACCGTTCTCGACCACCGGAAGGTGGCGGATGCGGTGCTCGGTCATCTGCGCCATCAACCGGCCGATCCCGTCCTCGCGCACGCACGTGCGCACCTCGGTGGTCATGATCTGCGCGACGGTGGCGTCGAGGGCCACCGGCCCGCGCTCGGCGAGCGAGCGCACGACATCGCGCTCCGACACGATGCCCAGGATCGTGGATCCGTCGCTCGACACCACGAGCGCGCCGATCCCCCGATCGCTCAACGCGGCGACGGCCTCGGCCACGAGCGTGTCCGGTGGAATCGTTGCCACCCAATCGCCCTTTCCCCGGATCAGGTCGCTGACTCTCATTCGGACCACCCCCTATCGACTGCCCACCCCATGACTGTCCCACCTGGGAGCGGACCTTGGAAGCGCGACACGCCGGAAATCTCGGACGAGTCAGCGCTTTCGAGTGACCACGATGAATCTCACCGCGGCGCCAGGCTGGCGCTGGGCCAGGGCGGCGAGGTCGGCGGGATGAACCACGCCGACGACGGGGTAGCCGCCCGTCGTCGGATGATCGGCGAGAAACACGATCGGCCGCCCGTCGCGTGGCACCTGAATCGCCCCGGCGGCCATCCCGGACGATGGCTGCTCGCGGTCGGTCGCCCATGCCAACGTGGCGTCGCCGTCGAGGCGCACTCCCACGCGGCTCGTGTCGGCGCCGATCCGCCAGACGTTGTCGAACAGGGCGGCGGTGTTGGCCACGTGCTCGTCGTCGGGGCCGAGGGCGACCCGCACCGCGAGCGGTTCGCCGGGTTGCCCGCTGCCGTCACGCGCCGAACCCGCCACGGGCGCGGGGCCGGGGAACAGGCCGGGCGGGTCGGTCGAGATCGGACCGACGGCCAGGACCGTGCTCGCGGCGAGGGGCTCCGGGCCAAGCCCCGAGAGGGTGTCGGTCGAGCGAGATCCCAGAACCGTGGGCACGTCGACGCCGCCGCTCACGGCAACGAATCGGCGCAGCCCGTCGGTCGCCACGCCGACGCGTAGGCGCTGGCCGGGCCGCAGCGCGAGGGGAACGCCGTGCGCGGCGGGGGCGCCGTCGATTTGCACCGGCCCGTCGGCTCCCGTGACGGCGACCCACACGGGGGCCGTGGCGGTGCACTCGAAGCCGCCGAGCAGCACCTCGATCGACGCGGCGCCCCGACCGTCAGGCAGGGTGGGGTTGCCCACGAGCCGGTTGCCGAGCCGCCAGGCGTCGGGATCGAGAGCGCCCGACGCAGAGACGCCGAGGTGCGCCCAGCCGGGACGTCCTGCGTCCTGCACGGTCGCGCCGAACCCTGGCGTGTGCACCACGAGCGCCCGGCCGCCGTCGACGGACCCGGCGTGCGCGCCGCGATCCGGTGCCGCGCCGCGATCCGGTGCCGCGCCCGACGTCGCGTCGGAGAGCGCCGCTCTCCGCTCCCCGGACCGCGTTGGAGCGGCGCTGCGGTCGTCGCGGAACTGCACCAGCCGTCCCGGTTCCAGCACCGCCGGCGGATCGGCGGCCTCGTCCCACACGGTGAACGAGGTGGTGCCGAGCAGATGCCAGCCGCCAGGGGTCGATCGTGGGTAGACGGCGCACTGTCCGTCCGCGATGGCCACCGATCCGGCGGGAACCCGGGTGCGCGGGGTCGAACGCCGGGCGATGCCGAGCAGCGGATCGAGTCCGTCGAGATATGCGAACCCGGCCGTGAAACCCAGGAACGCAACCCGATAGGTCGCGGCCTGGTGTCGACGTATCACCTCGTCGATCGAGAGGCCGCAGGCATCGGCGACGGATTGCAGGTCGTCGCCGTCGTATCGCACCGGAATGACGATGGGGGGCCGGTTCGCCCCGGCGCCCGTGCCGGCGGAGCGCTCGCCCGGATCAAAGTCGTCGGGTGCGACGGCCGCGGGCCGGCCGAGCGCCTCGGCGATCCTGGCCCGGTCGACCTCGCGGTCGAAGACCACCAGCACCGACATGCGTCCGACCACCACGTCGACCATCCGCCCGAGCCCGGCCGGCCACGATCCGCCCCATCGCCGCAGCAGCGACGCGGCCTCGGCGGGCTCCGCCACCCCCACTGCCTGCGGGTCGACGAGTACGGCCCGCCAGCCGACGGCGGTCACCCCGTCGACCGGCGGGCGGTCCGGTCGATGACCTCCCCGGCTCACGGGCTAGGCGAACGGGGCGATGCACACCCCGGCATCGCGCAGCGCGGTGCGAACGGCCCGGGTGATGGCGGTGGCGCCCGGCGTGTCGCCGTGCACACAGATCGAGCGCGCCCCGACCGCGACCGGCGCACCGTCGACGGTCCGCACCACACCGTCGATCGCCAGCGACACGGCTCGGCCCGCGACCGCGGCGGGATCGGTGATCACCGCCCCCGGCTCAGCGCGGCCCACCAGGCGGCCGTCGGATCGGTAGGCCCGGTCGGCGAAGCCCTCGGTCACCACGCCGATGCCGGCCTCCACCGCCAGGCGAGCCGCCTCGCCGGGCACGGTGAGCAGGCGCAGCGCCGGGTCGTGTTCGTGCATCGCCTGCACCAGCGCGGCGGCGTGGGCCGAGTCGTCCACGATGCGGTGGTAGAGCGCTCCGTGCGCCTTCACATATCGCACGCCGATGCCGCACGCGGCCGCGACTTCCGCGAGGCCGGCGAGTTGCGCTGCAACCTGATCGCGCACCGCGTTGGGAGCCAGGCCGAGATCGCGCCGCCCGAAGCCCTCGCGGTCGAGGTACGACACGTGCGCGCCGATGGTCACCGAGTGCGCCGAGGCCGCAACGCACGCGGCGCGCATCGATGCGCCGTCGCCTGCGTGGAACCCGCAGGCGACGTTGGCGCTCGTGAGCAGCGGGTACAGCGCGGCGTCGGCATCGGGTGCGCCTTCTCCGAGGTCGGCGTTCAGGTCGACCGCGGCGCGGGTTCGGCCGCTGCCATCCGAGCGCAGGGGCGGGCGGTGGAATCGCGGTGATCCGTCGGCTCACCGCGGTCCAGCGAGTCGTTGCGCTCGGCTCCCATGCGCGCAGCATGTCACACGACGGTTCATCCCAGGTCGTCGAGCCTCGCCGCGGCGACCTTGCTGAAGTCGCCCAGCAGCACGCGGTTCCCGCCCTCGCGTTTCGCCACGAGCACGGCGACGTCCGCCGACTCGACCACGTCCTCGACCCGCTCGGCGGAGCCGGACTCCGCGATACCGACGCTCACGGTGAACGGTGCGAGTTCCTGGTCGGCGAGCTCCAGCACGAGCGCCTCGCGCACCCGCTCCATCGCCGATTGTGCCTGTGCCGCCGTGCAACCGCGGATGATCGCAAGGAAGCGGTCGCCGGAATGGCGGGCGACGATGTCGCCGGGACGAAGCGTGGCGCCCATGACCTCGGCGAAGAGCCGCAGTGCGAGGTCGCCGGCGGCGGCGCCATGGCGGTCGTTGTATCCCGCGAACCCGTCGATGTCGCACAACGCCAATGCGAAGCGGGCGTTGTCGTCGAAGAGATCTCGCAATCGCCTCGATGCCGCGGTGTGGTTGGGCAGCCCGGTGAGCGCGTCGCGCGCCACGTCGTCGTGGTGCCCGACGCGCTCGGTGCGCAGCGCGGCGATGCGCGCCCCGGCGCGGCGGGCGGCCATCTCCACGACACGGATCTCGTCGTCCGACGGCAGGTCTCCGGGAGCGCCCCGCGAGTTCACCACGGCAAAGTTCTCGCCGCCGACCCACACCGGAACACAGATGGAGGACACGTCGTCGTCGCCCTGGGCGTGCGGGCAGGCATCGAGCGCCTGCGTGCGGTCGGTGCGTACGGTCCGGCGCGTGCTCAGGGCCCCGCAGCGCGCCTGGAACCCGATCGGTTCCGGTTCGGCCAATCCCTCGGCGAACGAGGCGATGCTCCACGACACTCCGCTGCCTCCGGTCGGCGCGAGGAGCAGTGCGTTCTCGCGATCCTCGAACAGGGTGGCGATCGCTCGTCCCAACACAGTCAGCACGTCGGACTCGCGCTCCGCGAGTTCGATGCCGAGGTCGAGCTGGTCGGTGACGGCGTGCAGGCGACGCAGGTGGGCGAACTCGTCGTCGACCAGGCGCTTGGCCGCCCGTTCGGCGTGCAGCCGGTCGCGCCACGGGGCGGCCACCAAATGCGCGGCGCCCATGGCGATCGCGGCGACCGCTGCGGCGAGCGCGGGCGCCTGCCACACGGGCGCCGTGGTTCGCACGGCCTCGGTGGCCGCGAGGGCGGCCGTGAAGGTGACCATCCCGCAGGATGCGATTGCTCCCACCGGGCGCGCCTCGTCCATAGCGGACCTATCGGCCGAATCGTCACGGTTCCTGAGCGATTCCTCCCGGCGAGCGGCGTCTGCGGGCAGGCGCAGCGTGACCTGGCAGACACCGGGGGTAGTGTCGGCGGGATGGAGGATCGCACCGCATGATGGAGGCCGACGAGCTCAGCGCAGGACGCTCCTGGGCGTCGGCGTCGCTGCGCATCGCGTCGGAGACCATGACGCCCGATGCGATCGGTGAACTGCTGCACCTGCGTGCATCCAGCACACGGTCGGCCGAGGGCGATCCTGCCTTCTCCGTGTGGATGCTCGACTCGGGACTCGACCCGTCGGCCGCGGTCGAGGACCACCTCTACATCCTGATCGAGCGGTTGAGCGAGTGCCACGAGGCCCTCCGTACGCTCACCGAGACCGCTGCGGTGGAGGTGTGGCTCAGCTTGTCGCCGGGCCCGCGTCACCGAAGCGCGGTGATCGATCATCGTTGTCTCGCCGCGTTCGCCGACCTCGGCATCGACCTCGTGTTGGACCTGTACCCGCAGGGCAAACCCGCCCGCTGAACGCGGCCCCGACGCGGTCGGTCAGCGCAGTCCGACCCGGTCGGTCAGATGGGCCAGTGCTCGCGCACGTCGTCCAGCACCTGGGCGGGATCGGTGTAGCCGGCGAAGTGGCCGGAGCCCTCGATCGTGCGCAGACGCGACCCGTGCACGCGCTTCGCCTGTCGCTCGGCGTGGACGTAGGGCACGATCACGTCGCTGTTGCCGCCGTAGAAGGTGATCGGAACCTTCACCCCGGACAGCTCGATTCCCCAGTGGCGGCCGAAGAGGATCAGGTCGTCGATCGGCGAGCGCAGGCCCGATCGCTGCACCGCGCTGATGAGGTCGGCGGTGAACTGGCGCTTGTCGAGTGGCCGATCGCGGAAGGCGTGCCTATCGCCGGGCAGCAGCGAGAAGAAGGCGCCGATCGCGACATCGGCGAAGGGGGTCGCCACGCGGACCGCGCCGCCGACCAGGTTGCCGAGCGGCTCGCGCACCTGATTGAGCAGCGGCGCCGCGGGCACGAGCAAGAGGGTGTGGCTGAGCACCGCGTCGTCGCCGCGGGTCGGGCCGATCCCGCCGAGCACGACGCCGGCCGCCATGCGCTGCGGCAGTTCGTGGGCACACGCCAGCACGAAGGGACCGCCGCCCGATAGCCCGACGCACGCGAACTGCTCGGCCCCGACGTCGTCGGCGACGCGTTCGAGGTCGGGCACGAAGTCGACGATGCGCTCGTAGCGGTGCGGTGTGGAGTGCCCGGTCCCCGGCCGCTCGACGGCCACGATGCGGATGCCGCGATCGCGGGCGTGCTCGTCGACGTCGTGGGGGAGTTGCGCTCGAGCGCCGGGGGTGCCGTGGAACCAGAACACCACGTCGCCGTCGGGCTCACCGTAGGAAGCCCATCCGATCCTGCGGCCGTCCGGCAGCGTGGTGGTCGCGTCGTGATGAGTCTGCAGCGGTCCATCCATCGTCGGAATCATGCCGCACCCGAGCCCGGCTCTTCCCAACCCGGGGGTGAGTCGGCGCCTCGCTATTGCGAACTGGGCCGGATCACGGACCTCCTGGGTATGTGGATCGGCCCAGTTCGGGGGTGGGTCTCGGCTCGCGGGTGAACTGGGCCGGATCACGGACCTCCTGGGTATGTGGATCGGCCCAGTTCCGGGGTGGGGTGGATTCGGGGGCGGGAATGGCGTCGGTGGGCGGGTTCGGTGGCAGTTAGCCTCAGCGCCATGCTCCGACTCCACGACACCGCCGCCGGTGAGGTCCGGCCGTTCGAACCCCGCGAGGCCGGGAAGGTGTCGATGTACGTCTGCGGCCCCACGGTCTACGGCCCGCCCCACCTCGGCCACGGCCGGTTCTCGCTGGTCTTCGACGTGCTTCGCCGCTACCTGGAATGGTCGGGGATCGAGGTCACCTACGTGTCCAACATCACCGACATCGACGACAAGATCATCGAGCGCGCTGAGAGCGAGGGGCGGGACTGGCGCGAGATCACGCAGCGCTGCGAGGACGTCTGGTACCGGGCCATGGACGCCATCGGTGTGAAGCGCCCGACCTTCGACCCACACGCGACTGCCTACGTCGACCAGATGGTCGAACTGATCGCCCGGCTGGTCGAATCCGGCGCCGCATACGAGACGTCCGACGGCGTGTACTTCCGCCCCCAGCGCGTTGCCGACTACGGCCTGCTCGCCCGCCAGAGCATCGAATCGCTCCAGTCGGGCGCCCGCGTCGAGGTGCACGACGAGAAGGAGACGCCCATCGACTTCGCGCTCTGGAAGAAGGCGAAGCCGGGTGAACCGTCGTGGCCATCGCCGTGGGGCGACGGGCGACCGGGCTGGCACACCGAGTGCGTGGTCATGTCGCTCGACCTGTTGGGCGAGGGCTTCGACCTGCACGGGGGCGGGCAGGACCTGTGCTTCCCGCATCACGAGAACGAGCGCGCCCAGGCCGTCGCGGATGGCAAGGTCTTCGCCCGGCACTGGATGCACAACGGGTTCGTCGAGGTGGCGGGCGAGAAGATGTCGAAGTCGCTCGGCAACTTCACGAACCTGCTCGACCTGATCGAACGGGTCGATCCCCGCGCCTACCGCGTGCTGTGCCTGCAGGCGCACTATCGATCGCCGATCGACGTGAACGAGACGACCACCGCCGCCGCAGCCGCGCTCCTCGCCCGGCTCGACGCGGTGACCCGCCGCACCGAGGGTCTCGGGGCCGGGACCGACCCGGCGTCCGACGTGATGGATCGGTTCCGTGCCCGCATGGACGACGACCTGAACACGGGCGCGGCGATGGCGATCGTCGCCGAGACCGTGACGGCCATCAACCGTGCTCTCGACATCGACGACGTCGCGAGCGCGGAGCCGCTCGTCGCGGCGTTCCGGTCGATGCTCGCTGCGGTTGGGCTGGAGGTGCATGGCGCTGCGCCGGCTCGCAGCGTGGACAGTGCGGCGGCCGCCCTGTGCCGGCAGCGTGACGACGCCCGCGCTGCGAAGGAATGGGCCCGCGCCGACTCGATCCGCAACGAGCTTGTGGCGCTCGGGTACGTGGTCGAGGACACGCCTGGTGGCACCAAGATCCGGAAGTGAGCGCATGTGAGGGTTCGGCGGCCCAGTCGGTCGCCGAACCCTCACATGCGTGATCGCCTCGCCTCGCCTCCCTCCCGCGTCGGTGCGATCGCCTCGCCTCCCTTCGCTGCCGCGTCGGGTGGCTCAGGTCGGTGGTCGGCCGAGGCGTTTTGTGAGGTGGCGCAGCGCGACCTCGGGATTGACGCCGAGTTGGCGGATCTCCAACACGAAGCGCTCGATCGCCGCGTCGAGTTCGTCGCGCACGTCGGTCACGGGCTGACGACTGGCGGTCTCGGCGACGAAGCTGCCGCGCCGCCGATGGCTCACGATGAGCCGGTCGCCTTCGAGTTCGCGGTATGCGCGAGCGACCGTGCCGTTTGCCAGGCCGAGGTCGGCCGAGAGCTGCGCGATCGTGGGCAAGCGATCGCCGGGCGCCAGCACGCCCGACGCGATCATCTTCGTGACCTGCGATCGGATCTGCTCGTACGGCGGCGAGCCCGACGTGGTGTCGACCGTGAGGATCACGTTGCCGACGGGCTGGTCGGGGGGACGATGTGGGCGGTGCGGTGGGCTCCGGGCCGGCGGAGAAGCGGCTGGTAGGGCGCTCGGCGGATACGCGACCACTCGGCGATGGCCGCTCCCAGCAGCAGCAGCGATGCGAGCGGCGGGAGCGGGCCCGTCGTTGCTTGCCCGGCGGCGCTGACGCCCTGACCGAGCGCGCCGTTGACCTGCCAGCGATCGAGGCTCGGCGGTGTCGAGCCGGTGTCGGGCGGCGCGATGGTGACGTGGCGGTCGGCGTCGTCGCGGCCCGTCGTCCACAGCACCACCCCTCCCGCTGGGATCGGCGCCACGCGCCACGACGCACCGGGGTTGGCGTCCCGGTACATGACGCGTCCGTCGTAGCGCACGACGAGCTGGCCGGAGTACGACCACGCGATGCCGATGGCAGCGATCGCTGCGCAGCACAGACCCGACAGCAAGGCATGATGCAGCGACTGCACGGTCGACCCGCGACGCGCATCGTCGGCGGCCTCGATGTCGGAATCGAGCGGAGGACGGCCAGCCTCGACGACCCGCCGCTGCAGCCGCCGAACGATGAGAAACCCGATCGACGCCGCAACGCCGACGAGCAGCGCCACCGTTGCAGACCGACTCGCGTCGCCTTGCATGCCGATCGCCCACGTGGCGAAGGAGCCGACACCGACGACCGCGACGCCGATGACCTCGATCGTTCGGGCCCGGCGGGTGAGGTAGTCGTCGACCGATCGAGCCGTGAGCGAGGCGGCGCGCGTGTCGCCGGCCGTGCGGCGAGGCGGCCTCGCGGCCCATGCGACGCCGACCGCCGAGCCCGCGACGGCGGCCGCGAGGTGGGGGACGCCGATCTGCGCTCTGCCCGGGACGAATGCCTGGTAGGCGCTCACGAGGAAGAGCCCCGACCAGGCGCCGAGGAGCCGCCACCAGCGTTCGCGCCACAAGAAGGTGCGTGCGAGCAGCATCGCGTCGTCCGACGCGGGCAGATCGTGGACGGCGAGAAAGCGTTCGGCGTTGGGCAGCCGGCCGGCTCGCGTCCAGACGACGATGACGCCGAGCAGCAGGGCGACCAGCACGGCGATGAGCGCGAAGCCAATGGACATGCGGACATCCTGCAACGCCGTTGACAAATCTGTCAATACATTGAATGATTCACGGCATGGACGAACTCGACCCCAGCGGTGACGTTCCGAAGGCCCGGCCGTCGACTCGATGGGGACCGGGAACGACGCAGCCCGTCAGTGCGCTTGTGCGGCCGGCCCCGGCGGAGTGGAAGCGGTTGGCGTCGCTGGCTGTGGTAGCGGCGCTTGCGTGGGTGTTCGCCGGATCGGTCGAGCCGCTCAACGGGGGCTCCGGCGGAGGTTGGTCCACCTGGACGCCGACCGAGCTCACAACGGAGTTCTCCGTGTCGAATCGCAGCGCGTTGCCCATCGAGGTGATCGGCGCGGTCGCCCCACCCGGCATCGAGCGGATCGTGGTGCTGTCGGGTCGTCGTCGCGTTGGGCCGTTCGATGGTGGCGTTCTCAAGATCCGTGCCGATGTCGCCGACTGCGCGGCGATCGATCGCTACGAGCGCTTCATCACGCTCCGGGTGCGCTTCCTGCCGATCGGACCGACCCGCAACGTGCGCGTCGAGCTGCCCTCGGGCAATCCCGATCGGGTCGCCATTCCGAAGGAGTTGCAGGCCCGTCCGACGCGGTGCCGACGAGCACCCCGGGTCTCGTGCCGACGAGCATCCCGGGCGGCCCGCCGCCGGAGGGCCAGGCGAGGGCCCGGCGACGATCGAAGGGCCGCAGACGGGTTGGCTGGCGGTGCTGCAGGACCGGTTCTGCCCGCCGACTACCGGTTCGTGAAGCTGCCGCCGAAGCGGGCGAGATCGTCGCGGTCGAGCTGCCACACGTGCAGCGCCGCCTCGGCCCCCACGGCGGTGCGCGGGTTGCCTCGCATCGACGACCAGCCGAGCAGCTCGCGCGCCCGCAGGGGGAGCGTGGCCGCCACCTCGGGGCGCAGCGACAGCGCCGGTGCCTCCTCCGGGGTCAGCCACCCGAGCAGGTACGAGCAGTAGAGGCCCTTGCGGACGCGGTCGGCCGTGCGGTTGTGGCCGCCGCCGTGCACGAGTGAGCCCAAGTAGACGAGCGCATCGCCGACGCCGAGTTCCGCAGGCTGTGCGGCCGCGGCATCGAAGGGCGCGTCGAAGCCGTCGCGGTGGGTTGCGGGAATCACCATGGTGGCCCCGACCTCGGCGTCGTAGTCGCCGAGCGCGGTCAGCACCGACATCTGCAGGTCGATGCCGAGTCGGGCCGCGAACGACCAGTTCACGTCGTCGCGGTGCAGTTCCTGCTCGGGTTCTCCCGGTCCGATGAAGATGGTCTCGGCTTGGCTCATCCAGTAGTCGCCGCAGTACGGCAGCAGCATCGCGTCGGCCAGCGCGAGCAGTGTGGGATGCAGCAGGATCGCGTCGACGAAGGTTCGGCTTCGCGACGGAACGCCCTGCACGCGCACGGTGTTGGCGCCGTAGAAGGCATCGTCGTACTCGCCGATGAAGCCGGGCGTGCGTTGCGCGACGGCCGGAGCAAGGTCGGCATCGATGCGGGCCGCGTCGGCGGGCGACACGAGTCCTTCCAGGATGATGCCGCCGTCTCGCTGCATCACCTCCGCGAGCTTCGCGACGTCGGTGTCTGCGGGGCAGCGTTCGAGCTGCGGCGCAACACCGGCGCCCGTGGGCGCGGGGCCGGACGAAGGGGGCGTCGGCATGGTGGGCTCCGATCAGGGGAGGGCGCTGCTAACCGTAGCAAGCACCAGTTCTCGACATGCAGTCGCGACCGTGGCTGCATCGGAGGCGCTGGTTCCAGGCGATGCGGGCCAATCGTCGTTCAGTGCTGGCGCTGGTCAGCAGAGGCTTCTCGACATCAAGCGCATCTGGCGCCGCTCGAGGGGACTGCTCGGTCGGGTTTCGCTTCCGATACCCGGCACCTACCCTGAGCAGGTCCGCCTGCCGGAGGGAGTCTCATGAAGCTGCGTATCCTTGCAGGCATCGTTCTGTCCGTCGCCGTGGCGCTCACCTCGTGCGGCGCCGACGACGGCCATGAGGTCGTCGTGAGCGGTGTGCAAGCGCTGGCTGATGCTGCTGGAGCGACCGCTGAGGCCACCTATATCGTCGACATCGAGAGCGTCGTCAAGGTCGGCGGCGACGACGAGTCGGAGGTCCGCTCCAACGGCCACGTCGCTCGATCTGGATCGATGATGTCCATGTCGATAGAGATACCGAACACGAATGGCGAGGTCTCGATGGAGTTCGTCGCCGGGGATGCCGCGCGGCAGTTCGTCCGCTACGTGGGGATGCCCGACGGGTCGACGCTCCCGAGTGGCTGGATCGAACTCACCGAAGTGCCCAAGGGCTCGGAGGCCGCAGTGATGTCGTCGGCCACCGTCGGCTCGTTCCTGGCAGCGTTTCAAAAGGTGGACGCCAAGGTCGAGGATGTCGGCACGACCAAGCGAGACGGGAGGACGTTCCGGAGGTTCCGAACCCGGATCGACCTGTCGCCCTCGGTGGAGTTCGAGACGGAGAACCGCGTCCTCGGCAAGGTCGTCCATGCGATGGCGAAGACGGTCTCGGATCTCGACACCGACGTCGAGGTGGACGAGGACGGCCATGTCGTGAAGATCGTCTACCGCACCGAGTCCGCGGTCGGGACGACCACCACAACCATGGAGTTCTCGGGCTTCGGTGAGCCCGTGAAGATCGAAACGCCGACGCCCGACCACACGATGACGTTTGACGAGTTCATCGGCTTGGTCTATCCCGAGCCCGAATCCTCGACGGAGGCGATCGATGAATCGGAACTGATCGACCGCGGCGACTTCATCGACGCCATGAACAGCGAGAGCGGACTCGACGAGAATTTCGCGGCGTGCGTCTACGACGAGCTTCGGGAGTCGAGCCCGAGAGCGTTGCTCGAGGAGTCGTACGAATCGGGAATGAACCAGGAACTGGCGCAGGCTATGGCCTCGGCTGGCCTCGTCTGCGGCGCCGAGGGCGGCTGAGAATCGCCGGGTTCCGGACATGGCTCCCATCCGGAACCTGAGGCGTTGGTGAGTCGTGAGTTGCGGCTTGCGGCGTATCGACTGTCGAGAACGGCGAAGCCCTCTGCGACGAAGTCGCTCACGGGTTGACCTGTTGCGGAGCGTTCGCCAGGCACCCACAAGATCGTCGTGCGGGGTGCGCCGCGGTGGTGGGGTCAGTCCGTCGTCACGTCGAGTCGATCGAGGGATCGGAACGGCCCGCGCTGGTGCCATGCCGGTGCGGCGCCCGGTGCGAGCCGCAGCGACGGCCAACGGTCGATCGCGGCGGCGAGCATCGCCCGGATTTCGGCGATGGCGAGCGACGCGCCGAGGCAGTAATGGGGGCCGTACGCGAACGCGAGGTTGGGGCGGGCGGGCGCTGCGGGTTGAAGTCGTCCGGGTTGAGAACACCCGACGGGTCGCGGTTGGCCGCGGCGAGCATGACGAGAAGCACCTCGCCGGGTGCGATCTCGACGCCCGCGAGTTCGACGGTCTCGACGGCGCCGAACTCGTCGACCTCGCCGGTCGCTGACTCGTGGCGGACCACCCGGGCGACGTAGTGCGTCGGTGTGTCGAGTCGCAGCATCTCCCACGCGACAGCGTCGAGGTCCCACTCCGCGGCCACCACTCGGGCCCAGAGGGCGGCGTCGTCGGAGAGCAGCCGGGCCATCCCGTTGACGAACGCGTCCCTGGTCGTGCGATGGCCAGCCGAATACATGGTCGCCACGAGCGACATGAGCTCGGCGTGTTCCAGTCGCTCGCCAGCGTCCTCGACTTCCACGAGCGCTCCGAGGAGGTCGTCGCTCGGCGACACCCGACGCTGCGAGACGAGCGCCTCGAGCCGTGCGTGCATCACCCCGGCGGCGTTGACGGCGGCGGCAACTTCCTCGGGCGACGGGGTTGGCGACAGCAGCGGGACCACGGCGTCGGCGAGCCGTGCCAGCTCGTGGCGATCGTCGACGGGCACGCCGAGGAGTTCGGAGATCACATGGGCGGGCAACAGGTGCGCGACGTCGGCGAGGAGGTCGAACGCCGCAGTGTGGTCGACGGTCGCAGCGTGATCTCGGGCGGCCCGGTCGATCCACGGCGTCAGCGTTGCGACACGGCGTGGCGTGAAGGCCTTTGCAACGAGCCGGCGCACCCGTGGGTGGTCCGGCGGATCGAGGAAGTTGATGCGGTTCGACATCTCGTCGCGGGCCGCTCCTTCGGGCAGCCGGTCGCGGTAGAGCGCGCCGATGGCGGACGAACCGAACCGCGTCGAGCGAAGCGCCTCGATGGCCGCGGCATGACCGGTTACGGCAATGAAGCCCGACGGCAGCCGCAGAACGGGCGCCTCGGCACGCAGGTCGGCGGTCAGCGCATGCGGGTCCACCGCGGTCGCGAGGTCGAGAAGGTCAATCGCCATGGCCGCACCGTAACTTCGCCGTTGCCGCCCTCGCCGAGGTGCGTGTGGGCGTCAGCCGGGCAGCGGCGGAACGATCGTGGAGTGGACCCAAGCGGCGAAGAAGCCCGACAGGTCGGTCTTGGAGACCTCTGCGGCCAGCGCCTCGAACTGGTCGGTCGTGACCGATTGGCCGTTGTAGCGCTCGAACCACTGCCGGAGCACCGCGAAGAAGGCCTCGTCGCCGATCGTGAGGCGCAGCGCGTGCAACACCAGGGCCGCGCCGTCGTACTCGTTGGGCCCGAAGAGGTTGGTCGCCGCCGGGTCGGCGACCTTGCCGAACTCGTCTCGCCACTCCGGCGCCTGAGCGTGGGCCTCCTGCGCCAGGTGGTCGAGGGTCTCGTATCCGGCGTGGTCGGTCCACATCCACTCGGCGTAGGTCGCGAACCCCTCGTTGAGCCAGATGTCCGACCAGCGCTGGGGTGAAACGGCATCACCGAACCACGAGTGTGCGAGCTCGTGGGCCGCGACGATGTCGAAGAACGCCGGATCGTCGGCCAGCCACGACGCGGGCATGAGCGTGAGCGTCTGCGTTTCGAGCGCGAAGCTCGGTGGCGCGTCCGCTATGAGGAGCCCGTAGGTCGCGAACGGGTAGTTGCCGAACAGCTGCTCGAAGAAGGCGAGCTGATCGTTCGTGATGTCGAGGCGCTGGCGTGCGGCCTCGTCGAGGTTGCGCACGACGACGTGGCGGATCGTCACGTCGTCGACCGTGCCGCCGTCGATCACGTCGTAGTCGCCGACGGCGAGCTGTACGAGATAGGTCGCCATCGGCTGGGCCTGTTCGAACCGCCAGCGCATCGATGCCCCGTCGGGTTCCTGCCCGACCAACACGCCGTTCGCCGCGGCGGTCATCGTGGCCGGTGCCGTGATCGAGAACGTGAACAGCGCCTTGTCGGAAGGGTGGTCGTTGCACGGGAAGATGCCCTTGGCGCCGTTCGGCTCGGCCGCGGCGAACCGCCCGGAGTCGGCGTCGAGCCACCCGATGTCGCCGGGCGCGCTCGCGTCCTTCACCAGCGGCGGCTCCCCCGAGTACGACACGGCGGTCGTGAAGGTCGCGCCGCTCGCGATGGCGGTGGCGGGAGTGACGATCAGCTCGTCGCCGTCGCGCTCCGTCGCCGCTGCCGCCCCGTCGACGGTCGCTGCGGTGATCTCGTAGCCCCTGAAGTCGAGGTGGAACGACGACAGCGCCTGGCTCGCCGTCGCCGTGATCGTGGCCGTCGCGGTGATCGGCCCGGACGTGTCGTCCACGGCAAACGCGAGGTCGTACTGGGACACGTCGTAGCCGCCGTTGCCCGACGCCGGAAGCAGCGTGTCGCCGAGCCCCGCCGACCCGGGGGACGCGTCGCCGGGGATGGTGGTGGACGGCTTCGGCGGGCGTGTGGTGGAGGTGGACGTCGCGGGAGGTCGGGCGGCACCGGTGTGGCGGATCGTTCCCGGCCGAGCGCAGGCCGTCCCGGCGAGCACGAGGATCGCCAGCACGGCGCCAGCCGGGCGAATGGTGGTTCGTGGCGCGCCGTCCCTCACCGTCGCGAGCCTACGGGAGGCACCGCTGCCTGCGGGCGACGGTCGGGCACGCGGACTTGTCAGCGTCGGGGCCCGGGCGTAGCGTGGTTACCCACGGGTAACTTGAGTCGATCGGGGTGTCGGACATGGGCGATTTCAACCTCTCTCTCAACGAGGACCAAGAGCAGATCAAGAGCTGGATCCACGACTTCGCCGTCGACGTGATCCGGCCGGCCGCCGAAGAGTGGGACGAGCGTGAAGAGTTCCCGTGGCCGATCGTTCAGGAGGCCGCCAAGATCGGGCTCTACGGCATGGACTTCATGGCGAACGGCATCGCCGACCCGACCGGCCTGACCCTGCCGGTCGCCATCGAGGAGATGTTCTGGGGCGACGCCGGCATCGGCCTGTCGATCTTCGGCTCCGGCCTGGCTGCGGCGGCGATCTCGGCCAACGGCACGTTCGAGCAGATGATCGAGTGGGTGCCGCAGTGCTACGGCGACGCCGACAAGGTGCAGCTCGGGGCGCTCTGCGCGTCGGAGCCCGACGCCGGCTCCGACGTCGGCGGCTACCGCACCCGCGCCGTGTACGACCAGGCGAAGGACGAATGGGTCCTCAACGGCACCAAGGCGTGGATCACCAACGGCGGCATCGCCGATGTGCACGTGGTCGTCGCCGTGGTCGAGCCGGGCATCGGTTCCCGTGGCCACGCATCGTTCGTCGTGCCGCCTGGCACGCCGGGCCTGTCGATGGGCCAGAAGTACAAGAAGCACGGCATCCGTGCATCGCACACCTCCGAGGTCGTGCTCGACGACGTGCGCATCCCGGGCAGCTGCCTGCTCGGCTCGAAGGAGCGGCTCGACGCCAAGATCGCTCGCGCCAAGGAGAACCAGTCGACGGGTGAGAAGCAGCCGGCGATGGCAACCTTCGAGGCGACCCGCCCGACCGTGGGCGCCATGGCCGTCGGCATCGCCCGCGCCGCCTACGAGTACGCGTTGGAGTACGCAAAGGAGCGCAAGGCGTTCGGCGAGCCGATCATCATGAAGCAGGGCATCGCGTTCAAGCTCGCCGACATGGCGACCGAGATCGACGCCTCCCGGCTGCTCGTGTGGCGCGCCGCGTGGATGGCGTCGGCCAAGGTGCCCTTCGTTCAGGGCGAGGGCTCGATGTCGAAGCTGAAGGCATCCGAGGTCGCCGTGCGCGCCACCGAGGACGCGATCCAGATCCTCGGCGGCTACGGCTACACGCGTGAGTACCCGGTGGAGCGTTGGCACCGTGACTCGAAGATCATGACCATCTTCGAGGGCACCTCCGAGATTCAGCGACTCGTGATCGCCCGAAGCGCATCCGGGGTGCGCGTCCCCTGATTCTCCGACGGGACGTGCGGTACGCTCTCGGCCACGTGGCTGCGAGCGGCCCACGTCAAGGGGAGGAGAACGGCCGGATGCGACGACCCGCGATCGCCCGGTTCGTCGCGTCGGCGGCCCTCACGATCATCACGTTCGGTACAACGGGCGCCGCCTCGGCAGCGCCCGTTGTCGCGCCCGTCGCCATGGACGCGCAACTCGGCGTCGGCGGCGTGGTGCCCACCACGGCGCGGCAGGTGCCCCTTCGCGTCACGCTCGAGTCGCCCCGGTCCGTCACCGCTCGGCTCTCGGTGAGCGGCGCGGCCTTTCCCATCCGCCGCAACGTCGAGTTGAACGCCGGTGTGGAGCGTCATCTCGATCTCGTGATCGCCGGGCCCGTCGACGACCTCGACATCGTGGTGTCGGTCGGCACCGAGACCTCGACCCGCAAGATCGACGTCAACACCACCGACGCGGTGCCCGCGCTCGTGGGCGTCGACCCGGCGCTGCTGTCGGACCGAACCGAGACCATCACGATCGGTGGCATCCAGAATGCCGTGCTCGTTCCGCTCGTCGACGACCTGTGGGATCGGCCCGGATCGATCGAGTCGATGAACGGGATCGTGCTCGGGGCCGCCCAAGCGGACCGGCTGGAGGCGCGCCGGCTCCAACGCGTTCGTGGCTGGGTCTGGCAGGGAGGGAACCTGGCGTTGACCGGCCCCCGGATCGATCCGCTCCCCGTGATCGGCCGGCCGGCCGAGGACGGCGGCCGAACCGCGGTCGGGCTCGGCTGGGTTCGTTTCGTTGGCGACGCGCCGGAACAGGCGCGCTGGAGCGAGGCGATCGAGCCGGTCGCCACGCGCCCCAGCCTTCAGGCCGACGGAGGCGGCGGCTGGGGATTCAACGACCCGTCCCAAGGCATCGGCGCCGATCTCGCCTGGATGCCCCGTTCGATGCTGGTCGACATGGACTACCTGTCGTGGGGGGTCGTCGCAGGCTCGGTGTTTGGCACCGTGTTGCTCGTGGGACCCGTGCTGTGGCTGGTGCTTCGCACGCCTCGGCGGCGACGGTACATGTGGTTCCTGTCGCCGGGACTCTCGCTGGTGGTCGCCGTGGCCCTGGTCGTCGGCGGGCAGGCAGCGCTGACCAGCGCCGAGCCGCGGGGAATCGCCGTAGCCGAGTCGACCCCGTGGGGGCTCATCGCGACGGCTCAGGCCCGCGGCGTGGTCGCGAGCGACCCGGTTGTGGCCCTCCCGGAAGGCGCCGAACTGCTGGCCTCGACGGGGGGCATCGCCGTAGCGGAGTCAGGGTCGGATCGGCGGGCCCACTTCGACGTGCCGATCAACGGCGTGAGCGCCGCGGCGCTCGGTCCGCTCACGGTCGGTAACGGCGCGCAGCTCGACGTCACCGCCAGCGCGGCGGACGGCGCCACCGTCTCGGTCACCGTCACGAACCGGTCGACCGACACCGTCGACAATGTGTCGGTGTCCACGGCGGGCGTGAGCACCCAGGTCGGGAATCTCGCTCCGGGGGCGAAGCGCACCGTCGGGATCTCGCTGTCCAGCTCGCTGCAGGCGTTCGCAACCCTGTGGCCATCGGTCCCGACCTGTTCTCGGGACGACCGGTTGTGGGGACCGTGCCTCACCGACACATCCATCGGCGCGTGGTCGTCGCCCGACCGTTTCGGCGCCAACTCCTCAGGTCGAATCGCCGCACGTGGCATGGCCGAACGCGACGTCGGCGGCGCGCGCACCACCATCGCGATCTGGTCGTTCGCTCCGATCGCCGCAGCGCCCACTCCCGGCGGGCCCGTCGGCGCAGCCCTGCGCGTCGACGAGGTGGGGTGGCGGGCGCCGGCACCGCTCGACGGTCAGCTCGCCGGCCCCGCCGGAGCCGACAACGGCGAATCCGTCACCCGGTTCGTGCGCATCTCGTCGCCGGTGGATCGCCCAGCGGGACCGTGCGCGGTGCATTCGGCGATCGGTCCGGTCGAGTGGTTCGACGGTTCGTCATGGACGGAGCTTGCGTCTGCGGGCGAAGCGTTCGCCGATGGGCGGTATCTCGCGCCGAACGAATTCAAACCGTACGGGTTCCCCGCGATGGCGGCGGGCGACACGGTGTGGCTGCGCCTCCATTCGAACGTGGAGTACTCGGCGCCCATGGCGATCGACTGCGAGATCGGGTCATGATCGACGGACACGCGGACGAGCAGCAGGCGCCCCGCGCCCCGAGCGACGGCGCTGCCGCGGCGGTGTCGTTCCGCGGGGTCTCGAAGGTGTACGGGACGAACGTTGCGCTCAACGATGTCACGGTCGACCTGCCGGCTGGCTGCGTGTGCGGGCTCGTCGGACCGAACGGTGCCGGCAAATCGACGTTGCTGTCGATCGCGGCCACGCTGCTACGACCGACGGCAGGAACCGTCGAGGTGTTCGGCCACCCGATCGCCGACACGGCGGCGGTGCGAGGCGTCGTCGGCTACGTGCCCGACGTGCTCGGGCTCTACACGGGCCTGTCGGTGGTGGACTACCTCGACTTCTTCGCCGACTCGTACGCCGTGAAGGCCGATCAGCGGCCGGGCCTGATCGATGGCCTGCTCGAGCTGGTCGACCTGGGCGGCAAACGCGACGCCGACGTGAACACGCTGTCACGAGGGATGAAGCAACGCCTCGCGCTCGCCCGCGGCCTGATCAACGACCCGAAGCTGCTGCTGCTCGACGAGCCGGCGTCGGGGCTGGACCCCCGAGCGCGCATCGAACTCCGCGACATCATCGCTCACCTCAATGGGCTCGGCGTCACGATCGTGGTCAGCTCGCACATCCTCGCCGAACTCGAGGAGATGTGTTCGCACGCGCTCGTGATCGAACACGGGCGCCTGGCCGGGTTCGAACACCTCGGAGACGAACCGGACCGGGTCGTGACCGTGACCTATCTCGACGCGCCGGCCGAGCAGTACCGAATCTCGGATGACGCCGCGCAAGCCGCGTTGGTCGCACGGCTCGTCGGGGAGGGGCGCAACGTGGTGTCGGTGTCGACGGACACGACCGGGCTGGAGGCGCGATTCATGCGGCTGACCGCAGGGGAGTTGAACTGATGGGCCTCGTCCGATCGAACCCGATCGTCCGGTTCGAGATGCGCCGCCGGTTCTCGGGGTTCGCGGCAGCAGCCGGCATCGGCATCGCGATCGGGATTCCCGGCCTCGCCGTGGTCGTGGCCTATGCCTTGACCGTGCGAGGGAACGACCAGTTCAACGGCATCGACTCGTTCAACAACACCGGCGTGATCCTGCTCACGACCGTGGTCGTAGCGCTCACGGGAACCCTCGTGCTCTTCGTCCCAGCGCTCGCGGGCGGTTCGATCGCGAGCGAACGAGCGAACCAGACGCTGCAGCCGTTGCAGCTCACGTTGCTGCGCCCCGCCCAGATCGTGGTCGGCAAACTGATCGCCTCGTCGGCCTATCTGATGGTCGTGATCGCGTGCGCGCTTCCGGTGATCGCCATTCCGTACTTGCTCGGCGGTGTGCCGGTGCGCACGGTGATCACCTGCCTCATCGTGCTGGCGGCGATCGCGATCGAACTCGCGGCGGTGTCCGTGTGGGTGAGCTCGTGGTTCACCAAGCCGGTCGGCGCCATCGTGACCGCACTCGCGATGAGCCTGGCGTTGTGCTTGGGCCCGTGGATCGTCGCCGGTCTCACGCTCGTGTCGCAGGTAACGGTGGCAGCCGCTGAGAGCCCCCCACCCTTCGACGAGAACGCGGCCCGGCTGCTGGCGGCGACCTCGCCGACCGCACTGTTCGGGTTCGTCGATCTGGGTGACATAGCGGACGATGATCCGGCGGGATCGAGCGGCCGGCTCGTGGCCGCCGCCTGTTGGCTCGGTGTGACGACGCTGTGCATTCGGGGCGCGTCGAAGCGAGTGGTCGCGCCGGCGGAGCGCGATCGATGACACCCGAGGCGCTCGTCGACGCCGGGCGCCGCCGCCTCCGTCGGATTCGCGCAGCGGCGGCCCTCCAGCGGATCGCCCCACAGGTGCTGCTCGCAGTTGCGGCGCTGCTCCTGCTGGGCCGCTTCGTTCCGTGGCGACCGTTCGAGGTCGCATGCTGGCTGGTCGGGGCGGCCGTCGTGCTCACGTTCGTGGCGAGCGTCGCCGCCGGGCAGCTTCCCGACATAGTGGTCGCCCGAGCCTTGGACGCCGGCCTCGAAAGCCGCGACGCGCTCGCGGCATCGATCGAGTTCGCCGGCTCGGATTCGCCGTTCGGACCGGCGATTCGAGAACGAGCCATGGTGATCGCCCGCGAGGCCACGCCGGCGGCAGCGCTGCCGGCCGCCCGCTGGGGTATGCGACGACTCGGAGCGTTGGGCCTGTTGGCGGCGATCGCCGTCGCGCTGACGATCGCCCCGAGCCCGCAGGACGAGCGGCGCGCTCAGGAGGCGCGCGAGGCAACGGCGGTGGCCGAAGCCGTCGCGTCGCTGCGCCGGGCGGCCGACGCGGCGGACGACCCTGCCATCGCCGCGAAGCTTGACTCGCTGGCCGATCGCATCGCCACACAGTCGCTCGATCGGGCACTCGCAACGCTCGCCGACATGGAGGCATCGGAGCTTCAGACGGCCGGGTCCGACCTGTCATCCGCGGTCGCGGCGCAGGACGGACTGGAGCGTTCGCTGCAAACCTCGCCCCTCCCCGGCAGTAACGGCGGCGACGCGGAGGCGCAACTCCGGGCCGCTTCGGAATCGCTCGGTGCCATGTCGGAGGCGGACCGTTCTGCGCTCGCCGAACGGCTCGACGCGCTGGCCGCCACCCAGACGGCGGGGGCGCCGGAGTTGGCCACGGCGCTCAAGGAAGCGGCGGAATCGGTTCGTTCCGGGAGCCCCGCCGCGGCGTCCGCGGTGGCCGCTGCCGCGACGGCAGCGGCGGCGGCGGCGTCGTCGACCGCCGAACGCACAGCGGCCTCCCAGGCAGCTTCGGCGGCGGCCTCGGCGCGCGCGACCGCCTCGCAGGCGGCACAGGGCCAGGGCCAGGGTCAGGGCCAGGGCAGGGCAGGCTCAGGCCAGGGTCAGGGCCAGGGGTCAGGGTCCAGGGTCGGGGTCAGGGGCAGGGCCAGGGCCAGGGTCAGGGGCAGGGTCAGGGGCAGGGCCAGGGCCAGGGTCAGGGGCAGGGGCAGGGGCAGGGCGCTGGGGGCAATCCGAGTGGCACGGTGGCTGCCGGACAGCGCGCGGGATCGGGTTCTGGCAGAGGCGGACAGGGAACCGTGGGCGCCGGCACCGGCGAACAGCGAAGCCCCAACCCCGAGTCCAGCGACGCGACCTCGTCGGTGTTCGCTCCGGACCCGACCGGCGCCACCGAGGGCGGCGGTGAGTCGGGCACCGGCGGCGATCTGGGCGAGCGCACCGGCCAGGCCGAGACCACCAGCCGGCGGGGATCGGCGACCGTTCCACTCGCCGACGCGATTGCGCGCTACCGCACTCGCGCCGCGCAGGCGACGAGCGATCCGGCGACCGCCGAGGTGTACCGCCAGCTCACCGGCCGCTACTTCGACGCGTTGGCTCGCGCCGCCGCCGACAACCAACAAGGAGATTCGTGATGGACGCGGCGCGCTACTCGTCGATCGCACAGCAGATCACCGACGAGATCGGCACGGTCATCGTCGGTCAGACATCGCTGGTTCGCGACGCGCTGCTCTGCCTGCTGGCCGAGGGCCACCTCTTGATCGAGGGCGTGCCCGGGCTCGGCAAAACACAGCTGGTCACGGCGCTCGCCGCAGTCGTCGGGGCCGATTGGCGGCGGATCCAGTTCACCCCCGACCTCATGCCCGCCGACATCGTCGGTACCCAGGTGCTCGTGACCGACGATTCGGGTGGCCGGTCGTTCCGCTTCCAGGCGGGGCCGGTGTTCACCAACCTGGTCCTCGCCGACGAGATCAACCGGGCGACGCCCAAGACCCAGTCCGCGTTGCTCGAGGCGATGCAGGAGCGCCATGTCACGTCGAGCGGCGAGACCCGACCGCTCCCACGCCCCTTCCTCGTGCTGGCGACGCAGAACCCGATCGAGCAGGAGGGCACCTATCCGCTGCCCGAGGCGCAGCTCGACCGGTTCCTCCTCAAGTCGGTCGTCGAGCGGCCAAGCGTCGACGAGCTCACCGTGATCATCGATCGCACGACCTCGTCCACTGTCGTGGCGCCCTCGCAGGTGACCAATGCGGCGGAGCTGCGCGAGCTCGTGGCGTTCACCAGGGCCGTACCGGTCCCGTCCCACGTCGTGCGCTACGTCGCCGAACTCGTGGAAGCCACCCACCCGCACGATGCCGCGCCCGACATCGTGCGCCGCTACGCCCGTTTCGGTGCGAGCCCTCGCGGCGCGCAGGCGCTCATCTTGGGGGCGAAGGCGACGGCGCTGCTGGACGGGCGGCCATCGGTCGCGGCGGCCGACGTCGCGGCGGTCGCGCCCTCTGCCTTGCAGCACAGGATCGGGCTGAGCTTCGAAGCGGCGGTCGACGGGGTCGTCGCTCGCGATGTGGTGGGCGCGGTGCTCGATCACGTGTCGGCGGCGCCGTCGGTGTGAGCGAGTCCGGCGCACGCGCCGCGCCCAACGGCGTGTTGTCGGCCGGTGAGGTCGCTCGGCTCGAGCGGCTCACGCTCACCGCGGACCGGCCCGTGAAGGTCGCCACGGCGGCGCGCACCGGTCGGTGCGGCGCGGCCGTTCGCTCGATTTCGCCGACTGGCGCGACTACGAGCCCGGCGACGACCCCCGCACGATCGACGTACAGGCGTGGGCTCGGCTCGATCAGGTGCTCGTTCGGCTCTACGAGGCCGACGTGGACCTGACGGTGCACGTCATCGTGGACACGTCCGCGTCGATGGGGTTCGGCGACAAGCTCCGCCAGGCGCAACGAACGGTGGCCGCCATCGGCGTGGTCGCTCTCGGACGCAACGAAACGCTGTCGGTATCGACGCTGCACGATCGGGTGCCTCGTCGGTATCGGGGGCGCGGTGCGCTCGGGCCGCTGCTGGCGCACGTGGGCGCGTGGGACGCCGCCGGTCCGACACGGCTCGCCGAACGCGCCGCCGAGCTGGCGCTGGTGCCGCGCGGCGTCGGCGTCACCGCGGTGATCTCGGACTTCCTGACGCCGGGTTGGGCCGAGGCGGTCGACCGGTTGTCGGTGCATCGCGACCAGTTGGTCGCGATGGCGATCGGCTCGCCGGTCGACCTGCTCGACGACGTGGTGGGCGAGATGCAGCTGGTCGACTCGGAGACCGGCGAGCTCGTCGACGCCGACCTCACCCCCGACGTGGTGGCGGCCTTCCGCCGTCGCCGCGGCGAGCTGCGCGCCGCCATGGCGGCCCGGGTCGCCCGCCGCGGCGGACGGTGGCTCGCGACCGACGCGTCGGACGATCTGATCGGCACCGTCGTGCCGCGGCTGCTCGATGCCGGGGTGATCCGATGACGTTCGGCCATCCCGCGGCGCTGTGGGGTCTGCTGGCGACGGTGCCTGTCGTGGCGCTGCACATCCTGCGGTCGCGGCGCGTGCAGCTCGTCGTGTCCTCGGTGCTCGGATGGGACCGCATCGACCGACCGGCCGTGGCCACCAAGCCCTGGCAGCGGCTCCGGTGGACGATTCCCCTCGTGTTGCAGCTGCTCGTGGTGGCGGGCATCTGTGCCGCGCTCGCCGGGCCGGGCCGCGACAGCGGGCGGCGCTCGGCCGAGCAGCTCATCGTGTTGGCGGACACCTCCGCGTCGATGGGTGCCACCGATGCCCGAGCGAACCGGGTCGACGAGGTGCGCCGCATCGCCGAACGACTCATCGACGACGTCGGCGGGGAGGTGACGGTGTCGATCATCGCCACGGGGGCGCCGGCGCGCATCGTCGCCTCCGGGCTGCAGGCGAGCCAGGCGGGGGCGGCGCTCGGCGAGCTCCGAGCGGGCGAGGGTCCCTTCGACGCTGCCGGCACGGGCGCTCTGGCGCGCAGCCTGGACCGGCCCGACCGTTCCGCCGACGTGGTGCTGATCTCCGACGGTGGGCTGGACGGGCGGGCGATCGCACAGCTCCCGCCGGGCACTCGTCTCGATCCGGTCGGTAGCGGCGAACGCAACGTCGGCATCACCAACGTGGTGGTCGCTCCACGCGGAACCGCAGCCCACGTGACCGCCACGGTCACCAACTCGTGGGACCGCGCCGAGGTGGTCCCGGTGCGCATCGACGTCGACGGTCGGACGGCCTTGACTCGCTCGGTGAAGATCGCGGCCCGGTCGGCGGCCGAAGTCGGTGCCGATGTTCCGTCCGGCGAGCGCATCGATGTCTTGGCCGACATCGACGATCTGCTCACCCTCGACAACCATGCCTACGGCGTCGGCCCGTCGGCATCGCGCCTCGACGTGGTGCTCGTCGGTCCCGACGATCCGTTCCTCGATGCCCTCACCGGGGTTCGCACCGATCTCGCCGTGCAGAGGCTCGCCGGCCCGACGGCGCCCGAGGCAGCGGCGGTGCTCGCCGAAGCCGACCTGGTGATCTACAACCAGGTGGCCGTCCCGGAATCGCCAACGGTGCCGTACGTCGCGATCGCTCCGCCCGGTGGTACCCGCGCGGTGGCGGCGGGTGCGACGCTCGACGACCCCATCGCGACCCTGGTGCGATCCGACACCGAGCTGCTCGACGGGCTCGACCTGGCCGGGCTCGCGTTCGCCGACTCGCAACGACTCGACGCGCCCGGCGCGACCACCCTGATCGGCTCCGAGGCCACGCCGCTGGTCGTGTCGGGACGCGACGCAGCCGTGCCCTTCGTCTATCTCGGCACGCCCCTGTCGCACACCAACTTCGGCCTGCTTCCGGCGTTCGCTGTGTTCGGTGATCGGGTGCTGACATCGCTCGGCCGGCCCGACCTGGCGGCGGGTTCGCTGGTGGTGGGTGATCCGTTGCCGATCGAGAGCGGCGCGAAGGCCACCGTCGTGTCGCCAGCCGGCACACGAACCGCTGTCGAACCGGGAATGTCGCCGCCCGAGCTCGATCGCACCGGGATCTGGACCGTCGAGATCGCCGGTCAGGGCAGTCGGCTCGTGGTGGTGAACCCCGCGCCCGCCGAGAGCGACGTGCGACCGGTGGCCAGGCTCGCGATCCCCGGCGTTGCGAGCGGGCTGCAGGGCGACGAGGTCGTCGTGAACGACGACCTGACCCCGTGGTTGCTGGCCGCGCTGCTCGCGGTCGTCGCCGCCGAATGGTGGTGGTCGCGGCGACGGCGAGGCGTGTCGCGGCGGCAGTGGCGTTGGGCCGCGATCGGGCGGGGTGCGGTGGCCGCAGCGATCGTGGCTGCGATCCTCGCTCCGACGCTCACCTTCGACGCCGACGAGGTCGCCGTCGTCTTCGTCGTGGATCTGTCCGATTCGGTCGGGGGTGGCACCGCGCCGGCGAGCGCTTCGTCGGCGACGCCCTCGCGGCGGCTCCGGACGGCTCCGTCGCGGGCGTGGTCGCGGTCGGCGCCCAGGCGCGAGTCGACGCCAGCGTGGCCGAGCACCTGGCCTGGGCCGGCTCGACCGCCGTGATCGATCGTTCCGACACCGACCCCGCGTCGGGGCTGCGGGTCGCAGCGGCGATGCTGCCAACCGATCACGCCCGTCGCATCGTGTTGGTGTCCGACGGCCGACCGACCCTCGGCGACACGGCGGCCGAGGTCGCGCGACTCCGCCGCGACGGTGTGCGCCTCGACGTGCACGTCGTGGCGCCCGCGTCGGGCGCCGATGTGGCGGTCGGGTCGGTCCGGGCCCCTCAGGTGGCCAGGCCGGGTGAGACCGCCACGATCGAAGCCGATCTGGTGGCCACCGCCGCCCAGCTCGTCACGGTCACGCTGCGTCGCAACGATCAGCCGGTGGATCGTCGAGCTGTTGAGGTCACCGCCGGCACGACGACCGTGTCGTTCACCCAGCCGATCGACGACTCGGCGCAGCAGCGGTGGGAGGTGCTGGTTTCGGGACCCGACAACGGCCGCACCCAGAACGATGCGGGGCGTGCGACCACGCGGGTCGCCGGCCGCGCTCGGGTGCTCCTCGTCGAGGGCGTTCCCGACAACGCCGCGTCGGTTGCGGCGGCGTTGGCCGCGACCGGCGCCGACGTTGCCACCGCTGACCCCACGACGCTCGGCGGCCTGAACGACCTGTCGGCGTTCGATGCCATCGGGCTTGTCGACGTGCCGGCGGCATCGCTCAGTAGCGCGCAGACCGCACAGCTCGACACGGCCGTTCGCGAGCTCGGCGTGGGGCTCGTCGCGATCGGCGGCACCTCGTCGTTCGGCGCCGGCGACTACCTGGGGAGTCCGCTCGAGAACCTGCTGCCGGTGGTGAGCGAGGTGCCGGACGACCAGCGCCGGTCTCGGGTGGCCCAGGTGTTCGCGGTCGACGTGTCGGGTTCGATGGGAGCGTGTCACTGCAGCGAGGAGGGCATCGGCGCGAACGCTCGGCTGCCGGGCGGCGTGGAGAAGACCGACATCGCCCGCGACGCAGCGGTCAAGGCGCTTGCGGGCATGGCTCCGACCGACGAACTCGGGGTGCTCGCGCTCGACGATCGCAACCGGTGGCTGCTCGACGTGTCGCTCGTGGGCAACGGCGCCACCGCACGCCGCCGGATGGGCGGAATCGAGCAGACGGGGCGGGCGACGAGCCTCGGGACGAGCCTGCAGGCGGCCGCCGCTCAGCTCGACAAGGCGCAGGGCACGGTTCGCCATGTCGTGCTCTTCACCGACGGGTTCACGTCGGGCGAGGCACTGACCGGCCTGACCGCACAGGCCGCCCAGCTGCGCGACTCGGGCATCACCGTGTCGGTGATGGGAACCGGCGAAGGCGCCGCACGGCAGCTCCGGCAGATCGCCGAGGCCGGCGGCGGTCGCTACTACCCCGGGCGCGACCTGCAGCTCCTCCCCGATCTCTTGCTGCAGGAGACCAAGGTCGTGTCGCGGCAGCTCATTGTCGAGGGCGAGGTCGTGCCGGTCCGCACCAGCGTCGACCCGATGGTGGCCTCGCTCGACGCGGCACCGCCGCTGCGCGGCTACCTCGCCACGACGGCCCGCCCGACAGCGGCGACCCACCTGCAGGTCGGCGAGCATGACGATCCGCTCCTCGCTTCGTGGCGGGTCGGCCTGGGAACGGTCGCCGCGTGGACCAGCGACGCCGGGCGACGCTGGTCGGCTCCGTGGGCGGCGTGGGACGGCAACCCGGAGTTCTGGTCGGGCGTCTTCCGGGCGACGTTCCCACATCCGGCCGGTGCCGCCCGACTGTCGTTCGCCGATGGCGAGGGCCGGGTCGAGGCCGTGTTCGATGACGACGTGCCCGACGGCGCCGCCGTCGAAGGACGCGTGACCGATCCATCGGGCGAGGTGTCGACCGTGCGGCTCGAGCGGATCGACGGCCGGCGCTTCGCCGGAGCGGTTCCCGCCGGCCGGGCGGGGAGTTACGCCGTCGGCGTGACCGCAACCCTCGACGGGGCTGCGATCGCCGCGGTCTCGGCGACCGCCGATTCGGGGTTCTCCCGCGAATACCTCGACCGGGGCGCAGACGGGAGTCGATGCGGGCATGGAGCGCACTCACCCGCGGCCGCGGCGACGTAACCGCCGGCCGGGCCTTCGATGCGACCGGCCTTCGATCCGGCCGGCGGGTCTTCGACCTCCGACCGTGGCTGCTGTGGGCGGCGCTGCTCGCCTGGCCCCTCGTTGTGGCCCTATCGCGGCTGTCGTTCGTGCGGGGCACCGACGCGATCGCTCGGCCCACGCGCCCCGCCCAGCTCGAGGCCCTCGCCGCACGCCTCTCGGGTGCTCGCCGCGCGACGCCGTCCGACGCTGGCTCGCTGGCGGGGTCGCGCCGCGTGTTCCCGATGGCCGCGAGGCCGGGGTCGCGCCGCGTGTTCCCGATGGCCGCGAGGCCGGGGTCGCGCCGCGTGTTCCCGATGGCGGGGTCGCGCCGCGTGTTCCCGATGGCCGCGACGGCGGGGCCGCGACTGGCTCGAATCTCGACTCGCTGCTGCGCGCCCGGCGTGCCCGCGGGTCTGGCGGTTCGGACGGCCCGGCGCGTCCGGGCACGTCGGGAGATCACTCGTCCGACTGAACCGAGCGCTCGGCGGGCTCGGCCGTTCTGAGCGCGGGTCGCCGGAGCGCCGCGAGTCCGACGCCGCCGATCGCGAGGGCTGCCCCCCACCACACAAGTAGAAGGCCTCGGTGCGTCCGCACCTCGATCGTGGCGCGCTCGTCGTCGGCATAGAGGGCCGCGACCTCGATCTCGTCGAGCCCGAGCTGTGCTCGCGCTGGGCGGGACCGCGTCGAACCCAGGTCGGGGTACCGCTCGATCATCGGCGTGAGGCTCATCGCCCGCCCGCCCGCGTCCGACACGGTCACGTGCAGCACCAAGCGATCGCGGTCGGCCCCGGGGTCGTCGACGGCCGACTGGGCGAGCGTCGACCCGGTCCACCGCACGGTGTCGGTGCCGGCGCTCACAGCCCTGTCGAGTGGAGCGATCACGCACCGCTGAGTTCCCGTTCCCAACGCCGCGCCAACGGCGAGCGTGGCGACGCCTAGGTGCGCGATGGTTGCCGCGGCGCCGTGATGCCGTCGCCATCCCCACCCGGCCAGCGCCACCGCCATCAGCACACCGGCGGGTAGCAGGGCCCGCGCGGCCCACACCGGATCGAGCACCGCAGGCCGTGCCCGCGTCCCGAGCCACGCGGCGGCGACCTCGGCCGCGGCCACGACGACCGCCACCGCGGTGGCGATGACAGCGGTCACCGTGGTGGCAACACGCCGCGGCCCAGGTCGATGGGGGGAGGCCGTGAGCATGCCGGACTCGGCTTCGTCGGCCGGGCACGCCGGTCGGCGACGGGCGAGCGTGATCCATCCGGCGACGAACGCGAGGGTGAACGACGCGAGGCCGATGGCCGGGCCGCGCGACGGCGCGAACGCGTGCACCGAGGACGCCCATCCGGTGCGAGCCACGACCACCCCGAGCAGCACCGCCGTGGCCGCGGCAGCGATCCACCGGAGCGCTGCTCGGCCGGTGCGGGCATGCCCGGCGGCGACCAGGCACGCCATCGGCGTGAGGGCGGTGTTCTCCACGGGATCCCACGCCCACCACCCGCCCCAGCCGGCCTCGTCATGCGCCCACCACGCGCCGAGGATGGTCGCCGCGGCCAGCGCCGCCAGCGGGATCGCCCACGCCCGTCGCGTCCCGGCGGGGCGGTCGAGCGTGTCGCCCCCGTCGCGCCCGATCGCGATCGCGGCGGCGACGGCCGCGGCGATGGTGGCCGCTTGAGCGGCGTAGAGCAGCGGCGGATGCACGGTCATGAGCCCGTGTTCGAGCACCGGTGAGAGGCCAGCGCCGCGCCGCGGGATCGGCGACGGCGTGGCAAAGGGGTTGGCGCCGAGCAGGCACGTCGCCGTGAGGAGCGCCGAGCACCCCGCGGCGGAGCGGCGGGCCCATACGGACGCCGACGGGTGCGCGACGACGGCCACGCCCGTTGCAACGAGCGTGCACCACACCCACAGCGAGCCGCTCGGCGCGGCCCAGATCGCCGCGAGGCGCAGGTGCAACGGAGCGTCGGCCGACGACGATCCGGCAACGGCGGCGACGCCGAGATCGGTGCGTACGAACGCTCCCGCGAGCCACGCGGCGCCGAGCCACCAGACGGCAACGATCGCGGCGAGCGGACCCGACCGGGCCGGCCTGGCGTATCCCCATGCTGCGGCGGCGCCGGAGGCGACGGCGATCAGCAGTGTGGCGAGGTTCACCCTTCAAGCTTCACACGAAATCGGTTTGGCGAGACCCGACGCGGCCGGTACGGTCGTGCGCCCTGCGGCCGGATCGGCCGGATCGCGACACCCCGGGAGCACCGTCGATGCCGGTCGTGGAAACCGAAGGACTCGTCAAGCATTTCGGGTCGACTCAGGCCCTTCGCGGCCTCGATCTCAGTGTCGAGCGCGGCACCGTGCTCGGCGTTCTCGGGCCGAATGGTGCGGGCAAGACCACGGCCGTGCGCATCCTCACCACGCTGCTACGCCCCGACGCCGGCACGGCGCGCATCGACGGCATCGACGTGGTGGCCGAACCGCGCCGGGTCCGATCGCGCATCGGGTTGACGGGCCAGTACGCGGCCGTCGACGAGCGTTTGACCGCCCGCGAGAACCTGATCCTCGTCGGTCGCTTCTACCGCATGTCCGCCGCCGAGGCGCGCGCTCGCGCCGCCGAACTGCTCGATCGCATGGCCCTCACCGACGCCGCGGACCGCGTCGTGAAGGGCTTCTCGGGCGGCATGCGCCGCCGGCTCGACATCTCCATGAGCCTGGTCGCACGCCCGGTCGTGCTGTTCCTCGACGAGCCGACCACCGGGCTCGACCCGCGTAGCCGTCTGGCGATGTGGGACCTGATCGACGAGTTGGTCTCCGAGGGCATGACCACGCTGCTCACCACGCAGTATCTCGACGAGGCGGATCGACTGGCGAACGAGATCATCGTGATCGACCACGGAACCGCGATCGCTCGGGGCACGGCGGACGAGCTGAAGTCGCGGATCGGCGGCGCCCGCGCCGAGATCCGCCTGGCACCCGGCACCGAAGCCGGCGCCGTCGTGTCGGCCGTCGGGCCGCTTCGGAGCACCGAGGGGGAGCCGCAGATCGAGGGCGACCTGCTGATGGTGCCGCTGCGAGGCGGCGTGACCACACCCGAGCTCGTCCGCACCATCGACGCCGCCGGGGTCGTCGTCGTCGACCTGTCGGTCGAGACGGCGACTCTCGACGACGTGTTCCTCACGCTCACCGGCCACGGCGCCGATCAGGCCGACGCCGGTTCATTCGGGAAGGAGTGACCATGACCGATCTCGCACCCGAGCTCGCGTCCGAGCCGCCCAGCGGGGTGGTGTGGGCCATCCGCGACAGTCTCAACGAGGCGACGCGCCATCTGCGCGCGGTGCCGCGGAGCCCCGAGACGCTGGTGTTCGCGACCCTGCAGCCGATCATGTTCGTGTTGCTGTTCCGCTACGTCTACGACGGCACGATCGAGATCCCGGGGTTCCGATACGAGCAGTACCTGCTGCCGGGCATCTTCGCCCAGACGATCGTGTTCGGCTCGGCGTTTACAAGCGTCGGGCTGGCCGAGGACCTGTCGAAGGGGTTCATCGACCGGCTCCGCTCGCTGCCGATCTCGCAGGCGGCGGTACTTGTGGGCCGGACCTTCAGCGACCTCGCCCGCAACCTCGTCACGTTCGCCGTCATGTTGATCGTCGGCTTCCTCGTGGGCTTCCGGTTCGAAGGAGGCGTCGTCAACGCCGTGCTGGCGACGCTGTTGCTGCTGGCCTTCAGCTACTCGTTCAGCTGGATTCAGGCGCTGATCGGCCTGTCGGTTCGCAGCGTCGAGGCGGCGAACTCGGCGGGCTTCATCTGGATGTTCCCGTTGACCTTCGTGTCGTCGGCCTTCGTCGACCCGTCGCGGATGCCGTCCGGCCTTCGCTGGGTCGCGGACCGTAACCCGTTCACGCTGGTGACCAACGCTGCCCGCGCCCTGTACGCCGGCCATCCCGTCGGTTCGATGGCGTGGCAGGCGGCCCTGTGGGCGCTCGGCATCACCGCTGTGTTCTCCACCCTCGCTATTCGCAAGTTCTCCCGAGCGGCATCCCGCTGATACGTCGACGGGCGAACGGGCCTACAGTCGCTCGGACCCGCTGAGGGAAGGAGCGAACGATGGGCATCACCGCCTTGTGGCATCGGCATCCGGGTGTTCGCTCGGGCGAACAGCTCACCCTCGGCGAGCGACTCGCCGATCGCGTTCGCAACGGCATGGGTTCGTGGCCGTTCGTCGCGACGTTCATCGGGCTGATGATCGTGTGGGCCGTCGCGAACACCGTCTTCCACGTCGGGTCGGGCGGTGGCCGAAGCGGCTTCGATCCGTACCCCTACATCCTGCTCAACCTCGCGTTGTCGATGATGGCGGGCCTGCAGGGTGCGATCCTGTTGATCGCAGCGAAGCGTGCCGATCAGGTCAGCTCGGAGCTGGCGGTTCACACCTACTCGAACACCGAGTCGCTGCGCACCCTGATCGAGTACAACAACGGCCTCACCGAGCGGATCGCGGCGCTGACCGAGGAGATCGCTCGCTTGAACCACGCGGTCGCATCCACCCCGACCGGTGCCGTCGGCCCCGCGCCGGACCAATCACCGGCCGACTGAGACCCCCTCCGATCGGGGCGTCGGCATCAGTCGCTCTGCTCGAGAAGTTCGCCGATCGAGCCGACCGATCCTGCGGCGGCGGCTTTCGGTGCGGCCTTCGGTGCGGGCTTCGGGCGCGCCCTGGTGGTGGTTGTTCGTGCGGCCGTCGGAGTGTCGGCCAGGAGGCTCCGCAGCGTCGTGCCGGTATCGGTGAGGTGATCGCCGGCGTTGCGCAGCCCGCCGGCGGCTTCGCCGAGCGATCCGCCGAGCTGGGTGAGGGTCGACGCCACGCCGTGCATGCCGTCCGCGACCCGGTCGACGCGCGCCGAGCCGTCGCGGAGCTTCCCGGCCGCTTGGTCGAACACCGTGCCGACGCCGGGCAGGTTGATCGCATCCAGGCGGTCGGCCAGGTCGTCGAGCAGTTCGTGCAGCTCGGCGAGCTCCTTCTCGCATGACCGGAGCGTCTTCGCCGCTACCTCGGCGAGCCCCTTCGCCCCGGGGCGTTCAGGCGTGCCGATGAGCAGATCCGCCGCGGTGTGAGCGCCGCCGCCCGCGGCGGTGATCGAGTTGCCCGCCGAGTCGAGCAGCGAGGGCAGCGTCTCGGCCACATGCGCGATCTCGTCGCGGTGGTCCCAGAGCCACTCGAGCGCGTCCTTGGCCCGGTCGACATCGACGCCGAAGAGGGCGTCAGGCGTGGTCTCGCTCATGGCCGCGCACCTTACCGGTCGGCGAGAATGGCGCGATGAGCGCGCACATCGAAATCGTGGACGTGGCCGCCCGTGACGGGCTGCAGTCCGACCCGGCGATGCTGTCGACCGAGCAAAAGGTCGAGTTGATCTCGCGGCTCGTGCGCGCGGGCATCCGCCGAGTCGAGACGGTGAGCTTCGTGAACCCGGCTCGGGTGCCGCAGATGGCCGATGCCGACGCGGTGATGGCGGCGCTGCATGCCGACGACGCAACGCGGGCGCTCGGGGCGTCCTACATCGGGCTGGTCCTCAACCGGCGCGGCCTCGGCCGGGCGATCGCCGGCGGGGTCGACGAGATCAACGCTGTGGTCGTCTGCACCGACACCTTCGCCGAGCGCAACCAAGGTTCCGATACGGCGGGCCTGATCGCCGCCGCGGCCGACGTGTGTGCGGGCGCCGCCGAGGCCGGAATCCCCACGACGATCACGCTCGCCGCGACGTTCGGCTGCCCGTACGAGGGCGAGGTCGGGATCGATCGGCTCGAGTGGGTTCTGGGCGAACTCGCTCCGCTCGGGGCCGGCGAGATCGCGCTCGCCGACTCGATCGGGGTCGCCGTGCCGACCGACGTGGCCGCCCGCGTGGCCCTCGCTCGAGACGTGCTCGGCCCTGATGTCCGGCTCCGCTGCCACTTCCACAACACGCGCAACATGGGCTTCGCGAACGCGACCGCAGCGGTGCAGGCCGGCGTCACGGTGCTCGACGCATCGCTCGGTGGGATCGGCGGATGCCCGTTCGCGCCGAATGCGACGGGCAACATCGCCACGGAGGATCTGGTGTACCTGCTCGAACGCATGGGTCATCCGACCGGCGTCGACCTCGGCCGGTTGTGCGAGACCGTGCCGTGGGTCGAGGCGGCGCTCGGTCACCCGACGCCCGGGCTGGTAGCGAAGGCCGGTCCGTTTCCGCGCTGACTCGCCCGACCCGCGCCGTGCGGGCCGACGCGGACAGCGATCGTCTCCACAGATCAACCGCGGAGAAGATCGGTTGTCCGGGCACCAGTCTTCTCCGCGGAACCACCGTGGAGAAGGCCGGAGCGGGCAGCGATCGTCTCCACAGATCAACCGCGGAGAAGACCGGTTGTCCGGGCACCAGTCTTCTCCGCGGAACAACCGTGGAGAAGGCCGACCGTCCGGGTTGCCCGGACCTCAGCGGCGGGTTGCGGCCGTGCGACGGGAGCGGCGCCGCGCAGCCAGGCCCAGACCGACGAGCGCGCCGCCGGCCGCCACCAACCCGCCGACCGCCCCGCCGGTACGCGCCAACGAACCCGCGATGATCGCTCCGTCGAGTTGACCGTTGCCCGCCGCCGCTGCGAGCGCACCCCTGCGTCCCGGCACCGCTTGTCGAGCGGCGGCGGAGGATGCGGAGGTGGTGGTCGTCGTTCTGCGCGGTGTCGTGGTCGTGGTGGTGGTCGCCGGTACGGCTGCGATGCGTGTGAGGTCGGTTGCCACGTTGTCGGCGAAGTCGGCGTCGACGCCGTGCGCGCCGTCGTCGGCAACGACGGCGGCATTGGTCACGTCATCGCCGGGCGCGCCGTTCACGGTCGCGGTCACGCTCAACGCTCGGGACTCGCCGGGGGCCAGGGCGAGGGGACCCCAGACGAGCGTGCGCCCGACCATGGTCGGGGCGTCGCTCGCCGTCACCAGGGAGAGCTGTGCCGGGAGATCGTCGCTCACGTGCACGCCGGTCGCCGGAACCGCCGAGTCGTTCGCGACGGTGATGTCGTAGGTCACCGTGGATCCGACGGTTGCGGTGCTCCGTCCGTCGGTCTTCCAGATGGTGAGGTCGACACCGTCGATGTCGTCGCTGTCGCTCGCCTCGTTGTCGGTGGGGTTCTCGTCGGGCGCCTCGGAGCCGATGGTTGCCGTCGCCTCCGCCGTCGATCCGTTGGTGAGTGAATTCGGCAGGCGAACGGTCACGGTCGCAGTGCCGGTCTCGCCCGCGCCGAGCGACCCGATCGAAATGGTGGTCGAACCGTCGAGAAGGGTGGCTCCCGGCGGGAGCGCGATCGTGATCGTCGTTCCCGGCGCGGCTGCGGAACCGAGGTTCGCCCAGTCGATCGTCCACGTGGTCTCGCCGCCGGCGGCCACTCGGTCGACGCCGTCGTCGATCGCGACCACCAGATCGACGGTGCCGACCCGGTCGGTGTCGGTCGCGGTGTTGTCGGCCGGTGTCGGATCGTCGCCGTTGGTTCCGTCGTCGGTGACGGAGGCGACGAAGCCGAGCGAGGCGCCGGGCGGCGCGGCCGCATCGACCTGCACCGTGAGCGTGAACGACCGGCCGTCGAGCGCGTCGAGGCCACCGATCGGCCAGGTGACGACGCCGGGGGACGACTCGGTTCCACCGTCGGACGCGCTCACGACGTGCACGCCTGCGGGAAGGGCGACCGAAGCGGCCGCGCCCGTCGCGTCGATCTTCGAGACGTTCTCCACATCGACCGTGGTGGTGATGGTGCTGCCGCGCGCCACGGTGTCGAGCCCGTCGTCGATCGTGACCGCCAGGTCGGGGTTGCCTTCGGCGATGGTCGCGCCGATCCATGCGAAGTGCTCGGACGTCGCGTCGCAGTCGCCTGTCTGCGAACACGAGTCGTCGTCGCCGACGATCACGAGCATGGAGGCGACGGATCATCGCCGACGGAGGTCACGAAGCCGATCCAGCGCGTGGTCTGGTTGCCGCACGCGAGCGGATCGGTGTTGGCACCGGTGCCGCCGCACTCGGCGTCGGTGGGCGACGCAGCAGCGGTCGCCGGCACCGGCCCTTCCCACACGACCGCGCCGTCGGCGCCGAACAGACGGATCCACGCGGGGGTGTCGGGCGGCCGCGTCTCGAGATCGCCGAACCAGGCGCCGAAGGCGTGCACCGGCCGGGAGAACTCGAAGAGCGCGGCGTCGCGCTGCAGGTTGCTGCCGTACAAGGCGTTCCAGTGGCGAGCCGCCTGTACGCCGGCCGCCGGGCTGAGGTCGTACAGGGACGCGGGGTACGGCGAGCAGTCCTGCATCGTGCCCTCAGCGGGCCGAGGCAGGTACGGGTTGCGATAGGCGAATGGCGGGGCCGCGGCGTTCGGGTCGGTTCCGATCCCGCTCGCCCCGATCGCGACGTTGCGGTAGGTGACGTTGACGGCGGTCTCGGTGCCGCCGGAGCCGGCGGCAGGGTCGGTGAGATGGAGCGGATTCTCGGGAACGCGATCGGGATCGGTCGGCTCGGGCAGGTCGAACCGGGTGATCGTGGTGAGTCCACGGGAGGTCGCCGCGGTTCGCCATGCGTCGTCTTGGGCGTCGACCGCGTTCCTCGCGGCGGCGTCGCCGGCGATCTGGCTTGACGTGCAATCGCTCGGCGACCCGATGCTGTCGGTGATCGCCACCTCGTCCGAGATGAACACGTTGCTCGACCCCTCGAACGCGGCAGCGTCGCCGTCGGTGCCGGTGAGCAGCGGCAGCGTCGAACCCGCGATGATCAGCGGGAGGGCAAGAAGGGTCGGGCGGCGACGCACCCCCTCCTCTCGGCGCGGGGCGACCGCGCGTTGAGTCAGCCGGGCAGAATCGCCTGTGCCAATCGGCCGATCATGTGCCACGTCGATTCGACGTGGTGGCGCTGCGTAAGGCGGCTCCCCACACAGATGCGCATTGCGGTCCGGCCGTCGACGATCGTGGGCGTCACCTCTGCCAGACCCGACTGGTTCACGGCGTCGATCAACGCTCGGGTCGACGCGTCGTCGACGAGCGCGATGGTCACGAGATTCATCGTGGTGGGAGCGACGAGGTCGAAACGGTCGTCCGCTCGGACCCACGAGTCGAGTTCGGCGGCCATCGACAGGTGTCCACGGATCATGTCGGCGATCGCGTCGACCCCGTGAAGGCGCAGCACGAACCACAGCTTGAGCGCCCGGAACCGTCGACCGAGCGGGATCTGCCAGTCGCGGTAGTCGATCGCGCCGGAGGCCGCCGCGGCCGACCGGAGGTACGCCGGTTGAATCGACAGGGCATCGGTGAGGGCAGCCCGGTCGCGCACCCAGAACAGCGAGCAGTCGAAGTTGACGCCCATCCACTTGTGGGCGTTCGTCACGTAGCTGTCGGCGCGCTCCACGCCGTCGTTCACCCAGCGCAACTCGGGGCACAGGGCCGCGATCCCGCACATCGCCGCGTCGACGTGGAGCCACACGTCGCTCCCGTCGGTGATCTCGGCGATCGCCGGCACCGGGTCGAACGACTCGGTCGAGGTGCTGCCTACCGCCGCGCACACGAAGAACGGGTGTCGGCCGGCGGCGAGGTCGTCGTCGATCATGGCCGCGAGCTCGGTCGGGCGGAGTCGGAACGCCTCGTCGTGCGGGACGACGCGCAGCTGTGTCTCGCCGATTCCCGCGACCCGAAGCCCCTTCTGGACCGACGAGTGTGCCTGCGCCGTCGCGTAGGCGACCAGGTCGGTGGCCGGGATCCCAGCGGCGGTGGCGCGCTCGCGGGCAGCGAGGATCGCGCACAGCGTTGCGGTCGAGGCCGAGTCCTGGATCACGCCGTGGTCGACGAAATGCGGCGGGAGCCCGAGCAGCTGCACCATCCAGTTCATCATCAGCGTTTCGAGCTCGGTCGCTGCCGGGCTGGTGACCCAGCTGAACCCGTTGACGCCGAGCCCCGATTCGGCGAGCTCGCCGAGGATCGACGCGAAGGTGACATTCGCCGGGAAGTACGCGTACCAGTTGGGCGATTGCCACAGGGTGAGTCCGGGCAGGATGAGCCGATCGAGGTCGCCCAGGACGGCGTCGAACGAGTCGGTCGAGGCGGGCGGTTCGGACGGCAGCTGGGCGGTCAGGTCGCCCGGCTCGAACCGGCTGCGAACCGGCAGATCGTCGATGCGGTCGTAGTAGTCGGCGATCCAGTCGATGAGCTGGTGGCCCGCGCTGCGGAACTCCTCGGGGGTCATGGCGGGCGACACTACGCCGATCCAACGGCCGCCCCTTCTGGCATTTCGGCGGTGCCGATCCTTAGGCTCCCAGCGGTGGGGGTGGACGAGACCAAGAATCTCCCGGCGTACCAGCAGGTGTCCGACCGGCTTCGCGACGACATCGTCGACGGTCGGGTGCTGCCCGGCGAGCGGCTTCCCGGCGAGGCCGATCTGTGCGAGCGCTTTGGAGTGAGCCGGTCGACGATTCGTGAGGCGATCCGCCTCCTGGAGGCGCGGCGACTCGTGGTGACGACCCGCGGCACCACGGGCGGGACGTTCGTGGCCGAGCCCGATCCCGATGGACTGGAGGCCGACCTGCAGTTCGGGCTGGGATTGTTGGCCGCGACCGAGCGTGTTTCGGTGCGCGAGATCGTGGAGGCCCGCGAGCTGCTCGAGGCTCCGGCGTGCGCGCTCGCGGCTCTCCGGCGCACCGACGAGCAGGTCGCCGAGCTGCGTGAGCTCGTCGACCACGAAGATCACGAGCTGTTCCATCTCGCCATCCTCGACATGTCGGGCAACGAACTGGTCGGGGCCCTCACCCGGCCGCTGTACGGCGCGTTGCGCCATCGCGTCCGTCGCGAGGATGCGCCGGCCGCGTTCTGGCAGCGCGTCGCCGAGGCGCACCTGCGCATCCTGGCCGCCATCGAGGCCGGTGACCCCGAGGCAGCGGAGCGCGAGATGCGCGACCACCTCCGGACCCTCACGCCGTTCTACGAGAAGCTGGACCGCCGAGTCGGCTGACCAACCCCCTAAAGTGGCCGTTTGGTGAACAACGGCTGACCTCGGGGGGACGGCAGATGACGAACGAGGGTGTCTCGCGGATGAACCGGCGCGATGTGCTGCGGCTCGGTGGCACGGGAGCGGTCGTGGTAGCGGGGGCACGCTGGCTCACCGCGTGCGACCCCGGCCCGCCGGCCGGATCGACCACCACGTTGGCGACGACCACCACGGTGGTGCCGCCGACCACCTATGGCCCGCTCGGCGCGACCAACGGGCACGGGCTGCGCCTGCCCGCGGGGTTCACCTCGCGGGTCATCGCGACGTCCGGGTACCGGGTTCCCGGCACCGAGTACGTGTGGCCGGGCGACCCCGACGGTGCCGCAACGTTCGCGCTGCCCGAAGGCGGGTGGGTCTACGTGCAGAACCACGAGTCGTACCCTCCGTTCGGCGGGGTCTCGCGCATCGTCTTCGCGGCCGACGGCACGGTCGTCGGCGCCGAGCGGCTGCTGGGCGGCACGACGCGCAACTGCGCCGGCGGCGCAACCCCGTGGGGTACCTGGCTGAGCGGTGAAGAGGTCGACACCGGGCGGATATGGGAGGTCGATGCGTTCGGCGTGAACCCGCCGGCCGCCCGCCCGGCGATGGGGGTCTTCAACCACGAGGCCGCGGCGGTACACGTCGCGACGCAGACGATCTACCTCACCGAGGACAAACCCGACGGCGCGCTCTACCGGTTCCGCCCCGACACCTATCCCGACCTGGCGTCGGGGCTACTCGAGGTGCTCACCCTCGACGGCGAGACGGTCGTGTGGGCCGAGGTGCCCGACCCGTCGGCTTCCTCGCACTCGACCCGAAACCAGGTCGCCGGAACCCATCGGTTCGACGGCGGCGAGGGCATCTGCGTGCTCGACGGTGTCGTCTACTTCACCACCAAGGGCGACAACCGTGTGTGGTCGTACTCGCCGGCGACGAATCAGCTTGCCGTGCGCTACGACGCCGTCGCGGTGCCGATGTCGGCGTTGTCGGGCGTCGACAATCTCACGAGCCGCGCCTCGGGCGACTTGTTCGTTGCAGAGGACGGCGGCGACATGCAGGTGGTCATGATCTCGGGTGGCGTCGCCGAGCCGATCGTGCAGGTGTCGGGCGTCGACGGTTCGGAGATGACCGGCGTGGTCTTCGACCCGTCCGGCACGCGCATGTACGTCACCTCGCAGCGCAATCCCGGCCGCGTCTACGAGATCTCTGGACCCTGGGTGTAACACTCGCCCCGGCGAATCAGCGCGTCCGCCGCTGCACACCGGCGAGATCGGCCAGGTCGGCGAGCGCGTCGGGCCCGAAGCCGCAGCACCCGCCGAGCAGGCGCACTCCGCTCGCGAGCCACGACGCCACCATGTCGGCGGTGATGCGCTCGCCGGCATGGTCCCAGCATCCGGTTGCGGGATCCCATCGGCCGCCTCCGGTGGGGTACGCGACCAACGGCCGGTCGGTGCGCTCCGCGATCCGTTCCAGGGCGGGTGCCACGTGGCTCGGTGCCGTGCAGTTGACGCCGATGGCGACCACCCGATCGAGGTCGGCGAACACCGCTGCCGCGTCGCCGAGATCGTCACCTGCGGCTGTCGCGACACCGGCTCGGCCGATCGTCGGATTCGCGCTGGCGCTGAACGCCACCCACGTGTCGGGAAGCTCGTCGCCAACGTCGGCGAGTGCGATGGCGAGCGCCCGCGCCTCGTCGATGTCGGGGATCGTCTCGACAGCGATCGCGTCGGGCGCCGCGTCGATGAGCGTCGCGAGGCGTGGTGCGTGGAACGCGACGAGCTCCTCGATCGAGAGGCCGTACCGGCCGCGGTACTCCGACCCGTCGTGCAGGAGCGCACCGTAGGGGCCGACCGACGCAGCCACGAGCGCAGTGCCGGCGGTTGCCGCACGTGCTGCGGCGACGCTGGCGCGCAGTTCGTCGGGATCGACTGTCTGGTAGCTCGCCGATGTCACGACCTCGGCGCCCGCGGCGACGAACGATTCGTGCGCAACCCGCAGGGCCTCCGGGTCTTCCGAGAGCAATCGGGCGGTCCAACGCGGATCGTTCAGGTGGTGACCCTGTTCCTCCAGCGCCGTCGACAACCCGCCGTCGATGAGCACCACGTGGTCGGCCATGCGTTCGCTGAGTTGCATGGTGAGTTGTCTATCCGAGTCGAGCCGGGCGGCCGGTCCCGGATTCAGCGCCGATCGCCACCCTGAGCGCTTCCGGGCGGTCGCGTAGGCTTCCCCGGTGCCAGATCGCCCCATTGCGCTCTTCGATTCGGGGTTCGGCGGGCTCACCGTGGCCCGTGCGGTGATCGACCTGTTGCCGAACGAGGAGATCGTCTATCTCGGAGACACGGGCCGATATCCCTACGGTCCGCGGCCCCAGGAGGAAGTACGTCACTTCGCCCACCAGATCGCCACCGAACTCGTTGAAGGGCGCGACGCGAGGATGCTCGTGGTGGCCTGCAACACGGCGGCCGCCGCAGCGCTCGACGAGCTGCAGGATCGCTTCGACATCCCGGTGATCGGTGTGATCGAGCCCGGTGTGCGGGCGGCGATCTCCGTGACGACCAACGGACGGCTCGGCGTGATCGGCACGGTCGGAACCATCAATTCGGGTGCCTACCAGCACAGCGTTGAGGTGGCTGCGCCCGAGGTCGCGCTGGAGGCGCTCGCCTGCCCGGGCTTCGTCGAGTTCGTCGAGCGAGGCGAGTTCGACTCCGAGCAGGTCCATGTACTCGCAGAGCGTCTGTTGGCTCCGGCGATCGCGGCGAAGGTCGACACGCTGCTACTCGGGTGCACGCACTACCCGTACCTTGCCCGCACGATCGCCGACGTGATGGGCCGCGAGGTCGTGCTGGTATCGAGCGCCGACGAGACGGCCTTCGAGGTGCGTCACCGGCTCGAGGCGTCGTCGCTGCTGCGGCCATCCGACAGCCCGCCCGGTCCGCCCACGTTCCTCACCACCGGCGACGTCGACTGGTTCCAGCACCTCGGCAGCCGGCTCCTCGGCCCCGAGCTCGACTCCGCCGTTGCGGTCAGGCTGGGTTGATCGACCGGACCGACGGCGACGTGACCGCCGCGATCTGTCCGGCGACATCGATCAACTCGGCGGCGTCCGCGCACGCCACGGGGTCGAAGATCCGCCATCCCGCTTGCACGAGTTCGATGTGACGGCGGCGGTGCGCCGCCGGGCCGTCGGGATGCACGCCGCACATCACGGCGATCGAACGGCCCGATCCGGTGGCGACAAGGTCGATCGCATGTTGCCCGACGGGGTAGTCGAACCGCACGGCGATCCCCCGGTCGCGCAGCAGATGGCCGAGGTCGTCGGCGCCGGGCCGTCCCGACGTCTCGGGGCAGTCGATGGGCGCCGGCGCGTGTTCCGACCAGCCGAGGAACCGGCCGAGACGCGTCGTCGTGTCGGGTTCGAGCGGCGTGACCACCACCATGTGGCGGCGCGCCCGCGTGACCATCACGTTGAACAGGTTGGGCTGCTCCACGAACCGTCGTCGCTGGTCGGTGTCGTCGGGGCGGAGGCCGGGGACGACGATGATGTGGTCGCGTTCGGCGCCCTGGAAGCCGTGAGCGGTGGTCACCATCAGACGCATGTCTGCGATGTCGTCGGGCCCGAACTCGAGGAGGACCGCCTCGGTGAGCCGGTCGGCGGTGTCGCGAAACGGCGTGATCACGCCGACGTCGCCGAAGCGGTTCGTCCGGAGTTCGCGCAGCAGCCGCATCGTCGTCGCGATGTCCGCGCCGGGCTCGCAGCGGGCGATGTCGATGCAGTCGCGGCACTCGGTGGCGGGCGTGTTCGTGACGAGCTCGACCCGGCGTGCGTAGAACTCGCGCAGCGGGAAGCGGATGAGGTGGGGCAGCGACCGGAAGTGCTCGTCGAGCCAGATGACGGGCGCCGCGGATGCGGCGACGTCGTACACGCTGTTGCGTCGCGGGTGGAGCCGGGCGATCTCGGGGGCGAGGCCATGCTCGTCGAAGGCGGCCTCCACGGCGGCATCGCCGGTGAAGGCCACGTGCCGAAGCTGGTTCGGATCACCGATGACGACCGCGCGGGCTCCGCGCAGCAGCGCCGGAGCGGCGAGGGCCAGGTCGACCTGGGACGCCTCGTCGATGACCACCAGGTCGAACAGGGCCGCGATTTGGGGAAGCAGGCGCTCGATCTCGCCGAGGGTGCCCAGCCAGAGCGGCGCAGCGGCGCGCAGCTTGGGTGCACCGAGGCTCGACAGCAGTTGGGTCCGCGCCGTCGGACCCGATCGCAGCGCCGTGTTGATCGCACCGAGCGCCGCGCGGGTCTCCCTGTCGTGCAGGCGACGGATGACGTTGCGGTCGGCCTCGAGCCCCACCTCGGTGCGATGGCTGCGAACCAGGTCGATCACCGGCTCCCACGCAACGCGTGCCTGCTCGACGACGGTGCCGAGTTCGGCCCGCTCCAACTCGGCGCGTGCCGCGGCGACCGCGGCGGCGATCCCGCGGAGTCCGTCCGCCTCGTTCGGGCCATTCGCCCCGTTCGAGTCCAGCGCCCCGTTCGAGTCCAGCGCCGCGACGGGAGCGCCTGTTGCGGCGGCGATGCGCCGGAGCGCCCGGCGGTGACGCCGCTTCGCCCACCATCCCGCGGCGGGGGAGCGCGTGGCCTCGATGAGCGATGCGATCTCATCGAGGCGGCGCCGCCGATCCGGGGGCGCGACCTCGGGCGACCACAACTCGGGGATCACGCGCCGCAGTGCTTCGGCCCCGCCGATCGAGGCGAGCTGCGTGCCGGCGGCCTGGGCGGCGGCGATTCGGGCGAGGAGATCGTCGAGCGCGGCGCTCGCCCGAGCGAGGCCGGCGCCGACCGCATCGAGTCGTTCGCTCGATGACGGCGGATCGTCGGCCATCCTCCGCTCGATCTCGACTTCCGCCTCGCGCAGCGACGCGGGGGAGCCGAATCGAAGCGGGTTCGGGCCGGGCTGACGGCCGATGTGCGTGGCGATCACATCGGCGGCCTCCATCGACCGGGTCGCGACGAGCACCGACTGCCCGGCGGCGACTGCGTCGGAGCACAACGCGGCGATGGTGTGGGTCTTGCCGGTGCCGGGTGCGCCGGACACGACGGTGATCGGCCGTCGCCGGGCCGCCGCGACGATGCGCCCCTGCGTCAGGGTCAGCGGCACCGGTGCCGCAATCGGGGCGCCGTCCGGGCCGTCGGGCGGGTCGCCTGCCGGGCCGTCTGGCGAGCCGTCTGCGCCGTCCACCAACGAGCACAACGCGCTCCGGTCGATGCCCGGTGTGGCGGCCCACGACCGCAGCGCCGCGCCGGTGTTGCCCACGGATCGCTCGGCCGCCGGTCGGAGTGCGAAGCCGATGCAGAACGTGACTTCGCCGATCGGCCGGTCGACCGCAGCCGGGTGCGCCCACGCCGGCGAGAACTGCGTCCAACCCTGGGCGGTGGCGATCTGGCGGAGCCACGGCCGAAGGGTGCGGCGGCTGGTCCGCCGGTCGGCGCCGAGCGACAGCCACGGGATCTCGGCGAGCAGCCGGCTTGCCAAGTCGGCGTCGCCGCCGAGGTCGACCGCCCACGTCCAGTCGCTCACGCGCCGGATCCGGCGGGTGGTGGGGCTGGTTCGTACGAGCTCCACACGGGTGCGCAGCACCGGCGTCGCGACATCCACGACGGCGCCGGTCGCGTCGCGCACCCGGCCGACCGCCACGATCGCCCCGAGTTCGAGCCAGGAGTTGCCGTTGAGCGCGGCGCGAGACGCGATGTCGTCGAGCAGGCGCGTGCCCTCCGGCCATCGACTGCCGTCGAGCATCAGCGGTTCGATCACGGGGTCGGGATTGCCCGTGAATGCCGACATGTCCACGCTCGCCGGCATGGTGCCCTCGGCGATCCTCGGCACGGGTCCCAGCGACTCGGTGCCACCCAGCGGTGTGGTGCCCAGCCACACGACGTCGTTGACGTCGAACACGGTCGGTCGCCGACTTCCCGGCGCGAGTTCGGCCAGGGCGTGCAGGACGTCGGCGATAGGCACGGTGTGAGCGTAGCGACGGTGATTCGCACACCGGTCAGGTGCGGCTCACCGTTTAGTCTCACCGGCCATGAGACCCGACGGGCGAACTGCCGACCAACTCCGACCGATCACCATCGAACGCGACTTCACCACCACGTCCCACGGCTCGGCGCTCGTGTCGTTCGGCGAAACCAGGGTGTTGTGCACCGCGTCGGTCGAGCTCGACGTGCCGCGCTGGATGCGCAACACCGGCAAGGGATGGGTGACCGCCGAGTATTCGATGCTGCCCGGTTCGTCGCCCGAGCGGATCAACCGCGAGCGCCGCGGCCCGAAGGGGCGCACGCAGGAGATCGAGCGGTTGATCGGCCGTTCGCTTCGGGCGGTGTGCGACATGAAGGTGCTCGGTGAGCGCCAGATCCACCTCGACTGCGACGTGTTGCAGGCCGACGGCGGCACCCGCACGGCGTCGATCTCGGGTGCGTGGGTTGCCTTGCACGATGCGTGTACCCGCATGGTGCAGGCGGGTCTGTTGTCGGAGCACCCGATCACCGACCACTGCGCAGCGGTGTCGGTCGGCGTGATCGACGGCGAGGCGCGGCTCGATCTTCCCTATGTGGAGGATTCGCGCGCCGAGACCGACATGAACGTGGTGATGACCGGTGCGGGCGGGCTCGTCGAGGTGCAGGGAACCGCCGAGGGTTCGCCGTTCTCGCGCAGCGAGCTCGATCGGTTGCTCGACTTGGCGTCGGCGGGAATCGAGGAGATCGTGGCGTTGCAGGCCGAGTTGGTGTCGGTGGCGCCGAGCCCGCGCGGGTTCGACCCACGATGAGCGCAGCGTCGCGGCCAACGCTGGTGATGGCCAGCGCGAACGCGCACAAGGTGCGCGAGATCGCCGAGATCGTGGGTGACCGGTTCACGATCCTGCCGCGCCCCGACGACGTGCCCGACGTGGTGGAGGACGCTCCCGATCTGGTGGGGAACGCCCGGCTGAAGGCCGTCGCGATCTGCGCTGCAACGGGTCGGGCGGCGGTCGCCGACGACACGGGGCTCGAGGTCGACGCCCTCGACGGCGCGCCCGGTGTGCACTCCGCTCGGTTCGCCGGCGAGCCGACCGACTCGGCGGCCAACCGGCGGCTCGTGCTCGAACGACTCGTCGGGGTGGCGCCGGTGGCGCGCACCGCCCGGTTCCGCACGGTGGCCTTCGTGGCCTTCCCCGACGGCGCCGAACTCGTCGCCGAGGGCGTCGTGGAAGGGCGCATCCGTGAGTCGGCATCGGGCGACAGCGGGTTCGGGTACGACCCGGTCTTCGTGCCCGACGACGGTGACGGCCGAACGCTCGCCGAGATGACCGCGACCGAGAAGCACGCGGTGAGCGCCCGAGGCCGGGCGTTCCGTCGACTGGCCGACCTGCTCGCCGACCCGCCCGCCGACTCGATCGCCGACCCGCCACCCGCCGCCGATCGAGCGGGCTGACGGGAGAGCGACGTGGCCGGTGAGCTCCGATTCGACCCGCTGACGCGCGAATGGGTCAACGTGGTGGGTGCGCGCCAGCACCGCCCGAACCTGCCGACCACCGGGTGCCCGTTCTGCCCCGGCGGCCTGGAGGCCCCGGAGCACTACGACACTCGGTGGTTTCCCAACCGGTGGCCCGCCTACGAGCCGGGTGCGCCGATCGACCTCGCTGCCGCCGAGGCGGCCGGCGTCGAGGTGCTGCCCGCGGTCGGCCGGGCCGAGGTGATTCTCTACTCGCCGGTGCACGACGGGTCGCTCGGCTCGCTGGGCGTCGGCCAGATCCGCAAGGTCGTCGATCTGTGGGCCGAACGCACCGCCGCGCTGCTTGCGGTCGACGAGGTCGCCTACGTGCTGGCCTTCGAGAGTCGCGGCACCGAGGTGGGGGCGACGATTCACCACCCGCACGGTCAGATCTACGCCTTCCCGTTCATCCCGCCCTCGCCGCTGCGGGAAGCTCGGGTGAGCGCCGAGCACGGCTGCGGGGTATGCGCCGAGCTGGGCCACGAGCACGACGACGAACGCCGGATCGTGGCCCGCAACGACGAGTGGACGGCGTGGGTGCCGTTCGCGTCGGGCTACCCCTACGGGCTGCGCCTTGCGCCGACCCGCCACGTCGGGGGCCTCGCCGACCTCGACGACGTCGAGCGCGAGGCGCTGGCGGCGGTGCTGTTCGACGTGTTGGGTCGCTACGACCGGCTCTGGTCGGGCGACGAGCGGCGCAGCGAGATCTTCCCCTACCTCATGTGGTTCCACCAGGCCCCGGCGGCCTCGCATTGCGGTCGCCTCGACGACTACCACCTGCACGTCCACCTGGCCCCGCCGCAGCGGGCGCCCGGGCTGGCGCGTTTCATCGCATCGGGCGAAGTCGGGTCGGGCACCCTGTCGAACCCGGTGGTTCCCGAGGACGCGGCGGAGACCCTCCGGCAGGCGTAACGGCGCCTCGGCAGCGACGGCCGGAGGCGGTCACCAGTGGCGCAGGTCGATCGGCCACACGTCCACCAGGTCGTCGCCGCGCACGATCGCGGCGTGTGTATGCAACGCCATCGTCGGGTCGATGTGGGCGGGCACGATCCGCATGCGCTCGCCGACGCGAAGCGGTGACGACGGCACGATCGTGATGTGTTCGTCCGACAGGAAGAACGTGCGGTGACCGACGACCATCGGGTCGCCGTGATCCATCCCGAACGACTTCAGCCCGGCGTCCGCCACGACGTACCCGTCGTGTTCGTTGACGGAGACCACGGTCGATTCGATGAATGCCGCCTGCCGGAACGGCAACCCGAGTTGCTCGTACGCGGTGTCCATCAGCACGTACGACCCGGCCTGCACCTCGCCGACCCAGTCGTGCAGATCGAAGGTGCCGGTGCCGCCGGCGGAGGTGACCTCGCCGCCGACCCGACCGTGCGCCTCGCGCAGGCGTTCCATGCACGCCGCGACCTGCTCGCTGCGCCACGAGCGATCGGGGTTGCCGACCACATGGCCTTCGTACCCCATCACGCCGCGCACGTGCAGGCCGGCCGCTCGGGCGAGATCGGCGATCGCTCCCGCGTCGCTCGGAGCGCACCCGCAGCGCGGCAGCCCGACGTTCACGTCCACGAGTACCGCGAGCGGTCCACCCGACGATGCGACGGCCGCCACCTCCACCGTTGCGGCGGAGTCGACCGCGACGGTCACCCGAGCGCCCACGCTCGCCGCGGAGGCGACGAGGCGTCGGAGGCGAACGGCGTCGAGCGTCTCGTTCGCGAGCAGCAGGTCGTGCCCGAGCCCCGCCTCGACCATGCCCTCCACCTCGCGCAGCGTGGCGCAGCAGAACGAGCGCGACCCCGTCCGCTCGGCCACGTGAGCTGCGAGGCGGGTGCACTTGTGGGCCTTCACATGCGAGCGCAGCGCGTCGCCGGGGCGCACCGCGGCCATGGCATCGAGGTTCGCGTCGACGACGTCGAGGTCGATGACGACGAGTGGCGTGGTGAGGTGTGTCGTGCCCACGGGGCCGGAGGCTAGGTCGGCCGGCCCAGCCGCAGCCTCGATCGGCCTCGGGCCACCGCCGTCGCCATCACGGTTTGCTCACATTCGCTTGGTTCAATGGGACCCATGCGATCACCCGTGTCGAACAGTCCCCGCCGGCCTCGTTGCGTGGCCGCGCTCACGGTTGCGGCGGTCGTGCTCGCGGCGGGCTGTGGCGGGCGGGACGGGCGGGCGACGCGATCCTCGGGACATGACACGACCGGCCCGTCCGGTGCCGACGGGTCGGCTCGCGACAGCGCCTGCGTCGGCTCCGCGGGTTCGCCGCGCACGGTCCGCTATGACGAGCGCTCCGGCGTCGACCCCAATCAGCTGAGCCTCGATGTGTATCGGCCCAAGGGGGTTGCGGACACCGCCGTGTGCCCCGTGATCGTGTTCGTCCACGGCGGCGCCTGGCGTGCCGGCGACAAGGCGAAGGCGTCGATCGACACGAAGGCGGCGTGGGCCGGCCGGCGCGGAGCGGTGCTCGTCTCGGTCAACTACCGGCTCGCGCCACCCGGCGGGTCCGCAGCGTGGCCCGACTTCGGCAACGACGTCGCCGGCGCGGTCGCGTACGTGGTCGACCATGCCGATGAACTCGGCATCGATCCCGGCCGGGTCTCGCTGATCGGCCATTCCGCTGGGGCCCATCTCGTGAGCATCGTCGCGACCCATCCTGCTGCTCGCCGATCACGGCCTCACGCGCGAATCGATCCGTTGCGTCGTGTCGCTCGACACCGCGTCCGACGACCTGGTCGATCCCGATCCGCTGACGAGCCGGTTGATCTCCGAGGTGTTCGGCGACGAGCCCGCGGTGCGGTCCGACGCCTCGCCCCTGCACGCCGTCGAGACGTCGCCGGGTCCCGTGGCGGACATGTTGCTCGTCACGAGGGGCCGTCCCGCTCGCCAGTCCGGTGTCGAGCGGTTCGGCGACGCGCTGCGCGCCGCCGGCGATCAGGTGACGATCATCGACGCGAACCCGCTCACCCACGCCGAGGTGAACGCGCACCTCGGCGAGCCCGACGATGACATCGTCACCCCGGCGGTCGAGTCGTTCCTCGACGGGTGCGATGACCACCGGAACTGAGCCGCCCGTGCCCTGATATCTGGTCGAGCGATGGGCGGATCGCTTTCATCCATGGAACCCCCGCGGCCGCAGGGGCGACGTTGTCAGTGATGTACCCAACATGGGAAGGCATGGGCCTTCATTCGACGATGTTCGTGGCGATCATCGCGTCCTTCCATGTGATCGCCTCGCATCTGACCGTTGGCGCCGCGTGGTTCAACTTCTATGTCGAGCGCCGCGCGGTCCGCGAGCAACGCCCGGAGCTCTACGAGTACCTGCGCAAGAGCGCGCTCGGACTGCTCGTGTTCTCGTACGTGTGGGGCGCCATGACGGGCGTGGGCATCTGGCAGAGCACGACGGCCGGCAACCCGCGTGGCATCTCGACGCTGATCCACAACTTCGTGCTGTTCTGGGGCTCCGAGTGGTACATGTTCCTGATCGATGTGGTCGGGATCATCGTGTACTACTACACGCTCGGCAAGGTCGATCCGAAGACCCACCTGCGGCTCGCGCTCATCCTGGCCCTGGGCGGAACGGGCACGTTGTCGCTGATCGTCGGCATCCTCGGCTTCAAGCTGAGCCCCGGCGATTGGCTCCACAACGGCGAGATCCTCTCGGGCTTCTACAACCCGACGTTCTGGCCTCAGTACCTGATGCGCTTCCTGCTCATGCAGACGATCACCGGCGCCTGGGGGGTGCTCATGGCATCGCGGCTGCCGAGGGACTTCCCGGAGCGGCAGAAGGTCATCCGATGGGCGGGCACGATCGGCCTTGTGGGGATGGCCGGGGCGTTGCTCGTCGGCCGCTACTGGTACTGGGCGAACGTGCCGGCCCGGTCCAAGGCGCTGCTGTCGACGAACGCCTTCCCGGCGGTGACGGTCGACTTGTTGATCGGCGGCGGGATCCTGACCGCTGCGTTCCTGCTGTTGGCCTCGTGGAAGCCCCAGTTGCAGTCGAAGCTGGGGGCGATGGCGCTCTTCATCGTCATGTTCTCCACCGTGTTCGGCGCCGAGCGCACCCGCGAGATCCTCCGCAAGCCCGACGTGGTCAACGGCTACATGTCGTCGAACCAGCTCACGTTCACCGGGCTGCCGGCCCGGGGCATCGAGAGCGAAGAGGCGAAGCTCAACCGCGACGGGGTCCTCGGATCGCTGCCATTCCTGCCCGCGGCCGACGACATCGACTCGGGACCGTCGCCGGAGTACACCGATCACCGTGTCGCGGTCGGCCGGCAGATCGCGATCTTCGAATGCTCGGGTTGTCACAGCGTGAGCGATCAGACGGTCATCCACCTGGGTGACAACCAGCTCGCCCTGCGGCAGCAGTCGGCGTTGCTGCGCAAGATCTCGGCGAACGACGAGGTGTCGATCCGAGCGATCCTCGACAACCTCGGCGCCTACCCGTTCATGCACGCATTCGTCGGGACCGACGAGGAGAAGGACGCGCTCGCGGCGTATCTCGCGGCGACGGTCGAAGAACAGCAGGGTCCCCCACGACGCTGCCGGCGCCCGAGGTGACCCCGGTCGGAGGTGGCCATGGAGGTTGAGGACGCCCTGCGGATGATGCGCGACCCGCTGGGCGCACCGTTCTACCCGCGGGTATTCCAGGTGCTGCTGCTGCTCACCTGGGTGGTGCACATCTACTTCGTCACGGTGGCCGTCGGATCGAGCGTCACCACGATCTACGGGTTCCGACGGGGCGACGAGCGATGGCTGCGCCTCGCCCGTTCGTGCGCACGGTTGACCCCGAGCGGCGTCGGTCTCGGCATCGTGACCGGGATCGCCCCGCTGCTGTTCGTACAGGTGATCTACGACCCGATCTGGTACGCATCGAACGCGCTCACGGGCTTCTGGTCGGTCATCTTCATCATCGTCGTGGCGTCGGGGTACACCTGCGCCTACGTCTTCTACCTGAAGGGCTCGGCCGACGGCCGCCTTCTCTGGTCGTCGGTGCTGGGTCTGGCGCTGTTGGTGCTCGCCGGGTGGATCATGCACGTGCTCGCGAGCGTCTCGATCCGGCCAGAGCACTGGCGCGAGTGGTACGCGCCGAACGGCGTCGCCGACACGCGAGGCATCGAGTTCCACTCGTTCAACGTGGCACGCGTCGCCTTCCTCCTCCCGCTCCAAGCCGCGATCGGCACAGCGGTCACGGGCCTGATCTACACGTGGTACCGCCTGAAACGCGACGACGCGGATCGCGAGTACCTCACGTGGGTGGCCGGGCTTTCGCGCCGGCTCGGGATCATCGCGAGCGTGCTGTACGGCGGCGTGGGCATCGCCTGGGCGGTCACCGAGGGTGCCGACTACGACCTGACCGCTCCGATGGCGATCGCGCTCGGCGGAGTGGGGCTTGCGATGGCGGCGTTCTTCGCCGCCCACCGCGATCCGGTCGGGATCGGGCGGCGGGCGCTCGGCGCGTGGTTCGCGTCGTTGGCGGTCGTCGCGGTGATCCGTGAAGTGATCCGAGCGACGGCGCTGTCCCGGTTCAACTACGACGTCGGGTCGTACCCCTATCGCGTGGACTGGGGGTCGGTGGCCATGTTCACGGTCACCACGATCGTCGGCGTGTCGATCATCACCTACATGGTGATGGTGCTTTTCCAGTCGGGTATCGGCGCGGGGGAGCGGATCCCGCGGAGCATCGACCGCCTGGGGCGGGTCTCGACGGCGATGCTCGGCGCCTGGTTCGCCTTCTTCCTGCTCGTCGGTGTGTATGCGGTGGTGGCATTGTGAGGAAACGCACGAAGCAGTCGGGCGCGGCGTCGAGTTCGGTCGCCGACGCGACCGAGTCCGGCGTGATGCTGCCCCGCCCGACCCGGATCTTCCTGGCCGCGGCCGGGGCGCTGTGGCTCGCTGCGATCGTCTATGGCTACGTGACCGGCGGAGATCGCCTCGGTCCGATCACGCTCGGTTGGTGGGGTGGGATCGGCGAGGCAACCGGTTTCGTCGTGTTGCTCGCCGCAGCGCTGGGTGCAGCGGCGCTCGCCGCGACGTTCTTGGTGGGCAGGGCCTCGCTCGACGCGCCCGACCCAAGCGACTGCGTTGCGCCGGCCCCGTCGGCCCCGTCGTTCGCACCGTCGCTCGCACCGCTGCTCGCCGCGGCGGGGCTGGCGTCGGTCACGGTCGGGCTCGCGCTCGGATGGCCCTTTGTTGCATTGGGGCTCCTGGCGATCGCGGGGTCTGCCAGTCGATGGAGTGAACCGGCTCCGAGTGAACCGGCCCGCAGCGACCTGGCCGTGGCGATGCAGCGTCCGCTCGGCGAGGCCCCGGCCGACCGCGGGCCCGTCCCGGAGCGCACCGCTGCCGTCGGCCTGGAACGCCTGCTGTCGTGGGCGGCGGGTGTCACCCTGGCGTTCGCGCTGCTCGCGTTCATCGGCGGGCTGGTGTCGGACCACGAGTCGTCGTTCGGCATCGTGGTGGGGCTGGGAGCGGCCTGCGCCGCCTTCGCGCTCGCTGCGTCTCGGGCGGCTCGCGGTACCGTGTGACCGACGTCACACACGTTCCCGCATCGTGCGGGAACCGAACGGGGCGTTCGGACGACTGAGATGCACGTGAAGCCTTGCGATGACTGGTTCGAGGATGTTTCCGCCTACGTCGACGGTGAATGCGACGCGCTGATCTCGGCAGCCGTGGAGGCTCACCTCGAAACGTGCGCTCGATGCGCAGCAACGGCCGAGTCGATGTCGATGATCCGACGTCGGCTCCTCTTGACTCCCGCGGTGGCGCACCCGCATCTCGTCGCTGCCGTGTTGGGCGCCGCGCCCGAGGTCGGCACTGCCATCCCGGCTCGTTCCGTCGGCGGCTCGGCACGCCGGCAATGGCCGGTCCGAGGCATGGTCGCCGGGCTCGCCGCCGCAGCGCTGCTGTTCCTCGCGCTGCTGGGAGGCTCCGCGCTGGTGAACACCGACGATGTGGGCAGGGTCGCCGCGACGGTGATGGCCAAGCCCGACGCGTTCGGTGCCAGCGAGGTGCAGATCGCGGCGGGCGACACGATCTCGTGGCGAAACAACAGCGGGGTCAACCATCACCTCGAGGTCGTGACGCCGGGTGGCGATGTCTCCGGCGGCCTCGATTCGGGCGATCACATCGAGGTCACCTTCGACGAGCCCGGTCGCTACGACTACATCTGCACCATCCACTCGGCCATGTCGGGTGAGGTGCTGGTCACCGGATGAGCCGCCGGTCGGGGCGCACCGAGCCCTCGGCGCCCCGCCACGACGATCCGCTGACCGAACTGGCGCTGCGAGCGTCGGGCGGTGACCGCCGCTCACTCGAGCAGTTCGTCGCTCTCACGATGGACGATGTGCACCGGTACTGCAGCCATCTGGTCGGGCCGGCGCGAGCCGACGACGCGGCGCAGGCGACCTACCTTCGGGCCATCCGGTCGCTGGATGGGTTCCGTGCGGAATCGGTCGCCAAGGCGTGGCTGATCGGGGTGGCCCGCAACACGTGCCTCGACCTGGTGCGTGCCGACGCACGGCGCGCCCGGTTGCGCGAGCGTCTCGACCAGGTCGCAGCGGTCGAGGCGCGGGCCGTGCCCACCTCCGCTGGGCACGGTGCGGTCGAGCTCGACGACTTGGTGCTCGCCCTTGCGCCGACGCACCGCGAGGCCTTCGTGCTCACGCAGATGCTCGGGTTCTCGTACGCGGAGGCGGCATCGGTGCTCGACTGCCCCGTCGGCACGGTGCGGTCGCGTGTGAGTCGTGCCCGCGAGGCGCTGATCGCCTCGGTCGAGGCTCGCGAGAACAGCTCGACCCATCGGGTCGGCCGCTGACGCGGGCGGGTCGAGATCCTTCCCGGATCCTGGAGCGGCTCAGGCGCAGATGTCCGCTGGACTGACGGAGGGACGACGGTGGTCGTCGAGCCCGGTGTATACCCACATCACGCTCGTCGATGCGAGCAGCCCCTCGTCGCGCACCGCGTCCAGGCCGTCGTCTCCGGCGGGTTGGGGGTAGGCGTCGGTGACCGCCCGGTACGACTCGATCGCGGTACGCACCTGGCGTTCGTCGAGGGCGCACGCGGCGCTGCGAGCCTCGGCGGTCGCCGGTTCGTCGGCAGCGGCGGCGGCCGCGTACCCGCTGAGCGCGGCGACGGTGGCGAGCGTTGCCACAACGTCGATCAGCGTGGTGCCGCGTTCGTCGCGGCGAGGACCGCGTCGGCGTGGCGCTGCGGTGGCGTCGCCGGCCTCGGGATCAAGCTCTGGGGGTGTCGACATGGTGCGACCCTTCGCGGTCTGGTGGACTCCGTACAGCGTGCATCGACGCGTGCGAACGGGCGCTTGAACGTTCGACGGTCGGGCTCGCGACGGCTGATTCCGCGGTACCGCCGGCCGCGCTCGGTTCGCCGCTGAGCGGGCTAGCCTGTGCGGCTATGTCTACCGAGCAGTTGTCCACGGTGTCGGCCCCGATGCTCGCAGGCCCCGGGTCGATGGACCCGTCCTCCGACGTCTTCAATCGCCTTCTCAAGAACCGAATCGTGATGCTCGGTTCCGAGGTGAACGACCAGGTCGCGAACCTCATCGCATCGCAGCTGCTGTATCTCGAGGCCGAGGACGACAGCAAGGACATCTGGCTGTACATCAACTCGCCCGGCGGGTCGGTCACCGCGGGCCTGGCGATCTACGACACGATGAACTTCGTGAAGCCCGACGTCGGCACCATCTGCATGGGCCTCGCCGCATCGATGGGCCAGTTCCTGCTGTGTGCCGGAGCGGCCGGCAAGCGGTTCGCTCTGCCGAGCGCTCGCATCATGATGCACCAGCCGTCGGGCGGGTTTCAGGGGCAGGCGGCAGACATCAAGATTCAGGCCGAGCAGATGGCGTACGTCAAGCAGACCCTCTCGGAGCGGATCGCCGAGCACACGGGCCAGTCGGTCGAGCAGATCATCAAGGACTCCGATCGAGACCGCTGGTTCACCGCCGAGGCGGCAAAGGACTACGGGATCATCGACAGCGTGATCGTGCGCCGAGGCGAGATGCGCTGAGGGTGCTCGCGGCGCTCAGCCGCGGAACACCTGCGTGACCCACACCACGCCGTCCTGCTCCACCACGCCGATGCCGATCGATGTGAAGCGTGTCGCCAGGATGTTGGCGCGGTGCCCGGCCGAGTTCATGAGCGCTGTGTGCGTGCCTTCGAGCGTGGATGCGAACGCGACGTGCTCGCCCAGGTAGTTCCCCCAGGTGGTGAGGCCGTCGGGCAGATTGGAGTGTTCGAGCGTCTGGATCGAGGCCAGGTGATCGGCCCACGCCTCGGCCTTCGCGGTCGCCTCTGCGTCGATCGTCAGGGCGGGGAGTCCGCGGCTCGTGCGCTCAGCGTTGACCATCTCGACCATGCGGTTCGCGAGTTCGACGTTGGGGCAGGCGGTGAGCGTGAGCGAGGTGAGCGCAAGGATCACCACGAGTCCGAGGGCAGAGCGGCGACGCGGGCGGGCGTGCAGGGGCATGGGAGCGGGCCTCCGATGGGCGGATGCGGAGCGAGGTATTGCTACTACGTAGGGTAGTGGCTACGTGGTGGCCGACTCAACGTCCAGGCCGCAGGTTGTCCGGGCGTACGAGACGATGCGGGTGGCGGGCTCCTGAATCGCCATCAGGCGTGCGTTCAGCGCCTCGACGTCGATGGGGCCGGTCGCGCCGTCCGGCCCGGTGGCATCGGTGACCACACGAACCACGTCGACGAGCGCGTCGATCACCGCTCGGAGATCGTCGTGCACCTCGGCAGGGGCCTCGTGTTGCAGTTCGCGAAGCTCGGTGAGGTGCCGGGTGATCGCCGGCTTGTCGAGGCCGGAGATCGATGTGACGAGCTCGTCGAGTTGATAGGTGTCGCCGAGCCGGCCGCAGAACTCGTCCTCTGCCGATGTGCAGCCGAGCGGCGCGAGGGCAAGGAGCGCACCGAGGGCGGCGCCCGCGACGCGTATCCGCAGGGTGCCCCGGTGAGGGCGTCCGCTCATGCCGGGTGCGACTCCCGGTCGGCTCCGCCGCGGATCTCGGCGATGGCCGCCGCACGGCCGTCGGGATGAGAGAACACGGCGCTCCCGGCCACGAATACGTTCGCCCCCGCTCGGGCCGCTGCCCCCACGGTCGCCGCGCCGATGCCGCCATCGACCTCGATGTCGACATCGAGGCCGCGGTCCACGATCCACTGGCGGATCGTTGCGACCTTGGGCTCCATCGTGGCGATGTAGCGCTGCCCTCCGAACCCAGGGTTGACCGTCATGACGAGCACGTGGCTCACGAGATCGAGCACGTGCTCGATCGCCTCCGGTGGCGTCGACGGGTTGAGCGACACCCCTGCGCCGACCCCCAGGTCGCCGATCGCAGCGAGCGACCGGTGCAGATGCGTGACGGCCTCGGCGTGCACGATGATCGTGGAACAGCCTGCCTTCGCGTATTCGGGCGCCAACAGATCGGGGTCGGCCACCATGAGGTGGGCCTCGGAGGGGATATCGACCAGCGGTGCCACGTCGGCGACGATCCACGGACCGAGCGTCAGGTTGGGCACGAACACGCCGTCCATCACGTCCCAATGCAGGCGGTCAGCGCCGGCCTCGGCGATCGAGATGGCCTCCTCGCCGAATCGCGAGGCGTTCGCGGGGAGCAGCGACGGGGCGATGATCGTGGGTCGATCCGTGGGCATCCCCGAACCCTACCGTCGGCCGCGGCCCGCGCCGCTAGCGTGCGACCGTGGAAGCAGCGGGACTCGTTCGGATCGACGCGACCGTGCCCATCGGCGGCCACGACACGGTGTGCGGGCTGCTGTGGGAGGTCGGCGCGGTCGGCATCGAGTCGATCGGCGAACTCGTGCGCGTGACCCTGCCGACCGACTGCGTCGACGCAGCGGGGGCGCTTCTGGCCGGCCACGGCGCCCCGCCCACCGCTCCCGAGCCCGTCGACCCGAACGCATGGAAGGACCTGTGGCGCGAGTGGGCCGCGGCGGTGCGGGTTGAGCCCGACGTGGTGATTACCCCGGCGTGGATCGAGCCGCCGTCGCGACCGGGCGATGTCGTGATCGAGGTCGAGCCCGGCGACGCGTGGGGCCACGGCGCGCACCCGACGACCACGCTCGTGGTCGCGGCCCTTCGAGCCATGGGCCGCCTCGACGGGCGCCGGATGCTCGACGTGGGGTGCGGAAGCGGCGTGTTGAGCGTGGCGGCAGCTCGGTTCGGTGCCGCAGACGTGGTCGCCGTCGACATCGAGCCGGCCGCGATCGTCGCGACCGCCGACAACGCCGCTCGAAACGGGGTGGCGTCGCAGGTGGTCGCGTCGCTCACGCCGGTCGAATCGGTCGCAGGCACGTTCGACCTGGTCGCGGCCAACATCGGGGCCGGCGCGCTCATCGCCATGGCGCCGCGGCTCGCGGCGCTCGTGCGGCCCGGCGGCTCGCTGCTGTTGAGCGGGTTGCACGCCGACGGCGACGCCGTCGATCGGGTCGAGGCGGCCTTCGCTGCGTGGTCGCCAGCCAGACGCTCACGCGATGGCGACTGGGTCGCGCTCGCGTTCCGGGCGCCGTCCCCCTGAGGGAGGCGCCGCCGAACGATCTCGCTCCGATGGGCGCGGGCGGCCCGGGCATCCGACCAGCGTCTCTCCACAGTTGATCCGTGGAGAAGATCGGCTCGTAGAGCACCAGGTTTCTCCACAGATGATCCGCGGAGAAGCTCGGTTTGCGGAGCACGGGCCCTCGGTCTCCACAGATGATCCGCGGAGAAGCTTGGCTCGTAGAGCACCAGGTTTCTCCACAGATGAACCGTGGAGACCGGCGATTGATCCGTGGAGACCGAACGCGACCTTGAGGCAGAGCGGTCCCGGTCGGGCGAGACCGACGCGGCGCTAGGTCGTGAGCGCCTCGTCGGGATCGCCCCAGCGCTCGTCGAGGCCCTCAGCCCGGTCGGCGGCCTCCACCTCGCTGCGGGGCACGCCGAGGATGAACAGCACGGCGTCGAGGAACGGCACGTTCACCGTGGTGTCGGCGGCGTCGCGCAGCACCGGCTTCGCGTTGAACGCGACCCCCAGCCCGGCGGCGGCGAGCATGTCGAGGTCGTTCGCGCCGTCGCCCACGGCGACCGTCTGCTCCAGGTCGATGCCCTCGGCCTCGGCCACCTCGGCGAGCAGTTCGGCCTTGCGGCGGCGGTCGACGACGCGCCCCTCGACCCGACCGGTCAACCGGCCGTCCACCACCTCGAGCCGGTTCGCGAAGGCGTGATCGAGGCCCAGCTCGTCCTTGAGATGGTCGGTGAAGAAGGTGAAACCGCCCGACACGATCGCCACCTTGAAGCCGAGCCGGCGCAGGGTTCGTACGAAGGTGCGGGCGCCGGGAGCGAGCCGCACACGGGCTCGCGCCCGCTCGAGCGCGGGGGTGTCGAGCCCTTCGAGCAGGGCGACCCGGGCGCGCAAGGTGTCCTCGAAGTCGCTGTGCCCCGCCATCGCCGCGCTGGTAAGCCGGCGTACCTCGTCGGCGCATCCGGCCTCGTCGGCGAGCAGTTCGATCACCTCGTCCTGAATGAGCGTCGAGTCGACGTCCATCACGATCAGCCGTTGTGCGCGCCGGCCGAGCCCCTCGGGCTGCAATGCGATATCGACGCCGTGGTCGCGCGCAACGACGACGAGGTCGGCGCGGAGCTCCTCGATGGGTGCGCCGAGGACCACCAGCTCGTACGCGGTCACCGGGTAGCGCGCGAGCCGCAGGATGCGGTCGATGTTGCCGCCACGGGCGGCGATCGCTGCCGCGATGGCGTGCAGCGCCGCCGGGTCGACCTGCTGGGAGATGACGGTGACCACCACGCCGAGCGCACGGTCGGTCGGCTCGTCGTCGACCTCGTCGAAGGTGACGTTCAGATCGCGGTCGTAGCCGAGGAGCAGCAGCTCCTTGCGCAGCTCGTCCACTCGGTCGGCAGCGACCGATATCACCGCCGACAGGACGAGCTGGCGTCGCACGGCGACCTGCTCGACGTCGGCAAGCGTCGCGTCGGCCCGTCCCAGCGCGGCCATGAGCGCGGCCGTGATGCCGGGTCGGTCGGGGCCGGACAGGCCGACGAAGAGCGTGCGGTGTTCGGGGGCGGCAACCACGGGGTCAACCTATCGCCGCCCGCGGTGGCCCGGTGATGCCGCGCCCGACCAGCGGCCGACGGCCGGCCCGACGGCCGCGTGCCCGGTGCCCGGTGCCCGGTAGGGTGCCGACGTGAGCGACCATCCCGAGGTTTCCATCAGCGGCCTGAGTTCGGCCGGCGAGGGGGTCGGTCGGCTCGATGACGGGCTCGTCGTGTTCGTCGCCGGCGCGCTGGCCGGCGAACGCGTTCGCGTCGAGGTCTCGGATCGCCGCCGCCGCTTCGCCCGTGGACAGGTCGTCGAGGTGCTCGATCCGTCGCCCGACCGGACGTCGTACGGCTGTCCGACGTGGCACGCCGGCTGCGGCGGATGCGACCTGGCACACCTCGCGCCCGACGGGCAGGTCCGCGCCAAGCAGCAGATCGTGACCGACGCTCTCACCCGCATCGGCAAGCTCCCGTTGGTGCCCACCGTCGAGCCCGGCCCCCGGCTCGCGACCGCCGGGTTCCGCACCACGGCGCGTGCGGTCGTGGTCGACGGACGGGCCGCGTTTCGCCGGCACGGCAGCCGCGCCGCCGTGCCGGTCGAGCGCTGCGACGTGGCGCATCCCCTGCTCGAGGAACTGCTCACCGAGGCGGCCTACGGCGCCGCGACCGAGGTCACGATGCGCGTCGGCGCTGCGACGGGCGAGCGGATCGTGGTGGTCGACGGGCCCGCCGATGGTGTTCGCGTTCCCGCGGATGTCTGCGTGGTCACCTCCGACGCGGTGCGTGCGGGGGCGCGGCGGTGGATCCACGAAGAGATCGACGGTCGGCGGTTCCGCGTGTCGGCCGGGTCGTTCTTCCAGACCCGCGCGGATGGTGCAGCGGCGCTCGTCGACACGGTGCGCGACGGGTTCGGCGCCACTGCCGGGTTCGCCGCCAAGACCGATGGCGGCGCGGGTCTTGGCCGGCTGGTCGATCTGTGTGGCGGTGTCGGCCTGTTCGCCGCGACGCTGGCGTCGACCTCGGTCGAGCTGGTCGAGTCGAACCGTTCCGCGGCGGCCGATGCCCGGTTCAACCTGGCGGACCGTGGCGACGCGGCGCAGGTGTCGACCGTGGCGTTCGAGCAGTGGCGACCGTGCCCCGCCGACGCGGTAGTGGCCGACCCGGCCCGCACGGGGCTCGGCGCCGCCGGTGTCGCCGCGGTGACCGGGACGGGTGCGGCCGCGGTGGTGCTGGTGAGCTGCGACGCCGGGTCGCTCGGCCGCGACGCCGGGCTGTTGGCCGGCCAGGGCTATCGGTTGACCCGCTGCACGTTGGTCGACCTGTTCCCGCACACGTCTCGGGTCGAGGTCGTCAGCGTGTTCGAGCGTGTCGAATCCGATCCGACGACCCCTGCGTAGGCTCGTCGAATGATCCGCGTGTCGACGGTGCGTTCTCTCGGTGTCGGCTTGGTGGCGCTGATCGGCGCCGGCTCGGCCGTCGTCGCATGCGGTGGCGAGTCGGCTGCGCCGACGACGAGTGGCCGCTCCACGTCGACGACCGCACCGGCGCGGTCATCGATTCCGCGGTGGACCGTGCAGGTCGAGGCCCGCCATCCGCACGACCCCACGTCGTTCACCCAGGGCCTCACCTTCACCGCCGATGGTCGGCTGTTCGAGAGCCGGGGGTTGTACGGCCAGTCGTCGGTCGCCGAGCTGAGTTCGACCGACGGATCGGTGATCGCGGCGCGCGACCTCGACCCGGCGCTGTTCGGCGAGGGGCTCGCTGCCGGACCGAGCGGGCTGGTACAGCTCACCTGGAAGGAGGGCGAGGTGCTTCGGTGGTCGACCGACCTGGTGGCGTCGCCCGGCTGGCAGATCGACGGCGAGGGCTGGGGCGTCGCGTGGGAGGAGTCGTCGAAGCGGTTCGTCACCTCCGACGGGTCGGCCGTGCTGACCTTCCGCAATCCCGACACGTTCGCCGCCACCGACCGGGTGGAGGTCACGCGCGCCGGCGCGCCGGTACGCGATCTCAACGAGCTCGAGGTTGTGGGCGATCGGGTGTGGGCCAACGTGTGGCATTCCGACGAGATCCTGCGGATCGACCCGGCGACCGGAATGGTCGATGGGGTGATCGACGCCGCCGCGCTGTGGACCGATCCCGAGCGATCGTCCGAGATGGTGCTCAACGGCATCGCGCACGCGCCCGGCGATCCCGACGACCGGGTGTGGCTCACCGGCAAGCTCTGGCCGGAGCTGTTCGAGGTGCGGATGGTGCCCGAGTGATGCGCCGACACGGCGCGTCGATCGCGGTCGTGCTGGCCGGCGCCGCGGCGCTGCCGCTGATGGGATGCGGAGCCGACGAATACCGCTCGCTTGTCGCCGGCGAGTGCCTGCCCGCCGATGCGCAGGTGATCGGTCGACGCGAGGCCGATCCGCCCCGCGTGCCGTGCGGCGTCGCGCACCGATACGAGGTCTTCTGGGTCGGGCCACTCGACGGCGACGACCGGTATCCCGGTGAGGCGGCGTTGGACGCGCTCGCCGCCCGCACGTGCGCGCAGCGGTTCACGCCGGTTGTCGGTATCGAGGTCGATGCCATCCCCGACGGCACGCAGCTCCTGCGGCTGCAGCCGAGCGAGGAGAGCTGGAACGATGGCGACCGCGACGTGGAGTGCATCGTCGCGTTCGAGGCCGACCGAGCCGGGCGGCTGGGAGAAGGAGACGAGACATGAAGATCGGGTGGTCCCTGCCGACGATGCTCGGCGACCTCGACCGAGACACCGTGCTCACCTGGTCGCGAGAGATCGAGCGGCGCGGCTACGACACGATCGGTTTCGGTGAGCGGATCGCGTACCGCAACCTCGAGCTGTTCACGGTGTTGAGCGCGGCGGCGGCGGTCACCGAGCGCGTGCGGATCATGTCGACGATCGTCGTGTTGCCGATGCACTCCGAGGTGTGGGTTGCGAAGCAGTCGGCCACGCTCGACGTGGTATCGGGGGGTCGCTACACGCTCGGCGTCGGCGTCGGCGGGCGGGAGGAGGACTACCGCGCGCTCGGCCGTGACGCGTCACGACGGCCTATTCGCCTGGACGCGCAGGTCGCGACGATGCGGCGAGTCTGGGCCGGGCACCCGCCGGTTGAGGGCGTCGATCCGATCGGACCGATGCCGGTGCAGACGCCGATTCCGATCCTGTCGGGTGCCCTGGGGCCCAAGGCGACGGCGCGGGCTGCGGCGTGGGCCGACGGGATCGCCGGGTTCGAGATGGACCCGACCGTCGAGGCTCTGACGGCCTCGGCGACGCGGGTGCGCGACGCGTGGGCGCACGCGGGCCGCGACGAGCCGTATCTCATGACGAGCTTCTGGTTCGCGCTCGGCGACGATGCCGAAGCCGCTCTGAGGGCGTATGCCCGGTCGTACCTCGCGGTGTTCGGCGATGAGTTGGCCGGCGCCTCGCGGCTGCCTGCACGGTGGCGGGGGAGCGGCGGCTGCTCGATGCGATCGAGTCGGCGGCGGCGTGCGGATACGACGAGGTGCAACTGGTGCCGACGACGGCCGATCCGGCGGTGCTCGATCGTGTCGATGCGCTGCTCGCCGGCTCTGCCCTCGCTCGGCGTCAGGCCTGAGTCGGCGAGCGACGTCCGCTTGCGCGGCACGAGGTCGGGCGTGCCGCCCGACCTCGTGTGTCGTGGATGACCGGCGCCGTTCGGCGCGGGTCGCCTCGTTCAGATCGCTCGAACGTTGTGTGCCTCGTCGCCCTTTCGTCCTTGGGCAACGTCGAACTCGACGGCCTGCCCTTCTTCGAGGGAGCGGTAGCCCTCACCGGTGATGTTGGAGTAGTGGACGAAGATGTCTTGAGCGCCTTCACGCGAGATGAAGCCGTAGCCCTTCTCGCTGTTGAAGAACTTCACGGTCCCTGTGGCCAACGGATTCTCTTCTCTGCTTCACCGAGCTGACCCTTGTGGTCGGCTCGACAACGAGTGTATGTGGACGTGCTCGCCGGTGGCCCGCGTCCTGAGAAGTTCTCGTCGGCCCGCTGATCGGCAGTCGTGCAGCCCTTCTCGCGCCCCGGATACTCCAACCGGGCCACGAACGCCTGTTCGCAGTTCTGCTATGTTCACTCGCATGCCTGCGGAGCCGTCGACCACAGCGAACTGGACCTTCGTTCCGTCCGACCCTCCGCGGTCCGGGTGGTTTCACGTGTGGGAACCATCCGCGCCGGGAGGGCTGTTCGCCGCCGCCGAGGACGCAGGCCAGAGCGAGACGGTCGTGTTCGTGCCGCCGCCCCGCTCCCCGGGGGGTCGCTCTCCTCGGCCGGTGCGGCGCGACGTCGCTGGCATCCGCGTGCCCGTCGCCCAGGCGATCGATCGGCTGGCCGGGGCGATCGGCGAGGGCGAGGCTCCGTCGCTGCGGGCATGGTCGCACGCCACGCGCCTCGGTCTCGGGCTCGTAGCGCGCGGGCATTTGGTGCCCGCCGTCACCCGTGCCGGGTTCGACGCGTGGCAGGTCGAACCGCTCGATCCCGCCGATCACGCGCGGCTCCGCGCCCTTGCCGCGTCGTTTCCGCTCGAGGCGCACGCGCTGAGCCGCGGCGACGATGAGCTGCGCGTTGCCGACCCTGCGTGGTTGATCCGGCAGTGGTGGGACGCGTTGGTCGACGGGCTGGTGCGCACCGGCGCGGCGGAACAGGTCGGCGGCGGGTCGATCTTCGCTGCGGCCGAAGCCGTGCCGGCCGAACCGCTCCGGCCCTGGTTGGCCGCCGCGTACGGGCATGTGACGGGCTCGGTCCGGCTCGGCCTTCGGTTCGAGCCCACCGATCCCGATCCCGATCCCGATGCCGGTACCGATGCCGGTACCGATGCCGGTACCGATGCCGACACGGGCCCTCGAGACGCCGTGGTCTCGGTGTTCGCCCGCAGTGCGGTCGACCCGTCGCTGGTGATCTCGACCGACCAGCTCACCCTGTGGGGCCCCGAGGTCGGGGCGGTACTGGGGGCGTCCGCTGCCGATGAGCTGCTGGCTGCGCTCGGCCGCGCCGCGGCTGTCTGGCCGCCGCTCTGGTCGCTGCTCGACCTTCCGCCCGGTGCGCCGCTGAGCGCCCCGGTCGATGCCGACCAGATCGCGTCGATCGGCGCCGTTGCGGCTGATCTCGACGCGATGGGCGTCGAGATCCACTGGCCGGCCGAGTGGTGCGCGGAGCTGCGGCCACGCCTCGTCGCGTCGGCGTCTCCGGCGGCCGGGCGCGAGGCCGGTGGCGACGGCGTCGCAGCGGGCATGCTCGACTTCGACGCGGTGCTGAACGTGCGGTGGGAGGTGCTGTGCGACGGCACGGCCCTCGCCCCCGACGAGCTCGCGGCGCTCAGTGGTGCGAAGCAGTCGGTGATCTGGCTGCGCAACGGCTGGGTGCGCGTCGACCCATCGCTCATCGCTCGCCTCACGGAGCCCCCACCCGAACTCGTGGGTCCGACCGGGCTCGCTGCCTTGGCGGGCGGCACGGTGCTCGATCCGCTCGGTGATCTGCTCGAGGTTCGGGTCGAGGGCGACGCGAAGCGCTGGGCGGCGCTGCTGCGCAACGAGAGCGGCCCGCCGTCGATGGTTGAGCCGCCCGGGCTGCTGGCCTCGCTGCGCCCCTACCAGCGCCAGGGGCTCGGTTGGCTCGTGGAGCATGCCGAGGCCGGGTTCGGCGGCATCCTTGCCGACGACATGGGCCTCGGGAAGACGATCCAGCTCATCGCAGCGCATCTGGCCCTTCATCAGCCCCACGCGGTGGCCGCGGACGGCCTGCCGTTCGGGCCGACCCTGGTGGTGTGTCCCACGTCGCTCGTGGGCAACTGGGAGCGAGAGGTCGAGCGGTTCGCACCCGGTATTCCGATCGTGCGCGCCGACCGTTCCTCGGCGCTCGCCGCACTGGTCACCGATTCGCTCCTCGATCCCGAGAGCATCGTGATCACGACGTACGGGGTGCTACGGCGCGAAGCGGTGTCGAGCGCCCGCTTCCTCGACTGGGGCCTGGTGATTGCGGACGAGGCACAGGCGGCAAAGAACTCGCGCTCGGGCACGGCGCGTGCGCTTCGCGAGCTGAGCGCTCAGGCCCGGTTCGCGGTGACGGGCACGCCAATCGAGAACCGTCTGGCCGAGCTGTGGGCGCTGTTGGACTGGACCACGCCCGGACTGCTCGGCTCGGCCGAGATGTTCCGCCAACAGATTGCGGTTCCCATCGAGAACGGTGGGAACGCGGCCACGCGCCAGCTGCTGATGCGCCTCGTTCAGCCGTTCCTGTTGCGGCGCCTCAAGAGCGACCCGTCGATCGTTCCCGACCTGCCGCCGCGCATCGACATCGACCGAAGCGTCACGTTGAGCGGCGAGCAGTTGAGCCTGTACCAGGCGCTGGTTGATCGGTCGCTGTACGAGATCAAGGGCACCGACGGCGTCGCTCGGCACGGGCTGGTGTTCCGCCTACTCACTGGGCTCAAGCAGATCGCGAACCATCCGGCGCACTACCTGCACGAGACCGAGGGCCCCATCGAGGGGCGGTCGCCCAAGTTCGATCTTGCGGTCGAGACGGCGTGCACGGCGGTCGAGTCGGGCCAGCCGGTGCTGGTGTTCTCGCAGTACGTCGAGATGTGCCGCCTGCTGTCGCGGCGCTTCACCGAGCTGGGCGTCGAACACCTGGTGCTCGACGGGAGCGCGTCGAGTGCCGCTCGCGATCGGATGGTGGCGGCGTTCCAGGCGGGCGAGGTGTCGGTGCTGATCGTGTCGTTGCGCGCCGGCGGCACGGGACTGAACCTCACGGCGGCGCGCCACGTCATCCATGTCGACCGGTGGTGGAATCCGGCGGTGGAAGACCAGGCGACCGACCGGGCCTGGCGCATCGGCCAACGCTCCACGGTGGCGGTGCATCGCCTGGTGTGCGCCGGGACGGTGGAGGAGCGCATCGCCGCGGTGATCGGGCTCAAGCGCCAGCTTGCCGATTCGGTGCTCGGCGGGGGCGACGATCGTTGGATCTCGCGACTTGACGACAGCGAGCTCGCATCGCTCGTCGAGCTGCGTCGATCGACCCATCCCGGCCGAGCGTTGCCGCTCCCCGAGTTCGGTGGCCGCGATGAGTGACCGCCGCCATCCCGTCGACGCCGCGGCGAGCGAGTGGATCGACACCGTGCTCGCTGCGTTGGCAGCGCAGAGCTCGCTCGGCTCGGCGGCGCTCGACGGCGCGCTGCGAACGGCTCGGTCGGGCGGCGTCGACAACCTGACGGTCGAACCCGGCGCGGTCGCCGCGATGGTGCGTGCCGGCCGTGGCGGCGCGTTCGTGTCGCTGGGCCTCCGGCGATGGTCCACCGACGAATCGGTCGCGGTGCTCGCGGCGCTCGCGGCTGCACCGCGATCGGTCGCCGAGCTTCTTGCGGGTGATCTTCCGTCGGCCATCGCCCCCGGGGCCGACGACGCCCCGCATGGTTCCCCGCCGAGCGGGAGCTCTCCTTCACCTGTTCGTGCGGCGGGTGGGACGAGCCGTGCCGCCACGCGCTCGCCGTGGCGGTTGCGGTGGCCGATCTCGCACGTCGACAGCCGCTGCTGCTCATGACGGTGCGCGGCCTCGACCCGGCGAGCGTCGTGTCGGAGCTGCGCCGGTCGTCCCTCGATGTGCCCGTGACCGAGAGCGCCGATCCGGGTGCGGGTGCGTCCGCGATTCTCGGACGGCCCGATGATCCGACCGCTCCGGTGCGCCGCACCCGCGGCGATGGCGATCCGACCGCTGGCCTCGACACCTTTCACCAGTTGCTGCCCCGCGTCGCGAGCGGTCGCGTGATCGCTCCGGCGACCGAACCCCCGGCCGGGCTCGGAGTGAGCGCCGAGGGCATCGAGCGGCTGGCTCGCGACGCTGCGGCGCGCGCTGCGGCGATGCTGCAGTCGGGCGCTCCGTCGGGGCTCGACCTCGACGACGAGCTCGACCTCGTCCGTCGGTGCGTCGACGGGCAGCTCGCAGCGGTGGAGCTCGCGGAACGTCTGAAGCTGTCGGCCGACGAGGCAGCGACGGTGTTGTCGGCCTTCGCCCAGGGCGGCGTCGCCGTGGCCGATGTGGTCTTGCGTCCGCGCCGACTCGACGAGGCCGAGCTCGCCTCGGTCGAGGCGGCCTCGGGGCAGGCGGTGCGGAGCCGCTCGACGGGTGCGCTGTTGGCGTCGGGCGATCAGATCCGGCGTGCCTCGACGGGCGTGTGGGTTCGCCTCCGTTTCGACGAGGCGTCGGGGTGGGTGGTCTGCGGCGCCGAGCGCGAGCTGCACGACCTGCTGTAGCGGGTGCCGGGGGTCAGGTCGGGAAGGTGACCGAAACCACGGCGCCGCCGTCGGGGTGGTTGTGCGCCGCTGCCGTTCCCCCGTGGGTCGCTGCGACATGGGCGACGATCGCCAGGCCAAGGCCAGATCCGGGGCGGGTGCGTGCGTCGGTCGCCCGGTAGAAGCGCTCGAACACATGCGGGAGGTCAGCTTCGGCGATGCCGGGGCCGTGGTCGCGCACCTCGACGCGTCCGCCGCGGATGGTGACCTCGATCGGCGAGCCGGGCGGACTGTATTTCGCGGCGTTGTCGATCAGGTTGCCCACTGCCCGAGCGGCCATGGTTGGCCGCACCTCGGCGGTGCTGTCGTCGGCATCGAGCTCGATCCGTCGGCCGCTGCGGCGGATCGCTCGCGTCACCAGCGGCTCCACGAGCTCGCGCAGGCTGAGCGTGGCCGTCGACTCGTCGAGGCCGTTCTCGTCGTGCGCGAGTTCCACCAGTTCGGCGACCAGCGCGGTGAGCTCGTGAACCTCGCTGCGGATGTCAGCGATCACCTCGGCGCGCTCGGCCGGGTCCAGGTCGGGAGCTCGAGCGAGGAGGTCGAGGTTGGTCTGAACGCTCGTGAGAGGCGTGCGCAGCTCGTGGCTCGCGTCCGACACGAGGCGGCGTTGCTGAGCCTTTGACGCCGACAGCGAACCGACCATCGAACGGAACGAGGCGGTCAGACTGGCGATCTCGTCGGAGGGTCCTTGGCGGCCGGGATCGGGCAGCGGCGCGTCGAGATCGCCGGTCGCTGCGATGTGCTCGGCTGCGGTCTGCAGCGTTCGGAGGGGCCGCACGAGCCGGCGTGCGATGAGGTTCCCGGCGATCGCCGCCAGAGCGGTTGCGGCGGCGACTACGAGCGCGAGGCGGCCGATCATTTTGGTGAGGATGTCGCGGGCCTCGGCGAGGGGGCGGGCCACCTGGATCGCGCCGCCTTCGGTCTTGCCGATGGTCAGCAGGCGGATGGGGCGACCGTCGAGTTCGGTGGTGCGCAGCCGTTGCAGGCTCTCGCCCGCCGACGCGATTCGCAGGTCCTCGGCGTCGACGGGGAGCTCCTCGTCGCACGACTCGATCTCGCCGTCGGCGTCGATGATCTGCGCCTCGGTGGGGTCACCGAGGGTGGGTCGGCGGCAGCGGTCGTCGCCGTCGGGGTGGGGGCGGCGGTCGGTGATGGGCTCGGGTCGCAGGAGTTGGGCCGCCCGCTCGAGCAGGGTCTGGTCGACGGCGCGGGTGAGTTGCGATTGCGTGGTGAGGTAGGCGCCGAATCCGGCGAGCACGCCGACCGCAGCGGCGATGAGCGCCAACAGCAGCGAGACCCGTCGTCGCAGGTTCATGACGGCCGAACCACATAGCCGACGCCGCGGACCGTGTGCACCAGGCGGCTCTCGCCGTCGGCCTCGGTCTTGCGGCGCAGGTAGCCGATGTACACGTCGAGCGAACGTGACCCGGTCTCGAAGTCGAATCCCCAGATGCGGTCGTAGATCGTGTCGCGACCCAACACGATGCCGGCGTTGAGCATCAACAGCTCCAGCAGGTCGAACTCGGTCTTGGTCAGCGAGAGGTCGCGGCCGTCGCGGGTCGCTGTGCGTCGGGCCGGATCGAGCGTCAGGTCGGCGACGGTCAGCATCTCGCTGCTCTCCGATACCGACGTGCGGCGAAGTAGCGCGCGCAGGCGGGCCAGCAGCTCGTCGAGCGCGAACGGCTTGACGAGATAGTCGTCGGCGCCGGCGTCGAGCCCGGCGACGCGATCCGAGACCTCATGCCGCGCGGTCAGGAGCAGGATCGGCAGGTGTGGGTAGCGGTCGCGCAACATCCGGCAGGCGGTGAGCCCGTCGACGTTCGGCATCATCACGTCCATGACGATGGCATCGGGAACTCGGGCGGTGACCGCTTCGAGGGCCTCGCCGCCGTCGGTGGCGGACTCCACGTCGTATCCCTCGAACTTGAGAACGCGCAGCAGGGAGTCGCGAACGGCACGGTCGTCCTCGACGACCAGGACGTGGTGGGGCGGTGTCGTGCTCACGCCGATCACCCTAGGTGCGCGTCGTCAATGGCCGGTGAGGTGCGTGTAAGAAGTCCGCGGCCGGTTCGAACAGCCGCGCTGTCAGCGCAGAAATCGGCCGCATTCGGGCCAGGGTCGCCAGCCGCGCAGGTCGTAGAGCATCTTCGCCCGAAGGTCCTGTTCGGCGGGCGAAGCGGCCGCCGGATCGCCCGAGCCGCCCATTGCCGCCCACGTGCGGTAGTCGAACTGATAGGCGCCGCGGTACTTGCCCGACGGGTTGACGGCTCGGTAGTTGCCGCCCGATTCGCACTGCCGCAGGCGGGCCCACTGCGCTTCGGAGGGTCCGCCGGTTGGGGCGGCGGGGAGCGACGCATCGGATGGTGCACCGGCTGCGGGCGTGGCGACCACTCGCCGTGCCGCCGCTCGCTGCGCGGCGTCGCTGGCGGCCTTCGCTCGGTCTGCCGCGGCTTGGGCGCGCGCCGCTTGCGCGGCCTCGTCCAGATGGCGCTCGGCGTCCCGTTCGAGGGCCGCCGCTTGGATGGCGGCGGCGTCGGCTTGGGCATCCGCGGAGCGGAGCTGTGCGATCTCGTCGGCGAGTTTCCGAAGTTCGGGCGCGAGCCGGGCGCGTGCCGCTCGGTAGACGGCGGTGGCGTCGGCGAACTGCTCGGCCCGGTGTGCGGGGTAGACCGCGCGGGCGGAGCGTTCCATTGCGGGCCCCGGCGAGAGCCAGTCCATCGCGGTCGCGACGTCGTCGTCGCCGATGAGTGCGGCGGTGGCGCTGCGTTGCATCTGCGCTCGCGCCTGTTCCATCCGGTGGGCGGCGTCGGTATCGGCGCCGACCTGCCGGGCGAGGTTCGCCTCGTGCTCGGCGAGTTGTTGGTGCACCTGGTCGCTGCGCGTCTCGGCGTCTCGGCGTACCGACACCGCACGATCGAGGGCGGCACGGGCTTCGGCAACGGGGTCGGTGGTGGGCGCGGCGCCAGCGGCCGACGCGCAGATCACGAACAGGCACACGACCGCCGCGGCGGTCCGCCGGGCGCGCCGAGGCGCGCATGTCGAGGATGAGGTTTGCGCCCGCCGCACGTCCGACAGTGAAGCGGAGGATCGGCCCGAACGACGCGTCCGGGGCGGATTGCCCTGGCGAATAGGCCGAATGTCGTTAGCGTGGCTCGGTGCCCGGAACTCGGAGTCGATTCGTGCCTGCTGTGGCCGTGGCGGCAGTGTGGCTGCTGATCGGGGGCGACGGTTGTGGCGGTGATCGGACGGCGGTCCCGGCGTCGTCGCGGTCCGAGCGGGGGAGGACCGCCAGCGGGTCGGCGCCGTGGACGGCATCGTCGACGCCGGCCTCGACGACCTCGATTTCGACGACCTCGACATCGGTGATCCCGACCACGACGGTTCCCGCGGCAACAACAACCGTGACCGCCGCCGTTCCACCATCGACGGCACCGGTCACGCCGCCCGCGCAGCCGGGTGCACCGGCCGACGGGTCGCCGTTCGACGGGATCGGCGCGTGGGTCGATGTGTACGACTGGTCGCCGACCGTTACCGGTGGCCGGCCGAGTGTCCGCCCCTCAGCGGTGGCCGAGATGGCACGGGCGAAGGTCGACACGCTGTACCTGCAGAGCAGCCGGAGCCGGGCGAACGCCGACGTCGTCGATCCCGAGGTCTTCCGCTCGTTCGTCGCCGCCGCACATGAGCGCGGCATCAAGGTGGTCGGCTGGTACCTGCCCGAGCACGCCGATCCGGCGAAGGATCTGCGGCGCCTGAGCGCGATCGCGGCGGAGGGCGTCGACGGCATCGGTGTCGATATCGAGGGCACCGCGGTGGGCGACGTCGGCGTGCGTTCGTCGCGTCTCGTCGCGCTGTCGCGCGACCTTCGGGCCGCGGTCGGCGCACTGCCGCTCGGTGCGATCGTCTATTCGCCGCTCGGCCTCGACCTGAAGACGGCGACGTGGCCGGGGTTCCCGTGGCGAGACATCGCGCCGTTCTACGATGCGTGGCTGCCGATGGGGTACTGGACCTATCGCCGCACCGAGACGCCTGAGTGGGACGATGGCGAGCGATACACCGACTACAACTTCGCTCGTTTGCGTGAGCTGGTGGGCGACCCCGCTGCCCGGATCCACATGATCGGTGGGATCGCCGGCAGGTTCCTGCCCGGCCAGGTCGATGCGTTCGTTCGTTCGGTGCAGCGCAACGGCGGCGCGGGCGGTTCGCTGTACGGCTGGGCCGAGACGACGTCGGCCGATCGCACCGCGCTCGGACCGCTTGCCCCGACGAGCCGATGACCCGCGATCGGTTCCTCGACATGCTGCGCGCGATCGCGATCGTGCGCGTCGTGATCGTGCACATGAGTGGCGCAACCGAGACGCTCGGCTGGCCGTTGCTCGCGTACGTCGTGCCCGGCATGCCCTTGGTGTTCTTCGTCTCCGGCTCGTTGGCGCTTGCGTCGCTCGACCCCCGCCGCGAGTCACATCGCAGCGACGCCTCGTTTCGGAGGGACCGACTCCGCCGTCTGCTCGTGCCCTACTGGGCGTTCATCGCAACGATCGTGCTCATCGGTGTGGCGTGGGATCTCGCGTCGGAGTGGGCGGATGATTCGGTGCGCTGGTCGATGGTCGCCCGTTCGATCGTGCCGCTTGCGGTTCCGAGGATCTCGCCTCGCGTTGGCGTTGCGACGGGGCACCTGTGGTTCATGTCGTCCTTTCTGGTGATGACCGTGTTGGCGCCGCAGATGGTGAGGCTCTACCGCCGGTTGTCGTGGGCGCCGGCGGCGATCACCGGCGCGACGTTTGCGGTCGTCCAATCCGTCGAGGCGTTCGCCGAGTTCGAATTGCCGCACGAACTCGATCGGCTGAGCCTCTTCGCCTTCTGCTACGTGGCCGGCTTCTGGTACCAGGACGGTCGTGCTCTCTGGGAGCGCTCGACGCATGTCGTTGTCGCGGCCGCCCTGGCCGTGGTCGCTGTCGCGTATCACCGGGTGGATCGTGCGATCCCGAACGCGACCGAGCCGATGCACGCGCTCGTGGGTGCGGCGTGGCTGCAGGTGCTGCTCGCGGCGCGGCCGGCGATCCGGTGGGTCGGTGAGCGGTGCTCGGCGGTTCTGGGGCGGATCACGAAACGGACACTCACCGTGTACCTGTGGGGGTGGCCGACCACCATGGCCGCGTCGCGGCTCGCACGCTCGCTCGGCTGGACGGGTGCGATGCGCACGGCGTGCATCTACGTCGCTGGCCTGGGCCTGCTCGCGGTCGCTGTCGCAGTATTCGGCTCGTTCGAGGACCGGGCGGCAGGGCGAGTTCGCGTTCGACGTATCCAAACCGAGGGTTCGCTCGTCTGAGAGTGCATCGGAAGAGGCCCGAGGAGGCTGACATGGTGCACAACGTTGGATCGGTGGATCGGATCGTTCGGATCGTCGTCGCGGTGGCGGCGATCGGGATCGCCGCTGCGGTGGGGTTCGGGTCGATCGGGGGAGTCGTGTTGCTCGTGGTGGCGGCGATCATGGCGGTCACGGCCGCGGTCGGGTCGTGCCCGCTGTACCGGCTGGTGGGTGTCAACACCTGCCCGGTCGACCAGCGTTGAGCGGTCGCTGCCCGGTTCCCGCCGCGACGCGCGATCTACACGCCGCGTTGGCGCCGGTCTTTGAGTCGTACGAGTTCGAGCGCAAGGACCGCGCCCAACGCGGCGCGCCGCACGGTGGGGTTCTGGTTGGTTTCGAAGCCGACCACGTAGGTGTTGCGATCGAGGAGGCCGTGCAGCATGTCGGGCCAGGCACGTCGCACCGCCGCGACGCGGCCGTGCGGTCCGAGCAGGTCGAAGGTGCGCTCCGCGAAGTCGCGTTCGGCGAGCTCGTAGGCGTGCCCGGCGATGTCGACCGTGATTCGGCGGCGAAGGAAGGTGACTTCCTTGGTGACGCTGCCGATGCATCGGCCGTCCGCGGCGTACATCTCGAACCGGTCGGGCCCGAGGTTCGGGATGTCGTCGAGGTGGACGTACGCGTTGCCGTCGCTGTCCAGCACCGTGAGCTGTCGCGGGCCGGAGGTGAACCGGGCGAACGCCCCGCCGCCGGTGACGACGGCGCCCACAACGGTGCCCTCGCGGTCTCTGATCGCGAAGTCGCACCTCGACATCGACGTGAGCTGCTGCATGATCAGCACACGAGCGGTCTCGATCGTCGACATCGACGGCACCCTACGCGGTGTGCACTTCGGCCGCATCCCGCTGAATCGAATCAACCGCCGTCACCGGATAGTCCATCCGCGTCGCCGCTGTGGCTCAAGCGGATCGCGTCGAACGGTGGTCCCGGCAACCGGCCTTGCAGGCGTGGTGGATCAGGGCCGGTCTATTCGTCGTCAACCGCTCAAGGCTGAGAGAACAACGAAACCGACGACCGGAGTCGCGAGGAAGGTCCAGGTTCGCCAGCCGGGCTTGAACGTGTCGAAATCCCGGCGGCACAGGATGAGTACTGCGACTCCCCAGGCGAGGAAGGCTGGCCAGAAGACCACGAGAACGAGCATCACGAACGCCAACACGAATTTCACGAGCAGATCGAGGATTCCGCCGGAAGGCATCAGAGATGCGTCCAGAATCCATCTCGGGCCGGGATGGTCAATCGGTTCGGGCTTCCAGGTCCCCTGCTTCGAGGGCGCGGCGAGGGCCAGTGCACCCCTGAGTTGATCGATGGCATCGCCCGCGAGCTTGATGCGCAGGAAGCCTTCGTTGTCGTTGAATTTCAACACGATGCCTGCTCCGCTCCGGGGGTGCACGGCCCAGAACTGGACATCCCGTAGATCGCGCTGCACCGCGCCGTCGTTGAATGTAAGCGACAGAACGTGGCCAGAAAGGCGCAGTGCCGTCGCCTTCTGGGCCCGCCATCGCGGAGCGACCTGGAGGATGTATCTCACCTCACGGCGAATTGCCTTTCGTTGGCGAGTGGTTGCCGCCATGGAACTGAAAGCGTTTCCGACCAGAGCGAGATTGACCGACGCGACGGATGGGTAGATCGGAAAGAACGTGGTGCGAACATCGGCTGTCTGCGCGAGCGTCGCGTTGGATCGACGGGCCTCCCAGCGATAGAGGGTTCCGGTCCATTCGCCCGATCCGCCGTGAGTGGGCCCGGTCGCGGTCGGCCGTTGTGCCGTGGTCGTCGGGCGTGTGGCGGTTGGTGCGCGAAGGCGCTTCCCGCAGTGGCATTCGACTTCCGTGTCGTTGGTTTCTATGACTGCCTTGCACTCTGGGCATCGCAACTTGTTCATTGATCGTCGCCTTCCGACCGGCCCGGAAACCGCGGGCTCACCGAATGTACCAGGCCCCCTGCATTCTTCTCGTCTGCTGTCGTTGACCGCTGAGAAACGCCCACCGACGGATTGCTCAGCAGTCGGCGAGTTCAAGGCTCAGTTCGCTACGGCCGCGCTCAGGTCTTTGATCAAGAGGAACAGATGAAGCGGATCCGTGGGACTCGGTTCGAACTCCGCCTGATGGCAATACCACGAACGAGCCTCTTCATCCTCGGCGTGGATAAGCAATGCTCGTCCACCGATGAGGTCCACGGCCTCGGAGACACCGAACCGGGCGCGAGGGCCGTAATGGCCCACGACTTCATCACTGTCAGCGGGGCAGACCACGTAGACGCGACACGACCCAATTCGATGGGCCTGTAGAGCGTGATTCGAGAGCCACTCGGACAGCGACGGTGTTCCGCAGTCAAAGGCGCCGGTCCGATGGGTGGCCTCCAGGGCGACGACGCCGGAGTAGCCCACCCGATGCTCAGGCGTCGAGAACCGTGGGTGTGCCGAGGAGCGAGTTCAAGCGCGGCTTGAACTGCACCGGCCGATCGAGCACTTGGACAAACTCGTTCCATCCGGCGGCATCAAGTTGAAAGACCCGACGGTCCGCCAGGACCTGTTCAGCAGCCTCTTTGGCATGGGCCCGGAACCGGATCTCGTCCGGTGTCGGCGCTGACTTCCCACACTCCCGCTCGCTTCTCCCGCGGCGTCCCGGTACGAGTCCGACCAGCGCACGACCGCCGACGCCGCGGGATGGGCGTGCGATCGGGGAGTGAACCACCTGGCCCCGAGAACGACGAAACCCGCCATTTCTGGCGGGTTTCGGTGCAGTGCGCCCCTGGGACTTGAACCCAGAACCTGCGGATTAAGAGTCCGTTGCTCTGCCAATTGAGCTAGAGGCGCAAGGTCTCGCGACCTTACCGCTGCGCCACCCGTCGGCGCCAAGGCCGACGGGGACGGTCGCTAGGGTGAGCAAGGGGATTCGAACCCCGGCCTCCAGTGCCACAAACTGGCGCTCTAACCAACTGAGCTATGCCCACCAAGGGACGGCGAGCATACCGCGGCAGGTGGGAGCGGAGGCAACCGACTTCGCGGGTGGTGCAGGTGAACGACGGCGCGGCGAGTCACGACGGGGGAGCGGGCGGCGACTTCGCCGACCGGCTGTTCGGCTACGTGCCGGCGCTCTTGCGGTTCGCCCGATCGTTCACGGGCTCGGCTATCGACGCCGAGGACTTGGTGCAGGACACGCTGGTGCGGGCGTTGCGATCGTCGAGCGGCTTCCGGGGTGAGGCGAGCGAGTTGACGTGGCTTCGGCGGATTCTCCGGAACCTCGCGATCGACCGGGCGCGGCGTCCGCACCGCGAGGTGATCGTCGAGGACGTCGAGGCGTCCTGGGTCGACGACGCGTACACCGTGGATCCAGCGCTGTTCGCCGAGCGACTCGCCGATCGCGACGACGTGCTCGACGCGCTGTCTCGGCTGTCGCACCGCTACCGGTCGGTCGTCGTGCTGCACGACATGGAGGGATGGACGATCGCCGAGGTTGCAGCGGCGCTCGACCTGGCGGTGCCGGCGACGAAGGCCCGCCTTCGCCGGGGTCGCCTGGCGCTCGTCGCGGCGCTCGCCGACGGTGCCGCATCGCTCGTGGCGAGGGACGTGCCGCTGCGCTGTTGGGATGCGCGCCGCCATGTCGAGGCGTTCCTCGACGGGACGCTGTCGGTCGACGAACGAGGCCGCGTCGAACGCCATCTCGCCGCCTGTCCCACCTGTCCGCCGCTCGTTGCCGCACTGGTCGGTGTTACCGAACGGCTCGGCGAGTTGCGCGATGCGGACAACGTGGTGGCACCGGGGCTCGCCGCTCGGCTCCGCGTCGCCGTGTTCGATGGGCGCGATGGGCACGGTGGGCACGGTGGGCACGGCGCGAACCTCCACGGATAGCCTCAACCCATGGGGTCGGTCGCGAATGTCGCAGGAGTGGTGGGGTTTGCGGCGCTCGGCGCGTTCGCTTGGACGTTTGCCGAGTACTGGCTGCATCTGTCGTTCCACGTCCGCAAGGGGTGGGGATTCGACTCGCGGGCGCACCTCGACCATCACGTGCACGCGTCGTGGCACTTCGACCCGATCATCACGCTGGCGTGGGCCGGTGTGCTCGCGGCCGGCTGGGGCCTCGCCCGGCTGTTCGGCCTGTTCGTGTGGGCCCCGTTCGGATTCGGGTTCGGTGGCGGATGGGTCGTCGGCTACTTCTTCTACGAGTGGCACCATGCGCAGTCGCATCTTCGGGCGCCGCGCAACCGCTGGGAGGTGTGGCTCCGCAAGCATCACCTGCAGCATCACTTCGGCCGGCCGATGCACAACCAGGGCGTCACCATCCCGTTGTGGGACATCGTCTTTCGCACCCGCGACCAGCCGGAACGCGTGCGGGTCCCTCGGCGCCTCGCTGCGAACGCGGTTCTCTGGCTGACCGACGACAGCGGCAACATCCGGCCGGAGTACGCGGAGGACTACGAGCTCGTCGGCTCGATCGAGGCGGAGTCCGAACGGCAGGCCGGCATCGATCGGGCCCGGGCGTACGCCAACCTCGAACCCATCGCCTGACGCGCGGCCGCGTCGACGGTCCTGCCTCGCCGGCTGCTGGGATGTCAGCGCGTACGATGACGATCCGCACGCCTCCGTAGCTCAGATGGATAGAGCAGCGGACTTCTAATCCGAAGGTCGCAGGTTCGAGTCCTGCCGGGGGCGCCCAGATGACCGGGGTTTTCGGCCGATTCCGAGGCCCCTGGCGAACGAAAGTCCAACATTCCAGCCGAAATCCAACATTTCGCCCGGTAGCCCGGTCTGCATGGCAGGTTGCGAGCGGCTCGGGGATGCGTGAGCGTGCCCCGGACGTGGGGCGCTGATCGTCGAGACCGGGCGCGATCCGGTCACCGGGAAGCGCCGCCAGGTCTGCCAGACCTTCCGAGGCAACCTCAGCTGCGCGAAGAAGGCGCGGGCGGAGCTGCTGGTCGAAGCGACCATGGCGGCCGCCCGGATCGAGAACTCGGCCTTGCGGTGCTGCGCCGCGGTGTGGGCCCGGTCCTCGGGGAGTAGGCGCTGTCGGATCGTCTCGGTCTCGATCGGATCGTCCCGGGTCGAGCCGGATTCCTCGATTGCGTGGGCCGCGAGGTCGAGCAGGACCTCGGCGGGGAACGTGTTGATGCGCGGGTGCAACGGTGCAAGCTCGTCGGCGATCTCACCGAGCTCGATGTCGGCGGCGATCCTCGACAACGTTACGGAGATCACCGCCCGGCGGTCCTCGTCGGTGGGTTCGTGCCGGGCCACACCGCCACGCTGTTGGACCTGGCCCCATGACGGCGGGATTGCGGGCCGCCCATCTGATCGGTGTTGGCGAGGACCCTCGGGCCACCGCACGGCGGGGCAGCAAGGACACGAACCGAGGCCAACAACTGACCCGGCGTTGAGGGGTCCAGGACCCCTCGGAGCCGGCCTACTCTCGACGGTCGTGCGAGTAGTGGGAATTGATCTGGCCGCCCAGTCGGCCAAGACGGGTGTCGTGGTGTTCGATCCGGTCTCGCCGGGCCGTTGGAAGGCGCAGGTTCCTGGCGTCGCGGCGAGCGACGAATTCCTCGTCGAGCTCGGCGCCGAGGCCGATCTCGTCGGAGTCGATGCGCCCCTCGGATGGCCGATGCCGTTCGTCGCCGCCGTTACTGCCCAGCAACGCTTCGGGCGGTGGCCGGGCACCGAGGATCGCCGTCCGCTCACGCATCGCCACACCGATGCCGTCGTGCGCGCCAACGGTTGGGGCCAGCCGATGTCGGTTTCGGCCGACAAGCTCGGCTCGGTGGCGATGCGATGCGCGCTGCTGCAGCGCGAGTGGGCGAGCGAGTGGGGGCGCGCGGCGCCGAGGGACGGCAGCGGCCGTTTGGTGGAGGTCTACCCTGCTGTGGCGCTGCTGGCCTGGGGTGTTGGCAGACCCGGCTACAAGGGCAGCGGCGATGATGCCCGCCGGGTTCGCGAGTCGATCCTCGCCGCCATCGCCGAGGCGACGCACGATTGGCTCGACCTTGCGGGCATCTCCGAGATCTGCATCGCCTCCGACCACAGCCTGGATGCGGTGGTGTCGGCACTCAACGCCGTCGCCGCCGGGATCGGAGCCTCCCGTGCTCCCGAGAGCGACGAGGAGCGAGACCGAGCCCTGGTAGAAGGTTGGATCCACGTGCCGACCGGCCCGCTCCGCGACGTGAGACCGAGGTAGCGGGGCCGGCATCGGACCCCGAAGCGATGGGTCGGCGCTCATCGGCGAACGCAGTCCTGCGGACCCTGACGGTGAGCAGCCAGTCGGTCTCCCAACGTGTCGGCACGCTCTATTGTCAGGCGCCTGCAGGTGGAGGGGCGCGATGAGGGCACTCGGAGGATCGGGGGGTAGGCGGCGATGCCGGTGACCATCACCGCTACTCCGCACGACGTGATCTCGCTGATCGCGCCCGGCGCGCAGGTGGTGGTGCGCGATGAGGAGTGGCTGGTCCGCTCGGCGCGCCAGACACCGACCAACGGTGTGCTCGTCCGCTGCCTCGGCACCTCGACGCTGGTGCGTGACACCGAGGCCACGTTCTTCACCCACCTCGACCGGATCGAGCCGTTGCGTCCCGAGGAGACCCGCCTGGTCCTCGACGACTCGCCGAACTTCCGTCGCAGCCGGCTCTGCCTGGAAGCGGTGATCCGCAAGGAACTGTTCGACGAGACGTGGCTCAACGACGGCTGGACCGTGGATGCGGTTACCGAGCCTGAGCTCGCGGGGGCGCTCGGCCGGGCGCCGCTTGGCGCGGTCGGGGCAGAGTGGACGATGGCCACGCCGCTGCGACGCGACATGGATCGGCGCCAGGCGTTGGTGGAGATCGACGCCATCGCGGCGATCATGCTGGGTCTGTCGGCCGAGCAGCTCTGCGCGATGTACCGGACCCAGTTCGCGGTGTTGCGGAAGCACGAGTACCGGATGGCGTTCGACGCGGAGGGCCGCAGCCTGTGCGGCTATCACCAGTCGGCGGGGTACCGGCAGTCGCAGTTGCAGGCGAGGGCGAAGGCGGGCGACCTGCCCCGCGAGTGGTCGAACCTGTGGAAGCTGTACGAGCAGTACGAGGACGACCCGTCGAGCGTCGACTGGCGCGGCCACCACACGCCGCCCTTCACCCGCCCCGACCGCGAAGCCGAGATGACCCGCGTCTACCGCTCATTCCAAGCGCGCTTGCGACCCTGGACGGGAGCGGACACCGATGAGCGACCACCAGCCCGACCCGTCGTGGTGGCAGGCGTCGGATGGCCGCTGGTACGCGCCGGAGCTCCATCCCCGGTATCAGCCATCCCTACCGCCGACCGGCCCGGCGGTGAGTGGAACGCCGGGTGCCGGCCCCGAGCGCATGGCGGAGGACAATCGCAAGGGCGCAGAGGGCGAGCGGGCGACCGCGGCCGAGCTGGCGACGCTCCCACCCACCTACCGAGTGGTGCATGGTCTCAAAGTCGGGAAGACGAAGGCGGACATCGACCATCTCGTGGTCGGTCCGTCGGGGGTGTGGGTGATCGACACGAAGTCGTGGGCCGGGCGACTGACCGAGGGCAAAGGAATGCTCTGGAGAGGGCGGACCCCGATCCGCCGGGAGATCGAGAGCGTCGAGCGTCAGGCGGAGTACGCGCGTCAGGTCCTGAGCCTCGATACGAACCCCGTGCTGTGTTTTGTGGGGACGGAGTTGCCGCGGGCCGCGCAGATGGTCGGCCGCACCCGGGTGTTGTCGCTCCCTGCCCTGGTCCACCACATCACGTCGAGTACCGCGGTCTTGAATGCACCGCAGGTCGACGCCGCCGGACGGTTGGCCCAGCGATGGTTGGCGAACCCGCCGCCGGTCGAGGTGAGGGCACCGGGGAGATCGCGGGACGCGGAACAGCGGCCACCGGCAGCAACCGCGGTCGGCGCTCGCCCGTCACGGCGGAACCGGAGCGGTGCGAGGCCTGCGGCCGGATGTCTTGCCAGACTGCTGCTGGCGCTCGTGGTTTTGGTGGCTCTCCTCGCGGCGTTGGGAGCATCGAGGCAGTTCCTCGACCGGATCGCGAAGTCGGGCCACGCGACGACGACAACACCGTTCGCCCAGCCCGGCGGATCGGCTTCCGGTAGCACCGGCTCTCCACCCACGACGGTGCCGGACTACTTCAAAGCGGAGGTGAGCTGCCCGGAGGCGAACGGTGGATACACGGTTAAGGGCCGAGTGGCGTTCCTTCGGGGATTCGCGCTTCGCGTCACCGCATCACTCGGCGGCGAGCAACGGTTCCTTGGCGAGTACAGGTCCTTTCAGCCCGCTGAGCCGCTGACAGGTGTCCCGCCGAACACGACCGCGGGTTTCGACATCCAACTGGTCGATCAGGCCGGGCAGCAGGGCACGCCTTACCACATCGACATCGTGACCCCGGCAGCGCCGTGTTGAGGTCGAGCCTTCGTGAGCCGAAGCTCGGCGCTCACTCCGAGGTGCTGTGACGGGCGCGAGCGTCGAAGTACGGATCGAGGATCTCGGCGCGGTACTGATCCCAGTTCTTCACGAGTTCGGCACAGCCGACGCCGGGCCAGACGCGCTCCACTTTCGCCGGTCCGGCCAGGGCCTGGAGTCGTCGCACGAATTCGTCGGCCTCTGCGGCCTCTGCGTCCTCGCCTCGCGTGCGGAACGACTCGAGGTTCAGATCGGCCCTACCGCTTGACGGGTAGATCGCCCCACCCTGGTGACGCGGCGCCGGCCGGTAGAGGCGGGAACGATGAGTGCTCTCGGCGATGAGTTCACGTTCCGCCGCGTAGGCGTCGAGCAGATCCCGGAGTTGGCGAACCGGCTCGGATGCGAGTTCGAACGCTTCGGTGATGGAGGTGAAGGGCGGTGCGGCCGGCACAGCCACCCACGAGGGGACAAAGGCGGTTCTCGGGACCAACACGTCGGTGGTGCGGTCGCCTGAGCGGTACCGGTCAACCTCTACGCCGATGAAACGCATCCTGGGCCCTTCGGCCAGGTACGTCATGATGCGCTGGCTTCGTCGGTCGAGGTCGCGTCCCGGGTACATGAACGTGAAGTCGCCGGTGCCCAACGCCGCCGAAAGCCCGGACACGAAGCGCTCCTCGTCGAAATCCGCGACGCCGATCGACGCAAACGAGGCGGCGATCCGCTCCGTCCACGGCCTGCGGTCGCCGTCCGTGACCCGGGCCATGCACCGTCTCTGCAGCTCGTCCAAGCTGGTCCGCCACAGGCCCGCGCCGTAATCGAGCAGCTGTGCGACGAGGCGGCAAATGTCCGGGTTCTCGGTCCTCGTTTGAACTCGACGATGACGATCCGGCCGTCCGGATCGGCGCACAGCAGATCGATCGGACCGTGGCCGCTCTCCACCTCGTCGCCGAGCGCGACGAATGGTCCGAGCCCGATGCCCCCGACGGGAGCACCTCTGGGTGCGCGGCGATCGCAGAGTGCAGTTCGTCCTCCGACTCGAAGGGGGCCTCAACCGCAACGGCGATATGGTCCCTGTTTCGCCAGATGATCCGTCGCTCAGCCATGCGACACTCCCTGCCCGTCCTAGTCGGTTCTCTGCGCCGGACCGACGCCATCTTCCGTCGGGCGCTGTGGCGCTGGAACCAGCAGTGAGTGGTTGAAATCGACCAGCGATTCGATCGCAAGTCCGTACTCGATCGCGGCGAGGATCGCACCGCGGTAGGAGACCCACGCGGCACCGCCGTTGTGAGTAGCAGCGCCGCGAACGCTCCGAGATACAGGAGCCCGGCGAGCAGTTCGGCGTCGACGTCGTCGAGCAGCCGCTTCGCGAACGGGGTGCTGGCACCGAATGTCGCCGCGGCACCAAGCCCGAGCGCAACTCCTCGACGCGTCGACCTCACTCGATCAGTTCAGCACGGTCTGGCACCCACGTTCCTCCCGGACTCGTCACGATGCCACGCGAACCGATCCGTACCAGGGCGAGTGCCTGAGCGCATCGGGGCCCCGGCATTCGCCGGGGCCCCAGTGATCGAGTGTGAGTGTGCGTGAATGTGTGTCGAGTGTGCGCTTCGAGTCAGATCGACGTGGCCGAGTGGACCTTGGCGAAGTCCGGGCCGTCGCCCACCCCGGCGCGGCTGTCGGCGTCGGACGCTGCGCTCAGGCCGGCCTCCGTGAGCCAGTACTCGCGACGCGGACGCTCGGTGTCGTCGTCCGGTAGGCGCCAGGCGTTGCCGAGCCAGCCCTTGTCGCCGAAACGGCCGGCGATTCGATACGCCGTCGCTTCGTTCATCAACTTCCTGGTTGGATCATCGTCCGCCAGGCGTCGGAGCAATTCTGCGATGCTCCAACGCTCCCGCGTTGCGTGAAGATCGCGTGCTGCGCGCAACACGCGGATCTCGTTCTCAACCAGCCCACTTCCCTGAGGTCTCCGCATGAAGTGCAGTGTAGTGGTCCTGCGACTTGCGTGACAGCGCAACGAACCGGTCGCGGCTGCAGCAACGGCGGATGAGGGGTCCGATGCGACGTACGCTCGTTTGCATGGCAACTTCCCGCATCGGCCCGCCGCGTCCTGGTCCGGAACCGACACTGTTCGAAGCCGTCGGCGGCGTCGGCTTCTTCGAGCGCCTGGTGGCGGCGTTCTATCGCCGGGTCGAGGCCGACTCGCTGCTCCTCGGGTTGTATCCCGACCCCACCGATCTCGATCCGGCACGCGAGCGACTCACGCTGTTTCTCATCCAGTACTGGGGTGGCCCGACCACGTACTCCGAGCGTCGGGGTCACCCGCGGCTCCGCATGCGTCACGCACCGTTCGTCGTGGATTCCGACGCACGCGATCGGTGGCTCGCTGCGATGCGTGGAGCGCTCGACGAACTCGACGTCCATCCGGCGTTCGACGCGGCGATGTGGGAGTACTTCACGATGGCCGCGGAGGCGATGCGCAACGCCGACTGAGCCCGGTGATCGTGCCGTGGGTGGGTGCCCACGGGGCCCCGGCGGGAACTGGAGCGATTGTCGCCGCCCCGGTGCCTCGGCGGAGCGAGTTCGGCGCAGCCGCCGGGGGCCAATGCCCATGGGTCGTCGCCCGCCGTCGAAGCCCGAAGAGCCCCTGGAGGCGACTGAGGCCTGGGTGGTGCTTCACTGCCACCACCCCACCGTTTCGATGAATCAAGAACGAAGCGGACCGCGGTGACGAGTGCCTGGACGGTCTCAGGCCAGCGGATCTCCGGGGCACGCCGCGGTTCGGGGCGGTGTTCGTTGGGGTCGATTGTTGACGGTGCTGGGTTGGTGTTCATGCGAAGTCCCTTCGTATGGGCTGATCGGAACGACCCTGTTGGCCGATCTAGGGACCTCTTCCGACCGCGTCCTCCACGCGGCGATCGAGAGGTGCGCTCGCTGGATCCGCCCCGGGACGCGCCCGCCGGGTTGGCTCGCCGGCCACCAGCCGAACGGCGCGCCCGGGGCGCGAGCGGGCCGATCTCCCTGCGCACCCGCCCCCCCCACGCGGCGGCGAGGCGCACATCTCTACCGGGGTCCGGGGCGGGCCGCTGTCGGCGCCACTGCTGACCGTGCGCTGGCACGCTGCCCGCGAGGCGGTCGGGTTCGACCGTGTGACCATTCACGACCTTCGCCACGCAGCGGGAACGATGCTGGCATGGCAAGGGGCCACGCAGCGTGAACTCATGGCGCATCTCGGGCACAGCTCGCCGGCCGCAGCGATGCGCGACCAACATGCGGCGCAGTCCAGCGCGGTCGAGCTGGCGAACCGCTTGGACGACCTCGCGATGACCGCCGCCGCCGAGAACCGTGACAGAACCGTGACGAAAGAGTCGGAACCGGAGACCGCTGGGGGCTCGCCGGAGGGCTGAAAACCCCTGAATCTTGCGGTGGAGCGGGTGACGAGAATCGAACTCGCATATCCTGCTTGGAAGGCAGGGGCTCTAACCATTGAGCTACACCCGCGAGCGGGGCGGATGGTAGCCGATCGTTCCGCTCGTCCCGGTGGCTTCGGGATCGTCGCGGGAACGGTCGGCAACCGCCTCGTTGGTCGGGACGGAGAGATTTGAACTCTCGGCCCCCGGCTCCCAAAGCCGGTGCGCTACCAGCCTGCGCCACGTCCCGATGCCGCTCGAAGCGACCCGGGAACGGTATCGCGTCGCCGCGGGACACCGCGAGCCTTTGCCACACCGGGGTCGTCGTCGGGCCACCCAGCACCCCGATGGTCGCCGGGGCGCTCGTCATCGGTAGACTCCCCGCCCTGTGAAGTCCAGCATCGAGCCCGTCGAGGGCAACAAGGTCAAGTTGTCCATCACCGTTGAGGAAGCCGAGTTCGAACCGGCCATCGACACGGCCTGGAAGGCGATTGCTCGGGAGGTCCGCCTTCCGGGGTTCCGCCCGGGTCGCGTTCCGCGCAAGGTGCTGGAAAGCCGATTCGGCCCGTCCTACGGCCGGGCGCACGCGATCGAGAACGGTCTGTCCGAGTTCTACCTCGCTGCCGTGTGCGAGCACGACGTCGAGCCGATCGCCCAGGCGAGCCTCGACCTGACGGCGGGCGAGGACGGCGGCGACGTCGCGTTCGACGCCGTCGTGCCGGTGCGTCCGGAGATCGAGCTTTCGGGCTATCAGGGGCTGACCGTCACCGTGCCGAGCCCCCATCCAACCGACGACGACATCGCCGATCAGGTCGAGGCGTTCCGCGGCCAGTACGGCGAACTCGCCGATGTGGAGCGCCCCGCTGCGTCGGGCGACATCGTGGTGATCGACATCGCCGGCAGCCGCGACGGAGAGCCCGTCGAGGGGCTCGTGGCAGAGGGCTACTCCTACGAGGTCGGCTCCGGCCGGATCGTCCCCGAGCTCGACGATCACCTGCGTGGCCTCAAGGCGGGCGAGACGACCGAGTTCGATGCCGCACACCCCGACCCCAACGAGACCGAGGGCGTGCACTTCGCCGTGACGGTCGAGACGGTGCGCGAGCGCGTGCTCCCCGAGCTGACCGACTCGTGGATCGCCGACGCGACCGAGTTCGAGACCGTGGCCGACTTCCGTGACGACGTGATCGACCGGCTCACCCGTGCGCGGCGCAGCCAGTCGTCGACCGCCGTGCAGAACGAGCTGGGCAACGAGCTGGCGAAGCTGGTCGAGGGCGACGTGCCCGAGGCGCTGATCGGCTCGGAAATGCGGGCCCGCCTGGAGAACCTGGTTCAGCGGCTCGCACAGCAGGGCATCGATCTCGAGACCTACCTGCGTGTCACCGGCACCGAAGCGACCGACTTCACCGAGTCGATCCGCAACGATTCCGAGCACGCGACCAAGGTGGACCTGGCGCTGCGCGCCATCGCTCGGCTCGAAGGGCTTGTGCCCGACGACGAGGCGCTCGACCTGGAGATCGAGCGGCTCGCCGCGTCGGTCGACAGCGATGTGGAGCGCGTGCGCAAGCAGCTCGACGAGAGCGCGCAAACGCCGATGGTCCGCTCCGATGCGGCCCGTCGCAACGCCCTGCGCTGGCTGCTCGACCGCATCGAGATCGTCGACGAGTCGGGCGCTCCGGTGAACCGCGCTGACTTGGACCTCAATGTCGACGACGATGAGGACGATCACGATCACGATCACGATCACGATCACGATCACGACCACGATCACGACCACGACCACGACCACTGACGATCCCGGCCCTGCCCTGACGAACGGACGCCCCCGCATGAATCTCGCCGCGAGGAACTCGATCATCCCGAACCCGGGCGTGATCATGAAGATGCCCGACGGTCGCGAGACCTACGTCGACCTCTACACGCGCATGCTCAAGGAGAACATCGTCTTCCTGGGCACGCCGATCAACGACGACGTCGCCAACGTCATCTGCGGCCAGCTGCTGTACCTCGAGGCCGAGAACCCCGATCGCGAGATCAGCATCTACATCAACAGCCCGGGCGGCGACATCAACGCGCTGCTGGCGATCTACGACACCATGCAGTACGTCCGGAACGAGATCACCACGCTCTGCTACGGGCAGGCGGCCTCGGCTGCGGCGGTGCTCCTCGCGGCAGGCACGCCCGGCAAGCGGATGGCGCTGCCGAACTCGCGCATCCTCATCCACCAGCCGTATGCCCAGAGCTACGGTCAGGCGTCCGACGTCGAGCTCGCGGCGGCCGAGATCATGCGTTTGAAGTCGGCGCTCGAGACGATTCTCGCCCGCCACACCGGTCAGTCCGCCGAGAAGATCGCTGCCGATACCGACCGCGACAACGTGATGACCGCGGATGACGCCAAGGCCTACGGACTGATCGACGAGGTGCTGTTGTCCCGCGAGCTGGTCGACAACACAGGACCGATTACGGCACTGAAGTAGCCGACTAGGGCAGAATGTCGAACGCGGTCGGCGCCGGAGGCGGGCCGCACGGATCCCGGGAGTTGTCGTGGCGAAGTTCGGAGACGGTGGCGAGCTGTTGAAGTGTTCGTTCTGCGGCAAGTCTCAGAAGCAGGTCAAGAAGCTGATCGCCGGTCCCGGCGTGTACATCTGCGACGAGTGCATCGACCTGTGCAACGAGATCATCGAGGAGGAGCTCACCGAGGCTCCCGACCTCGGCTTCGAGGAGCTCCCCAAGCCGCGTGAGATCTTCGAGTTCCTCGACGACTACATCGTCGGCCAGGAGCGAGCGAAGAAGATCCTCGCGGTTGCCGTCTACAACCACTACAAGCGCGTGCAGCACGGGGCGCGCGGCGAGAACGGTGTCGAGCTCACGAAGTCGAACATCATGCTCGTCGGGCCGACCGGCTGCGGGAAGACGCTGCTGGCGCAGACGCTCGCCCGCTTGCTGAACGTGCCGTTCGCCATCGCCGACGCGACGGCGCTCACCGAGGCGGGCTACGTGGGCGAGGATGTCGAGAACATCCTGCTCAAGCTCATCCAGGCCGCCGACTTCGACGTGAAGAAGGCCGAGACCGGCATCATCTACATCGACGAGATCGACAAGATCGCCCGCAAGAGCGAGAACCCGTCGATCACCCGCGACGTGTCGGGCGAGGGCGTGCAGCAGGCCCTGCTCAAGATCCTCGAAGGGACCACGGCTTCCGTGCCGCCGCAGGGCGGGCGCAAGCATCCCCATCAGGAGTTCATCCAGATCGACACCACGAACATCCTGTTCATCTGCGGTGGTGCCTTCGCCGGCCTCGACAAGATCATCGAGCAGCGCGTCGGTCGGCGCGGCATGGGCTTCGGCGCCGACATTCGCACGACGCGCGATCGTGACGCGGGCGAGCTGCTCAACGACCTGCTGCCCGAAGACCTGATGAAGTTCGGGCTGATCCCCGAGTTCATCGGCCGCCTTCCCGTCATGGGTGTGGTCGACCACCTCGATCGGCAGGCGCTCGTCGAGATTCTCGTCGAGCCGAAGAACGCGCTGGTCAAGCAGTACCAGCGGTTCTTCGAGCTGGAGGATGTGGAGCTCGAGTTCGCCGCCGACGCGCTCCAGGCCGTCGCCGACCAGGCGTTGGCGCGGGCCACTGGCGCACGCGGCCTGCGGGCCATCCTCGAAGAGGTGCTCCTGGGGGTCATGTACGACCTGCCCAGCCGCGACGATGTCGCCCGGTGCGTGGTCGACGCCTCGGTCGTGCTCGAGAAGGTGAACCCGACGCTCGTCCCCAAGACCGAGTCGGCTCGCCCTTCACGCCCTCGCCGCGCTGCGTCGTGACCGGGTGAACCACGGAGAATCCGGGCGAGGCGGAGCCGACGCGCTCGACTATCTGCGCCGGCTCGTCGATCACGAGCTCACGTCGGTGGGCGTGAGCGCGGGCCGCATCGAGGGCCTGAGCCTCGGGCCGCTGCGCTCGGTGATGGAGGCGCTCGGCGAGCCGCACCGTGCCTACCGCGTGGTGCACGTGACGGGCACCAACGGCAAGGGCTCGGTGTGCCGCATGATCGAACGCCTCGTGTCCGAGCTCGGCCTGCGGGTCGGCACGTACATGAGCCCCGAGGGCACCGTGAACGAGCGGATTCGCGTCGACCTCGCGCCGATCGGTGACGCCGACCTGGGTGACGCGGTCGCGTCCGTGCGAGGCGTTGCTGAGCACCTCGACGTGGAGCTCACGGCATTCGAGGCCGTCACCGCGTCGGCGCTCGTCGCGTTCGCCGACGCGCCCGTCGACGTGGCGGTCATCGAGGTCGGGCTGCTCGGACGGTATGACGCCACCAACGTGGTCGACGCCGATGTGGCCGTGCTCACGAACGTCGGGGCCGATCACACCGACTTCATCGGCGACTGGCGGTCGAGGATCGCATCCGAGAAGGCGGGGATCGTGAAGCCGGGGTCGATCGCTGTGCTCGGCACCGACGCCTCCGACGTGATCGCTCACGTCGAGGCCGAGGGGCCCCTGGCGGTGGTGGCGTTCGGGCACAACTTCGAACTCGTCGACTCGCGGGTCGCCGTCGGCGGTCGACACGTGGTGATCGACACGTCGAGCGGCGGTCACCACGAGGTCTTCGTGCCGATACACGGCAGGGCACAGGGGGTGAACGCTGCGGTTGCGATCGAGGCGGTGGAGTCGCTGATCGGTGGCGCGCTTCCCGCCGAGATCGTCGAGGCGGCCTTCGCCGGGCTCTCGTTGCCGGGGCGGATCGAGGTCGCGTCCACCGAACCGGTCACGGTGCTCGACGGCGCTCACAACCCCGACGCTGCCGCCTCGCTCGGTGCGGCGCTCGCCGAGTCGTTCATGATCGCCGGTCGGCGCACCGCTGTCGTCGGGATGCTGGCGGGCCGCGACCCCGTGGCGTTCCTTCGGGCGCTGCACGAGCGGTTCCCGATCGACCTGGTGGTCGCCACCCCTGTGGAGGGCGTCCGGGGGCAATCGGCCGACGCGATCGTGGCCGCCGCCGAGCGGGTCGGCATCGCCGCGATCTCGGCGCCCGATCTGAAGGCGGCGGTAGCGCGAGCTCGCCAGGACGCCGAGGTGGACGACTTGGTGGTCGTCACCGGCTCGTTCCGCCTGGTCGATCCGGCCCGCGCCGCAGTCCGCCGCCGCGAACACTGAACCGAGCCACGGCGCGTTGGGGCTGTCGCCTCCTCGGGGACTACTGTCCCACCCCCATGGACCGCACTCTCGTGATCTGCAAGCCCGATGCCGTCGAGCGGGGCTTGGTCGGTGACATCCTTTCCCGCTTCGAGCGCCGCCTGCTTCGCATCGTCGCCGCGGAACTGCGCGTGATCGACGCCGACACCGCCGCACAGCACTACGCCGAGCACGTCGGCAAGCCGTTCTACGACGAGCTGGTGACGTTCATCGGCCGCTCCCCGGCGCTGGTCGCCGTGATCGAGGGCCCGGAGGACACCTGGAAGGTCGTGCGCGACATGATGGGCGCGACCAATCCGCGGAACTCGGCCCCGGGCACGATCCGCGGCGATCTCGGCATCGAGATGGGCGAGAACCTGATTCACGGCTCCGACTCGGCCGAGTCGGCCGCTCGCGAGATCGCCATCTTCTTCCCCGGCCTCGGCTGATCGGCCGACCGGGCCCTTCGGGGCCCGTGCAACTACCATGGCGACTCTCGGCTCCGCGTTCGGCTGGACACGGGGCCCACACGACAGGGCAGTCACTTCATGGCCAAGTTCTCATCGTTCTCCAGCGTCCTCGGAAAAGACATGGCGATCGACCTCGGCACGGCCAACACACTGGTCTACGTGCGGGGCGAGGGCATCGTGCTGCGCGAACCCTCGGTCGTCGCGGTCAACACGCATTCGGGCGAACCGCTCGCCGTCGGGCTCGAGGCGAAGCGGATGATCGGCCGCACCCCGAGTCATATCAAGGCCATTCGGCCGCTGCGCGACGGGGTGATCAACGATTTCGAGATCTCCGAGAAGATGCTGCGGTACTTCATCGAGAAGGTGCACTCGCGGCGCTTCGCCCGGCCGCGGATGGTCATCTGCGTGCCCGGCGGGGTGACCGGCGTCGAGCAGCGCGCCGTGCAGGAGGCCGCCGAGTACGCCGGCGCCGCCAAGCCGGCGTACATCATCGAGGAGCCGATGGCCGCCGCGATCGGAGCGAACCTTCCGGTGCAGGAGCCTCGCGGCAACATGATCGTCGACATCGGTGGCGGCACGACCGAGGTCGCCGTCATCTCGCTCGGCGGTGTCGTGGCGTCGCAGTCGGTGCGGGTCGCGGGCGACGAGCTCGACGAGGCGATCATCCAGTACGTGAAGAAGGAATACAGCCTCGCGCTCGGCGAGCGGACGGCCGAAGAGGTGAAGATGTACCTCGGTTCGGCCTTCCCCCTGGAGCAGGAGATGCAGGCCGAGATCCGCGGTCGCGACCTCGTGACCGGCCTGCCCAAGACGATCGTCACGTCGACCGAAGAGATCCGCGAAGCGATCGAGGAGCCCGTCTCGGCGATCGTCGACGCGGTGAAGTTCACGCTCGATAAGACCCCGCCCGAACTCGCCGCCGACATCATGGAGCAGGGCATCGTGCTCGCCGGCGGCGGTGCGCTGCTGCTCGGGCTGGATTCGAGGATCGCCACCGAGACGGGCATGCCGATTCGGATTGCCGACAATCCGCTCGATGCGGTCGCGCTCGGCTCGGGCCGCTGCCTCGAGTCGTTCGAGGCGCTGCGCGGGGTGCTGCTGTCCTCGGGCCGCGACTGAGCGGAGGCACATCGTTGGCCGGGTCGCACCGCCGTCATCCTCGCGTCACGCTGATCATCGCGATCCTCGCCTCGTTCACGCTGCTCACCGTCGGCGGCGAGGGCGTCCCCGTCCTCGGCAGTGTTCGCAGCCTGGTGATCGACGTGCTCACGCCCGTGCAGAACGTGGTGTCATCCGCGACGAAACCGATTCGCAGCTGGTGGGGGGGCGCGACCGATTACGACTCGGTGGTCGCCGAGAACCGCGAGCTTCGCGAACAGGTGGAACGGCTCGAGGCGAAGCAGGCTCGCAATGCCAACGCCTCGGCCGAGTTGGAGGAGCTGCAGCGCCAGCTCAACCTGCCCTTCGTGGGCACCATCCCGACGGTCACGGCGCAGCTCGCCGCAGGCCCGTTCTCGAGTTTCGACAACACCACCGTGCGCATCAACAAGGGCAGCGCGGCGGGAATCAAGGTCGACATGCCCGTCGTCACGAGCGACGGTCTGGTCGGCAAGATCCTGAGCGTCACGCCCAAGCACGCCGTGGTGCGGCTCATCAACGACTACGACTTCTTCGTTGGCGTGAAGCTCACCGATTCGGGGAACCTCGCCGTCGGCCACGGCCGCGGGCCGAACGCGTCGTTTCTGATCGAGGAGGGCGTGGAGCTGAACTCCGAGGTGACCAAGGGCGCTCCCATCGTCACGAGCGGCCTGGAACGGGCAGCGTTCCCGAAGGATCTTCCGATCGGCCAGGTGAAGCAGGTGACCCGGAGCTCCTTCGCCCAGACCCAGGAGGTCGAGGTCGAGCTGTACGCCAACCTCGAGTCGATGAACGCGGTCGACGTATTGCTCTGGGAGCGGCCGAAGTGACGCCGTCCGCGATCGCGGCACGGTGGGCGGTGGTGCTCGCCTCGGTGCTGGTGATGCAGATCGGCGTCGCGAGCCAGGTTCGACCCCTCGGCATCGTGCCCGACCTGATGGTCGTGATCTCGGTGTGCGCCGGCCTTGCCGGTGGCTCGCAACGAGGTGCCGTGGTCGGATTCTGGGCGGGGTTCCTCTACGACCTCCCGCGCGACCATCCGCTCGGTCTTTCTGCCCTCGCATACTGCCTGATCGCCTTCGCTGCGGGGATGCTGCAAGAGGTCGTCCTGCAGACCGGCCGTGCGGTATCGACGGTGCTCGTGGCCGTGGGCAGCGCTGCGGCGGTGTTGCTGTTCGCTGCGCTCGGCGAGATGTTCGGCGCCCACACGATCGAGCGCACGAACCTGGTGCTGCTCCTCGTTGTGGTGGCGCTGGTCGCCGCCCTGATGTCGCGGATCGGCCTGCGTTTGGCAAGCTGGGCCGATGGCCCCGAGTCCCGTTCGATGGCGGAATGATGCGCGGGCGCCTCGATGACTGACGCTCAGGTGGCGCGCTCACGCCTCACGATCGTCGGGATCGTGTGCATGTCCCTCTTCGCCACGCTGTTCGCTCGGCTGTGGTACCTGCAGGCGATCCGCACCGACGAAGTGGTCAAGTCGACGCGCGCGCTCCACATCCGAACGCTGCACAGCGAGGGCCCCCGCGGCCGGATACTCGACCGCAACGGCAAGGTCATCGTCGACAACGAGATCGTGCGGGTCATCGGGATCGACAAGCAGCAGGCCCGCAAGCGCGGCCTCGGCGACGGCGACCCGAGAACACCGGACACCGACGAGGAGGTGGCGACCCGCAACGCCGAGTTCAAGGAACTGGCGGGTGTGCTCACCGAATTCGGGTTCCCGACCAAGTTCACGACGATCGAGGACCTCTTCAACGACGTGCGATACGGCCCGAACGACTTCGTCGCCGTGATCGGTCGCGGCGTGCCCGAGGACCTCGAGATCTATCTGGGCGAACGCCGCGACGAGTATCCCGGGGTGGAGGTTCGGGTCCGGACCGTGCGCACGTACCCCTACGGCGAGCTCGCGGCGCACATTCTCGGCTACGTCGGGCGGATCACCGACACCGAGCTCAAGGCGAAGGTCGAGGAGCAGGGCGAGCCCGGCGCCCCGCGGTCGGCAGCGGCCAAGCCGTACGGCATCGAGGACGAGATCGGGAAGTCGGGGATCGAGCGGTCGTTCGAGGAGTACCTGCGCGCAGTGCCCGGCGATGAGCGGATCCAGGTGAACGCGAAGGGCCAGAAGATCGCGACCCTCCGCCGGGCCGAACTGCAGCCTGGCGACGACGTGTGGCTCACCATCGACCTCGACCTGCAGCGTTTCGCCGAACAGCAGCTCGCCAATTGGGTTCGCTCGCGCCGCGGTGCGATCAAGGGCTGCGACCCCCGGCCCTGCGATGCGCAAGAGGGGTCGGTCGTCGTCATCGACCCCCGCAACGGCGACGTCTTGGCCATGGCCTCGTACCCGACGTTCGATCCGTCGCTCCTCGTCAACGGCATCTCGACCGATCTGTGGAACCAGATGACGACGGGGCTCAAGCCCATGCTCAATCGGGCGACATCCGAGGCGTACGCGCCGGGTTCCACGTTCAAGCTGGTGACGAGCCTCGCCGCGCTCAAGACGGGGTTCATCACCCCGCAGACCACGATCCAGGACAACGGCACGTATCGGATCGAGAACTGCCGCGACATGCGGTGCACCCGCAGCAACGCCGGCAAGGCCAAGTACGGAACGGTCGACCTGCAGAAGGCGCTGACCGTCTCGTCGGACGTCTTCTACTACCGCATCGGCGACCAACTCTGGGTCAACAACGGCACGTTCGGCCCGTCGCCGATCCAGGACATGGCCAACGAGTTCGGCTTCGGGCAGCAATCGGGAATCGAACTGCCGACCGAATCGCCCGGGCTCATCGGCACCCCGAAGTTCCTCGCGGCGGCGTACGACAAGAACCCCAAGGCGTGGGACCACCGCGAGTGGACGACCGGCGACAACCTGAACGTCTCGATCGGGCAGGGGCTGGTCGCCGTGACCCCGCTGCAGCTCTCGAACGCGTATGCCACCTTCGCCAACGGCGGCACCCGGTATGTGCCGAACATCGCGACGCGCGTCACCCGGCGCATCGACCTGCTCAACCCCTCGGACGGCCCCGAGAACACCCAGGTCGTCAAGACGTTCCTGCCGAAGGTCGCCGCCAAGGTCGACCTGTCGAACCTCGAGCACTACCTGACCATGTTCCGTGGCCTGCTCGGCGTGACCCAGCGCGGCAACGGCACCGCCGAGGAGGCGTTCAACGCGAGTCCGACGGAATGGCCGATGGCCGGCAAGACCGGCACGGCCGAGGTCACGAAGAAGTCGCCGGCGACCGGCACGTTCGAGAAGGTCGCCGACACGTCGATCTTCGTCGGATGGGGCCCGGCCGAGCTCGGCACGCCCGCCACGTACGCGGTCTCGGCGATCATCCCGCAGGCCGGGTTCGGTGCCGACGCCGCGGCGCCGTTGGCCTTCTCGATCCTTCGTCCGGCGTCGAAGGGCACCCTCCCGCCGGTGGGCAAGCCCACCGTGGTGCTCGCCGACGCGGCCGCCGCGCCGGGGGAGGAACTCGACGGCACGGTGGCCGAGCCCGGCCAGGCCACCACCACGCTGCCCGACCCCAACGCGCCGCTCGACGGCACAGTCGGCGCCCCCGAAGGCGTGACCGGGCCGACCGGCCCGCCCGCACCGGTGAACGCGACCGGCCCAACCGGAGGCGACCAAGCGGTCCTGCCCCCGCAAACCTCGAAGGTGCGCCGCTGATGCTTGCCGCCCGCCCCGCCTCGATCGTGCGGCAGAAAGACATGAGCGCCGCCTGGCGACATGTCGACTTCGTGATGGTCGCTGTGGTTGCCATGACGTCGATGTTCGGCGTTGCGATGGTCTACAGCGCCACGCGGACCGGCACCGACCCGTGGGCCTTCGCCGAGAAGCACATCGTGTTCGCGGTCATCGGCTCGGTGGCGGCCGCCGCTGCCGGCGTGATCGACTATTCGAAGTACGCGCAGTGGTCGCGGCTGCTGTACCTCGGCGGCATCCTCGGGCTGATCGGCGTGGCCATCCCGGGCATCGGGGCGCTACACAACGGCATCCGTGCCTGGTACGAGGTCGGTCCGATCCAGATTCAGCCCGCCGAGATGGCCAAGCTGACGGTGACGGTGGCGGTGGCGAGCTATCTCGGCAACCAAACCGAGGGCGTCGGACTGCGCCACACCCTCACCGTGCTCGCGATGTTCGCCCTGCCGATCGGCCTGATCATGTTGCAGCCCGACCTCGGAACCGCCCTCGTGTTCGTGGTCATGTGCGCCGCGATGCTGCTCGTGTCGGGCGTGCCCGTGCGATACCTGCTCGTGTTGGGCCTGCTCGGGGTGGGTGCGGTGACCACGATCCTCACCAGCGACACCCTCGACGAGTACCAGAAGGCCCGGCTCACCACGTTCGTGAACCCCGACGACAAGAGCGATGCCGCCCTCAAGGCGTCGTACAACACCCGCCAGGCGCAGGCCGCCATCTCGCTCGGTGGGCTCACGGGGAAGGGCTACCTGAAGGGCGAGTTCACCAGCGGTGGTTCGGTTCCCGAACAGCAGACCGACTTCATCTTCACCGTGCCGGGCGAGGAACTCGGCTTCGCCGGATCGGCCCTGCTGCTTACCTTGCTCGGCGCGATCGTGTGGCGCGCCTGGCGCGCCGCCGTGCTCGCCCGCGACGAGGTGGGCACGCTCATCTGCGTCGGTGTGATCGCCATGTTCATGTTCCACGTGTTCGAGAACGCCGGCATGGCGCTCGGGATCATGCCGGTCACCGGCATCCCCTTGCCGCTCGTGTCGTACGGCGGCTCGTCGACCCTGACGGCCTTCGTCGCCATCGGGCTCGTGCTGAACGTGCACATGCGCCGGTTCACATGACCTCGTCCCGCCGCGGTCCGCTCCCCGGCGGGCACGACCACTAGGATGGGACGATCATGACCTCCCTGTGGGCGCAGCTCGAACCGCTGTTGGCCAGGGTGGGCAAGCCCGCTCGGTACATCGGTTGCGAGCTCGGCACGGTCGACGCCCACCACGGTCCCGGCGTGGTGTCGTGGCTGCTGCTGTACCCCGACACCTACGAGATTGGCCTGCCCAACCAAGGGCTGCAGATCCTCTACGAAATCCTCAACGAGCGGCCCGGGGTGGCGGCCGAGCGTTCGTACGCGCCATGGGTCGACCTCGAGGCCGAGATGCGCTCCGCCGGGCTCCCGCTGTTCAGCGTCGACAGCCACCGGCCGGCCTCCGACTTCGATCTGCTGGCGTTCAACCTCTCGGCGGAGCTCACCTACACGAACCTGCTGAACTGCGTCGACCTCGCCGGCGTGCCGGTGCGCGCGTCGCAACGCCGCCCGCACGACCCGTTGGTGATCGCCGGCGGGCACTGCACGTACAACCCCGAACCGATCGCCGACTACCTCGACGTGGTGGTGCTCGGCGACGGCGAGGAAGTGGTTTCGGAGATCTCCGAGGTGGTGCGCGACTGGAAGGCCGACGGGCGCGGCTCCCGCGACGAGGTGCTTCGACGCCTGGCCGGGGTCGAGGGCGTGTATGTGCCGTCGCTGTACCACGTGACCTACGACGGTCCTCGGATCGTGTCGATCGAGCCGACCGTTCCCGAGGCGCCGGAGCGGGTGTCGAAGCGGACCATCGCGGACCTTGCCGAGTGGCCCTACCCGCGCCGCCAGTTGGTGCCCGTCACCGAGGTGGTGCACGATCGCCTCAACGTCGAGGTGTTTCGAGGGTGCACCCGCGGCTGCCGGTTCTGCCAGGCGGGAATGATCACACGGCCGGTTCGGGAGCGGCCGGCCGAGCAGGTGCGCACCATGGTGTCGGAGGGGCTGCGCCGCACGGGGTACGACGAGGTGGCGCTCACGTCGCTGTCGACCGCGGACTTCAGCGGGATCGACCACGTGGTGCGCGACATCGTCGACGACCCGACCAATTGCGGTCAGGTGTCGGTGTCGCTCCCGTCCTTGCGTCGACGCCTTCACCGTCGGTGTCGCAGCGCAGATACAGAAGGCCCGGCGCACCGGGCTCACGTTCGCGCCCGAGGCGGGCACGTGGCGCATGCGCCAGGTCATCAACAAGCTGATCCGCGACGATGACCTGTACGGCGCCGTCGAGAGTGCGTACTCGCAGGGTTGGCGGCGCATGAAGCTGTACTTCCTCACCGGTCTCCCCACCGAGACCGATGAGGACACGCTGGGGATCGCGGACCTCGCGACCAACGTCATCGAGATCGGGAGGCGGCATCACCGCAACCCGTCGGTCACGGTGTCGGTCGGAGGGTTCGTGCCCAAGCCGTTCACCCCGTTCCAGTGGTTCGGGCAGAACACGAGCGCGGAGATGCAGCGCAAGATCAACCTGTTGCGCGACGCGACCCGTCGCCGCCACGGGGTCGATCTGAAGTGGCACGACCCGAAGGCCTCGCTCATCGAGGGCCTCGTCAGCCGCGGCGATCGCCGCGTCGGCGCGGTCATCGAAGAGGTGTGGCGTCGCGGCGGCACGTTCCAAGAGTGGTCGGAGCACTTCGACCTCGATCGCTGGGTCGAGGCGATGGCCGCTCACGGGCTCGACATCGAGTGGTATGTGCAGCGCCATCGTCACGAGGACGAGGTACTGCCCTGGGACCACCTCGACGCCGGGTTGCACAAGGACTTCCTCTGGCAGGACTGGCGCGACGCGCTCGACCAGGTCGGCCTGGAGGACTGTCGCTGGACGCCCTGCTACGACTGCGGTGCGTGCACCGGAGCGTCGATCGAACACATCGTGGCCTCGGCCACGCCCCCGGCTGGTGGGAGCCAGGGGACCGGAGTCGACCTCGCCTCAGGCGGTGCCGTCCCGGTCACCCTGTCCCCGCGACAGCCGGGAGCGCTGGTGTGAGACTGCGGCTTCGATTCACCAAGCTCGGCAAGATCCGCTTCCTCGGTCACCGTGACCTGGCTCGGTGCTGGGAGCGTGCCATCCGGCGGGCGGAGCTTCCGATCGCCTACTCCGAAGGGTTCTCGCCGCGCCCGAAGGTGCACTTCGGCCTGGCGCTGCCCACCGGTGCGGCGTCGATCGCGGAGTACCTCGACATCGATCTGCGCGAGCCGATCGACATCACCGGGCTGGCGTCGACGCTCTCGGAGATGCTCCCGGTGGGCGTCGATGTCACGGCGGTGTCGGTGGTCGAGCGGAGCGCCACCGCCTTGCAGGCGGCCGTCACCTCGGTCACCTGGGAGTTCGGCCTGACCGGGGTAGACGCGGCGCAGGCCGCCGACCTGGTCGCGGAACTGCTGGCCCGCACCGAGGTGCCGCTCACGATCGAGCGCAAGGGCAAGCGCATCACCGAGGACGTGCGCGGCGCGATCCTCGACATCACGTCGGGCCGTCCCGCCACGGCCCACGCGGTGGAGCTACCGATCGGCGCGGCGGGCGTGGTGCCCGTACCGCTGACCCTGGAGATGGCGGTGCGACCCCGGTCGTTGCGCCCCGCCGAGGTGCTGGCCGTGCTCGGCGCCAACGAACGACCGAACCTGGCCGCCCCATGGGTGTGCCGGCACGAACAATGGATCACGATCGATGGACACCGTGGCGTGCCGCTTGCCGCCACCGTGCCGTCAGGACCCCTGGCGACAGCCGGGGTCGATGAGAGGTAGGACACGATGTCCGAGAACGAACCGTCAACCAGCCGACCGCCCGACGTGCAGACCGTGAAGGGTCCGACCGACCCTGCGGCGCCGTTGGTGCCCAAGATCCCGCCCCCGGGCCCGGCGAAGCCGCAGGTCGGCGACAGCCGGCCGGCGTCGGGCTCCGAAGGGGCGGCCGGAAATGGTGGTGCCGGCGGGTCCGGCGGCGAGGGCGGCGGCGGATCGAGCGCCCGTCGCCGGCGTCGCCGCCGCGGCGGGTCCGGTGGTGGCGGTGGCGGTGGCGGTGGGAGCGCCGCTGCCGGCGACTCCGGCGGCGCACAGGCGTCGCGGTCCGGCCAGGGCGGCGCCGGCCAGGGCGGCTCCGGCGGCAAGGGCGCCAAAGGCGGACAGAACCGGGGCGGGCAGAACCAGGGCGGCCGGGGAGCGAAGCCGAAGGCGCCGCGCCCGGTCGAGGCGACGCTGGTCGACGAAGACGGTCCGGTCGAGCTCGACGCCAAGACCCTCAAGAAGCGGTCCGGGCGTCAGCGCAAGGGCAAGGCGGTCGGCCGCTACCAGATGAACGTCCACGTGGCGGAGGATGCGAGCACCCACATCGCGATCCTCGAGGGACGAGTGCTGCTCGAGGATTACGTCTCCCGGCCGGCCGACGATGTCGGCCAGATCCACGGCAACATCTACATCGGCCGCGTCGAGAATGTGTTGCCCGGTATGGAGGCGGCGTTCGTCGACATCGGCACGCCCAAGAACGCGGTGCTCTACCGCAACGACGTCCACTTCGACCCCGACGACGTCGAGACCACCGGCAGCGAGCGCCCGCGCATCGAGGAGATGCTCAAGAACCGGCAGCTCATCGTGTGCCAGGTCACCAAGAACCCGATCGGCCACAAGGGCGCGCGCCTCACCCAGGAGGTGTCCCTGCCCGGCCGGTTCGTCGTGCTCGTGCCCAACTCGCGCACGTTCGGCATCTCCAAGCGGCTCGCCGACAACGAGCGCAAGCGTCTCCGTCAGATCCTCGACCGGGTCAAGCCCGCCCAGCACGGCGTGATCGTGCGCACCGCCGCCGAAGGCGTGACCGCCGAGGAGATCGAACGCGACGTGAGTCGCCTCCTGCGGCAGTGGGAACAGATCGCAGCGCTGGCCGCGAAGCAGCAGCGTCCTGCGCTGCTGTACCGCGAGCCCGACATGGCGGTGCGGGTGATCCGCGAGGAGTTCAACACCGACTACCGGGCCGTCGTCATCGACGAGCCGAAGCTCTTCGACGACGTGCACGACTATGTGTCGGCCATCTCGCCGGCGCTCGGCGACCGCGTGCAGTTCTACGACCGCGCCGATGAGAGCCTCCCGTTGTTCGAGCGGTTCCAGATCACCGAGCAGCTCAAGAAGGGGCTCGATCGCAAGGTGTGGCTGCCCTCGGGCGGTTCGCTCATCATCGAGCACACCGAGGCGCTCACGGTCATCGACGTGAACACGGGCCGCAACGTCGGATCGTCGTCGCTCGAGGAGACCGTGTTCCGCAACAACCTCGAGGCGGCGGTCGAGATCGCACGGCAGCTGCGCTTGCGCGACATCGGCGGCATCATCGTCATCGACTTCATCGACATGGAGATCAAGCCGAACCGCGACGAACTCGTACGGGTATTCAAGGAGGCCCTCGCTCGCGACAAGACGCGCACGCAGGTGTACGCCGTGAGCGATCTGGGGCTGGTGGAGATGACCCGCAAGCGCATCGGCGAGGGGCTCCTCGAGTCGTTCGCCGATCAGTGCGGGGTGTGTAGCGGCCGTGGTGTGGTGTTCGCATCGGCGGTCATCGGTGTCGACTGAGCCTGCCCCCGGTTTGGGTGCGACGTCGGCCGCCTGGTAGCCTTGCAACCCGTATGTATGCAGTCATCAAGACCGGTGGCAAGCAGTATCGCGTGTCCGAAGGTGATCGAGTTCAGGTCGAGCGGCTGGGTACCCCCGGCAGCGATGTCGAACTGACCCCGGTGCTCCTCGTCGACGGCGACACCACGATCGCCACGCCCGATGCCCTCGCCGGAGCGCGGGTGTCCGCTCGCATTGTCGAGGAGACCCGCGGGCCCAAGATCGTCGGCTTCACCTATAAGAACAAGTCCAACAACCGGCGCCGGTGGGGACACCGCCAGACGCTGGCAACCATCGAGATCACCGGCATCTCCAAGGGGTGAACTGAACCATGTCCAAGACCAAAGGTGGCGGTTCCACCAAGAACGGCCGCGATTCGGAGTCCAAGCGCCTCGGCGTGAAGGTGTTCGACGGCGGTGTTGTATCCGCTGGGTCGATCATCGTCCGCCAGCGCGGCACGAAGTTCCACCCGGGCCTTAACGTCGGACGTGGCGGCGACGACACGCTGTTCGCTCTGTCCGACGGTCGGGTGAAGTTCGGCTCCCGCAAGGGCCGCAAGCTGGTCGACATCCTGACCGACTGACCTTGACGCACCACGCGTCCCAAATGGCCCGGCCGCTCGCCGGGCCATTTGGCGTTCTCGGGGTAGGACGTTCTCGGGGTAGGACGGCCTGGGGGAGGACGGTCTCCTGGGGAGGACGGTCTCTGGGGCAGGACGGCCTGGAGCGATACGGTCCGTGTGGTCGGGGCGAGCGGGGTCGCACCGGTACCGTTGACGGCACCCGGCGGTCGGGTGGACAGGAGCGACGATGGCTGGGGCGGCAGCGCGAGCACAGCGGTACCCCTTCGCGGGCATCGTGGCGGTCGGGTCGATGGTGGCGCTCATCACGGCGACCGTGGCGCTGCGCTCGCCGACGCGGGTGCCCGCCGCGCCGCGGGGATACGTCTCGACGTCGGTGTCGGTGGATCGGCCGCTCGTGGCCACGGTCGTGATCGCCCAGCAAGGGGTCGGCGTGGAGGCGGAGCGTGGCGACACGTTTGCGGCAGCGGTGTCCAAGGATGCGCCGACGCTGCTGGTCGCCGAGGACGGCACGGGCACACCGGTGGGGCTGGCGATCACGTCGGGTGACGGCGGCGATGTGATCATCAACACGACGTCGACTGCGGCCGGGCTCGTCGCGTTGAGCGCCGGCGTGATCGCCGATCCCGACCCGGTCGGCCTGATGGGCCACACCGCACAGACCGTCGAGTTTCGAGCGCTCCAGGCCGCTATTGGGCGCGCCGCCGCCTTGAACGACGCGACCGTGGTCGATGCCCTGGCATCGGTGGTGCGCCGGCTGCCCGACGGTGTCGCTGCCGAGTGCGGCCGCGTGTGCGCTCGTCGGAGCGGAGCGGACGACCAGATCGTGGTGGAGAACGGCACGGTTGAGCGGCTCGTGGCGCGTGCCCCGTCGGGTGAGTGGTGCGGCACCGTCGCACCCGCCACCCGCGCCGCGAGCCCGTCTGCCAGGCGGATCGGTGCCGAGGCCGCGGTCGGGCGGGTGCCCGGTGGTCGTCCCGCTGCGGCACCCGACGAAGTGGTCGTGACCGCGGCCTCATCGACCTTCGCTGCCGTCGGCCCGTGCGCCGGGGCCGTCGACCTGCTCAACGCAGCGGCCGATTCGACCGACCGCGTCGGAGCCGCTGTCGCCCCACTGGTCATCGACGAGTTGGCGCCGCTGTATCGATTCCTCCGGCCGCAGGCGACCTTCGACGCCTCGGCCCTCTCGGCACTCGCCGCGTCGGCTGCGGCCGCACCCAGTCGGCCGTCGCAGCGCACGCTCGCCGACCAGGTCGCCTCGCTCGATCCCGGGCGCGGCTCGTGGGACTCCTCGGTCTACCTGGACCTCGTTCGCGTGCGAGCGCCGCGAACGGACGGGGGCCATCCGTTCAGCCTCGCTGTTCCGGCCGTGGCGGCCGAACCCGACGATGAACCCACGACCTCGGCCGCCCCGACGACGCAGGCCACGACGCCGACCACCGCGCCGGCCACCGCGCCGGCAGCGACATCGACGACGCCGGCGACGACGCCGGCCGTCGCACCCGGGGGCCGAACCGCGGTGGCCCTGAGCGTCAGCTATCCGGCCCCGGCGCCGGGACGGTTCCGAGCGACGGTGACCGTCCGCAACGTGGGATCCACGCCGGTGCCGCTCGCCGGCATCCGATGGTGGATCGAGGACCGATCGTCGGGAGCGGTCATCGCTCCCACGGCGGTTGCGCCGACGATCGCGGCGGGCGACATCGCGGTGGGCGCGTCGGTGACCGGAGCGGTCGAGGTGGTGCTTCCGGAGCACCTCGGGAGCTATCGGCTCGTGCTCACCGCACCTGCGCTCGGAACGTCGGGGGTCGACCTGTGACGGGTCGGCAACGTCCGATCGCCCTCGTGGTTGCCGTCGCGGCGTTCGCCGGGCGCGTCGGAGTGGGTCCGGCGGGGTTGGCCGAGGTGGTCGCCGCGGTCGTGTTCGTCGCGCTCGTTGCCCGGGTGGTGCCGGCGCTTCGGCGAGCGGCCCCCGAGTTGCTTGCGCTGGTGGCGGTCGCGGCGCTGCTCGGCGCGTGGGTCGACGGCGTCGGGGGAACGGGGGTGCCGGGGCCATGGCGGTGGGGCGCGGCCGGGCTGGTCGTGGCGGCGGCGGCGATCGCCGCGTCGACGTGGGAGACCGACGAGTTGCGCACCATCGGCGTGCTGATCGCCGCCGTTGCAGCGGTGGCAGCCCTGCTGGCTCCGAGCGACGAAACGCATCTCGCAGCGCTGATCGGCGCCGTGGCCCTGCTGCTCGGTGGTGCGCCCGATCGTTCACCGGAGTCGCCGCCTTCCGCCCCGCCGACCACCGGCATGTGGGCGACCGCGGCCGCGTCGTCGGCCGCCCTGGCGGTCGTTGGCATCTGGTTCACCGCCGCGCACGGCGACCGCCCGTGGATCGTCGCGTTCGGGGCGATGCTCGGGATGTCGGCCGCGCTCGCAACGTGGCGTTGGCTCAGAACCGGAGGTCGACCCCCTGCGGGAGCGCCGAGCGGTCCCAGCCGAGGTGCGTGACGGCCATGGAGAAGGCGTAGCGATCGGTCATGCCCGCGACGTAGGCGACCGATTCCCGTACCGCCTCGGCGGTGCCGGCCGACACGTTCGGTGAGCGGCGCGGGCTCGACGCGTCGACCGTGTCGAACGGGAGCGTGTTGGGGCGGTCGGCGTAGTAGTCGACGAGCGCACGCAGCACCCGGATGACCGACTCGCTCTGGCCGACCGAGGCCGGGCGCATGTAGATGTGGTCGTAGTTGAAGCGGCGGAACTCGGCGAGCGCCTCGGCGAGATGCTCGACCATGCCGACCGTTCCCGTCGACGCGATGGCCGTCAGCATGCCGCGGATGAACGCGTCGAGTTGGCGGCTCCGCGTGTCGCCGCAACGTTCGCGCACCATGGTCGGCAGGAGTTCCGGGGTGACGATGCCGGCGTGCACCGCGTCTTCGAAGTCGTGGCAGACGTACGCGATCCGGTCGGCCCAGGACACCACCTCGCCCTCGGGGGTCGTCGGTGCCGGGCGTGACCACGAGTGGTTGCGGATGCCGTCGAGCGTTTCGACGCACAGGTTGAGCGGAGCGAGCACCACGTCGGCGCCCCACACGGCATGGTCGTACCCCTCGTCGAGATAGGGCGAGAAGGCATCTTCGGATGCATGGCCTCCGGGCCCGTGGCCGCAGTCGTGCCCGAGCGCGATCGCCTCGGTGAGCGCCACGTTGAGGCGTGCGGCACGGGCGATGGCCGTCGCGACCTGGGCGACCTCGAGCGCGTGGGTCAGCCGGGTGCGCTGATGGTCCTCGGGAAAGATGAAGACCTGGGTCTTGCCGGCCAGACGCCGGAAAGCCGTCGCGCCGTGGAGGATGCGGTCGCGGTCGCGCTCGAAGCACGTGCGGAACGGGTCGGGAACCTCGGGCACTGCGCGGGTGCCGGCCCCCTCGGCCCGTGTCGCCCCGGCGGCGAGGTGCTCGTGTTGGCGCGCCTCGCGCTCGGCCCGATCGTGCAGGTAGGTATCGGCGAGGTCGCAGACCCGCAACGAATCGGTGCTGTCGCGGTGCGCCCGCCGAACGGACCCTACGTCATGCCCCGTCATGGTGGCGGCCCACTGCTCGGCGCGCCGCGAGCCGGCGACCTCGTCGTTGAGCAGGGGGGACGAATGCGGGGAACTGGTCATCGACACGATCGTACGAGGGGGGACCGACAGTCCCGGTTGCGTCGGGTCAGATCGGCGAGCCCGGAGCGACGATGGGCCACGGGCGCTCGCGCTCGACGACGTGCGCCAGGTCCAACAGCAACTGGTCCTCGTGGTGGCGCCCGATGATCTGCATGCCGACCGGCAGGCCGTCGAGCGGCTCGATCGGCACCGAGATGGCGGGGTTGCCCACGATGTTGGCGGGGATCGTCAGCGCGCCGTTGTTCTCGGGGCCCACCCGCTGCCCGCCGACCTGCTGGTTCAGGTAGCAGTCGGCCTCGAAGGCGACGTCGGGGTTGGTGGCGCAGATGATGAAGTCGACCGAGTCGAACACCTCGGCCATCCGCTCGTTGGCCTCGGTGCGCGCCTCCTCGCAACGCGCCATCATCGCCAGGTTGAACTGGTCCTCGGCGATGTGGAGCCCGAACGCGATCTCGACGGTGAGGCGGTCCTTGCATGCGGGCCAGCGATCGCCGAGCGCCCGCAGCAGCTGGGAGAGGTTGGCCAGGGCCCACTCATAGCCGAGCCCCGGAAGCTGCACCGGGACGTCGACGAGCTCCAGGCCGGCGTCGCGTGCGAGCTGCTCGCCCGCAGCGCGCACTCGGGCCTCGACCTCGGGGCGGACGATCGCGACGCCGAGGGTGGGGGCGATCACCGCCTTGCGGCCGCGCAGATCGAATGTGGCGAGGTCGCGCTCCCAGCCCTCGATCTTGGGCAGCGAGTACGGGTCGCGCATGTCGTAGCCCGAGGTCACGTCGTACCCGCGGCACACGTCGCGCACCGCGCGGCCCCTCGGCCCCGACCCCACCGTCATGGGGTGGACCTCGGTGAAGGTCCCCGCGGGATGCGGCCCGCCGTGCCCTTCATGCCGACAAGGCCGCTGAACCCGCCGGGGATGCGGATCGACCCGCCGCCGTCACCGCCGGTCGCGATCGTGACGAGCCCGCCGGCCACCGCGGAGGCCGAGCCGCCCGACGAACCGCCAGCGCTCTTGCCGCGCTCCCACGGGTTGTGCGTGACCCCGTGTAGCAGGTTGACGCTCACGTTGAGGCCGCCGAACTCGCTCGCATTGCACTGCCCCACGAGCACCGCCCCCGCGTCGGTCAACCGATCGATGTGGAGGCTCGTGTAGGTGGCCGTCTCGTTCTCGAACGCGAGCGAGCACTCGGTCATCGGCCACCCCTGCACCGGCGAAAGCTCCTTCACACCGATCGGCACGCCGCCGAAGGGCAGCGACACATCGGCCGTGCGAGCGGCGTCGAGCGCACGCTCGGTATCGAGGAAGGTGAACGCGTTCAGGTCGCTCCGCTCGATCGCCCCGATGGTCGCCTCGAGTTCCTCGACCGGTGAGCGCTCGCCGGAACGGAACGCATCGACGAGCGAACAGGTATCTCCGAGCCACGGGGTGTCAGCCATGACCGGCCACGCTACCGGCCGTCACCGCGCCGATATCGTGGCGAACGACATGGATGCGCGCGAGTTCCTGGGTCTTCGACCCACCCACAATCCTCACCGCTGGGTGCTGCCCGTCACGTCGGGGATCGCAACCGCGGGCCGGTTCCTCTTCGGTGGATGCGGGCTCGCCGCGGCGATCGTGGCGCTCGAGGCCGTGTCGGGGCGGCCCGTGGTGTGGGCGACCGGCCAGTACCTGTCGTACGCGATGGTCGACGACGTGATGGACGTCGACGTGACCGTCGCAACATCGGGGCACTTCACCACCCAGGCGCGGGTTGTCGCGCACGTCGCCGATCGCGAGATCCTGACCGTGAACGCCGCGCTCGGGCAGCGGCCCATCGCCGGAAGCGGACAGTGGGACACGCCGCCGCAGGTGCCGCGGCCCGAGGACTGCCCGGGGCGCACGTCGCGCTGGGAGCTGCGCGACACGATCATGGAACGCATGGACATCCGGCTCGCGCAGGGCACTCAATGGGACGACCTGGCGGGGCAACCGAGCGCCGAGGGCCGCAGCGCGCTGTGGGTGCGCGTGCCCGACCTGGCCGTGTCGGCGGCGACGCTCGCGGTGTTGGGCGACTACGTGCCGTTCGGCATCTCGCAGGCGCTCGGCCGGTGGGTCCGATCGAACAGCCTGGACAACACGATCCGTCTGGTCCGACCGGTCGCGACCGAGTGGGTGCTGCTCGACATTCGCGTCCACGCCGTGCGCGACGGGTTCGGCCACGGGCTCGTGCACCTGTGGTCGGGCGACGGCGTGCTCATGGCCACCGCCTCGCAGTCGGCGATCGTGCGCGACGAGGCGCCGTCGTGACCCAGCGGCGGGTTCCCGACGGTGCACTGACCGTGGCGTACCACGGTGCCGCCGGGCCCCGGCAGCGGGAACGGTTCGTCGCGGTCGCGGCGCGCCACGACCTGGACCTCGTGGTGATCGAACCCGACGACACCGCGGCATTGGGCGAGGTGTTGCCACGTCTGCATGTGTGGTGGCACATCCTCACGCCGATCACGGCGGCGCACCTCGATGCCGCGCCGGTGCTCGCCCTGGTGCACAAGTGGGGTGTCGGGGTGAACACGATCGACGTCGCCGCCGCGTCGCCGCGGGGGATCGCCACGGCCAACATGGCCGGATCGAACGCCGTCGCCGTGGCCGAACATGCCCTGGGCCTGCTGCTCGCCGTGCTGCGCCGCACCGTCACGTACCACGAGGCGACGATCGCCGGTTCGGGTTGGCGTGTCGAGCCCTCGGTGGGCGAGTCCTGCGGCGAGCTGTCCGGCAGGCGAGTAGGGCTCGTCGGATTCGGCGATATCGCGCAGCGCCTCGGAGCGGTCCTCACGGCGCTCGGCGCCGAGGTGCACCACCATTCGCGGCGCGACGACCGGCCCGGCTGGCTGCCGCTCGACGATCTGCTCGCAACCTCCGACGTGGTGTCGCTGCACCTGCCGCTCACGGAGGCGACCGCCGGCCTGATCGATCGTCGGCGCCTCGCGCTGCTGCCCGACCGCGCCGTGATCGTCAACACGGCTCGCGGCGGGTTGCTCGACTTGGACGCGTTGGCCGACGAGCTGGTGGCCGGGCGCCTTGGGGGCGCGGGCTCGACGTGTTCCCCGACGAGCCGTTCGTCGCTGAGCATCCCATCCGCCACCTCGATTCGGTGGTCGCGACGCCGCACGTCGCCTGGCTCACCTGGGAGACCCTCGAGCGGAGCCTCGGACTCGCGCTCGATGCGATTGCGGCGCTCCGGGCGGGCGAGGCGGTCCCCGGTCGTGTCGGTTGAACCGGGCGCCGACCTGGTGGTCGGCCGGATCGTGGTGCCCGCTGGCGAACTGGAGTGGCGCTACGCCGCGTCGGGGGGACCGGGCGGCCAGCACGCCAACACCTCGAACACCCGTGTCGAGCTCCGCTTCGACATCGCCGCTTCGCCGTCGCTTTCGCCGGCGGTCCGCGACCGCTTGATCGAGCGGCTCGGCCCGGTGGTGAGCGTCGTCGCCGCCGACGAGCGGTCGCAATGGCAGAACCGGCGACGCGCACTCCTGCGGCTGCAGGCCCGGCTGGCCGAGGCGTTGGTGGTGCGGCGCCGACGCGTCGCCACCAAGCCCACGGCGGGATCGCGGCGCCGTCGCCTCGATGCGAAGCGGCGCGACGCGCAGCGCAAGGAGGCCCGCCGTCCACCGACGGTCGATGAGTAGCCTTCCGCCGATGACTCCGCCTCGGCGCCGCTACGGCATGACCATCCCGTTCGACGATGTGCCCCTCGCCGAGCAGCGCGACTGGATCGTGGAACTCGAGGACCTGGGCTACACCGACGTGTGGTCGTCGGAGGCGAACGGGGCCGATGCGTTCACACCGCTCGCGCTTGCGTCGGTCTGGGCGCCGTCGCTGCGGCTCGGCACCGCGATCGTCCCCGCCTATACGCGGGGCCCGGCGCTGCTGGCTCAGCAGGTCGCGACGCTGGCCGCGGCCGCGCCGGGCCGGTTCGCGTTCGGTCTCGGCACGTCGTCGGATGTGATCGTCGAGCGCTGGAACGGGCTTGAGTTCGACGACCCCTACTACCGGGTGCGCGACACGGTCCGCTTCCTGCGCAGCGCGCTCACCGGGGCCAAGACGAACGGCGACTACCGCGGGTTCGCGTCGCACGGGTTCCGCCTGGGCGTGAAGGTGCCCGACGAGGGGCGGGTGCCGATCTTCGTAGCGGCGCTGCGCGAGGGCATGCTGCGCCTGGCCGGACGCGAGGCCGACGGAGCGATCATCAACTGGCTGTCGGCGAACGACGTCGCGACGGTCGCACCGATCGTGCAGGCCCAGGGCCAGAGCGACGTCCAGAGCGAGGGCAAGGAGATCGTGGCCCGCATCTTCGTCGCGCCGACCACTGACCGCGACACGGTGATGGCCCTCGGCCGGTACGCGATCGCCGCATACCTGTCAGTGCCCGTGTACGCCGAGTTCCACCGGTGGCTCGGCCGCGGCGAGCAGCTCGCCGAGATGTGGCGGCTGTGGGCCGACGGCGATCGCCAGGGTGCGCTCGCCGCGATTCCCGACTCGCTCGTGGACGAGCTGATCGTGTGGGGCACCCCCGAGCAGTGCCGGGAGCACCTCGATCGCTACGTCGACAACGGTGTGACCACACCGGTCATCGCGCTGCTGCCCTTCGGGTACGACCAGCGCCAGGCGATCAGGGATTTGGCGCCGCGCTGAGGCGGGCGAGCAGGCGGCGCATGCCCGCGATCCATCGCTGCGGATCGCGGGCGCGGGCCGCTGCGTAGTCGGCCACCTCGGGGTGGGGGAGGATCAGGAAGCGGTCGTCCGCCAACCCCTCGGCGACGGCATCGGCGCACGCGGCGGGCTCGATCAGGCCGAGCGATTCGACCACGCCGGCCGCGACCGCACCCGGGCCGGCCGCCGCGAGCCCGTCGGTGACCATCGGCGTGCGCACCCCCTGGGGGCACAGCAGCGACACGTCGAGCCCGTCGTCGTGGTGGTGGATGGCGAGCCACTCCGCCAACGCGACCGCGCCGTGTTTGGTCACGCTGTACGGAGCGTCACCGAGGTTGGTCAGCAGGCCCGCAGCGCTTGCCGTGACGAGCAGCCGGCTGCGCCGCTCCGGCGTCGCATGCGCCAGCAACGCCCGCGCGGCGTACACCGATCCCATCACGTTCACGCTCCAGGTGCGCTCCCACACCGAGTCGTCGGCGTCGACCCCGGCGCCGGTCGCGACGCCGGCGTTCGAGCAGTAGAGGTCGAGACGGCCGGCCCGTTCGAACACGTCGTCGACGAGGGTGCGTACCTGCGCCTCGCCGCTCACGTCGAGGCGGACCGGCCACACCTGCGTGCCGTGCGGCATCGAGGCGGCGACCGCCGCGAGCCCGTCGGTGTTCACATCGGCGAGGACCAACAGTTCCGGCGCCTCGTCGGCGAACCGCTGGGCCATCGCCGCGCCGATGCCCGACGCCGCGCCCGTCACGACGATCACGTTCTCGGCCAGGTCCATGTCAGGCCCCCGGCGCCGCGGCCGCGAGGGTGTCGGCGATGACGCGGTCCCGGTCGGTGCCCCACGGCAGCGGCATGACGACGGCGTGATCGACGCCGGCGGCCTCGTAGGCCGTGACCGCGGCCGACACCTCGGCGGCCGACCCGACGATGTCGATCGACTGGATCATCCGGTCGCTCACCGCGGCCAGCGCGGTAGCGCGGTCCCTTGCCGCGTGTGCGCTGCGGATCGCGTCGACCTCGTCGGCGAACCCGGTACGCCGGAACGCCGCCGCATAGGAGTCGACGACGGCGTAGCTGAACAGGTCGGCCTGCGCCGCGTCCCGCGCTGTCGAGGTCGGTGACCCCGACGTGCACGTACGCGTAGACCGGGCACGCCCCAGGCTTCCGGCCGGCAGCGGCCTCGGCCGCACGGACCTGCTCGACGCACCACGGCACTCCCGACGCGGGCAGGTAGTTGAGCAACACGCCATCGGCGAGTTCGCCGGCGACGGCCAGCATGCGGGCGTTGAGTGCGCCGAGCACGAGGCGAGGGCGCCGCTCACCGAGGCGGATTCCCAGACGGAACCGTCGGCAGTGGTAGTAGTCGCCGTCGAAGTCGACCGGCTCGCCGCCCCAGCACTGCCGCACGAGCGTGAGGTACTCGCGGACCTGGGCGAGTGGACGAGTGCCGTAGGTGGCGCCGTGCCAACGGTCGACCACGGCGGGGGAGGAGATGCCGATGCCCAGCAGGACGTCGCGCTCGGGGTGGAGCGCCTGCAGCGTCGCCGCGCCCATTGCGGCGAGCATCGGCGTTCGCAGTTGCAGCGCCAGCACGCCGGTGCCCAGGCCGAGGCCGGGGGCGAGCGGCGCGAGGGCTCCGAGGCTCGCGAACGCTTCGGGCCCCGTCGTCTCGGCGACCCAGATCGAGCCGTACCCGAGGCGGGCGGCCGACTCGGCGGCAGACGACCAGCGGGCCGGCCCCATCGTCATGAGCGAGGCGAGGGTGACCCCGCGGGCGGGAGACGTCATCTCGGTACCCTACCGATCGCCACACGCGGGCGATATTGCCCCTCGACCGTTGTTCCGGGGCGCGTAAGCTGACTTTGAGCCCAGCGGTTCGGACCCCAGGTCCGGCCGGTGATCCCTGGAGGAGCGATGACCGAGACCCGCGAGACCGAATCGATTCTCGAAGCCGTCGCCCTCATCGACCGAGGCCTGGGCGACATCTCCGAGCGCAACCTGGTGCCGTCGACCGAGGTCGCCGACCTGCTGCTCGATGTGCGGACGCTGCTCACCCGCGTCGAAGCACTCAGCGCGAACTGACGTCCGGTTCGCCGGGTTGACCGCCGGCACGAAGCAGGTCTGCGAACGACCGCTGTAGGCATCGCACGAGCCGTTTCGGTTCGGCGATCGCCGCGGTGTCGATCACGACTCCCATGCACAGCGACCCGCGATACGACATGGTCGTGAGATTGAACGCGGTGCCGGCGACGGGGCCGAGCGGGTAGTTCGACTCGACGAGCGCGCCGGCCATGAACACGTCCATCGGTGCGGCGCGAAGGTTGGACGTGACGAAGTCGAGCACGCCGGCGATGCGCACGCCCGCTCGGGTGAGCACCGGTGTTGGCACGAGGTTGATGAACCCGGCGAGCAGGTCGTTCGACCCGACCGGCGGCCCGCCCTTGGCGACGGCGAGCACGTCGTGCACCCGTCGGAAGCGCTCCTCGACGGCCATCGGTGCCGTGGGAACGGCGGTTTGCGTGGGCGAGAACACGTTGCCGCCGAGCGACTTGTCGGCTCGCCGCGAGATCGGCATGGCCATGCGGAGACGATCGGCCGGGGCGTGCATCTCGTCGTGGTAGCGACCGGCGCCGGCTGCTGCGCCGCACACGAACAGATCGTTGAGCGTGCCGCCGAGCGCGGTGGCAGCGGCCTTCGCCGGGGCGAGGGGCAGGTCGAAGGTGTCGAATGATCGACCGAGGGAGCGCTGGGTCCACAGCGGCGACATGGGGCGCACGCCGACGCTCGCCTGGCGTGCCGTGGAGCGGGCGAGTTCGACCAGCTCGGCGCCGGTCTCGACCACGGAGGTGGGGTGCGTCACGGCGTGGGCCACCTCGTCGACAGTGCGGCGCGCGAAGTCGAGCTGTTGGCGGGCCGCTCGTTCGAGCGACTCGCCCATGGACGACCACCAGTTGGTGTGGGGGGCGGGCGGCGCCTCGACAGGCGGGCGCGCTGGGGCGTCGCGGGTGAAGTCGATGAACTCGAGCGAGAGCCGCAGGCCGCCCTCGCCGTCGGTCAGCGTGTGGTGGAGGCGCTGCAGCATCGCGGCCTTGCCGCCGGCGAGCCCCTCGATGATGAGGAACTCCCAGAGGGGCCGGGAGCGGTCGAAGGGTGTGAGCGCACGCTGCACCGCGAGTTCGTGCAGGGCTGCGCGGCTCGGTCGCCGAAGCTTCAGGTGGGTGACGTGGCGCGTGATGTCGAAGTCGGGGTCGGGTTCCCAGCGTGGGGTCGAGAACGGGCCGGGACCCTCGGCGATCCGTTGCCGCAGGCGGGGAACACGAGCGATGCCCGCTCCATGGTGGCCGTGAACGCATCGCGATCCGGCGCACGGTCGAGGATCGTCAGGTTGGCGATGTTGCTCGACAGTTGCGGGTGCCGTTCGAGATGCCACATGAGCGTCTCGAACTCGGTGAGTTGATTCCCCGCTGGGGTCGGTGCGCCCTCCATCGGGGCAGCGTATCCGCCGGTCGGTCACACGAGATGCAGGCCCGGCGGGTTCGCGTATCGCCGAGCCGCCGGACCTGGAGTCGTGCCGCTCCCGCTACTCGCTGACGACCGTTTGGAAGGTTGCCGACATCGTCGACATGTCGATCATCTGCATGAACAGCCCGGCGACCTCCATCCCGTGGTCAGCGGGCGGAGCCGTGGCGAGTTCCATGCTGGCGTAGCGCAGCACCAGAACCCACTCACCGTCGCCGGTGACGCAGGCTTCGCGGCGCTCGAGCCCTGGGAGCTGCGGCACGACCTCTCGCTGGAACCGCTCGTTTATGGCGATCACGTCATCGTGATCGATATCCGCCTTCGCCCGGAACCGGACGATCTGAATCGCTGCTGGCATGGCATTGCCTCCTGGTAGGTTCTTTAGATTTCAAGGATAATCGAAGATGCTAGGGATTTCAAGGATCTTTCGGTAGGCTGGTCCCGTGACAGAGCAACCGCAGTGGCTCGACGAGGAAGAAATGGCGGCGTGGCATCCGTTCGTCGTGGCGGGCATGCACCTCTTCGCGGCGTTGGACCGAGACCTTCGCGAGGCACTCGATCTGACCTTGCTGGACCACGGGATTCTCCTCATGCTCCGCAATGCGCCCGACGGTCTGACGATGGGCCACCTCGCTCGGCAGTTCGGGACCGACGCGAGCGTCGTCACCTACCGCATCAGGCGCATGGAGGACCGCGGGCTTGCCACGCGCGAGCGGAACCGGGTCGACGGTCGGCTGGTGGTTGCGAGCATCACTCCGGCGGGGGAAACGATCTGCGACGCCGCCGGGCCGATACACGTCACGTCGGTCCGCAACCACTTCATGGACCACGTTCCTCGGCCCGCCCTGCCCGTCATCGCGGACGTGTTCAATCGCCTCTACGCCTTCCAACGCCAGGGCTAGCGAAGGCGGGCATCGGTAGCCTGCGGCGATCGACGTGATGCAACAGGGGGCACAACATGGCCGATGACACGTTCGTCGTGGAACGTCGCACGAGTATCGCTTCACCGGCGGCGGCCGTGTTCGCCGAACTCGTCGACTTCCGCCGTTGGGAGGCGTGGTCGCCGTGGGAGGGGATCGATCCGTCCCTGCGTCGCACCTACTCCGGGCCCGATTCCGGCGTCGGCGCCGCGTACGCGTGGGAGGGCAACCGGAAGGTCGGGTCGGGTCGCATGGAGATCACCGGTGTCGAAACCGACGCCGCGGTCGACATCCGAATCGACTTCCTCAAGCCGTTCAAGGCCACGAACCAGGTGCGGATCGCGCTGACGCCGGCGGGGGATTCGACTGCCGTGACGTGGACGATGACGGGCCGCAAGACCCTGATCACGAAGATCATGGGCGTCTTCATGAGCATGGACAAAATGATCGGCAAGGACTTCGAGAAGGGCCTCGCCCAACTCAAGTCGCTCGTCGAAGCGGGGGTGTGACGGGACGCTGATGTCGGTGGTGTGCCCTCGGCGGCGACACAAACGCCCATGTGTCCACATCGGCCGGTACTGTGGACACATGGATGTAGGGGTTCGTGAATTTAAGCAGCGCCTCTCCTACTACCTCGATCTGGTTGCCGGGGGCGAAACGGTCACCGTGACCGATCGAGGGCAGCCGAAAGCCGTCGTGTGTCGGCGCGGCGCAGCGGGGGGATCGAGCGAGGCATCGACGAAGGGTGGATCCGTCCGGCGCAGCGAACCGGACTCGATCCGATCCGCGGCTGGCCGTCGAAGCGAACGACGCTCGACGTCCTCGACGACGATCGATCGCAGTGACCAGCTACATCGACTCGAGCGCACTCCTCAAGCGATACGTCGCCGAACCGGACTCGGCGATTGCAGCCGAATTCCTGGACGCCGACCCGGTGCTGATCACCAGTTGGGTGACGGCGGTCGAAGTGCGTCGCAACCTCGCCCGCCTACTCGACGGCGCGGTTCTTCGGCAGGCCCGCGCCCAGTTCAACCGGGATCTCGACGGCTTCGCACTGGTGCTCTGCGACGAAGTGGTCATGCTTACCGCGGCCGAGATCGGCGAGACGCTCGGCGTGCGGTCACTCGACGCGATCCATCTCGCATCGGCCCGCCGGGTTCGCGACGACCAACTCACCTTCGTCACCTTCGATCTCCGCCAGGCGCAGGCTGCGCGATCGCTCGGCCTCACCGTTCGTGGCGCGTGACGAGCGGGGAACAGGTGGTCGGTCCGGCCGGTCCAGTTGACGCTGTGGACCGTTGGCGGCACAGCCGTCGAATCGTCACCAGCCGCAGCCAGGCCTGACGCCCCGCGGATCGGCCCTACGACTCCGACGAGTAGGGCGGTCGCGGGAGTTGGCGATCAGTAGCTTGGAGACCATGTCGCTGGTTCGTGTCCGTGAGGTCGACGTCGTCGCGGCCCGGGTGCTTCGGGTCGAGTTCACCGATGGCCTGGTCCGCGAGCTTGACTTCGCGCCTTGCCGAGAGGGCCTGTTCGCACCGCTTCACGACGACGAGGTGTTCCATGCGGTGGTCGTCGACCCGGTGGCCGGGACGGTGTCGTTCCCAGGTGGAATCGACTTCGACCCTGACGTTCTCCATGGTGACGCTGTTGCGGCGTCGCCGCAGCAGCCCGTGCTGGTTCACCAGTACCGGCTCGAGCACTCGGTCTGAGTCGGGAGATCTTCGTGCGTGAGGCGCTTCGCGCCTTCTCGCGCCGCCTGCAGGAAGCTGCCGAGGCCGGCGGCGCTACCGACGGCCGCAGCGCTGGGGGCCCTGGCGGTCGAGTAGCCGGTTCGCGGCGGCGCCGAGCACCGCGCCGACGGCGTACCCGGCGACCACATCGGAGCCGTGGTGGATGCGCACGTGCACCCGACTCCAGCCGATGGCGGCGCCGAGCGCGTACCACGGCCAACGCACCTGGCTGCGACGAGCGACGAGTGCGGCAGCGAACATGCCCGACGACGCATGGCCGCTCGGGAAGCTCGACGTGCGCGGGGTTCGTAACCCGTGGGGACGGGGGCCGTCGTGGGTGGGGCGCACACGCCGGAACAGCCACTTGATCGGACCGTTCACGACCGCTGCCTCGACGCCGAGCGCTGCGGACAACTCGACCGCGCCGCCCCACGTGGCGATGCCGAGCAGCGCCCGGGCGACGCCGACGACATGCCAGGCGATGCCGTGGTCGCCCACGGCGGATAGCCCGTAGAACAGGCGGTCGAGCGGAGCGATGCCGCGCATAGGCCGGGCAATCGACTCGGCCAGGGCGTCGACCCGGCGGACCAGCGGATGGTCGAGCACGCCGGCCAACGGCCCCGCCGGCGCGGCGGGCGCGGGCGCGGGAAAGGCCGCGGCCGTGGCCCCGGAGTCGGGCGGTGGGGCGGTCACGATGCCACCGCCTCGGCGGCCGCGTGCAGCGCCGCGGGTGCGAGCGAGGGGTCGCCGCCGAACGCCGGGCAGTACTCCTGGAACGAGCACCAGTTGCACAGGTGCGATTGCCGCGGCCGGAAGTCTTCGCGTTCGCACGCACGCTCCACCGCGTTCCAGATGGCGGCGACCTTGCGCTCGAGCCCCCGGATCGACTGGTCGGTCGGCGTGGCGATGATGACCTGCGGGTTCGGGCCGAGATACATGAGCTGCACCCGCGCCGGTCGCTTGCCGAAGACCTGCTCGCACAGCCAGGCGTAGAACTGCACGCCGCCGAGGCGGCTGAGCTCCTGCTGTTGGGACGGAACCCGGCCCGTCTTGTAGTCGGTGACCACGAGCTCGCCGTCGGCGTCGAGCTCGAGCCTGTCGATGATGCCCCGCAGCCGAAGGTCGCCGAGCGGTGCCTCGAGCATGAGCTCCAGCCCGACGGGGTCGAACGACGTCGGGTCCTCGATGGCGAAATAGCGGTCGAGCATGGTGGTCGCATCGGCAAGGAAGGCCTCGGCCGCCTCCGAGTCGAGATCGAGCGACACGAATTCGGGGTCGGTTTGCAGCTCGGTCGACGCGGCGGCCAGGTGCTCGGCAGCGGCATCGCGGGTGCGAGCCGGCGGCGGGGTCGCGAAGAGCAGTTCGAGCGCTCGGTGCACAAGCGTGCCCTTGACCGCCGGCACCGACGACGGCTCGGGCAGCTTGTCGATCGCCGAGAACCGGAACGCGAGTGCACAGTCCTTGAACGTGGACACCTTGGACGGCGACAGCGTGGACGGTAGCGGGAAGGCCATGGGGCGATCGTAGGTGCACCCGCCGACAGCCACGGCGACGGGAGCCCGACGCGTGAGGCCCGAACGTCAGCCGAGTTCGGCGAGCACCGTGTGGAGGACCGCGTCGATCGACGCGGCGACGCTCGCGGGCCGCTCCATCGGGCCGAAGTGGGCCAGCTCGTCGTGGCGCTCGAGACGCCCGTGGGGAAGGCGCTCGGCGATCCTCGCGGCGAAAGCGGCGGGGGAGAAGGGCTCCTCGCGGCCCGCAGCGACGACCACGGGACAGGCGACCTCGCCAAGGCGGTCCCACGCGCTGTGCTGGGAGCCCGACTGGTAGATGCCGGCCTCGACCTCGGGCCGACACGCGAGCCGCGCCGAGCCGTCGGGCTCGTCGAGCATGGCGCCCTCGATGTACGCGTCGAGCGCAGCGGGAACGAACGTGTTCATCGGCGGTTTCGACGCGTAGTTCGCCCGCGCCTCGGCCCGCGACGCGAACGCGCGCCGTCGCCGCGCCCCGACCGCGAGCGGGTTCGGCATGCCCGCCGTCGCGGCGACGATGTCGGCGGGGATCACGATGGGCTCGTACGCCCAGATCGCGGCGAAGGTGCCGGGCCGGGCGATCTCGGCCAACAACACCGCGGCGCCGCCCATCGAATGGCCGACACCGACGACGGGGCCGCCGGGCCCGTCGCCCGCCGCGCCGCGCACCGCATCGAGGACCGCGAGCACATCGCTCGCCGTGTCCTCCCAGCGGAACTCGCCCTCGGGCGCCCCCGAGCGGCCGTGGCCGCGCACGTCGAGGGTCCACGCATCCACCGGCGTTCGCAGCGCCTCGCGCACGGGGCGCCACACCGAACCGCAGAACCCGGTGGCATGCGCGAACACCACCGTCGCAGCAGCACTTGCTGAACCGGCAGCACTTGCAGAACCGGCAGAACCGGAGGGCGCGTCGAGGCGCTCGAACGCGATCTCGACGCCGCCGGAACCGGTGGTGAACGCCACGCCCGATTCCTCAGCCGAATGCGGGGATGCCGGTGATGGCATTACCCAGGATCAGCGTGTGGATCTCGTTGGTTCCCTCGTAGGTGTAGACCGATTCGAGGTTCGTCATGTGGCGGATGACGGGGTACTCGAGCGTGATCCCGTTGGCGCCGAGCAGCGACCGGGCCTCGCGAGCGACCTCGAGCGCCATCCGCACGTTGTCGAGCTTGCCCACGCTCACATGGGGCGTCGCGAGCGTGCCCGCATCCTTCTTGCGGCCGAGGTGCAGCGCCAACAACGTGGCGCGGTTGACCGCGATCGCCATCTCGACCAACCGCCGCTGCGTCAGCTGGAACGACGCGATCGGCTTGCCGAACTGCACCCGTTCGAGGCTGTAGTCGAGCGCCGCCTCGTAGCAGGCGCGCGCCGCGCCGCAGGCGCCGAAGAGGATGCCGAACCGCGCCTCGTTGAGGCACGACAGCGGACCGCGCATGCCGGTCACGCCGGGCAGCGCTGCGCTCGCCGGCAGGCGCACGCCGTCGAGCACGAGCTCGGAGGTCACCGACGCTCGAAGCGACACCTTGCGGTGGATCACCGGCGCCGAGAACCCCGGCGTGTCGGTCGGCACGACGAAACCGCGCACGGCGCCGCGGTCGGGACCGTCGGGATCGGTGCGTGCCCACACGACCGCGACATCGGCGATCGAGCCGTTCGTGATCCACATCTTCGCGCCGTCGAGAACCCAGTCGCCGCCGGCGTCAACGCGCGCCGTGGTGCGCATCGACGACGGGTCGGACCCCGAGTCGGGCTCGGTGAGGCCGAAGCAGCCGATCGCTTCGCCGGCCGCCATGCGCGGCAGCCAGGTCTGCTTGTGCTCCTCCGATCCGAACGCCCAGATCGGGAACATGGCGAGCGAACCCTGGACCGAGACGAACGACCGGGCACCCGAATCGCCCGCCTCCAACTCCAGACAGGCCAGCCCGTACGCCGTTGCCGACGTGCCGGCACACCCATACCCCTCAAGGTGCATCCCGAGCACCCCGAGCCGACCGAACTCCTGGGCCATCTCGCGGGGGAAGACCCCGCGGTCGAACCAGTCGGCGACGTCGGGAAGCACCTTGTCGCCGACGAATCGTCGAACCGTGTCGCGGAGCAGACGTTCCTCGTCGCTCAGCTCGGCATCGAGATCCAGAAGATCCCGCGGATCGAGATTCTGGCGAAGGGGGGCGTGGGACATGGCGGGACGGCTACTCGCCCGAGAGCAGGCCGAGCAGCTTGCCGAGCTCGTCCTGGGGGCCCTCGGGCACGATGTAGCCGTCTTCGTTGCGGATCGTGTCGAAGTTGTCGCGCACGTCCTCGACGCTGTGACCGTTCTTGTACCAGCCGGGCGTGAGGCCGATGAAGAACCGCGACACCGAGCCGCCCGCGACCGAGTAGACCTCGCCGGTCACCGGGCAGTCCTCGTGCGCCAGGTAGCACACGGTCGGGGTGATCTCCTCGGGAAGGATCTTGTCGCCGAACGCACCGAGGAGCTCCTCGGTCATGCGGGTCTTGGCGACGGGCGCGATGGCGTTGGCCTTGATGTTGTACTTGCGGCCCTCGTTGGCGAGCACGCGGGTGAAGCCCACGAGGCCCATCTTGGCGGCGCCGTAGTTCGACTGGCCGAAGTTGCCGAGGATGCCCGAGTTCGAGCTGGTGTTGACCACGCGGCCGTAGCCCTTCTCGCGCATGATCAGCCACGCCGGCTGCGTCACGTAGAACGCGCCGAGCAGGTGCACCTGGATGACGGGCTCGAGCAGTTCGGGCGTCATGTTGTGGAACGTCTTGTCGCGCAGGATGCCCGCGTTGTTGATGACGATGTCGACGGTGCCGAACGCGTCGAGCGCGGTCTGCACGATCGCCTTGCCGCCCTCGGGCGTGCCGACGGAGTTGCCGTCGGCGACGGCCTCGCCGCCCAGCGCCTCGATCTCCTCGACGACCTGCTGGGCCGGGCCCTTGTCGCCACCCTCGCCGGTCACGCTGCCGCCCAGGTCGTTGACGACCACCCGGGCGCCGCGGCGTGCCAGTTCGAGCGCATGCGATCGGCCCAGGCCGCCGCCGGCTCCGGTGATGATCGCTACCTTGCCGTCATACCCCAAGTCAGCCATCTGGCGTCCCTTCTGTGGTGGAGGTCGTCGTGTCGGCCGCCGAGGTTAGAGCCTCGGTCGCTGCGGGGGCACGCTGCCCCGGCGAGCGTTCAGACCCGATCCGCCCGGCGAGTGCGGTAGCGCAGGGTGGCGGCGCCGGCTGCGAACAATCCGAGGCCGACGAGGGCCAGCTCTCCGCTCGCGGTGCCGGTGGTCGCGAGCCCGGTCGATGTGGAGGCCGAGCTGAGCTTGACCGTCGTGGTCGGAGCGACGGTCGGTGCGGCGGTGGTCGGTGCCTCGCAGGTGACCACGATGCGCTTGCCGCCGATGACGATCTCGTGGTCGCCGTCGCGGACATCGACCGTGCCGGACTGGCCGGGCAACACGGGCACGGTGAAGGTGCGCGCCTCGCCGGCCAGTACCACGGCTTCGAACGTCACGGGCGCCAGCACCACCGGAAGGTCGACCGACCACGTCACCGCGTACGTGCCGGTGGACTCGCCCGCGTTGTCGAGCTTGAGCACCAGGTCGAGTGCCGTGCAGTCGACCGTCGCATCACCCGTGGTGTGCGCCGCGCCGACGACGGTTGTCGTCGTGCTCGGCGCCTCCGTCGTGGTGGTCGGAGCCTCGGTCGTGGTGGTCGGAGCCTCGGTCGTCGAGGTTGTGGTGGTTGCCTGGCCGCTGTCGGGGATCTCGCCGGTGATCGTGCCCTCGTTGGGATCGACCGTGGTTGGCGGCAGCGTCTCGTGGGTGATCGGCGGGGCTTCGGTCGTGGAACTGGTCGCATCGGGCAGCGTCGTCGACACCGTGTCGCCTGCGCCCGTCGCGCCGCTGACCTGATCGTCGGCACCGGAGATGCCACCGATGCCGATCAGTCCCGACACCAGCAGCGTCGCACCCGCCGCCATCACTGCCGCCGGCAGCGCGCTGTCGAAGAGGAATCGTCGCCATCTCGTACACCTTTCCGCCAATCTCACTCTTCGTGAGGATGGTGATGGTGACGGAGCCGACTCCCCACAGCCAGTGGGCAATGTTGCCCGCCCCCGCGGCCGGGCCGTCGCGCCTAGGGTGCGGTGTCCGCACGGTTGAGGGATCGCGATGGGTGACGATCGGGGGAGAACGACATGTCGCGTCTGATCGATCCGACGTGGCGTTCCCGCGCACCCCGCCTTCGACACGTTGCACCGTTCGACGGCATGCGCGGCTTCGGCGTGCTCGGCGTGATGGGCGGGCACGCGCTCGCCCAGGGAACCCTGTCGTTCGCGGCCATCGTGGGCGTGTTCTTCGTGGTCTCCGGATTCCTCATCACCACGCTCCTGCTGCAGGAGCACTCCAACACCGGCACGATCGCCCTGCGCAAGTTCTACGCCCGCCGCGTCTTCCGCCTGCTGCCCGCGCTGTACGTGATGCTCGCCGGGTCGATCGTGGCCGGCGTGATCGTCAAGGCGAGCGGCCACATGTCGGGAGCCCAAACCCTGAAGGGTCTGCTCACCGAGGTCGCCGCCGCGGGAGTGTACGTCTACAACATCGTGTTCCCGGTGAACAACGGCCCCTGGATCGACCACCTGTGGACGCTGTCGGTCGAGGAGCAGTTCTATCTGGTGGTCGGCGTGGTGGCGTTGGTGTTCATCGTGCGCGGCGGGGTGCGACTGGTCGCCCTGGGGCTGCTGGCGCTGGTCGCCGTCATCCAGATCTCGCGGTTCTTCCTGGTGCTCGGGCCGCTCGGCACCGCAGCGGTCGCTATGTGGATGCAACGCCCCGATGCGCTCATGATCGGCATGCTCGCCGCGATCGCCTCGGCACACGTGCCCGACCCGCTCCCCGAACGCTTCGCCCGCTGGCTGGGCCGCGCCGGCTGGGTCGCGACGATCGCGCTGTTCGCGACCACCTGGGTATCGACCGGTGTCGCCCAGCGCCTCGGCATCCACCACGACTTCTATCCCGAGAACTTCCGCACCCTGCTCGACACGGGCACGCGGCCGCACGGCTTCTACTGGATCCAGTGGGGGCACACTGTCGGCGCGTGGGCATCCGCGGTCATCGTGTTGTGCGCCTTCCGCCTGCCGAACTGGTGGCCCAACCGCTTCCTGTCGTGGAAGCCGCTGGTGAAGATCGGCGGCATGCTCAGCTACAGCCTCTACCTGTGGCACGTGCCGGTACAGGAGCTCCTCCGGATCGTCGCCGGTGACCTGCCGCGGCCGCTGTGGCTCGCGCTCGCGGTCGGGGTGCCGTTCCTGGTTGCCATCCCGAGCTACCGGTACATCGAGACCCGGGCGCTCGCGTTCAAGGACCGCTTCGCCGTGAAGTCGGGCTCGCGGTCCGAGGGCGCGCTGTCCGAGGGGTCGGCGTGACCGAAGGGCGGTTCATCTCGGTCGCCCCGAAGCTGGGCCACGTGCCCGGCTTCGACGGCATTCGAGGGTTCGGCGTGATGATCGTGCTCGTGGGCCACCTCCTGCCCAAGGGGTACGACAGCCTCAACGCGATCATCGACACGTTCTTCGTGCTCAGCGCGTTCCTCATCGTGTCGCTGCTGATGCAGGAGCACCGCTCGCAGGGCCGCATCAACCTGCGGAAGTTCTTCAGCCGCCGCGCCATCCGCCTGCTCCCCAACTCGTATGCGGTCATGGGCGTGTGGATGCTGATCTGGCTCCTCCTCAGCCAGCTCGTCATCCCCGGCATCGACCGCTCGACGGCCACGCCCGACATGCTCGACGCCATCAAGTCGGTCGAGTCGATCCCCGGCAACGTCGCGGCCGCCGCGCTGTACGTGTACCACCTGGTGTACCCGGTCGGCACCGGCGCCGGACCCCTCGTGCAGTTCTGGTCGCTCTCGGTGGAGGAGCAGTTCTACGGCATCGCGGCCGTGGGCGTCGCGTGGATGCTGATCACGAAGCGCCGGGCGAAGTCGGTGGCCGTCGCCTGCGTGGCCATCTTCGTCTGGGTCGCGATCTCGCGGTACCGCGCCGACCTCGGCCCATGGCCCGGCCGCACCTACTCGCCGTCGATCTGGACCCGCGGCCTGCACGCCCTCTGGCTCGCCCGGCCCGACGCGCTGCTGGTCGGCGTCGCCGCCGCGGTGATCAACGCCCGCCTGCCCGACCCGCTCTCGGAGCGCGCCAAACGCATCATCACCGCGCTCGCTTGGGTGGGAACCGTCGGATTCGTCGGCGTGCTCATCTCGTCGGTCGGCCCCTTCGTGGTGTCGCTCGGGCCGATCGGGCAGTTCCGCATCCCGCAGCTCCTGCCCGGCATGCCGTGGCCCGAGGCCCGATCGACCGAGCTGTGGTGTGCGGCAGCGAAGGGCAAGCCGATGCGCCCGTGCGACGAGACGTTCTGGTTCTTCCGCTGGGGCTTCTCCGCGATGGCGATCTCGTCGGCGTTCATCACCATGGGCCTGGCCCGCACCCGCGACTGGGCCGTTGCACGCTTCTTCGGCTGGCGCCCCTTCCGGTGGCTCGGCGAGATCTCGTACTCGCTCTACCTGTGGCACCTGCTGGTGTACCTGGCGGTCAGCATCGTCCTCGGCGGCCTGGCCGACAAGCCCGGCGGTGCCCTGATCCTGTTCGTTGCCAAGCTCGGCGCCGCCGTCGCCGTGAGCTACACCGCGCACAAGCAGATCGACATGCGCATGCTCGGGCGCAAGCTCAAGTATGCGGGCGAGGCGACCGTGCTCGACCGGCGCACCGGCAAAGAGGTCGACGTGACGGCCATCACGAAAGACGGCGACGCCGCGCCGTAACGCCGAGGGCTACTGCCGGCCCGGCCGGTAGCGGCGGCTCATCGCGATGAACCGCGCCTCGACGAAGCGGTACGACAGCCACGCCAACGCCGTGCCGCCGCCGAGCGCGGCGGCCGCGAACACCCACGTGGGACGGTTCTGGCGGATCACCTCGGTGCCGGGCACCAGATCGGCCCCGCCGTTGGCCCACAACAGCACCGGGATGTGCCACAGGTACACGCCGTAGGACAACCGGCCGTACCACCGCAGCGGCCGCGCCCGGAGCGCGGTGCGCACCGGGTGCTCCCCACCGGCGGTGAGCAGCAGAACCAGCGGGAACACCGCGAACAGGCGGGTGCCGGTGAGCGTGGCGACCACGACCCGGTTGCCGTCGATCCAGCCCCCGGCGTTGGATGCCACGAACGCCGCGGTGCCGAGCGTTGCCGCGGCGACCACCCAGCGGCGCTCGAGTTCGACCTGCGCTGCTGGCCGAACGAGCCACCAGCGGCGCACGAGCGCCACGAACGCGCCCAGGAACATCATGTCGGGGCGCAACGGGCCGACGAGCCCCGGGTCGGCCTGCGCGATGCCGACGAGGCGGCCCAGGGTGACCGCCACGAGGACCGCACCGACGACGATCGCCGCGACGCGCACGCGGCCCCGGCGCAACGCTCGGCCGAACACGGGGGCCCAGAAGAAGTAGAACCACTCCTCCTGCGCCAGCGAGTGCAGGTGCGGCATGCGCAGCGCCGCCGGATCGGGCCACGCGGCGAGCATCACCGGGTACACGTAGAACACGGCGGCCAGGCTCTCGACCCCGACGGTGCGCAGATCCCACACACCCGACAGGCTCGGCGTGCCCAGGCTGCCGGCGATCGCCATCGCCAGGTTCACCGCGACGTACACGTACAGCGCCGGGAGCAGCCGCAGGCCGCGGCGACGGAAGAAGTCGGCGAGCGCCACCCGCCGGTGTGTCTCGTACTCCTCGACCAACAGCGTCGTGATGAGGAAGCCCGACAGCACGAAGAACAGGTCGAGCCCCGACGACAGCGTCTGCACCCGGTTCGCGAGCGCGTGGTACGCCACCACCAGCAGCACCGCGACACCGCGGAGCCCATCGAGTTCGGGGAGGTGCCCCAGGCGGGGCGCGGCGCCCCGGGCTGCGTCACGTCGTGGCGGGGGCCAGACCGAGTTCTGCCATCGCGGCCTCGGTGTGGCGGCGGTAGTCGACCTTGCCGTTCGGCGCGCGGCCGATCGTGTCGACCGTCAGGATGCGCTTCGGCGCCTTGTAGTGGGCGAGGTGCGCCTTGCAGTGCGCCACGAGCGCGGCCTCGTCGATCGTCGCGCCGCCGTCGGGCTCGACCAGCGCGACGATCGCCTGGCCGAACTTCTCGTCGGGCACGCCGACCACGATCGCGTCGTGGACCGACTCGTGCAGCTTGAGCGTCTCCTCGACCTCCTCGGGGAAGACCTTCTCGCCGCCCGTGTTGATGCACACCGACCCGCGGCCCAGCAGGTTGATCGTGCCGTCCTCGTCGACGGTCGCCCAGTCGCCCGGCACCGAATAGCGCTTGCCGTCGACGATCAGGAACGTGGCCGCGGTCTTCTCGGGGTCCTTGTAGTACCCGAGCGGCGTGTGGCCGCGCACCGCGACGCGACCGCGCTCGCCCGAACCCGGCACCACATCCGCTCCGTCGTCGTTGATCACGCGGCTGTTGGGTCCGAGGCTGAACTTCGCCGTCTTCGCCTCGGCGCCCGCCGCGGAGACCGACTGACCGAGACCGAGCGCCTCCGAGCTGGAGAACGCGTCGATCAGCAGCATGCCGGGGTGGTGGCGCAGCAGCGCCTCCTTCACCGGCTCCGACCACATGACCCCCGACGACGTCACGAGCAGCAGGCTCGAGAGGTCCCAGCGGTCGGGCTCGGCGTCGAGGGCACGCAGGATGGGCTTGGCGAACGCGTCGCCCACGATGGTGAGGGCGCCGACGCCCTCGCGCTCGATCGTGTCGAGCAGCTCGACCACGTCGAGGTGGCGGTCGACGAGCGTGACCAGCGAGCCGGCCTGGGTCAGGTACATGTTGGCGGTGAACCAGCCGGTGCCGTGCATGAGCGGGCAGGCCGGCATGCCCGGCGCCCCCGGTTCGGTGAGGAAGTCGAGGATCGCGTCGTAGCCGACGTCCTCCATCTCGCCGGCGATCGGCGGGATGCCGGTCGTGCACAGGGCGCGGATCAGATCGTCCTGACGCCACATCACGCCCTTGGGCATGCCGGTGGTGCCGCCGGTGTAGATCATCAAGATGTCGTCGCCGCTGCGCGGCTGCGGCCCCGTCACCCGGCCGGTTTCGGTCGCGACCGCGTCCTCGTACGGCGTGGCCCAGGCGGGGCAGTCGCCGTGGCCGTCGTCGACCCACAGCCAGGTGCGCACACCCGGAACCCGGTCGCGCATGGCGTCGATGATGTCGGTGAACGAGCCGTGGAAGACCACCGCGATCGCGTCGGCGTTCTCCCACAGGTAGGCGAGCTCGTCGGCCACGTACCGATAGTTGGTGTTCACCGGCACCAACGACGCCTTGTAACAGGCGAACGTGGTCTCGATGTACTCGGGGCCGTTGTACAGGTAGAGCGCCACCTTGTCCTGGTGGTTCGCCCCGGTCGCCAGCAGCGCCGCGGCGAGTCCGTCGGCCCGACGGTCGAACTCCGACCATGTGGTGCGTCGATCGCCGTGGACCTGCGCGGTCGCGTCGGGGAACCGATCGGCGATGCGCTCCCACAGCTCGGCGAAGTTCCAACCACCCATCAGAGACCCCCATCGTCGGCGAGATGCGCCCGGCAGCATACGTCGAGCGTTCCTTCGACCTCGCCCCGGTAGTCTCCCGGCGATGGAGCCAGCGCACCTCGCCGAGCGACTGCACGGCTTCGGGACGACGATCTTCGCCGAGATGTCGGCGCTCGCAGACCGCACCGGCGCGATCAACCTGGGTCAGGGCTTCCCCGACACGGACCCGCCGGCGGAGGTGGCCGAGGCCGCGATCCGGGCGATCCGGGACGGCCACAACCAATACCCGCCCGGGACGGGTGTGGCGCCGCTGCGCGAGGCCATCGCCGAACACTCGCTGCGCTGGCACGGGCTGCGGGTCGACCCCGGCACCGACGTGCTCGTCACGACCGGTGCGACCGAGGCGATCGCGGCCGCGATGCTGTCGCTGGTCGAGCCCGGCGACGAGGTCGTGATGTTCGAGCCGTACTACGACTCATACGCCGCGTCGGTCGCGATGGCCGGCGGGCGGCGCCGCGTGGTGCCGCTTGTGGAGCCCGACTGGCGGTTCGATCCCGACGCGCTGCGCGCCGCGATCACCGAGCGGACGAAGGTGCTGCTGATCAACTCGCCGCACAATCCCACCGGGCGGGTGCTCGACGCGGCCGAGCGCGAGGCGATCGCCGAGGTGGCGTTGCGTCACGACCTGATCGTGGTGACCGACGAGGTGTACGAGCACCTGGCCTTCGACGCTCCGCACGTGTCGATCGCCACCCTCGACGGTATGGCGTCGCGCACGCTGCGCATCTCATCGGGCGGCAAGACGTTCCGCTGCACGGGGTGGAAGGTCGGCTGGATCTGCGGCCCGGCCGACCTGGTCGCCGCGGTGCGCACGTCGAAGCAGTTCCTCACCTACGCGAGCGGTGGGCCGCTCCAGTACGGCATCGCCGCGGGCCTGGGCCTGCCCGACGCCTACTTCGACGGGCTGCGGACCGATCTGTGCGCCCAGCGGGACGCGCTCGCCGCGGCGCTGCGCGCCGCCGGGCTTGCGCCGCTGCCGGCACAAGGCGGGTACTTCCTCACCACCGACGTGCGCCGGCTCGGCGAGGACGACGGCAGGGCGTTCTGCCTCGGTCTCCCCGAGCGCTTCGGCGTGGTCGCCATTCCCAGCGTCGTGTTCTACGACGATGCCAGCCGCGACCGCGGCCGCCCGTTCGTTCGCTGGGCGTTCTGCAAACGGCCCGAGCTGATCGAACGTGCCGCGCAACTGCTGTCGCCCGGACCCGTGGACCCGGGCCGCGGCTACGGTGCCGCGCATGGACATGGAGATGCCATCGCAGGATGATCCACGGCGGGTCGCGGTCCGCTCCTGGCTGGCCGAGCACCCGACCCCGACCGGCCGCGAACTGGCCGAGGCGGGCTACGTGGCGCCGCACTGGCCGCGCCCGTGGGGGCTCGATGCCGACCCCATCCACCAGCTCATCATCGACGAGGAACTGCGCCGAGCGAAGGTGCGCCGCCCCGACAACCAGATCGGCATCGGCTGGGCGGGACCGACCCTGGTCCACGCCGGCACGCAGGAGCAGAAGGACCGCTACCTGCCCCCGCTGCTTGCGGGCGAGGAGATCTGGTGCCAGCTCTTCAGCGAGCCCGACGCCGGAAGCGACCTCGCGTCGCTCGGCACGCGGGCGGTGCGAGACGGCGACGAGTGGATCGTCAACGGCTCGAAGATCTGGAACTCGGGAGCGCAGGAGAGCCAGTTCGGCATCCTGATCGCGCGCACCGATCCCGACGTGGCGAAGCACCAGGGCATCTCGTACTTCATCTGCCCGATGGACACGCCCGGCGTCGAGGTCCGTCCGGTGCGCGAGATGACCGGCGTCGCGATCTTCAACGAGGTGTTCTTCACCGACGTGCGGCTCCCGGCCGACGCCCTGGTCGGCGAGGTCAACCGGGGCTGGGGCCTCGCCAAGGTGACGCTCGGCAACGAGCGCGTCTCGCTGTCGGGCGGTGGCGCGCTGTGGGGCATGGGTCCGGACGCGAAGGATCTGCTGGCGCTCGTGCGCGAGCGCGGGGGCTGCGCCGATCCGTCCATGCGCCAGGAGCTCGCGGCGCTGTACATCGAGTCGGAGATCCTGCGCCTGATCCGCCTGCGTACGGTGAGCGCCGCGATCGCGGGCGCCCAGCCGGGCCCGGAGGCGTCCATCCGCAAGCTCCTCGCCGACGAGCACGGCCAGCGCATCATGGGTGCGGCCAAGGCGCTCGCCGGAACCGGCGGCATGCTCACCGACGCCGGGCCGCTCGGCGGACCGGCCGACATGTGGCACTTCGGGTATCTCTTCGCGCGGGCGCTCACCATCGGCGGCGGCACCACCCAGGTGCAGCGCAACATCCTGGCTGAGCGCGTACTCGGGCTCCCCCACGACGCCGACCCGCTCGAAGGCCGTGCGTGGAGCGAGTCGCGCGGCGCAGGCGCGGGCGCGTAGGCGGGCGCCGTGCGGGTCCTCGTCACGGGTGGCGCCGGGTTGCTCGGCGGCGAGCTGCTGCGCCGCGCGCCGGCGTGGGCGTCGACCGAAGCGACCGTGTTCCACCGGCCGGTCTCGGCCGCCGATGTGCGCACCCACGTGGTCGACCTGGCGCAACGGCAGGCCTTCTTCGAGGTGGCCGAGCGCCGTCGGCCCGACCTCGTGATCCACACCGCGTACTCGAAGACCGATCATCGAGCGACCGTCGATGCCGCCACCGAGGTGGCGACGGTGTGCGCGGCGCTCGACGTTGCGCTCGTCCACATCTCGAGCGACGCGGTGTTCGACGGTGATCACGCTCCCTATTCCGAACACGACGAACCGGCGCCGGTGCACGCCTACGGCCGGGCGAAACACGCGGCGGAGACGGCGGTCGTCACCGCGGTGCCCGCCGCGACCGTGGTGCGAACCTCGCTGATCCTCGCTGCCGACGGCACCGACCAGACCTCCGCGTGGGCGATCGAGCGGCTGCAGGCAGGAGAGCCCGTCACGTTCTTCGACGACGAGTTCCGCATGCCGATCTTCGTCGACGATCTCGCGGAGCAGATCTGGGAGGTTGCCTCTCGCGACGCGGCTGAAGCGCGCCGGCGTGTGGCATCTCGTGGGCCCCGAACGCCTCAGCCGCGCCCAGGTCGGCGACGTGCTGTGCGGGCGATTCGGCCTCGACCCGTCGCTCGTCGAGGTGGCGAGCGCGGCGACGATGGGCGAGCCGCGACCGCGCGACCTGTCGTTGCGGTCCGACCGCGCCGGCTCACTTACGACGCAGGCGCGGTCGATCACTACAGTGAGCCGCCATGGCACGAGCTGACGGTGACACGCTCAAAGTCGGCGCCCGAGTGGCGGCCGCACAGGATCTTCCCGGTATTCCGGCGGGCACAGCGGGTCGGGTGATCCTTCGCAACGACATGCCGACGGCCCGGTCGTGGACGCGCTACCGCGTGTGGTTCGACACCGGCGCGACCAACGGCACCGACATCGGATCGCTCGATCGCAGCCAGCTCATCGCACTCACCCGCAAGGGTCAACCGGTCGTCTGACCGTCAGGGGGAACTCCATGAAGCTGTCTATGCAGATGCCGTACGCCGGCGGGTTCGAGCAGTCGGTCCAGCAGGTGATCGCCCTCGAGAAGGCCGGCCTCGACATCGTCTACGTCGCCGAGGCGTACAGCTTCGACGCCGTCTCGGCGATGGGGTACATCGCCGCCAAGACCTCCACGGTGGAGATCGCCTCGGGCATCCTGCCGATCTACACCCGCACGCCGTCGCTCATGGCAATGACGGCCGCCGGGCTCGACTTCGTGTCGAACGGCCGGTTCATCCTCGGCATCGGCGCGTCGGGACCACAGGTGATCGAGGGCTTCCACGGTGTGCCCTACGACGCGCCGCTCGGGCGGACCCGCGAGATCATCGACATCTGCCGCAAGATGTGGAAGCGCGAAGAGAAGCTCACCCACGACGGCAAGTACTACACGCTGCCGCTCCCCGCCGGGCAGGGCACGGGCCTCGGCAAGGCGCTGAAGCTCATCAATCATCCGGTGCGCGCCGACATCCCGGTGCACATCGCCTCGCTCGGGCCGAAGAACCTGGAGCTGACCGCCGAGCTCGCCAACGGCTGGCTGCCGATCTTCTACTGGCCCGAGCGTGCCGCCGACGTGTTCGGCCCGTCGCTCGAGGCGGGCTTCGCCAAGCGCGATCCCGAGCTCGGCCCCATGGATGTCGTGGCCGGCGGCATGGTCGCGATCGGTGACGACGTGAAAGGCATCCTCGACTTCGCCCGTCCGCTCGTGGCGCTGTACGTGGGCGGGATGGGTGCGAAGGGACGCAACTTCTACAACGCACTCATGCGTCGCTACGGCTACGAGGCCGAGGCCGAGCAGATCCAGGACCTGTACCTCGCGGGCCAGAAGAAGGAGGCCGAGGCGCTCGTCCCCACCGAGTTCCTCGACGCGATCAACCTCGTGGGCCCCGAGGGCTACGTGCGCGAGCGGCTCGAGGCCTTCCAGGCGGCCGGCGTCACCGTGCTCAACGTCACGCCCGTCGGTGCCGATCCGGCGGCGATCGTGGAGCAGGTCAAGGGCTGGACCGCCTGAGCATCGCGGCGCAGGGCACTGCGGCTCAGCGTGCCGCAGCGGCGCGATCGAGGGCCGCTTCGGCCTCGCTCACGAAGCGCCGCACGAGCTCACCGGCGGGCACCAGGTCGGCGATCGCGCCGACGCCCTGGCCCGAGGGGAAGAACTCGACCGCAGGGTCGACCCGCTCGTCCTCGGGTCCCGCTCCCATGTGGTTCGCGCCGTCCTCCATGGACCGCATGAACTGCATGGGAAACGGCTGCAGCTCGTCGGGGTGTTCCTCCCAGTACTGGGTGTAGGAGTTGCGGAGCACCCGGCAGGTCTTGCCCGTGTAGCCGCGACTGATCACCGTGTCGTCCTCGCGGGCGGCCACCAGCTTCTCCTTGTAGCCGCGCGGACCGTACGCCTCGGGCGTGGCGATGAAGCGGGTGCCAACCCACACGCCCGCCGCGCCGAGGCTCAGCGCCGCGGCGAGACCCCGCCCGTCGACGATGCCGCCCGCGGCGACGACCGGCACCCGGTCGCCGACCGCGTCGACCACCTGGGGGACGAGCGCCATCGTCGCGACCGTGCCGGTGTGGCCGCCGCCCTCGGTCCCCTGTGCGATCACGATGTCGCAGCCCGCCTCGACCGCTCCGATCGCATGGCGGACCTTGCCGCACATCGACCCGACCAGCACGTTGTTGTCGTGGCAGAGGTCGATGACGTCGCGGGGGATGCCGAGCCCGGCGACGAACAGCGTCGCCCCGCCCTCGATGAGCAGACGCACCTGGATCGCCATGTCGCCCGGCATCGCTGTCAGGAGGTCGACGCCGAACCCCCGGTCGGTGCGTTCGCGCACACCGGCCATCTCGGCTACCAAGCGATCGTTCGACATGGCCGAGGCGCCGAGGCAACCGAAACCGCCGGCGTCGGACACCGCCGCGACGACCTCGTGATACGACACGCCCCCCATGCCGGCGAGCATCACGGGGTGCTCGATCTGCAACATCTCGGTCAGTCGGGTCTGCATGGCCCGGCATCGTAGGCGGCGGTCGATACGATGTGCGGCCCACGGTTCTGGAGGCACCCGGGTGAGCGATCAGCGCACGGACATGGGCGACGAGCCGCGCCCGGCCGAGGGCGAATCCGAGAGCCTGGCGCGCAAGGCCGGCGGCGGGTTCGTGTGGGCACTCGCCGGCTTCCTGCTGCTGCAGCTGGGCTCGTTCGGCACGTACAGCGTGGCGTCGCGCGTGCTCGACGAGCGCATCGGCGTGGTCGCAGCGGCGATGACCGTGGTGTTCTGGATCGACGTGCTGCTCGACCTGGGCATGGGCGCCGCGCTGATCTACGAGCAGGAGGAGGGCCAGTCCGAGCGGGTGCAGGTGGCGTTCACCGTGAACGCCGTCGTGGCGACCACCCTCTCGCTCTCGGTGCTGATCGGCGCCCCCGTGCTCGACTCGTTCTTCCGTGCCGGCGACCCGAACCTGTTCCGCGTCATTGCGGTGCTGGTGTTGGCAAAGGGGCTGAACCAGGTTCCCGATGCCCTCCTCAAACGCGAGCTCGCCTTCCAGCGGCGGGCCCGCGCCGACTTCACGCGGTCGATCCTGCGCTTCACGATCGCGACGTCGCTGCTCCTCGCCGGGGTCGGCCCGATCGCCATGGTCTCCGCGGCCGCCATCGCCGAAGTGTGCGCCGTGTCGGTCACGTGGTGGCTGGTGCGGTTCCGGCCCCGGTTGCGCTTCGATCGGCGCATCGCGGTCGAGATGCTCCGCTTCGGCGGCGCGGTCTTCGGCGCGCTTGGTCGGCATGTTGTGGCTCAACGGCGACTACCTCGTGGTGTCGCGGCACTTCGGGTCGAAGTCCCGCGAGTTCAGCTCGTACTTCACGGCCTTCCGGCTGCCCGAACTGATTCTGGGCAGCGTCTACAACCTGTTCTCGAGCGTTGCGTTCCCCACGTTCTCGAAGGCTCGGGACATGGGTGCGGAGAAGCTGCGCGACAGCTCGCTCAAGGCGCTGCGCATGCTGTGCCTGTTCGGGTTCCCCGTGGGTGCCGCGCTGTCGCTGATCGCCCGCGACTTCATCACGGTGTGGTTCGGCGGCTCGTTCAGCGATGCGATCCGGCCGATGGAGCTGCTGGGTGCGGTCGGCGGATTCGCGGCGATCGGCTTCGCGTCGGGCGACGTGTACGCCGCGATCGGCAAGCCGAGATTGGGTCTGTACTTCACGCTCGTCGGCGCACCGATCCTGATCGGCGGCTTCCTGGCCGTGGTCGACCACGGCATCGTCGCCGTGGCCGTCGTGCACATGGCCGTGATCGTGCCGTACTCGCTGTTCCGCATCGAGGTCGCGAATCGCCTGTTGGGCACGACATGGCGTCAGAGCCTCAGCGCGCTGCGTCCCGCGGCGGTCACGGTCGCCGGGATCGTCGCGCTGGCGCTGCCGGTCCGGCTGGGGACGACCCATGCGGGCATCGTCCCGCTCGTCGCGATCGTCGCCGCCGGCGTCGCGGGTGCCGTCGGCGGTCTTGCGCTCGGCGATCGGGCGACGCTTCGCCAGCTCGCCGGGCTGGGGTCGGGGGCCGTCGCTCGATTCCGGTGATGCGCGGGCGGGGTGCGACGAAACGTGAGGGGTGGGCGCCGTAGAGTGCGTTCCATGCCTACGGTCGAAGGTCTGAAACGTCGTGCCAACGAGTGGAAGCCCAAGGTGGTCTCCGCGTTCGTCGTCTACGTGACGCCGCGCCCGAGCCCGGTCGAGGACCCCGACACGAGCTTCGACATCGTCGAGATCACCGATCCCGATGATCCGCTGCTCGAGCGGATCTGCTTCACGAAATACCAGCTACGTCACGCGCGTCGGGCGATCGGCGAGGGCCGGTGGGACGTGATCGTGGCGCTCAAAGATGGAGAACCGGTCGGGCGGATCTGGGAGACCTTCGGCACCGAGAAGCCGCTCGCGAACGGCGTGCCCCGGGTGAAGCTGGCCGACGACGAGTTCTTCATGTTCGACCTGTTCGTCGAGCGGGAATATCGGCGCAGCGGCGTGGCCTTCACCATGGCCGACCACTTCTTCCGCAAGTACCCGCCGGGCGAGACCACGTACAACTACGGCTACGGGTTCATCTCGTACGACAACGTGCCGTCGATCATGTGGCACCACTCGGTCGGGTTCCAGATCGCACAGACGATGAACTACGTCGAGATCGGCCCGTTCATCAAGTGGAAGATCCCCTTCAGCGACATGCCTCGGTTCGGCCCGATGTCGCGCAAGGGCCGCCACACGGACCCGTCGAAGGACGTGTTCGGCCCGCCGCTGTTCCCGTAGGAGCGGCAGCGGCAGCGGCCGAGGGTGTTAGCGGTAGGCGCCGGTTCCGCTGAGCGCGCCGCGACCCCACAGTGAGGGCCGCAGCGCGATGCCGCGCGGCGAATCCTCGAACAGCCAGCGGGCGAAGTTGCGTCGCGTCCAGTCGTTCGTGCCCGCGACCCGCAATGCACCGCGCACGCCCTTGCGGTGCTGCAGCGCGCTCACGAGCCAGGCCGACATCGTGTGATCGGGAACGAGCTCGTGGCGGAGTTGCCGCTCGTACTGGGCGCCGGCCGCCGCCGGGTCGTGCCACCACCGGTGCAGCACCTCGGCTGCGAGCTCGCCGGTCTGCAGCGCCTGCCCGATGCCCTCGCCCGTCATCACGTCGCATGCGGCCACGGCGTCGCCGGCGAACAGCACGGGCCCGACCGCGGCCGGCGTGGAGTCGACGCGACACGGGATCGGCCAGGCGCGGTGGGGCTCGGCGGGCGAGGCACCGCCGATACGGCGGGCGATCTCGGGGCGTTCGAGCAGCTCGGTCCACAGGCGACCCATGTCGCGGATCGCGTGCTTACCCCCCCGCTGGATGCCGTATCCGATGTTCAGGCCACCGCCGGCGAGCGGGAAGATCCAGAAGTACCCCGGCAGGATCGCGGCGTCGAACGAGATGAACAGCTCTCGCTCGTCGCCCTCCCAGCCGGTCAGATACTGGCGGAAGGCGTGCCAGTCGCCTCGGTAGCCGGGATCGTTGGCGCCGAGCAGCCGACGCGTGGGCGACCACATGCCGTCGGCAGCGATGACCGCCCGTGCGTCGATCGTTTGCCCGCCCGCCTGCACGCGTGCCCCAAGGCCCTCGCGCAGCTCGATGTGCTCGATCGGGGTGTGCTCGCGCAGGTCGACACCGGCGCCGGTCGCCGCTCGCGCGAGCGCGGCGTCGAGTTCGCGGCGCATGGTGACCGCAGCGAACCAACCGTCGGCGGGGAGGGGGAACCGCACCTCGTGGCCCTTGGGCCCGCGCACGCACACGCCGCTGACCTGCTGGGTCGAGGGGAGCGCGGGGACGTCGATGCCAAGCGATTCGAGCCGGCGAAGGGCCGAGGTGGTCAGGCCGTCGCCGCAGATCTTGTCGCGGCCGATCGCCGCCTTCTCGACCAGGATGACCGAACGGCCTCGCCGCGCGGCAGCGATCGCCGCGCCGCATCCGGCGGGGCCGGCGCCGACCACGAGCAGGTCGACGGGTTCGCCTGCGGTCACTGCGGCGCGACCGCGAGGATCTCGTCGAAGCCCTGCTGCAGGCACTCGACCAGGGTGTCGGGATCGGGCACCGCGGCGGGGTCGGATGCGATGCCGATGTTCAGGTCGTTCTGGTAGCTGAGCAACGTGATGTTGAGCGCCGCGCCCGCGAGCGGACCGAACGGGAACTGCGACTCCATCGTGGCGCCGGCCAGGTACACCGGGAACGGCGCGCCGGGCACGTTCGAGGTCGTGAAGTCGACCGACTTCACCATCGTCCCGAACAGCGCGGTGACCGTGGTCGTGGGTAGGCGGTTGAGCAGGTTCGACATCGGCTCGACCAGATCGTTGGCCGGTTCGGCACGGGCGGTGGACACCCGCTCACGCACCATCTGCATGGTCTCGATCGGGTCGTCGAGGTCGATCGGCAACTCGATGCGCGCCGGGACGAACGCGCTGTTGCCGGCGACGTTCTCCATCTCGGCGGTCCGCACGTTGATCGGGATCGCCATGCGCAGGTCGGCGCAGTCGATGCCGTGGCGAAGGTGGTAGGCGTACAGCCCGCGGGCGACGCCGCCGACGAACGCGTCGTTGAGCTTGCCGCCGGCCACTCGGGCCGCGGCCTTGATGCGGTCCATCGGGACGGTGATGGTGGTGAACTGCGTCGAAAGCGAACGCCCCGTCATGAGCGGGCTGAGGGGGTGCGGCGCGGGGCGAAGCGTGCGCCCGACCGACGCCGCGAGCTCGCTTGTGGAACTCACGACACCGACGGGGTCGCTCACCAGTTCGCCGAGCGTGCCGACGATGCTGGACGTTCCCCGGCGGAGCAGGCCGAACTGCAGCTTCCGCTGATGCTCGAAGGCGTCGACGAAACGCTCCGGCTGCGACATGACGTGCACCGGCGGGAGCGGGGGCATCTCGCGTTCGGCCGCATCGGGGGTCAGGTCGAGCAGTTCGAGTTGCAGCTTCATGCCGCCGACGCCGTCGGTCACGGCGTGGTGGACCTTCAACACGATCGCCGAGCGTCGGCCCGCGAGCCCCTCGACGACGACGGCGCGCCAGAGCGGACGGGCGCGGTCGAAGCCCGACATCGCGATCGGTTCGGCCACCGACATCAGGTCTGCCATGGAGCCCTTGCCGGGGGCCTTGACCCACCAGAGGTGGAAGTGGAGATCGAAGTTGGGATCGACCTCCCAACGAGGTGGCGCGATCGAGAGGGGGTTGGAGCGAACCCGCTGGCGCAGACGCGGCACCACCCGCGACAGGCGCTCGAACCGCTCGAGCAGCCTCGTCCGATCGATCTTGCGGTCGAACACCATCACCGTGGTGATGGTCGAGCGGAGGGCCGGATCCTTCTCGATCGTCCACATGAGCGCGTCGGCGTCGCTCATGCGGTCGGTGAACTGGATGTCATCAGGCATGGTGGTGGTGACCCCCGGGTCGAGCGCGCCGCCATCGTAGGCGGACCGGGGGCGCATCGAGCCGTGCGTGGCCGCTCAGTGCTCCGGGGGGTCGCAGTCGTATGACGCCTTGAACGTGTCGGTGTCGGTCTTGCCGTCGACGAAGGTGCGCTTGCGCGTCACCGTGACCGAGCCGCACCCGGACTGCGACGACTTCACGCCGGTCTGCTCGCCGGTGGCGAACCTCGTGGACCACAGCTGCACGGTGATCGAGGTGCCCGTGTAGGTGGGCCAGATCACCACGCCGTACGGCGTGTTGTTGTGGATCTTCAGGTCGACCGACGGGTAGGCGAGTGTGGCCTCGCGCCCGAACGGGTACCGGCTGATGTAGATGGAGTGCGCCTTGTGGTCGGGGATGTCGAGCCCGGCGAAGAACGCAGCGTTGAACGTGGTGGTCGCCCATTGGCTGACGCCGCCGCCGTAGTCCTCGGAGAACTTGCCGTTCTCGATCACCGGGGCGCTCACGAACCCCTTCTCCTTGGTCCGCTTGCCGACGAAGCCGTTGGCCGAGAACGTCTCGCCCGGGGCGATCAGCACGCCGCGGGTCATGTCGGAGATGCGATGGATGTTCGACACGCGGGGAGCGCAGCACGGGTGTTTGGTGGTGAACTCGCCGATGACCTCTTTCACGCCGAGCCCGGATGCCCACTCGACGCCCTCGGCCGCGGTCATCGTTCGAGAGTCCACGGACACCTGCTTCTTGCCCCCGAGGAGCGCACCGACGATCTGCGCCGGTGCCTTTGGGCCGCAGCACACCACGGCGTCGGCGCCGGCCTTCGGGGTCGGCACGCCGTTGACGATGTCGAAGGTGACCCCGGTGGGGTTCGCCGGCGGCTTGATCGCGGCGTTCAGCACTTCGGCGACACGCTTCTCGTCGAGGGCGAGCTTCGGCTCGGCCCCGGTTGTGTCGAGGGAGAACCCCGACCGGAGTTCGGTCGCGTCGATGTCGAGCTTCGACTCGCCGAACGTGACCGCGAGGGGCGAGCCGGTGGCGTCGTTGGCCTGGGATGCGAGCGCCTCGATTGTGGCGTCGGCGAGTTTGGGTGGCGTGGCGACCGGCTCGCTGCGGATCTCGATGCCCCGCCCCACCACGTCGAGGCCACTCGGCAGTTGGTCGAGGATCGCGACGATGTCGAGGGCTCGACCCGTCGAACCCGGCACCGCCTTCACGCCGTCCTTGGATGCGCTGAGCGTTGGCTCGACCGGCACCGTGCGACGGTCACCCTCGAGGGCGATGATCGTTGCGTCGGCCTTCGCTCGATCGACGTCGAGCGACACGGGAATGGCGCGCTGGGTGAACAGCGACTTGAACCAGCGTGCCGGCGCGGCCGGCCCGTGATCGCCACGCCCCGTCTCGATGGCTGCGGCGACCGTCGCGTCGCGGTCGATCTTGATGCCGAGCGCTCCGGCGGTGGTCTCGAGCGTGAACGACTTCGTGACGATGCGGATCGGTGTGGTCGGCAGTGTCTCGTCGAGGTCGGCGACCACCTTCGCCAGTTCGGCGCGGTTCATCTGCCCGACGTCGCGACCGGCGAGGACGACGTTGCGGACGGTCTCCGACGTGCCGTCGGGCCGGTCGATCACCCACGCAAGGGTGATCAGACCGAAACCGACCAGCGGCGCGGCAAGCGCGGCAAGGAGCCAGATCCTCCATTTCGACACGACAACTAGACTGCCCCACGCGGTGGGGGTCGTTGGTGCACCCCCAGAAAACCGGAGGTCCGATGCCGATCAATCCCGATGCCGTGGGAACCGTCTCCGCCCCGACGCAGTCGTCGTGGACCTCGAAGGACTCGCTGCTGTACGCGCTCGGCGTCGGCGCCGGTGTCGAGGAGTTGGCGTTCACCACCGAGAACTCCATGAACGTCGACCAGCGGGCGTTGCCCACGCAGGTGGTGACTCTCGCCGACTTCAGCGGGGCCTTCGCCAACGTCGGCAGCTTCAACCCGGCGATGCTCGTGCACGGCGAACAGCGCATCGAGTTGCACCGCGAGCTGCCGGTAGCCGGTGCGGTCGTGACGACCGGCGAGATCACCCGGATTCTCGACAAGGTCAAGGGTGCGGTGATCGAGGTGACCGCCCGCTCGGTCGACGCCGATACGAACGAGCCGATGTTCACCAACGTGATGAGCGTGTTCATTCGGGGCGAAGGCGGGTGGGGTGGCGACCGCGGACCGTCCGAGCCGCGCAACGTGGCCCCCGACCGCGAGGCCGACGCCCGCATCACGTACCAGACCTCGCCCGACCAGGCGCTGCTCTATCGGCTCTCCGGCGATCGCAACCCGCTGCACAGCGACCCGTCGTTCGCCGCGATGGCGGGCTTCGACCGGCCGATCCTGCACGGGCTGTGCACGTACGGCTTCACGGGCCGGGCGCTGCTGTCGGCGCTGTGTGACGGCGATCCGTCGTCGTTGCGCTCGATGGAGGGCCGGTTCAGCTCGCCGGTGTTCCCCGGCGAGGCGCTGACGATCGAGGTGTGGCGTGGCGCCGGAGGCGCCGTGTTCCGCACCCTCGGCCAGGACGGGCGGGTCGTGATCGACAACGGCGGCGTCTCGGTTGGGTGACGGCGACGCCGCTGGCCCAGCGCGGCCCGCGTTCGGGCCGGGAGCGCCGGCGGAGGCCGAGGCGGGGGAGTACCTGCCCTTCTCGGACCGTCCGTTCCGGCTTCGCATGGGTGTCCGGGCGCTCGACCTGGACGACTGGCTGGAGGTGGACGGCCACTTCGACGACGACCTCGCGTTGAAGCAGCGTCTCGTCGCCGAGCGACCCGACGAGGTGGTCGCTGCGGTCGACCATCCGCTGGCCCGGGCGGCGGCCGAGGAGCTGTGGTCGCTGGTGGCGGCAGCCTCGCCACGGCCGTGCGCGGACCCGACGGTGCATCCGATCGCTCGATGCGCCCTGTCGACACAGGAGGATTGGGTGGTGTTGGCCGACCTGGGCGACGGCACGCCGGTGCTCGCTGCGGCGTGCGTCTGCTTTCCGACGCGGTGGCGCCTGGTCGAGAAGGTCGGGTTGTCGAACCGGGCGATCCACGCGCCCGTGGCGTACTACGACGAGCAGCTCGGCGACCCGGTCGACGGGTTCCTGGACCGGCTGTCGGTGGAACGCCCGGTGTGGCGCCTCAACTGGAACCTGGTCGACGATCCGTCGCTGTTCCAGCCGGTGCGGCCGAGCCCGTCGGGCCCGGACGCCGAGGTGACGGCGGACAACGTGGGCGAACGCGTGTGGCTGCGGGTGGAGCGTCAGACGTTGCGGCGGCTGCCCGTCACCGGGGCGATCGCGTTCTCGATTCGGATCCACCAGCGGCCGCTCGCATCGCTTGCCGGCCGGCCCGATGTGTTGCGTCGACTCGACGGCGCCGTGCGAGCGCTGCCCGACGAGACCTTCCGCTACAAGGGGCTCGCGGCGATCGGCACCCAGCTCGAGGCATGGATCGCCCAGGCCCTGCGATGACCGACCGAGCGCATTTTCACCCGCTCAACGGGTGAAAAAACACCCGTTGAGCGGGTGAAAATGCGTACGATGACCTCGTGACACGACTGGAGCGCGGGCTCGGACCAGCGATCGAACTCGGCCTGGAGGCCATGCCGGTCGTGGTTGTCGAAGGCGGTCGAGCGGTCGGGAAGTCCACGCTGTGCCAACTGCTCGCCGCTCGGCACGGCTGGTCTGATCTGGTCGATCTCAGCGACCCCGGCACCCTCGAACTCGTGCGGCTCGATGCCGAGCGGCTCCTGTCCGACCTCGGCTCGACCGTCGTCATCGACGAGGCGCAACTCGAACCGTCGCTACTCCTTGCGATCAAGCGAATCGTCGATCGGCGCGCCGGCGTGCCGGGCCAGTTCCTTCTGACGGGCTCGGCCCGCCTCGGTCGCAGCCAACTTGGAGGCAGCGACCCGCTTGCAGGTCGCTGCACGCGCGTCCGGCTCTGGTCGCTCACGGAGGGAGAACGAAGGGGGCATCCGACGCCGCTGGCGGCAACGCTGTTCGCAGGCGACGCGCCGTTCGAGCCGGGTCACGAGCGGCCCCGATCGACGGGCGAGCCGTGGTGGCGCGGCGGATTGCCGGCCATACCCGGCGTGCTCCGTGACGCGGACGGCGGAACCTGGGAACGCGCAATGGCGACGTACGTCGAGTCGGTCCTTCCGTTGGGAACCGCCGGATCACGCGCCGACCTCGGACGGCTGCTCAGAACGTTCCGCTACCTGGCAGCGAACCCTGGCCAGCAGTTGGTCATGAGCCGGGCTGCGAGCGAACTCGGAATGAAGGCGGACACCGTCCGCTCGCATATCGAGGCCCTCGACGCGGCCTTCCTTCTGACGACGGCACAGGCGCATCGACCCAGCGAACACAAGGTGTTGACCGCCCACCCGAGAACCTTCGCCTGCGACACCGGACTTGCAGCGTGGGCGATGGGGCTGGGGAGTCGACCGCCGACACCGCTTGAGCGTGGTTCGCTGATGGAGAATCGGGTCGCGATAGAGCTTGCGGCGACGCTTGACTGGACGTCGAGCCGGATTGTGCTGCGTCACTGGCGCGATCGGCGATCCAAGAAGGAGGTCGACCTTCTGCTCGTGCACGCTGACGGACGAGCGGTCCCGATCGAGGTCAAGTCCGCGAACGCCGTCGGCCCGGCGGACGCTGCCGGGTTGAGCGCCTTCGCGGCGGAGAACCGCGATCGGTTCCACCGCGGGTTCGTCGTCTACGACGGCAACCGCGTCCTCGATCTCAGTCCGTCACACCTGCCGAACCGATCGATCCTCGCAGTTCCGTTCGATACCCTCGTCGCTGAGCCGCGCTGAGCGCCCTCGCTCCGGGAACGAGCTAGAACAGCCGGAGTTCGTTCGACTCGATGCCGCGGAGCTCGTCGTAGTCGACCTCCACGCAATCGATCTCGCGGGACGCGGCGAGCACCTTGGCCTGCGGCTTGATGACCTGGGCCACGAAGATGCCTCGCACGCCCCGCAGCTTGGGGTCGCGGTCCATGCGTTCGAGGTATCGGGTGAGCTGCTCGACGCCGTCGATCTCGCCGCGCCGCTTCACCTCGACCGCAACCGCTCGCCCCTGCGCGTCGCGGCACAACAGGTCGACCGGGCCGATGTCGGTCGGATACTCGCGCCGCACGAGGATGAGGCCATCGGCGATGGTCGTCGGGTCGGCCGCCAGGAGTTCCTGCAGGTGCGCCTCGACGCCGTCCTTGCGCAGGCCGGGGTCGACGCCCATCTCGTGCGCGGTCTCGGCGATGAGTTCCTCGATCACGATGGTCAGGGTCTCGCCCTTGGAGTTGGTCACGATCCAGCGGTCGTCGTGCTCCGCCAGCCGATTCGGAGCGTTCATCCAGTTGAGGGGCTTGTACGCGCCGCCGTCGGCGTGGATCGCCACGCACCCGTCGGCCTTCACCATCAGCAGGCGAACCGCCGAGGGCAGGTGGGCGCTCAGGCGGCCCTCGTAGTCGACCGAGCAGCGAGCGATCACCAGACGCATTCGGCGCAGGCTAGCGATCGGCGGCGAACGTCTCGGCCAGCCGGTGGCGTTGGACCTTGCCGGTGGTGGTGGTTGGAAGGCCGTCGACGACGAGCCATCGCTTCGGCCGTTTGTGCGGCGCCAGCTCGCGGCGGGCGAGCGCGGCGAGGTCGGCCTCGGTCATGTCGGTGACGACCGCCGCCCACACGGCCTGGCCCCACTCGTCGTCGTCCACGCCGAACACGGCGACATCGGCGATGCGGCCGTCGATGCGCAGCTCGCGCTCCACCTCGAGCGGGTACACGTTGACGCCGCCGCTGATGATCAGGTCGGTGCGACGGCCTTCGAGGTACAGCCGCCCCTCGTCGTCGAGGCGCCCGAGATCGCCGACGGTGAACCAGTCGCCGCGCTCGTCGTGACGCCACGTCGCCGCCGTGCGTTCGGCGTCGCGCCAGTACCCGAATCGGGCCCAACCCGGGGCCCGGCACCAGATCGTGCCGTCCTCGACGCGCAGCTCACGGTTCGGCCGCGCCCGGCCCACGCTCAGCGGCGCCTCGGCCCACACGTCGGGCGGGCACACGGTGAACTGACCCTCGGTCGAGCCGTAAAACTCCCACACGCTGCCCGCCGGGAGCCGCTCGACCGCCTCGGCTTTCAGCGCCGGCGGGCACGGCGCGCCTGCGTGCGCGACCAGGCGGAACGAGCGCAGCGCTGCGTCGTCGGCGGTGCTGCGGAAGATCCGCTGGAGGTGCACCGGGGCGGCGAAGGTGAACGTGGGGCGGTGCTCGGCGATCGCGGCGCTCGCCCGTCGAGCGTCGAACGCCCCGGGCACGATCACGGTGCCGCCCGCGAGCAGCGTGCAGATGGCGAAGCGCAGCGGCGCCGAGTGGTACAGCGGGCCGATCTGGAGATAACGGTCGGCCCGCTCGCAGCCCCACAGCTCGATCTCCTCATCCCACAGCCGGGTCGCATCGTGGAGGTCGAGCACACCCGACCACACCCCCTTCGGCCGGCCGGTCGTGCCCGACGTGTACATCATCGGGCGGGCGAGCGGCACCGGGGCGAGCTCGGCCGAGCCGGCGTGCTCGCAGAGCCGCGCCAGCTCGGCATCGCCGGCGACGGGCGCGCCGAACACCGGCATCGGATCGGCATCGGCGAGGATCTCGCTGCGCTCGTGATCGACGAGGCCGGTGTTGAGCACGACGGGCACCACGCCGACCCGCAGCGCACCCATCGTGACGTTCACCAGGTCGACCGTGGACGTGGCGCTGACCGCGAACCGGTCGCCCGCGCCGAATCCGAGTCGGTGTAGCGCTGCTGCGACGCGGCCTTGGACGAGATCCGCCTCGGCCGCCGTCAGCAGCATTGCCTGGTCGGGCTCAGGCCCGGGCGTTCTTCAGCGCCTTGGTCTGCTTGGCGCGCTCCATGGCGGGCAGCATCACCTTGCGGAGCCGCACCGCGGCGGGCGTCACCTCGACGCATTCGTCGCCCTCGATGAACTCGAGCGCCTGCTCGAGCGACATGACCCGGTGCGGCACCAACGTGACCGTGGTGTCGGACGACGAGGCTCGCATGTTGGTGAGCTTCTTCTCCCGGCAGATGTTCACGTCCATGTCGTCGGGACGGGAGTTCTCGCCGACGATCATGCCCTCGTACACGTCGGTGCCCGGCGGCACGAAGAGCGTGCACCGTTCCTGCAACGAGGTGATCGCGTATGCGGTGGTCGGGCCCTTGCGGTCGGCGACGATCGAGCCGCGCTCACGGGCGCGCATCTCGCCGGCCCAGGGCTCGTAGCCCTCGAACACGTGGTGGAGCATGCCGGTGCCGCGGGTCTCGGTGAGGAACTCGGTGCGGAACCCGATGAGCGCCCGCGCCGGGATCAGGTACTCCATGCGGACCCAGCCGGTCCCGTGGTTCACGAGCTGCTGCATGCGGCCCTTGCGCGGCGCCACGAGCGCGGTCACGGCGCCCAGGTGCTCCTCGGGCACGTCGATCGACAGGCGTTCGATCGGCTCGCACAGCGTGTCGTCGATCATGCGGGTGACGACCTGCGGCTTGCCGACGGTCAGCTCGAACCCTTCTCGGCGCATCATCTCGACCAGCACGGCGAGCTGGAGTTCGCCGCGGGCCTGCACCTCCCAGGCGTCGGGGCGCTCGGTCTGCAGCACGCGCAACGACACGTTGCCGACGAGCTCGGTGTCGAGGCGTGCCTTGAGCAGGCGGGCCGTCAGCTTGGAACCCTCGGTCCCGGCAAGCGGCGACGTGTTGATGCCGATGGTCATCGACAGGGACGGCTCGTCGACGGTGATGACCGGCAGCGGCTGGGGATCGTCGACATCGGCCAAGGTCTCGCCGATGGTCACCTCGGCCAGCCCGGAGACTGCGACGATCTCGCCGGCCTCCGCCTGTTCCACCTCGGAACGCTCGTGGCTCTCGGTCAGGTACACCACGCCGATGCGGGCCCGCTCGATCGTTCCGTCGGCGCGGCACCACGCGACCGGCTGATTCCTGCGGATCACGCCGTTCACCACGCGGCACAGCGCGAGGCGCCCCACGTACGGGTCGGCGTCGAGGTTGGTCACCAGCGCCTGGAGCGGGGCGGCGGAGTCGACGGCCGGCGCGGGGATGCGGTCGGCCAGCAGCGTGAAGAGCGGCTGCAGGTCGGTGCCGGGCGTGTCGAGATCGAGCGTCGCCGTACCGGCGCGTGCCGAGCTGTAGATGATCGGGAAGTCGATCTGGTGGTCGTGCGCATCGAGGTCGAGGAACAGCTCGTACACCTCGTCGACCACCTCGGCCGGCCGGGCGTCGGCCCGGTCGATCTTGTTGACCACGAGCACGACCGGCAGGTCGAGCGCGAGCGCCTTTCGGAGCACGAACCGGGTCTGGGGAAGCGGGCCTTCGGCGGCGTCGACGAGCAGGACGACCCCGTCGACCATCGCGAGCGCTCGCTCGACCTCGCCGCCGAAGTCGGCGTGGCCCGGCGTGTCGACGATGTTGATCTTGATCTCGGTGCCGTCGGGGCGATGCCAGCGGACCGCCGTGTTCTTGGCGGAGATCGTGATGCCCTTCTCGCGTTCCAGGTCCATCGAGTCCATCACCCGATCGACCACCTCTGCCCCCTCGCGGAACGCGCCGGACTGGCGCAGCATCGCGTCGACGAGCGTGGTCTTGCCGTGGTCGACGTGGGCGATGATCGCGACGTTGCGGATATGGGGGTTCGTGGCGCGACTCGTCGGATCCGGCGCGGTCATGGGTGCTCCAAGGCGTTTCGGGGGGCCGACCAGTCTGGCCGATCGGCGGCCCCCCGCACGAACCTGGAGCCGAGCGGGCTCAGCCGAGCTGCGGCGCCGGCGGGCCCTGGTAGCTGGCGCTGCCGAAGGCGAGCATGGGCGCAAAGACGATCGGCAGGAAGATGAGGCCGAGCGCGTAGACGATCTCCTTGCCGAACAGCTTGGCCAGGTCGAACATCGCGACGAACGCGCCGATCCCGCAGACGAAGGCGAGAATCGTCCACAGAATCGCCTGGTCGGGACGCGACCGCTGGAAGATCCGGTAGATGTTCAGGATCGGGATGATGCCCATCCAGCCCGGGTCGCCCATCTTCACGAAGAGCTTCCACATCGAGACTCCCATGATCACGATGATGAGGAGCCAGAAGAGCATGAGGCCGAGGCCAAATCCCGCGGCGGCCGCCGCGTCGGTGCCGGAATCCTCGTATTGCATCAACGTCGCCAGCATGGCCGGTCCTTTCGACGGTTCAGGGTCGTGTCGAGCGTATCGGCGTCGCGGTCGCAGCCGTCGGATCTTCGAGTTTCGGGCGGGCGCAGGCCGCGGTTCGGATCGCTGGGTAGTGTCGCGAGCGCATCCGAGGGGAAGGGAAGCCCGTGCCGACACCCGTGCTGCGATGTGACCATCTCGTTCGCCGGTTCGGAGATCGCGTGGCCGTCGACGACGTCACGTTCACCATCGAGGCGGGCGAAACGTACGGCCTGCTCGGTCCGAACGGGGCCGGCAAGACCACGACGATCTCGATGATCGCCGGGGTCCTTCGGCGCGACGGCGGCGGCGTCGACGTGCTCGGCGAGCCCATCGGATCGGGCGGATCCGCTGCGAAGGCGTCGATCGGTCTGGTCCCGCAGGAGATCGCGCTCTTCGACGACCTCGACGCGGTCGAGAACCTGCGGTTCTTCGGACGGCTCCAGGGCATGTCGAAGCGCGACCTGGCCGACCGCATCGACGAGGTGCTCGAGATCGTCGGCCTGTCGCAGCGACGCCGCGATCGGGTGAGCACGTATTCGGGAGGCATGAAGCGGCGGCTCAACATCGCTGCCGCGCTGCTGCACCGCCCGGCGCTGCTGATCCTCGACGAACCGACCGTGGGGGTCGACCCGCAGAGCCGCAACCAGATCCTCGACTCGATCGAGCGCCTCGGCCGCGACGGACTCTCGGTGCTCTACACCACGCACTACATGGAGGAGGCGGAGCGGCTCTGCACGCGCATCGGCATCATGGACGGCGGTCGGATGATCGCCGAGGGGTCGCCCGGCGAGCTCGAGACCCTCACCGGCCGCGCCGACCTGGAATCGGTGTTCCTGAGCCTGACCGGCAGCGACCTGCGGGACTGACCGGGATCGAGTCGGATCGGCCGTGACGTACCGCGCACCCTCGAACCTGTCGGCCGCGCTGATCGTGGCCGGTGCCGAACTGCGCCGCCGGCTCCGGAACCGGTCCGCGATGATCACCGCGCTCGCGGCGCCGCTCGCCGTGGCGTTCCTGTTCAACGCGCTGATCGGTGGGGCGACCACGGGCAGCTTCCGGGTTGGTGTGGTCGACCTCGATCGGTCGGAGGTGTCGCGCTCGATCGTCGACGCCCTCAGCGAGGCCCGCGACGGGCGCGTGCGGTTCGTCGCCGTGCGCCGCGAAGCCGCGGCGCGAGATCGGGTCGACCGGCGCACGCTCGACGCGGCGCTGGTGATCCCCACGGGGTTCGCTTCGGTGACCTCCGGCGGGCGATCGTCGATGACGGTCATGCGGAGCGCCGACCAGCAGATCGGCGGCGAGATCGGCCTCGCGGTCGCAACCGACGTCGCGCAGCGCTTCAACAACACGGCCGCCGCAGTCGCCCTCGAGGCATCGGTCACCGGCAGCCCGCCGGCGGGCGAGCAGCTCGACGAGCTGATCGACCTGCCCGCGTCGGTCTCGGTGGCCGACCGGGCGAGCGGCGTCGGGGAGGTCTCGGTCGGCGGCTACTTCGGCGCCTCCATGGCGATGCTGTTCCTCTTCTTCACCGTCGGGGCGGCGGCCGAGGCGCTGCACGTGGAGCGTCGCCTCGGCGTGCTCGACCGCGTGATGGCCGCGCCGGTCTCGCCGCGGGCTGTGCTGGCGGGCAAGGTCGGGGCGCTCTCGGTGCTCGCCACGACCAGCTTCGTGGTGATCTGGCTGGCGACGACGCTGCTGCTCGGCGCGAGCTGGGGAAACCCGGTGGGGGTCGCGGCGGTGATCGTGGCGACGGTCGTGGCGCTGGGTGGCGTCGCGATGTTCGCCGCGTCGCTCGCCCGCACCGAACAGCAAGCGCAGTCGGCCGCCGCGATGACGGCGTTCGTGCTGGGGATGCTCGGTGGCAACTTCCTCGGGCCGGGCACGGCGCCCGGAGCGTTGCGCCGCCTTGCGTCGTTCACCCCGAACGGCCTGGGGCTCAACACGTTCGTGGACCTGTCGTCGCGCACGGCGACCGTCGGTGGCGTCGCCCGGGCGGTCGCCGGGCTGGCGGTGATCGGCGGGGTCCTCGGAGGTATCGGACTCCGCCGCTTCGGACGGGTGATCGCACCGTGAACGGCGCTGTTCGCGGGCGGCCCCAGACGGTTCGAGCGCTGGCCGCCGTGGTGCTGCGCACGCTGTTCAGCGATCCGGCGGCACTGTTCTTCATGATCGTGCTGCCCGTGATGGTCACGGTGGTGGTGGGCTCCGCGTTCGGCGGCCAACAGCGCCTGGGGGTCGGCGTCGTCGAGTCGGGCGACAGCGATCTGGGCGACGCGATCCTCGCCGCGCTCCGCCGCGACGACAACCTTCGCGTCGAGACGCTCGCGTCGCGGCGCGAGCTGTCGATCCGGCTGGGGCGCCAGCAGATCGCCGCCGGCGTGGTCATCCCGGACCGGCTGGGCGATCCCGGGGTGGATCCGGTATCGGTGATCGCGCCGCCGACGTCGCAGTTCGGGTTCGCAGCGCGCAGCGCCGTCGGTCGCGTCGTCGCCGAGGTCGCCGGTGAGGACGCCGTCGTGCGGGTCGTCGCTCGACGGACCGGCGAGCCGGTCGACGGTCTGCGCGACCGGGCCGGTGGGCACACCGCGGCGGTCGACGTGGTGATCGACGACGTGGGGGATTCGCCCAAGGTGGGCCACAGCCGGTTCTCCGACTCGGCGAGCGCCAACCTCGTGCTGTTCGTGTTCATCAACTGCCTGACCTCGGGTGCGTTGCTCGTCCGTCTGCGCCAGCGAGGCGTGCTGCGCCGCGCGGCGTCGGCCCCCGTGTCGTCGTGGGGCATCACGGTCGGACTCGCCGCGGGCTGGATCGGGCTCGCAGTGCTGCAGAGCGCGCTCGTCATCGGCATCACGTGGGCCGCGTTCGGCGTCACCTGGGGCGACCCGATGGCCGCCTCGGCGCTCGTGGTGGTCTATGGGCTCGTCGGCTGCGGCGCCGGCCTGCTCGTGGGCGTGATCGGCAACGACGTCGATCGGGTGGCAGCGGTGACGCCGGTGATCGGCCTGATCACCGCCGCGCTGGGCGGCTGCATGATGCCGATCGAGATCTTCCCGCCGACGATGGTGACGATCGCGCACGCGGCGCCCCAATACTGGGCGCTGCGGGCCTGGCACGCCGTGATCTACGACGGTGTCGGCTTGGGTGGCGTGGCGGTCGAGCTGGCGGTGTTGTCGGGCTTCGCCGTCGTCTTGCTCGCGGGCGCCGCGCTCGGGCTGCGCCGGCGATTGTGAGAGAGCCGCTGGCGGATCAGCTCGCGGCGCTGTTGCAGCTCGGCGTAGGTGACGGTGTTGACGTCGGCATCGACGATCCCGAAGCTCGCCTTGATCGCCTCACGATCGGTCGTGAATGCCTGCGGGTCGACGCCGATCTCGGCCGAGATGAGGTGGCCGTAGTTGGCAGCCATGTGCATGGAGAGCTCGGCGAACTCCGACAGCAGATCGAGGTCGGGGGCGAGGCGTGCGATCGCGCCGTCCAGGAACACCAGGTTCTTCACATACAACATGAGGATCTTCGGGAGGCGGGCGCCGTAGCCGAGCAGCGCCTTGGTGGCCCGCTGGATCTCGCCGACCAGCTGATCCTGTGACATGGTCGTCGGGTCGACCGGGGCCTCGTCGAGACCCAGGTCGCGCACGACCTGGTCGATGTCGGTGTCGGGCGGGAGGGCGCCGAGGTCGCGGAAGGCGGCGACCTGCCCGCGCATGTCGCCCGATGCGCCCGTGAGCATCAACCGAAGGAACGCGTTGCGCTGGAGCTGGGTCATGCGCGCCGTGATGCCGTGATCGAGCAGCCCGATCGTGCCGTCGCGCAGCACCATCAGGTTGCCTGCATGCAGATCGCCGTGGAACAGGCCGTGCACCATGCAGCCCTCGGTGAAGCCGCGCATGCCGACCCGGATGATCTCGTGGGTGTCGATCCCGGCGGCCTTCATGCCGTCGACATCATCGAAGCCGAAGCCGTCGAAACGCTCCATCACCATCATGCGACGGGTCACCAGGTCGGGGTGCGGCCGCGGGATCACGTAGCCGCGCTGATCGAGCTGAGCGAACACCGATGCGAGGTCGATCATGTTCTCGGCTTCGAGCCGGAAGTCGAGCTCCTCGCAGATGGTCTCGGCGAACAGCTCCACGAGCGCCGGCGGATTCGCGAGCGCGGCGATGGGAATCCGCCCGACGAGCAGCGGCGCGATCGTGGCCATCACCTCGAGGTCGCGATGCACCACGCGTCGGATGCCCGGCCGCTGCACCTTCACCACGACCGGCGTGCCGTCGAGCAGGGTGGCACCGTGGACCTGGGCGATCGAGGCCGCGGCGATCGGCGTGTCGTCGAACGAGGCGAAGACCTCGGCGATCGGCCGCCGGAGCTCCTCCTCGACCAGCGTCCGAACCGCGCGCGAGGGCACCGGCGGCACCTTGTCGCGGCACTTCTTCATCTCGTCCACGAGCTCGGACGGGAAGATGCCCTCGCCCGAGCTGATGATTTGGCACAGCTTGATGTAGGTCGGGCCGAGCGCCTCGGCCGCCTGACGGATGCGGCGAGACAGGCCGGCGCGCGAACGCGACCCGCCGCGGCGCCGATCGGTCGCCGCCCATCCCAGGATCGCTCGGCCGAGGTGGAAGACCACCACGGCGAGGCGCCCCGGCGGAGGGAAGCGCCGCGGCTTGGTCAGCTCGGGGACCTGTCGTCGGGTCGCCGCCCGCAGCACCCCGATGCCGCGCGTCCACGAGAGCGCACCGAGGTCGAGCACCCACGGCCCGTCGGGCGTGAACGAGCCGAGCGCCAGGTCGGAGGCGTCGGAGGGAGGTGCGCTCATCTCAGGCTCCTGCGGTGAGGATCGTGTCGGCGAGCTCCGGCCGGCAGATCACGAGGTCGGGAAGGTACGGGTCGGGACGGTTGTAGCGAAGGGGCGAGCCGTCGAGCCGCGAACACCACAGACCCGCCGCGGCGGCGACAGCCGCGGGTGCGCACGAATCCCACTCGTACTGACCGCCGGCGTGAATGTAGGCGTCGGCGTCGCCGAGCACGACCGCCATGGCCTTGGCGCCGGCCGAACCCATCGGCACCATCTCGGCGTCGAGCGTGCGCCGCCCGATACGCGAACTCGGGTGGACGGGTGCGACTCACGACGATGCGCACCGGCCCGTCGAGGCGAGGCGCGGAGGCCGGCTCGGGGGTCGACAGCACCAGACCGTGCGCGGGCAGGGCCACCGCTCCGGCCGCAGGGACGCCGTCGACGCTGAGCGCCACGTGGACCGCCCAGTCGCTGCGCCCAGGGGTTCCGAACTCGCGGGTGCCATCGAGCGGATCGACGATCCACACGCGCCGGGCGGCGACGCGCTGCTGCGTGGCCGAGGCTCGCTCGAAGACCTCCTCGCTCAGCACTGCGTCGTCGGGCCGCTCGACGGAGAGCGCCTCGACCAACACCTTGTTCGCTTCGAGGTCGCCGACGCTCCCGAGCATGTGCCCAACGATGCCGTCGTCGAGCAGTTGGTCGCGCAACCGCATGAGCACCAGCCCGGCCTCGTGCGCCAGCAGGGCGGCAAGGGCATGGTCGGCGGCCGGAACGGAAGGCGGTAGGGGTGCGGGCATGGGCACGGGCGACAGTCTCTCACCACTCACGCTCGCGCCGGCGCGGTGGCAGAATGCGGGCGACGTGAACACGACCGAACGGATCGAGATCACCGGCGTGGTCCAAGGGGTCGGCCTTCGGCCCTTCGTGTACCGCCTGGCAACCGCGCTCGGCCTCGACGGTACCGTCGCCAACGACCCGGCGGGGGTGGCGGTGGAGGTCGCCGGGCCGGTCGAGGCGATCGCCGAGTTCGTTCGTCGGCTGCGCGACGACGCGCCGCCCCTGGCGCAGATCGACGGCGTCGCCCGGCGACCCTCGCGTTTCGCCGTCGGCAGCGGATTTCGCATCGTGGCGAGCCGCGTGGCCGAGGGGGCCTCCACGCCGGTGCCGCCCGACACCGCCGTGTGCGACGACTGCCGCGCCGAGCTGTTCGATCCGACGAACCGGCGATTCCACCACCCGTTCATCACCTGCACGAACTGCGGGCCCCGTTCCACAATCATCCGGCGGCTGCCCTACGACCGCGCGCCCACCACGATGGCCGGGTTCGCTTGTGTGCGGCGTGTGCCGCGGAGTACGGCGACCCGTCGGATCGCCGCTATCACGCCCAGCCTATCGCGTGCCACGACTGCGGGCCGCGCCTGGCCCTGCTCGACGGCGTCGGAGCGAGGGTCGCCTCGGGCGAGCGCGCACTCGCCGGGGCCGTGGCGGTGCTTCGATCGGGTGGCGTCGTTGCGGTGAAGGGTCTCGGGGGGTTTCACCTGGCCTGCGATGCGACCGACGACGCCGCGGTCCGTCAACTCCGCGCCGCGAAGGCTCGTCCGGACAAGCCGTTCGCCGTGCTGGTCGCCGACCCGGCGGCGGCCCGCCGGATCGCCGACCTCGGCGGCATGGAGGCGGCCGAGCTGACGACGCCTGCCGCGCCGATCATGCTGCTCAGGCGTCGCCCCGATGCCGAACTCGCGGCGGCGGTTGCGCCCGACTCGCCGTTGATCGGCCTGATGCTGGCGCACACGCCGATCCAGCATCTGCTGGCCGCGGAGCTGGCCGTGCCGCTCGTGATGACGAGCGGCAACGTGGCGGGCATGCCGATCGCCTACCGCGACGACCACATCGATGCGCTGCGACCGCTGTGCGACGCGGTGCTCACGCACGACCGGCCGATCCACGCGCCCTGCGACGACTCGGT
>JADJBW010000005.1 GCA_016703525.1 Actinomycetota bacterium | reverse complement strand
CACGTCAGGCGCTTCGAGGTCGATGAGGTCAGGATTCTCCGGAGGAACCAGCGCCGAGCGCCACGTCGTTGCCCATCAGCGTCTCGAAGAGCTCATAGGCGTCCTTGGCCGCCCAGATGCGTCGTTCATGGTATTCGGTGCGGCGGAGGATGCGAGTCTCGGCGTCCAGATTGAGTCTCGGCGAGCTCCTCGACGTCCATTCGCCGAGCCTTGAACCGCACCCACTGGAGGTTCTCGGCCTTGCAGTTCCGCGGCACGGCTCGTCCGGTCAGGCGGGCCTTCTCCTCGTCGCTGAAACGCGTGGATCTTCTCGTCGCCGACGCCCGACCGTGTACAGCGGCGGCTGGGCGACGGGCTGCGCAGCACGTCACTCCAGCAGGAACCTCATGTGGTAGTAGATCAGCGTGAGGAGCAGGCAACGGATGTGACTGCCGTCGACGTCGGCGTCGCACCAAAGATGATGATCCGTCCGTACCGCGCATCCTCGAGGCGGAAGTCGCGGAAAGCCCGACCCGGCGCCGATAGCGGTGATCCAGCGCCTGCGCCTCAGCGTTCTCCACGACCTGCTTCCAGGTTCGACTTAGCGTTCACAAACTTGCCGCGCAACGTCAGCACCGCCATGCTCCGGATTGCGTCCCGCACCAGCAGGCCGGCAGCCGAGGTACGCCCTCCACGATGAGCAGCTCGGCGTCGCGGCCGTGGGTGCGGCAGTCCGGCGAGCTTGTCAGGCATGCTGGTCGATCAGATTCGCCGCCGGCGCCGGGCTTCGAGCGACTGCTTCGCCGCGACCCGGTTGAGCACGGCCTGGGCGATCTTATAGCGGATGGCGTTCACAATGTGTCCGACGCCCGCCGGATTCACCATGTGACCAGGCCGTCCTTGGTGACGTCGTACACGATCGACTGGATGGCGGGCGTGCCGAGCTCGCGCTAACGTGGTGCGCGGAACTGCGGTTCGGCGAAGGTGACCTTGACCGCTGCGACCGTCCTCACCACATCCATAACTACTCGAACGGTCCTTGCCCTGCTTATAGCGAGCTTGGCGAGAGCTTCTTCGTGGTTGTGAGCGGCGTGTCGTTGGCCGCCTTGGTGAAGCGCGCTCGAAAGTGGCCGTGGGTGCCACGCCCTCGCGGGTCAGGATCGTGTTCTGAAAGCTGACAGGCCTGGTGTCGTACCCCTTGACCCAGCGCGAGGCGATGTGCTGTTCCGCAGTAACGCTCCACGTCAAAGTCATACGACCGTCGACGGAGTACCTTCTCCACGAACGTGCCCGTGCCGAACAACGTGATGACCCTCGGTGATAGCTCGCCGAAATCAGCAGGAAGTCGACGTAGTCGCGCCGAGGCCGCCACCCAGCCTGACTCCTCAGGCTCGCGCGCCAGCGCCGCAGCGATCGTGGAAGTTTACCTTCAGGCCGGGGACGAGGAAGCAGACCTGGGCGAGCGTGTTGCTGGACCTTGCCGTCGTCGATGCATTGCGTCCGGGTCGAAGATGTCGGTGTCGGGCCAGAACCGCACGCGACATTGCCCGTTCGCTTCGCGAGGACCTTGCGAACGACCTCGAAGGCTGGATCCCGCCTTGAAGCCGCCGTTCGGGCCGAACTGTCCGGGCTTGCAGTCAGCCGAATCCGAGCCGCTGAGTGGTGCCGTCTCTCAGTCGACCTCGGCGATGAGCTTGGTGGACGGCGCGTTCACGATAGCGCCGACACCGTGCAGGCCGCCGGGCCGCGGAGTATGCGCCGGACCCGGCACCCGCCGCCGCGTGGAGTTCAGTGAAGACGTACTCGAGCGCGGTCCGTTTCCCGTCCTTCACACCGGTCGGAGATGCCGCGACCGTTATCCAGTCACCTCGACCGAGCGGTCCTTGTGGAGCGGGACCTCGATGAGGTTGGCGAACCCCTGCTGCGGCCTCGTCGACGGCGTTATCGATCGATCTCCCCAGACGAGGTGCATGAGCCGTCGGACCCGGTGCCGCCGATGTACATGCCCGGTCGTTGCGAACGGCGTCGAATATTCGAGCACCTGGATGGAATGCTCGTCGTAGGCGTCGGTGGAGTTGGTTGCGTCCCAGGTGCTGTCGGTCATGGACGTCACCCCCGTCCTCGCCCGCGGCGAGGATCCGCCACTGTTACCAGCCGACTGATGAGATCCCGTGCGGTATGGGGATGAGTCGCCTTGGCTCGGGGTTGGGAGTCAACAGGCTTGGCGGGCGCTTCTTCAGTGCCGACGACGAGGGTTAGGCCAGCCTCGGCAAAACGTAAGAAGGCGAAATCGAGGCACCTCATCGCGGAATTGGTCAGCCGGACACCAGCTGTACCGCGACCCTTCGTTGGGACTTCCGCCGTCGGTGACCTTGGCGGATGCCGGCATCGGAGTGGGTCCAGCACGATCGCGTCAGCCGCGCTGCCGGAAGCGCCGACATTGCTTAAGCGGCGGTGACGACGGTGCCGTCGGAAAGCTACATGCCTGCAACGCCATCGGCGCCGCGCCCCTGGGCGCTGATGGAGTCGGCGGCGCATCGCAGCGCCTGGGCGTTCGAGGTGACCATGACGAAATCGTCGCCGTCAGCAACAGCAGAGAATGCAGCCGCCAGTGTATCGCCGGGCCAGGTTGATGACCGTGCGCCCGGCAGGCGTGCCGAGGATCTCCGCGGTCGTGATGCGCTGCTATTCCGGCGGCGGTCGCCAGCACGGCCATCGCGTCGGCCGCAGCCGCCTGAGGGGCCGACCAGCGTGAGGATCGACTCGCCTTTGGTGGTGGAGAAGACCTCGGCGGTAGGCGTGCCGCAGGTGCGGCCGTCACCTCGCGCCCATCTCCCGGGGGTGCGGGCGCCGAGGAGAAGCATCGTGGCGGTGGTGATCGCGACGATCGAACCGGGCGTGGTCGTCTCAGCCCGGGCGATCACTGCGTCGTGGCGACTGAACGTCATAGGCTTCAGTCCGGCGACCGGTTGGCGGCGGCCGACGATCTGGGGAGTCGACGGCGTGGCGACGCACGGCTCGTCGACGAGCTCCGGTAGCGCCGCCGTCGAGCATCGCCTCCGAGCGACACGTCCTCGATCTGGTCAGGGGCCGGATGATGCGGGTGCGGCAGGAGTCCACAGAAGCGGCGCGACGAGCTTCTTCAAGTTCGCTGAAGGCACGAGAGCGTTCGCTGGCGCTGCTCCGGCGCGCGCAACTGCCCGAAATACCATCCGATCTGGTCGTGGAGCGCGGACGCCTCCTCCTGGAAGCAGGAGCTTCTCGAGGCGGTGAGTTGGCGCAACTGCATGTCGGGGATGTGGTTCGCCTGGATCTCGCTGAGCGACAGCTCGTCCAGCAGAAGCGCCGCCTGGCTTCGGCGGCGTCCTGCGAAAGTGCGGATGATCGAGGATCACCGGGTCGATGGCATCGAGCGCGATCAGCAGACCGTCAACGATGTGGAGCCGGTCGCGGGCCCAGCCAGGCCGGTACTCGGTGCGGCGCCGTACCACGTCGAGGCGGTGCTCGGCGTAGAGGTTGCACAGGTCCTGCCACCCACGGTGAAATTGGGGACGCCGTTGACCAGCACCACGTTGTTCACGCCAGAAGGTCTCTTCCATCGGAGTGAGACGGTACAGCTCGGTAGGCACCGCCTTGGCGTTGACGCCACCCGCGCCAGGCTCGATCGTGATGGTATTTCATCACCGGTCCGGCGGTCCTGCTGAGTTCTTCAAATTCGCGACAGCAAGCGAGCTTGCCGTTATTGACGGCGGGATTTCCTGGATGCGCGCAACGGCGCGTTCAGAAGCGACCATGGACAGCAGTTGCGTGACGACGATGCCCGCAAGCAGGCGCGGTAGGGTTGACGATCCCGGCATTGGCACGCATTCCGGAACGTAACGGAGCCGGTGGCGTAGGCGTCGGCGCGGCCGTCGTCGATGATGAAACCGCCCGACAGCAGATCCCGGGGCCGGGGCCTGCCATAAAGGTTTCGTCGATGGTCGGCTTTGGGCGACGCTTGGTCGCGACAGGCTTGATCGCTTCGTAGACCTCGGTGAGGTTGTGCGGCGCCATGTTGGTGGCCATGCGACGTGCCGGAGGTGCCGTTGACCAACAGGTTGGGGAGCCTGGCAGGAAGTGATCGGCTCAGGCGCTCGCCGTCGAAGGTCGGTCAGGCTCGACCGTGTCACTCGTCGATCTCGGCGGGGAAGTTCGATAGCAGCAGGCGAGAGTCGGCACTCAGTGCCGTGCGCGGCAGGCGGGGATCGTCAGGCGAGCCAGAGATTGCCGTGTGGAGTCGACGAGGCAGATGTTGCGCGAGAACTCCTGCCCCATACGGGTGAGTGCGTCATGGGTAACACTGTCGCCGTGCGGAGTGGAGACTTGCCCATGGTGTCGCCGACGACGTAAGCGCACTTGCGGTGGTGGGGCCGCGTCCGGTCGGTGCCCGGGTTGGGCCATCGAGTAGAGTTCGGCGCTGCACCGGCTTCAGGCCGTCGCGTACGTCGGGGATGGCCCGGAGAGGTGATGACGGAGAGCGAGTGCGGAAGGACTCGCTCGTCCCGTCGGTGACAGGCGTCTCGATCACCTCGCGTGCGAAGGACCGTTCGAAGAGGTCGCCTTGTGGGGGCATCGGTAGTGGACTCCGGGGGCTTCGGAAGCGCCGCACCGCGTGCGAACGCCTGTTCGTGCGGAGATCCTACCGGCCTCCGGGCCTCCGGTCGCGCATCGGTGGTGGATATCACCGTCGGCGTCCATGCGCTGTGGTCCGCCCGCCGTGCAGCGCCTTTGCCCGTGCGCCGCGCCCGGCGCAGCTAGAACTCGCCGTGAGTAAGCGGCGGCGTGCGCGGACCGAGGCGGTGTCACGACGACCGCGACTCGTCGTCCGCACCCGACAGAACCGTAGCGGTTCGAGCAACGTGTCGGCATCGCCGGTGCCGCCGACTCGGCGCAGTCCGGTGGAGGGATCGAACGTAAAACGGCCGCGAGGCACCGCCTGGGCGGAATCCGTCGACGCTGTCGGTCACTCTCAGCCCATCCTGGAATCGCAGCCGGTCACGATTGGCCGCGTGGAGCGGATCGGCGTTGTCGTATCGATTCAGGTGGACGTGGATCAGCGCAGCGATTGCCCGCTGCAGCCACCCCCACGAGAGCCGGACGGCGTTGTTGGCGTGCCGAGGGCGGCGTCGGCAGCGGGCACGACCATGTCACGGGAGTCGATCGTCGCAGTGACGCCGCCGCGTCGCCGTCGCTCCCAACGGCGACGCCGCGCCTCGGCTAGCTCGACGGGCCCGATGTCGTCCGCTCGGGCAGCCGTGACCCGCTGATCTCGTCGCGCAGCGTGGCGATGTGGAAGCAGGGCGCGCCGAGTACGCGGCCGCCATGGGAGGTGCCATCGGCACCGGATACCAGCGATGCGGCGGGCACACGATGTGGGCATCCTCGCCGGTCTCTGCGCCGAGAATGAGCGTCAGTCGCGCCGTCGACGGTCTCGAGGACTGCGCCGGTTTGCGATGTGCCGACGGTTCGGCCCCGATCGCGCAGCGCCGCAGCAACAACGCGGTCCCCCCGGAGTCTTTCCGATCTCTGTGCAGGTCCCCCGCGACGGCGACGAGCAGGTGTGGGCGACGTGGTTCCAGCCATGGGGACCCCGATCAGTTCGGTGATGCGTTCGCGTGGCTCGATCCCGTCGCTCGGTTCGTGCTTGGCCGAGATCGCGACCCGCAGCGTGACGGTGCCCGGGGCGACGGTCGGCGGACGGATCGCGGCGACCAGTTAAGTCGGCCTCGAGCAGAGCGTTCGAGATGCCCCGGCCCGCCGCTCGTCGCCCACCGACCGGCACGATCGGGCTCAGGTGGCCTGGCCGGAACAAGGCGACGTTGGCAGCGCAGGCGCTCCGGTGAGGTGCTGGCCTTCGTCGCCGCGAACCAGGCCGACCGCCGCGAGAGCCGCCGCCGCGTCGACCGGCGAGGGCGCCGTGGTGAAGATGAGCGACCGAAACGATTGACGATGAGATCGACGATCGGGCGGGCGCAGCGACGAAGCCACCGACAGAGCCGAGGGCCTTCGACCTCGTGCCGACCACGACAGTCCGGCGGGACGGGGCGTGTCCGGTCGAGCACGGCGTGCGCCTCGTCGAGGACGAGCGGCGCGCCGTGGTGTGCGCAAAGCTCAGCGAGTTCGGCGACGGGCGCAACATCGCCATCCATCGAGAACACGGCGTCGCTCGCGACCAGGCACCGTTACCCGGCATGCTCGGCGAGGCGTTGTGCGGGTCGTCGAGGTCGACATGGCGATACACCTCGGCGCGGGGCGCAGCTCAGACGGGCGCCGTCGATGATGGAGGGCATGGTTCAGCTCGTCGCTGAACACGACCGTGCGATCGCGCCCGGCGGCAGCCACCAGGGCGCCGATGGCGCCGAGGTTCGCGGCGAACCCGCCGGGGAACGTCACGGCCGCTTCGGTGCCCTTCCACGCCGCGAGCGCCGCCTCGAGTCGGTCGTGAATCGGTCGGCCGCCACGACCAGCCTCGACGCGCCGGAGCCGTTCCGAACTCCGCCGCAGCCTGCTGCGCGGCCGCGATCAGCGCGTTGGATGCGAGGCCAGGCCGGGGTAGTCGTTCGACGAGAACGACACGACGTCGCGGCCCTCGAAGGTGAGGAGGGGACCGGGTCCCGGAGAGCGTTCGCAACGACCGCCACTGGTAAGCGTCGCGGGTCTTAGGCGTTGGCCGCAGAACGATGTCGTCCCAGTCGGTGGGGAGCGAGCCGCGCGTGATCGTCCGCTCACCCGAGCGCGCCGGCGCGAGGTCGGACCCCGGCCCGGCGATCGGCCCGGCCGCCGACGGCGTCAGGTAAGCGATCGCTGCAGCGACGACCGCGACGATTCGGTCGACCTCGTCCGCCGTGGTGGTGAGCGTGGGCACAATGATCACCACGTCGCCGAGGCGGATCAGCACTCCTCGGCCACGCAGGCGCGGCGGCGATACGGCGACCCAGCGCAGGCCATCGCTCGGCGGTGCCAGCTCGATGCCGATCATCAGCCCGTGCTGGCGGATCGCACGCACCGGCGCGAGCGGGGCGATCGTGTCGTCCAGAGCTGTCGCGAACCGGTCCGCGATCGTCGCCACGTTGTCGAGGACCGCCTCGTCGTCGAGTAGCCGGAGGTGTTCGAGCGCCACCGCCGCGCCGAGGGCGTTCCCGCCGTACGAATGGCCGTGATAGAGCGTTCGCGGGCCGAGATCGTCGCCGAGGAACGTCGAAGACGCGCGCCGGCACGGCGGTTGCGGCGACCGGGAGGTACCCGCCGGTGATGCCCTTGCCCATCGCGATCAGGTCGGGCCGAAGCCCGCCTGCTCCGGAGCGAACAGCGTGCCGGTCCGCCCGAAGCCCACCGCGACCTCGTCGCAGATCAACAACGTCATAGTGCGGCAGGCGTCGCCCAGCGCCGTAAAGCCCGGCCGGATCCAGCATGTGCATCCCGGCGCCCTGCACGATCGGCTGGACGATCACCGCAGCGAGCCGGTGAGCGTGCTCGGCGATGAGCCCGACCGCCACGTCGATCGCGTCGGGTCGGTCGAACCCGGGCCCGCAGGACCGGAAATCGAAGGGGATCGAAGATGTCGGTACCGAACCCGCCGTCGCCGACCGAGATGGCGCCCACCGTGTCGCCGTGATAGGCGCCACCGAAGGCGAGATACCGGTGCGTCCGCTCACACCTTGGTTGGTCCAGAACTGGAAGGCGATCTTGAGGGCCTGCTCCACCGCGACAGCGCCGTCGGAGGCGAAGATCACGTGCGCATCGTCCATCGGAAGGCGACGGGCCAACTCCTCGGCGAACTCGATCACCACCCGGTTGCCGTGCCCCAGCATGGTCGTGTGCGCCACGCGGTCGAGCTGGGCCCGCAGTGCGGCATCGAGTCGCGGCACCCGGTGGCCGACGGTTGCGACCCACAGCGACGAGATGGCGTCGAGGTAGCGGCGGCCGTCTACGTCGATCAGCTCGCGACCCTCTGCCGCCTCCACGATGATCGGCGAGTTCGATCCGTAGGCCGCCATCTGCGTGAAGCCGTGCCACACCACGGCGGCATCGCGCTCCACCCAACGGCGCGCGGTGTCGGATCCGGCTGCTCGGTTGGCCTCGTCGTAGGCCTCGTGATGGTCGGACACCGCGGTCGCCTCCGGTAGTTTCGGGCGAACGGTAGGCCCCATCGGCGGGGTCGCACGAGTCGAGCCGACCGAGGACGCGATGACCGAGCCCACCACCCCCACCCCGATCGCTGCCGCCCGGGCGGCCCTCCTCGACGAGCGGCGCAGGCTGAGCGCCGACGAGCTTGCCGCACTCGCGGCGCTCGGCGGCGAGCACCTTGGGCGCTGTGCGATCTCGCCCACGAGGTGCGCACCACCTGGTGCGGCGACGTGGTCGAGGTCGAGGGCATCCTGTCGGTGAAGACCGGCGGCTGCCCCGAGGATTGCGCGTTCTGCTCCCAATCGGCGCAGTTCGATACCCCGTGTTGGCGACACCATTCCTGGATCGCGACGAGATCCTCGCGGCGCTCGCGGAAACCGCCGAGCTGGGGGCATCGGGTTCTGCATCGTCCTGGCCGTTCGCAGGCCCGACGAGCCGACCATGCAGCGCATCCTCGAACTCGTGCCGGACATCCGGGGTGAGACGGGGGTCAACGTGTCGGTGTCGGCCGGCATCCTCACCCGCGAGACCAGGCCGAGCGGTTCGCTGCGGGGTGGTGTGCACCGCTACAACCACAACCTCGAGACGGCCCGCTCGCACTTCCCGAAGGTGGTGACCACCCACCTTCGACGAGCGATGGGAGACCTGCGAGCTCGTGACCGAATACGGCATGGAGCTGTGCTGCGGCGTGCTGCTGGGCCTCGGTGAGAGCGACGCGCAGCGCCTGGAGTTGATCGGCCAGCTCCAGCAACCTGGGCCCGCCGAAGTGCCGGTGAACTTCCTCAATCCGCGCCCGGGCACCGCTCGAGATCCGCCCGCTCACGCCGGCGAAGGGCGCGCTGAAGTGGATCGCCTTGTTCCGCATCGGCCTCCCCGACGTGATCCTGCGGTATGCTAGGCGGTGCGCAGCTCACGCTCGGCGATCTGCAGGAGGCCGGGATGAGCGCGGGCATCAACGCGCTGATCGTGGGGAACTACCTCACGACGCTCGGCCGGGCGCCGAGCAGGACCTCGGATGCTCGATCGGTTGAGCATGCCGATCGGCTCGCTTTCGAAGGTGCTCTGACCCGCCGTGGTCAACCCGTTCCGACCGGCCGCCGCGGGGCCGAAAGCGAGGCGGCCGTATTCATGCGCGGCGCCGCCACGCCGAGGCCCGCGGTGGTGTGGCAGCGCTCGACCATGCCCGACCCCGGCTGGCCGGGCGTGGGGGCCAGCGCCGGCGACCCGGCATCGGCGGCGATCGGGCACGGTGCAGGATGGACGTGTGAGGTGCGGGCCTCGCACCTGCTGCTGATCAATCCGCTCGGCGAGGGTGCACTGCGCGCGCCGTTGCCGGCGCTCCCGATCGAGTGGATCACCGACGTGCGGGCGAGTTCTTCGGCGGTGCACTACGTCGTCGACGGGTCGGTGCTGGCCGATGCTCCCGATCTGGCCCTCTCGTTCGTCGACCCCGCCGAGATCTGGGCCGCAACCGTGCGCACGTCGTTCGGCGATGACTTCGGCAAGGCCGAGCCCGTCGGCCGGAACGCGCCGTGTCCCTGCGGCTCGGGGCCTCAAGTTCAAGCGCTGCCACGGCCGCTGACCTCGCGCCGCTCCGCTTCCCCTTCACCTCTTCGCCGAACGTCCCTCCACCGAACTGGGCCGATCTACCGACGGTGTGGGTACGTGATTCGGCCCAGTTCGCGCGTTGTGGCGTGCGGGGCGGCACCCTCCACCGAACTGGGCCGATCTACCGACGCTGTGGGTACGTGATTCGGCCCAGTTCGCGCGTTGTGGCGTGCGGGGCGGCTGGCGGGCGCGGCTGGCGGTATCAGCCGTCGTTGACGACGTCGGCGATGAGGCGCATCTGGTCGGGGCTCGACGGGTACATCAACAGCGTGGTGACGGGTGAGTCGCGCCATGCGGCGAGGCGTTCCCGGATCCGGCCGATCGGCCCGACGAGCGAGATCTCGTCGGCGAACTCGTCGGGCACCAGCGCGACGGCCTCGTCGCGGCGGCCCTCGAAGAACAGGTCCTGGATGCGGAAGGCCTCTTCCTCGAAGCCCATGCGAGCCATGAGATCGGTGTGGAAGTTCTTCCCCTTCGCTCCCATGCCGCCGATGTAGAAGCCGAGCATCATCTTCACGGGCAACAACCCGTCGGCAACGTTGTCGCACACGCTGATGTTCGCCATCGCTGCGACCTCGAACCCCTCCTTCGCCGCGGCGAGTTGGTCGGCGTAGACCTCCTGGCGGAACGGCGAGTAGTACAGCGGGAGCCAACCATCGGCGATCTCCGCTGTCTGCGACGTTCTTCGGGCCCTCGGCGCCGAGGAAGATCGGGGTCTCGCGTCGGAGCGGATGGGTGATCGCCTTGAGCGGCTTGCCGAGCCCCATCGAGCCGGGGCCGTGATATGGGTGCTGGTAGAACTCGCCGTCGAACGACAGCGGCTCCTCGCGCGCCATGACCCGCCGGATGATCTCCACGTACTCGCGCGTGCGGGCGAGGGGCTTGCGATAGGGCTGGCCATACCACCCTTCGACGACCTGCGGCCCCGACACGCCGAGCCCCAGGATGAGCCGTCCGTTCGACAGGTGATCGAGCGTGATCGCGTGCATTGCGGTGGCGGTCGGCGTGCGCGCCGAGAGCTGCACGACGGAGGTGCCGAGCTTGATCCGGCTGGTCTGTCCGGCGAGGTAGGCGAGCGGCCCGAACGCATCGGACCCCCAAGCCTCGGCCGACCAGACCGAGTCGAAGCCGAGGTCCTCGGCGAGCTTCGTGGTCTCCACCAGGTTGGCGGGCGGCAACGCGCCCCAGTAGCCCCAGATCAGGCCGAGCTTCATCGGTTCCTCCTTCGGTTCCTGTCGTCGTGCTCGTGTCGCAGCGTTGGGCGACTACTTGCCCTGGAAGTTGGGCGTCCGCTTCTCCTTGAATGCCCGCGGGCCTTCCTTGGCGTCCTGCGAGCCGAACACGTCCCAGCCGTAGGTGAACTCGTAGGTGAGCGCCTCGGTCTCCCTCCATGCCGTTCGTCCGCGGAGGGTCTTGAGGAGCGACTTCACGGCGAGTGGCCCGTTCGCCGAGATGACCGCGGCGATTTCCTTCGCCTTGTCGAGCGCGGTGCCGTCGGGCACCACGTGGCCGATCAGACCCAGGTCGAGTGCGCGTTGGGCGCTGATGTGCTCGCCGGTGAGCAGAAGCTCGCACGCGATCGTGTACGGGATCTGGCGCGGGATGCGCACTGCCGATCCGCCCATTGGGTACAGCGACCACCTGACCTCGCTGATGCCGAACTTGGCGGACTCGCCGGCGGCGCGGATCTCGGTGGCGCCGAGCAGTTCGGTGCCGCTGGCGATAGCGGTGCCTTCCGCGGCGAGGATGATCGGCACGGCCAAGCCGCCACGTGCGCAGCAGCGCCTTCCACGGAAGGTCGGCGTCGGCGGCGAGGCGGGCTTGCACGTCGAGGCCGTCGGGCAGCGGCTCGTTCTGATGGCCGCCGGCCATCTCCTTCAGGTCGGCGCCCGAGCAGAAGTTGCCCCCGGCGCCGGTGAGGATGAGGCAGCGGACGTCGGGGTCCTCATCGGCGAGCACGCATGCGTCGTAGAAGCGCACGAGCATCTCGCCGTTGATCGCGTTCTGACGTTCGGGACGGTTGAGGGTGACGATCAGCGTGTGACCATCGCGTTCGGTGAGCACGGCAGACATGGGCGAGGCTACGTGAAAACGAGAACACGTTCTCGTTGGGTTAGGCGGCGCCCGGGCGATCCCGTGCCGCGGCGTAGCGGGCGCGCAGCTCCGCGGCGTCGACCGCCGGGTCGGGATCGGTGACCGACGCGGTGCCGATCGACCAGGCCGAGCGCACCACGCGGTGCGGTTCGCCGAGTGCGATCGCTGCAGCCTGCACGCAGGCCCCGGCGGCGACGCTCTCGTTCAGGTCGGCCACCTCCACCGGCCGCCCCGTCAACGATGCGAGGGCGCGTCGGACGCTTCGCGAATCGAGCGCCGCCTCCGGTGAGCAGCAGGCGTCCGTCGCTCACCGGAGCATGCCGACCGAGCGCGTCGAGGCCGTCGAGGCCCACACGACGCCGATGATCGTCGCAGCGGCGACGTGCTCCGGGGTGGTCGTGGTGCGGAGACCGACGAGTTCGCCCGTTGCGGTCGGGCGGTTTGGGGGTTCGCTCTCCGTCGAGATATGGCACCAGCACGAGATCCGGGCAATCGGCGAACCCGAGGCCCGCGGGTGATCGAACTCGTCGAGGCCACGACCGACGACGCGCCATCGTGTCGATCACCCGGGAACCGTTGAGGTGCAGACGAGGGGAGGAAGGCGCCTGTGGCGTCGGCGAATCCGGCGACGGCGCCGCTCGCGTCAGCGGTTGGGGAATCGGAGACGGTGAAGACCGTGCCCGACGTGCCGATCGAGATGGCGGCGTCTCCACGTTCGAGCCCGAGTCCCAGCGCCGCGGCTAATGTTGTCGCCCGTTCCGCACGCGACCGCCGTGCCGTTCCAGCACCCGGCAGTCTCGTCGGGTGCCGCGACACGAGCAGCATCGACAGCCAGTCGTTGCGGCATCGACGATGTGCAACACGTCGAGGTCGTACTCGCCGCTGGTGGGCGACCGGTATCCGGTCCCCGAGGCGTCGCCGCGGTCGGTCACGAACTCGCCGGTCAGGCGCAGCGTCAACCAATCGTGGGGGAGGCAGACGCGGGCCAGAGCGTCCACGCGTCGGGCTCGCTGCGGGCAGCCACGAGAGCTTGGTGATAGTGAGCGCGGCGACGGGAACAGACCCGCACCGTTTCGCCCAGGCGGCGGGGTCACCCAGCTGGGCGATGAGCCATCCGGCGTCGGGCGCCGACTCCGGTGTCGTTCCAGAGCTTCGCCGGGCGGAGCGGTTCGTCGTTGGCGTCGAGCGCAACCAGGCCGTGCTGCTGCCCCGCCACCGAGATCGCGGCGATCTCGCCGGGCCGTGCGGAAGCCTCGGTGAGCGCGGCGGCCCAGGCCGACTCGAACGCGTCCCACCAGGCACGGGGTGGCTGCTCGGATCGGGGCGGGACCGCAGGCGGGTGAGCCGAGCGGCCACTGCCGACGCGGCGCCCCGATTCGGCCTCACGGATCTCGACCTTCGTGGACTGCGTGGAGCAGTCGACCCCTGCGACGAGCGTCATCTCGCCACCGTACCGGCCGGCGTGGGGATGGTCGGAGCCGACTCACGCCGGTGGACGCAATGCGGTCGATGCGTGCTCGCCTGCGAACGGGCTGAGTACGTTGGCAACCGATGGGTCCTCGCGTCTACATCCATGAGTTCATCGACATACGAGGCCACAACCGGGCCCGCTACCTGCAGCACATGACAGCGAACTGGGTGCCGATCGGTCGCCGTGAGCGTGCACAGTCGTGCTTCGGAGTCTGGGCCGTCGTCGGCTCCACCGGCAGATGGCCGCAGGTTGTGAATCTGTGGGAGTACGACGGCTGGGGCGCGCTCGGCCGGAACTTCGACGTCGAACTCCGCGGCGGTGGGCTGCAAGACCCGTCGCTCGCCGAGTGGTGGGCGGCAGCGGCCGACCTGCGGTCCGGTGGGTTCGATCGCATTCTCGTGGCGCCCGATTGGTCGCCGTCGGTGAGCGATCACGAGGCCTCGGGAGCCACCAACGCCGCCGGATACCTGCACGAGCTCATCGCGGCGCTTCCCGGCGCATCGGGGGAGGTGCTCGACGCCGTGCGGGATGCCGCCGTGCCGGGCTATCGCGTCCCGCGGCCTCGCCCTGGTGGGTGCGTTCCGGCGGGCGATGGCCGACGACGACGAGGTCGTCGCTATCTGGTCGTTCGGCGACTGGGAATCCTGGGCGGAGTTCGAGCGAACCGATGCCGCGGCCAGCTGGCGGCGCGGGTGCGGGCCGCTCATCGTCGGGCGCGAGCGCATCCTGCTCGCCGACGCACCCCTGTCACCGCTGCGGCTCGGCCGCCAGCCCGACGAGAGCGACCGGCGCCCATTGAACGACTGCAGAGCGACCGACTGCTGAGCGCCCGGCGTTCGGCGTCGAGTCGCCGGAGGGGAACGCGAATCGGCCCGGGGTGGGTGACCGATGTCGCAGGCGGGTTGAACGACTCATTCGCCATCGGCAGGACATGCTGATAACACTCAGGCTCTGGCCGGGGGGAGATCGGTCGGAGAACTGGAGGGTGTGCAATGGGCGACCACCGCGGTGAGCGAGATATCGACCCGACTGGCCAAGCACCGATCTACGGCGCGTACGGCCCGAAACCGGAGTGGCGTGGTCGACTCCACAAGTACGCCTTCTTCGTCACGCTTCCCGCAGGCTTGTGGTTGCTTGCCGGGGCTCACACCGCGGCGGCCCGAGTTGCCGTTGCCATCTACTGGGCAAGCCTCGCGGGCCTCTTCGGCACGCGCGTCGTACCACCTGTTCGCGCCTCCGAGCGTGCGGTCACCTGGCTTCGCCGGGCCGACCACTCGATGATCTTCGTGCTCATCGCCGGCTCGTACACGCCGTTCTGCCTGCTGGTCCTGCCGCGGGTGTGGGGGAATACCGATGCTGGTCGTCATGTGGGTCACGGCGCTGGCGGGGATCATCATGAAGATGATTCGAGTCACCGCCGACGGTGGCCGATCGGGCTCGTGGCTGTACGTCGTCGCCGGGTGGAGCGCCGTGGTCGCGCTGCCGAAGCTGCTGAGCGAACTCGGGGCGGCACGCATGGCGCTGCTGATCATCGGCGGCCTGCTCTACACCGGCGGAGCGATCATTCTCGAACCCGGCGCCCGAACCCGGGAGGGCGGTGTTCGGCTACCACGAGGTATGGCACGCGCTCACGATCGCGGCCGGCGCCTGTCACTTCGCACTCGTAGCGCTGATCGTCCGCTGAGCAATCCCGCTGAGCGGTCCCGCTCGACGCGGCGACCGACTCACCGAACTGGGCCGATCCACCGACCTAGAGGCGGATGAACTCTGCTCGCCCATGCCGAAGCACGCGTCGACCGAAACGGGAGCTCCGTCGTTGTCGACGATGGTGCCGCTGCACCACCCGAACGGGCCGTAGTAGTCGGCGAGCGCGCTGCGTGGGCCGATGTGCTGTTCGTTGCGGACCGTGGGCTCGAACGTCACGTCGACCCGTCCCTCGGCGTCGCGCACGCGCCAGGGCTGATGCACGCCGCCCGGTCGCTCGAATCGCACCGGCGGCAAGCGGTGCAGTGCCGTGTCGATCCACAGCGCACACTCGTTGAACGTGTCGGGATCGCGCACCTGGTTGTCGGTGAGATTGAACGCAAGCAGCCGCCCGTCAGGATCGCGGCGCGCTCCGGTGACCCAGTCATAGGCCATCGGTGAGGGAGTGGCCTTTGTGGTCGTCGAGGATCAGCACCGAGCTCGCCTCGTCGAATCGGATGATCGTCGAGCCGGTCGCAACGTCGTCACCCACCGCTCGAGCCGAAGCGTGCCCGTCACGGGCATCGCGCATTTGTGAATACGGCGGCGTGCCGTCAGGAAAGGATGGCAGATCACGAGTGCGCAGCGTCATCGCGGCCGAAGCGACCCATGGCGACCAGCTCCATCGGCGACACCCCCCTTGCCGCCGCGGTCCTCGGCAACGATCGCCAACCGGCCGTCCGCTACGTCGTTGCGGACCGTGGCGCCAGCGAGCCGCAGCCGGCGGTCGAGACCGTCCCGTCGAGGCCGCGGGCGACCGACGGCGCGGCGACGGCACCCGGTGCTCCCAGGGCGCGCCTCGCCCGTGGTCAAGTCGACGACGACGATCTGCACCAGCCCGAGCAGCTTGGCGTCGTAGACCGCGCCGAGCACGAAGTAGCGGTCGTTCACCAACTGGAACGCCTGCCACTCCTTCGACCGCAGGCCGTGGAAGCGGCGTGCCGGGCCGGACCAGCGGTCGAGGAGATTGACGTTGGCGATGGGGCCGTCGAAGGTTCCCCAGCGGTACTCGCCGTCGGCGAAGGCCTCGTGCGGCGCCGGCTCCCGGCGGCGCAGGTTCAGGCTGACGTTCGGGTGCGGGTGTTGCCATCGAGCGAGCGTAACGCCGGGCGGACGGTAGCGTTTCGCCGTGGCCGACGACGCGTGGGTGCTGGAACTCGACGGGCGAAGCGTGCGCGTGACGAGCCCCGACAAGGTGTTCTTCTCCTCGCTCGGCGCGACCAAGGCCGACCTCGTCCGCTACTACCTGGCGGTCGGCGAGCCGTTCCTGCGCGCCAGGCGCGGGGGGCCGACGATGCTGCAGCGGTTCCCCGACGGCGCCTCGGGCAAGTCGTTCTTCCAGGCGCGTCTGCCGCGGCGCCCGACTGGTTGCAGACGGCCGTCGTGTCGACGCCGAACGGCACCACGTCGAATGCGCTCGTACTGGCCGATCTCGCGCACGTGGTGTGGGCCGTGAATCTCGGCTGCCTTGGGTTTCATTCGTGGCCATCGCGCCGACGACCTGGACCACGTCGACGAACTGCGCTCGACCTCGACCCACAGCCGGGCGTCGCGTTCGATCGTGCGCGAAGCGGCCGCCGTGACCAAGGAGCTTCTCGACGAGGTGGGCGTGCCCGCAGGAGCGAGACCACGGCGAGCCGAGGCGTACATCTATGCCCGGCTGATCCCGCGTTGGGACTTGATCCAGGTGCGCGCGGCGGCCGTCGCGATCGCCCGCGAGCTCGAGCGGCGGCGACCCGATCTGGTGACGGCGGCATGGTGGAAGGAGGAGCACGGTGACCGCGTGTTCGTCGACTTCAGCCAGAACGCACCACACAAGACCGTGTTCGGGGCCTGGTCGGCCAGGGCTCGTGTCGGCGGTCAGGTGTCCACCCCGTTCGCGTGGGACGAACTCGAAACGGTCGACCCGGACGCTCTGACCATCGAGACCGTGCCGGGTCGTGTCACCGGGTTGGGCGATCCGTGGGCGGGGCTTCTCGATGGCGACGACGGCGCCACGATCGAAGCCGTTCCTGGCGTGGTCCGATCGTGACCTCGCCGCCGGGCTGGGCGACGCTCCGTGGCCGCCCGTGTATCGAAGATGCCCGGCGAGCCGCCGCGGTGCGCCGAACCGCGCGCCAAGAAGTCCTGACCCTCGTCGTGACCATCGTTCTCACGTGGCTGGTGCTCGGCGCCGCGGTCGTACTGGTGGCGGGTGGCGTCGGCAAGCTCCTGCAGCCCGACGCGGTGCGTCCGCTGGTCGCGGCGGTCGTGGGCGAAGCCCGTGCCGTGCCGTGGTTCGGTCGAGCGAGCGGGGTTGTCGAAGTGGCGGTGGCGATCGGGCTGCTGACCGCACCCCATCCCGCCGTGCTGGTCGGTGCAGCGACGCTGTTCGGGCTCTTCGCAGCGCTGGTGCAGGTGGCTCGGCGGCGCGGGGTGGCCTCGTGTGGCTGTTTCGGCGCGATCGAGACGCCGCCCAGCGGTCTCCACGTGACCCTCAACGTGGTTGTCGCCGCGGCGCTGCTCGCGGCTGCCGTGCGCTGGTCGGCGGTGGGCGGGACCCTGCTCGCGTGGGATGCCGATCCGGCTCGGTGGATCGGCGGGCTGCTGGCTGGGGCGCTGCTGACGGTGCTGCCGATCGTGGCCCGCCCCCCGCGGGGCCCGCCCGCGCGTGAGCCGCGGCGGTAGGCCCGCCCGATCAGGCCTGGCGCCCGTCGTTGCCGGGCGAGACCCAGAGCCGCTCTCGTCGTGCGGCCCGCTCGTCGGCGGCGATCGCGTCGAGGAAGAATTCGTGGAACTGGCTCGGATACCAGAGCCGCCGATGCTTGGTCCGCCCCATCGGCGCCGACACATCGACCGGACGCAACGCGGGGTCGAGAGCGGCGGCGTGGGACGCGATCCCCTCGTCGTCGAGCCCCGATGCGTACGGCCGGTCCTCGTAGAAGCACACGGAACGCTCTGCCGCCATCAGGCCCCGGCGTGCGCAGCGAGGCGATGGTCGATGTGGTCGCCGAGTCCGAGCGGCGCGATCACCACGTCGGCTCCTCGGCCCATCGGCGCATCCGGTCGAGCACCAGGGCGAGCACGGGCGAGTGGTCAGGTCGAAGGTGAGGTCGAGGAGGTGGTCGTGTCGAGCGATCCGTTCCGCAGCACCGCCTCCTCGAACCCGGCGACTCGGAAGCGGTAGCCGAAGCGACGGGCGTTCACGACCTCCTCGCCGAACCGGATTGCGGACCCGAGTGGCCAACGGCCCCTGGTCGGATGGAACCACTTCGTCCAGTTGGTTCGGCCGAACAACACGCCGACGGTCGCGCGGTGGATCGACAGCTCACCGTCGACCATGGCCTGCCCGAGGCTGAGGGGGCATCGTCGAAGTGCGGCGAGACGACCAGGAGCTTCACGGCCTGACAGCGTACGGCGGAGCGTCGGCCGCGGTCGTCCCACGGCCGGACGGGAGCGACACCGTATGTCGGCAAGGCCCGGAGGGTAGCCGGGCGTCAGTCGGCCGTGGTGCGCTCCCAAGCCCGGTCGAGCATCATCCGTAGGCGCTGTGGAGCCTGCGCGCCGGCGACGCCGACGCGGCCGTTTGCCAGGAAGAACGGCACCCCGCTGATGTCGAGCTCGCGGGCCGTGCGGATGTCGCCGCGAACCTCCGCCCCATACGTTCCCGTGTCGAGCAGGGACCGAACGCCGGCGCGGTCGAGGCCGACGGTCGCCGCCAGATCGGCCAGCGTGTCGCGATCGCCCAGGTTGGCGCCCCGGCAGAAGTAGGCGTCGAACAGCGTCTCGGCCAGGGCGTCGGCGCATCCCTCAACTCGTGCGTGCTCCATCAGCCGGTGCGCATCGAAGGTGCCGGAGCGTCGTGCGATGTCGAACCGGTAGGCGAGCCCGGCATCGGCGGCGACGCCCGAGACGCGCTCGAGCATCTGGTCGACACCGGCCCGATCGGTGTGGAACTTCGCCTGCAGCGCGGTGTGCAGATCGATCGACCCATCCGCCGGCGCGTCGGGGTCGAGCTGGAACGCTCTCCAGCGCAGCGCCACCGCCTCGCGGTGCGGGAACTCCGCGAGTGCGGCCTCGAGGTTGCGTTTGCCGATGTAGCACCAGGGGCAGATCAGGTCGGACCAGATCTCTATGGTGAGCAGGGCGTCACGCATGCGGTCACTGTAGGGAGTCGGGCGGCAGCGGAAGCTGCACGACGAACCGCAGCTGAGGCGCGCCGGCGGCGACGAGTTGTTGGTATTCGAACACGCGCGGCCCGTTCGGCGTTCGGAACCGGCGCAGCCGCGTCTGGAACGCGGCGACATCGTGGCGTTCCCACCATGTGGCGAACTCGTCGCTGGCGTTGTGCAACGCGTCGATGAGTGCGGCGACGGTCGGGTCGTCGCGCAGCGGCGTGATGTCGGCTCGGAACTGCGACAGCACCCGGCGCCTTCGTCCTCCCAGTCGATGATGAGCTGCAAGCGTCTCGGGCACCGCGAACATGGCCCACACGAGGTTGCGGTGCGGCGCCTCGAGGGTGGCGAGCTGCGGGAAGAGGGTGGCTTGCTCGTCGTTCCACGCCAGGTAGTCCCAGGTGGGGCCGAGCACATACGCGGGCGCCGGTGCGAGCGAGTCGAGCAGCCGGCGCGCCCATGGTGGAACATCGGGATTGGCCGATGTGGCGATTGCCACTCGCGGCGAGTCGGCGAGCTGGTGGAGATGGTCGGTCTCGACGGCGTCGAGGCGCAGCACGCGTGCGAGCGAGTCGAGCACGTCGGCCGACACGTTGATCTGGCGTCCCTGTTCGAGGCCACGTGTACCAGCTGACCGACACGCCCGCGAGCAGTGCGACCTCCTCGCGTCGCAACCCCGGCGTGCGCCGCCGCGCCCCGGCACGAGGCCCACCTCGGCCGGCGACACGCCGGCGTCGCCGCGCCGGAACGCTGCCAGATCGGATCGACGGGCCACGGTGCCATCGAACCACCGAGGCGGCGCCGAGGGTGGTGGTGCCGCTCTACCCATGGCGATCCCCTGTTCCGCCAGCACTGGTGCCACCGGCGTCGGTGGTGTGCTCGTTCGATGTCGTCGAACCCGATCACCGCAGCTCCCCGGTCGCCGCGGCTCCCACCGCCAGCTGATCCCGCAGCGAACCCGGCTGCTCGTTCCGGTGCCGCCCCGTTCCCGGTGCCGCACCCGTCCCCTCGCCCCATCGTCGGCGATCCGCGACCTCCTGCGACTGACGGAGCGTCCCGGCATGCTGTCGCTGGCCGGCGGGCTGCCCGACCCGGCGCTGTTGCCAGCGGTGCGGATCGCCCGCGGCGGCGCGGCGAGCGTTGGCCGACTCGCCCAGTCGCTCACTTCAATACGCGCCCCGACCGAGGGGCTCGCCGAGCTGCGACGTGATCGCTGCGAGCGAGGGGTCGAACCCGAGCGGGTCGTCGTGACGACCGGTTCGCGGCAGGGTCTCGACCTGCTCGCCCGCGTCGGCGTGCGTCCCGGCGAAGTCGTGGCCGTCGAGCAGCCGGGGTACCTCGGTGCGATCCAGGCGTTCCGCTCCAACGGCGCCCGGCTTCTGCCGATCGCCGGCGACCGCGACGGCATGCGGACCGACGTGCTCGCCGAGCATCTCGCCGCCGGAATTCGCCCGCGACTCGTGTCGGTCGTGACCGACCTGTCGAACCCCTCCGGGTCGACGTTGAGCGACGCCCGCCGCGACCACCTGGCATCGCTCGCCGAGCGGTACGGCTTCCTGATCGTCGAGGACGACCCGTACGGGCGGCTTCGGTGGCGCGGCCCGACCCTGGCCCGGCTTCGCTGCCGGACCGAATTCGCCGCGTCGCTCGGCACGGTGTCGAAGGTGATCGCTCCGGGCTGCGCGTCGGGTGGATCGTCGCTCCGCTGGCGTGGCGCGACGAGTTGGTGGTCGCGAAGCAGTCGGTCGACCTGCATACCGCCACGCTCGATCAGCGCATCGCCGCCGACCTGTTGGCCGATGAGCCCTTCCCTCGACCGGCACCTGTCGGCCGTGCGGGCCTGTTACCGCGCCCGCTCGAGGCGCTCGTCGCTGCGGCGAGATCGGTGCTGGGCGACCGATTGGAGTCGACGACCCCGATGGCGGCATGTTCGTGTGGGCGCGCGTGCGCGACGTGGACGACGCCACGCCGGTGCTCGCCGCGGCACTCGATCAGGGGATGGCGTTCGTGCCGGGGTCGGTGTTCCGCTCCGACGATGCACCCGACCCGCGGATCCGCCTGTGCTTCACCACCGTCGACGAGCCCGGCATGTGGGAGGCGATGCGGCGCCTCGATCGGGCGGTGGCAGCCGTTGCGGGGTCGGTGACGGCCGGGGCGGGCGGGTGCTCCGCTAGCGTCGATCGCCCATGGCGATATCGGTGCACACGGTCGGCGGCCTTCGGGATCTGCTCGAACTCGACCCGGTCAAGCCCGACGCGTTCCTCGGCGCGGGGCCCGACCTCGGCTGGGGCCGCGTGTACGGCGGCCAGGTGGTCGCTCAGGCGCTGCGCGCCGCGACGCTCACCGTGTCGTCGGAGTTCCGGGCGCACTCGCTCCACGCCTACTTCGTCCGCCCCGGCATCGAAACCCAGCCGGTGCTGTTCGAGGTGGAGCGCGTGCGCGACGGCCGGTCGTTCGCCACCCGCCAGGTGATCGCCTTCCAGGCGGGCGGAGCGATCCTGAACCTGATCGCGAGCTTTCAGGTCGACGAAGCGGGTGCGGATGTGCAGCGGTTCTCGGCGCCCACCGTTCCGTCGCCCGACGAGTTGGAACCCGTCGAGACCGACCTGTTCTTCGAGCACCGCCGCGTGCGCTACCAGCGTGAGCCCGACACGGTCGCGACGGCATGGATGCGGGCAATCCACGATCTTGGCGACGACCCGGCGCTTCATGCGTGCGCGTTCGCGTACCTGTCCGACGAGTACCCGCTCGGGGTCGCGGTGCTTCCGCATCCGGCGGGTGAGAACTGGGACGAGCTGATGGCGGCGAGCCTCGACCACGCCATCTGGTTCCACCGCCCGTTCCGGGTCGACGACTGGTTGCTCTTCGACCTTGCCGGGCACGGCGTGGCCAACTCGCGTGGGCTGGCCCTGGCTCACGTGTTCGGCTCCGACGGAACGCACGTGGCGACCGTCGCCCAGGAAGGGCTCGTGCGGGTCCGCCGTCGGCGCGCGACGCAGACACGGACCCGAGCACATCCCAACCGTGACCATGGCGGATCAGACGCCGATGAACCACGAGGAGCACTGATGCCGACCACGGTGCATCATCCGATCTTTGCTCGCTTCTACGCCCGGCTCGCGCAGGCGTCGGACTCGATGCTCGCCCGCCATCGCACCGAACTGCTGGCCCCTGCCCTCGGCCGCGTGGTCGAAGTGGGCGCGGGCTCCGGCTCGAACTTCGCTCGCTACCCGACGACGGTCGAGTCGGTGCTCGCGCTCGAACCCGAGCCGTATCTGCGCGACGCGGCGGAGGTCGCGGCGGGTCACGCGTCGATGCCGATCGAGGTGCGCGACGCCGTGGCGGAGGAACTTCCGGTCGAGACCGGCTCGGTCGACGCGGTGGTCTTCTCGCTCGTGCTGTGTTCCATCGGCGACGTGGCCGCCGCACTCTCGGAGGCACGGCGTGTGCTGCGCCCCGGTGGGAGCGTGCTGTTCTACGAGCACGTCGTCGCCCCGACTCGCCGGCTCGCCGCCGTGCAACGCGGCGTCGATCATGTGTGGCCGCACCTGTTCGGCGGTTGTCATGCCGCGCGCGACACGGTGACTGCGCTGGAGGCAGCCGGGTTCGAGGATCTGACCTTCCGTCGGCTGCACCTCGATGTCGCGCACATGCCGACGCCGGTGTCGCCGCACGTGCTCGGACGGGCCGTCAGCCCTGGTCGCTGACCTCACTCGCGGCGCGCTCGGCATCGAGGCGCCGGAGTTCGGCGACGAGGCGGTCGGGCGCTTCCTGCATCACCTGATGGCCGATGTCGTGGAGTATCACGAGCTCTGCGTTCGGGATGGTGTCGGCCAGCAGCCGTGCGTGCGCCGGGGGCGTGAGCCGATCGTGGTCGCCGACGATCACCGTGGTGGGAAGGCCGAGGCCGGCGAGTTCGACACGGACATTGTGGGCGGCGATCGCCCGTCCGGCCTCGCCGAGCGCATCGACATCCATCTCGGTCTCCATCCGCCGCACGTCATCGATCATGCGTGCCGACGCCTTGGGGCCGAAGGCCATGGCGACCAGCGCGGCGGCGACGTCGTCGTCGGGCCAGTCGTAGCGCAGCGCGGGGAAGCGCTCGATGAGGTCGCTGAGCGGACCGAGCACCCGAATCGCGCCACCGAGTCCGCCGCGGATCGGGCCGAGGGACGCGGGCGCCGCTGACGTGGCGACGAACGCGACGCCGGCGACTCGCCGCTGCGCCAACTCGTCGTACTGGGCGAGGAATCGACCGAGCACCATGCCGCCCATCGAGTGTCCGACGAGCAGCGCATCGCGAAGGTCCAAGTCGTTGAGCAGGATCGCGAGGTCGTCCGCCGCCGCCTCGAGCGTGACGCCGTCGCGCCCCGGGATCGATCGTCCGTGTCCCCGCATGTCCCACGCGACGCAGCGGAACCGATCGCCTGCGAGGCGCATGACCGCAGTCCACACCCACCACTGGAGCGTCACGCCGTGCATGAACACCACGGGGCGCCCGGTTGGCCTGCCCGACTCCGCCGCGTGCAGCCGACCGCCGTCGGCGGTCCGGAGCTCGTGATGGATCACCTGGGCGTCGTCGAGCGGGCGGGCAAGCGCATCGAGTTCGGGCGACGTGGCGCCGCGCCGACGATGACCGAGCGCACGCGTCGCGACCGTGGCCGCGACACCCGCGGCTGCTCCTGAGAGCAGCCCGCATGCGATCCGCAGGCGCCAGGGGTGGTTCGCGTGGCTCGGCATCGGGCAGATCAGTCGATCGGGAGGCGGGCGAAGAGCTCGAGCTTGCGCTCCTCGAACTCCTCGAACGTGATGTCTTCGTCCTCGAACTGCTTGTGGATCTTCTCGATCAGCTCCAGGAGTTCGGCCGCGCTGAGCTCCTTGTCGTCGTCGCCAAGAAGGGCGTCGATCTGCTCGTTGTCGATCGCTTCGGTCTCCTCGCCGGCGCTCATTCGGCGCTCGCGCTTCGCCGCCGCCTTCGCCTTCTTCGCGCGATCTCGCTGCAGTTTTCCAAAACTTGTTCGCTGCACACCCATAGTGGGTCTCCTTCTCAGTCGCCGTGCGAGGGATGCACGGCGGGCGTCGGCGTATCGCCGACTTCGTGCCGACCGATCAGGATACGCCGGGCGACCGCTCGATGGCAGTCGGCTCGACGGTCAGCCCTTCGGCACGGTCCAACTCGTCACCTGCGGCGCGAAGGTTCGCCAACCGCGTGTGGAGCGAATCGGTCCGCTCGCGCCACTGATCGCTATCGAGTTCCACGGGGTCGTACCGGGCGACGAGTTGGATCAGTTCGCGCGCCTGCGCCTCGTGCTCGCGCACGCGGGTCGCGATCGGGTTGAGCGCCCGATGGCGAGCGACGAGCGGAAGCCGAGCGGCGCGAACCAACTCGCGTGCGAGGTGTGCTGCCAGGCGCTCGACCTCGGCGGCATCGGCCTCCCACGGCGAGGTGCCACGGCGGCGAGACGGCGGCGGAACGATCGATCGAACGCTGGCCACGGATGCCCGAAGGCGACGGTGCAGCATCGGAGCTCGCCCCGGCGAAGCGAGCCAACGCAGCGGAGCTCCGGACGGCTGGTTCCGGCTCACGGCCAACCGGCGGCGGAGCGCGAGCACGATCATCGCGATCACGGCGGCGAGGGCGGTCCACGCGGCGCCATCTACGAGCAGGCTCATCAGACGCACGTGCCGGAGCGTAACGGCCCTGCAGGGGCTGCGGGCGGCAGTTGCCCTCGCCTCGCGTTGGCCGGCGCTGCCGGCATCGGCCGCGGCTGAGTCTCAGGGGGCGTCGAGGGGCCTCGACCAGATCACCGGGAACAGCGGATGGTCGAGCGGGGCGCCGGCTTCCAACCGGTCGAGCTCGGGGAACGGGGGCGATGTCTTCCACTCCCGCGGCGCGAACACCATGTCGTCGCCGACGAAACGCAGCGACAGGACGCGCCGCCGCCGATCGTCCTCGACGCCGCCGCCCGCATGCAGCGTGAGCATGTGGAAGAACACGGCGTCGCCCGGTTCGAGCCCCCAGCCAACGATCGGGTACGCATCGCGGTCGGCGTCGATATCGGGCACCTCGGGGAACGTGCCTTCGGGGAACCAACGAGCGGTGTCGCCGGCGAAGGTCCGCGGGGTGAACCACGACCCGGTGTGCGACCCGGCGACGAACTCGAGCGCCGCATCGCGCGACACCGGGTCGACCGGAATCCACACGCTCACGTTCTGCGAGCCCTCGATGTTGTAGTACGGCAGATCCTGGTGCCATGGCGTGCGCAGCCGGGTCCCCGGTTCCTTCACCAGCACGTGGTCGTGGTGGAACCGAACGAGCGAGGCGTCCATCATCTCGCCGCACCAGGCACCGATGGCCGATGACGTCACGATCCGTGCGATCTCGGAAAACCGCCCGGCGGCGCGGAAGTCCTCGATGAATCGCCCGGCGCCGTCCTCGTCCATCACGATCGCCAGTTCCGACGGATCGGCGACGACGCGGTCGATCGCTCGTTCCACCAGATCGACCTCGCCCTCGGACAGCAGGCCGCGCACGACGGCCACACCGTCGCGCTGAAAGCTCGTCGCCGCATCACGCATGGCTGTCGCGTCGGGAAGCATGAGTCCCCAGGATACGGGAGGGCCGACGGCTTGACCGACGTCCGTTACCTGACGGGGCGTCAGATTCGGGATTACCATCCCGCTATGGATGCGTTGCCGAAGTTCATCTCCGTCGATGATCACGTGATCGAACCCGCCGGTGTCTGGCAGGACCGGCTGCCTGTCAAGCACCGCGAGCGGGGCCCCAGGTCCTTCCGCCAGAAGGGCAACATGAACTACGTCGGCGGCGTGTTCTCGTTCGAGCCCGACGAGAACGGCGAGGTCGGCGACTGGTGGCAGTTCGAAGACCTGCAGCTTCCCTTGGCGCGGCTGGAGGCGGCGGCCGGGTTCCGCGCAGCGACGTGACGGTGGTGCCGATCACGTACGAAGAGATGCGGAAGGGCTGCTGGGACCGCGACGCCCGCCTCGCCGACATGGACACGAACTGGACCGAGAAGTCGTTGTGCTTCCCGTCGTCGTTCGTCCGGTTCTGCGGCCAGCGGTTCATGGCGGCCCAGGACAAGGAGCTGTCGGACCTCTGCGTGAAGGCGTACAACGACTGGATGGTCGAGGAGTGGTGCGGTCCGTCGAACGGCCGGCTGCTCCCGCTGATCATCATCCAGCTGTGGGACGTCGAGGCGGCGGCCGCCGAGGTGTACCGCAACGCGGCGCGCGGCGTGCACGCCGTGTGCTTCTCCGAGATCCCGCCGTATCTCGGGCTTCCGTCGATCCACACCGACTATTGGGAGCCCCTGTTCCGAGCGTGCTCCGAGACCAAGATGACGGTCCAGATGCACATCGGATCATCGTCGAAGATGCCCTCGACCTCGGCGGATGCCCCGGCCGCCGTCGGTTCGACGCTCACGTTCGGGAACGCGATGAGCTCGATGACCGACTGGCTGTTCTCAGGCTGGCTCGCCAAGTACCCCGAGCTGAAGCTCTCCTACAGCGAGGGTCAGATCGGCTGGGTGCCCTACATCGTCGAGCGCGCCGACAAGGTCTGGGAAGAGAACCGCGCCTGGGGCGGGTTCGGCGACAAGGTGCCGGAGCCGCCGAGCACGTACTACTACCGCCAGATCTACAGCTGTTTCTTCGACGACGTCTACGGCCTGGAGAACATCGAGAAGGTCGGAGTCGCCAACGCGTGCTTCGAGACGGACTACCCGCACTCCGACTCGACGTGGCCCGACACCCTCGACGTGGCAACGAAGCTCTTCAACAACTTGCCGGCCGACGTGGTGTACTCCCTCGTGCGGGGCAACGCCATCGAGATGCTCAGCCTCGACCCCGACTGAGGCGCGGGGCGACCCGGAACCACGGCCAGCGTCATCCGCGCGAGCCACGCCCACACAGCGGGGCGTGGCTCGATCGCGTCGGGGCGGAGTGCGACGGCGATGAATACGAGCGGTACGAACGCCGGGCTCGATCCGCGGCGCCGGTCATCTAGGCGCCGGCCGCGCTCCCGCGCTCTCGTGTCGATCGCGTGTAGGCCCCGGTGGTCGGCCTCAGCTGTCGTCTCGAGCGGTGCCGGTTGACGTCGAGGCCGGTCGGGGTGCCTCGACGTGCGTCTCGGCGGCGGTCGCTCCCGAACGGGGTCGAGCGCGACCGGCGTCGTCGTACACGTGATACGGCACCGAGACGAGCACCGTGTCGCGTCGGGCGAGCAGCTTGAGTCGGAGCGCGGTGGCCGACTGGTTGTGCAGCGCCCCCTGCCACCAGTGCTCGGTCACCATCTGCGGGATGACGACGCTCAGGTACTCGTGATGCCAGCGCTGTTCGAGCTCGTCGAGATAGGCGAGCACGACGCCGGTGAGATCGCGGTACGGCGACGCAAGGACCTCTAGGGGTATCGACAGGCCGAAGCGGTCCCAGTCGGCGCGGATGCGTTCGGCGTGGTCGTCGTCGATCGCCACCGTCACGGCGACGAGGTCGTCGGGCCCGACCGACCGTGCGTAGCGGAGCGCCATGAGCGCGGAACGGTTGACGCCGCCGACCAGCACGACCATGCCGTGGCGGATCGGTGGTGCCTCCGGGGCGGGCTCGACGCGGAGGTGGCTCGCCACGCCGCGGTAGTGCTTCGCGATCGCAAGGAACACCGATACGACGATCGGAATCGCGACCACGATGACCCATGCGCCGATGGTGAACTTCGAGATGATCACCACGAGCGCGACGACGAGCGTTGCGAGAGCACCGAGGCCCGATGCGATCAGACTCAGTTGCCATCCGCGTTGGCGCAGCTTCATATGGTGGCGGACCATGCCGGTCTGGCTCAGCGTGAAGCCGGTGAACACGCCGACGGCGTACAACGGGATCAACAGCGTCACGTCGGCATCGAAACCGACGAGCAGCACGGCTGCGAGCCCGGCCAGGATCAACACGCCGTTCGAGAACACGAGCCGGTCGCCACGGTTGGCGAACTGGCGAGGCAGGAAGCCGTCCCGAGCGATGATCGCGGCGAGTCGTGGGAAGTCGGCGAACGCCGTGTTCGCCGCGAGGATGAGGATCGCGAATGTCGAGAACTGCAGCAGGTAGTAGGGGACGCTTCCGCTGCCGAACAGTGCCCGTCCCATGATCGAGATCACGGACTCGGCCTCGGACGGCATCGGTCGCATGCGTGACGCCACGAAACTGATGCCGAAGAAGCCCGACGCCAGGACAGCGGCCATCCATCCGAGGGTGATCGCAGCGTTGCGCGAGGTCGGCTTGCGGAACGCGGGGATGCCGTTCGAGATCGCCTCGACGCCGCTGAGCGCCACGGCACCCGATGCGAACGCCCGGGCGAAGATGAAGGCCGAGACCGATCCGATGTACGGCCCGAAGTGGTGCTCGATCTCGGGGGTCGGCTTGGCGCCCCGAGGCGTGAGCACCGGCAAGGTGCCCGGGCCGAAGTGCCGGTACATGCCGTAGCCGACGAACACCGCCATCATCGCGATGTACACGTAGGTGGGCACGGCGAACACGCGGCCCGATTCCTTGACGCCGCGCAGGTTGCCGACGGTGAGGATCGCCACGAATGCGAGCGCGAGCGGCACGCGGTAGTCGCGGAGTTCGGGGAACGCCGACGTGATGGCGAGCGTTCCTGCTGCGACCGAGACCGCGACCGTCAGCACGTAGTCGATCAACAACGACGCGCCGGCCACGAGCGACGGCACCACGCCGAGGTTCTCGCGACTCACGATGTAGGAGCCGCCGCCGTCGGGGTAGGCGTGGATGGTCTCGCGGTAGCTGTTGGCGACCAGCGCGAGCAGTACGACGACCAGCATGGCGATCGGGACGAGGCTGCTCGTCGCCGCAGCCATGCCGCCGACGCCCACGAGCACGAGCATGACCTCGCCGCTCGCGTACGCCGTGGACGAGATCGCGTCGGACGAGAAGACGGCGAGGCCGACGACTTTCGAGATCCGTTGATGGTCGGCCTCGTCGCTGGCGATGGGCTTGCCGACGAGGATGCGTTTCAAGCTGCCGCCGCGGGGCCGCGGTTCGTGACTCATGCTCTTGTTGCTTTCTTGACGTAGGTCATGCGTTGAAGCGGTACCCGACGCCGGGTTCGGTCATGAAGTACCGCTGGGGAGGCCGGCTCGGGTTCGAGCTTTCGGCGGATCTGGTTGAGATAGACGCGAAGGTAGTTTGTCTCGTCTCCGTACTCGGGGCCCACATCGAACGCGGCACCAGTCTGGGAGGCGTGGATCGAGGCTGTGGGAACGCTCTTCTCGTGGCCGCATGAACGCGTCCGAAATCCGTTGCGGGATCGCCGCGTCAGGCCCGTGATCAGACCGATGGCGCGACGTTCTTGAACGCGTCGACGCGGTCGCGTTCCGCTCCCTCGGGGGAGGCCGAACGCGACCCTCGCGCCCGGTAGTCGGCCGCGTATTCAGGGCGCACCTCGCCGCTGGCGTCGAGGAGCCAGGAAGGGGCCATGCGGCGGGGCACGGTCACGACGCCCGGTTCGTCGTAGGTGCCGGCGATCCGGTCCCACACCGGACTCGTGACGCCGAAGTTCCGCATCGGCGCGCCGAAGTGATGGTGCAGGTGGCTCCGCCGTGCCCATCGGCCGTAGTCATTCCGAGGCGGATGTGTGTGGGTGCGGCGGTGGGCGACCTCGTAGAGCCCGTAGGCGGTGAGCATCCCGCAGGTGTACGCCGTCGCACAACGCCGGCCCGCCGCCAGGCTCGCGAGCGGGAAGGCGACAGCGGTCGTGCCGGCCGCGGAGGCCAGCTTCTTGGACGCCGGCGAGAAGTACGTCACATCCGCGTGGTGCTTGAGGTGTTCCACCGACGCCAGCCCGCGCCCACGCATCTCGTGCATCGCGAAACGGTGGAGCCCGTACTCGGCAGCGGTCCACGACACGGCTCCCGCAACCGTCGCCAAGGTGATCGATCCGCGTCGCGTCATCGCGCTCCAATCTCGGGGGACTGCGGCTATTCCATCACCCGCAAGGTAGCTGGGAGGTCCATGTGGCGCATGCGCCAGTTCAACAACAGGAACCCGACGCCGATGCCGATCAGCGTCCCGAGAATCCCGATGATGAGCGACTCCTGGATCGAGAGTGCGATCACTCGGCGAACGGGTACACCGAACGCGAACATCGTCGCGTGCTCGCGCCGCCGCTCGTCGGTGCCCCAGTCCCGATCCAACTCACCCCGATCCACCCCGCCCGGATCCACCCAGTCCCGATCCGCCCCGCCCCGACTCACCCCAACCCGGTCCCGATCCACCCGAGCACGCTATCGACGCGGGACTCCGATCCCGGGAGGAGACGCCGAAGACGGCTCTGTCGGCCCTACGGTGGCGGAGGTGGATCGCACGACCAGGCAGCGAACCGAACCGGGGTCCGCTGCCGACGAGGAGCGCCGGCCGGGCGAGGGCTCGGCTGCCTCGACGACTCGTGATCCCTTCATCGACTTCGTCCGCGGGTTCAGTCTGCTCGTGGTCGTCGCGTGGCACTGGTGTTTCACCATCATCCTGTGGCGCGACGACGGACCGCATGCGACCAATCCGATCCGCTTCACCGACGGCCTCTGGACAGCGACGTGGCTGCTGCAGGTGATGCCGCTCTTCTTCTACGTCGGCGGGTTCTCGAACCTGATGGCCTGGCGCCGCAAACAGCTCCGGGGAGCGTCGGTGGGTCGCTTCGTGTGGGGGCGCGTGAAACAGCTGGCGATCCCGTCGCTGGCGCTCGCGATCACGTGGGCAGTGCTGGGCAGCCTGGCGGCCCGCGAGTTCGACATCGACTGGACGCGCCGCGGCGTGATCCTCGTGATCAGCCCGCTGTGGTTCATCGTCGCGTACCTCGTGATCATCCTCCTGTTCCCGCTGTTCCTGCGCCTGCACGAGAGCGCCGACGCGTTGGCGCTGGTTTGGCTGGCCGGGCTCGCGTGGCTGGTGGACGTCACTCGCTTCAAGCACGACATGTTCGAACTCGGCTTCGTGAACATGATCCTGGTGTGGGGTTTCTGCCATCAGCTCGGCTTCTTCTACGAGCGGCTGTTGGCCCGAAGGACCGCGTGGATGCTCGTGTCGGCAGGTCTGCTGGCACTCGTCGCGCTGGTGTACTCGGACACCTACCCCGGTTCGATGGTGGGTGTGCCCGGTGAGAGGTTCTCGAACATGGGCCCGCCGACCATGTGCATCGTGGCGTTGGTCGTGTTCCAGGCGGGTCTCTCGTCGTTGCTCCGACCGTGGGTCGTGCGTCGCCTCGCCGAGAGCGAGACGTGGCGTGGGTTCGGGTCGACGATCAACCGGTTCTCGATGCCGTTGTTCCTGTTCCACACCACCGGTCTCGTCCTGGCGATGTTCATCGGGTCGAAGTTCGGCTTCTACGACACCCGGGAGCCGACCGTGCGCTGGTGGGTGTTCCGGCCCGTGTCGTTCATCGGGCCGCTCATCTGCACACTCCCGGTGATCTATCTGTTCGGTCGTCGCTGGGTGAAGGAACAACCGTCATCCGGCTGACCGTCACACTGGCTTCGAGTTCCTCGTCGGATCCGGGAACCGAATACAGGAAGCCCTGCAAGGAGTCCGATCCCAGGCCTGTCCGCGGTTCCGCATATCCTGCTTGCGATCTGGGCGGATGCCTGGCGCGACCGAGGAAGCGTTCCGCCCGGCCAGGCGTCGGGTCAGGGGAGTCCGGGCCCGCAGTGAGGACACGTCGGCTTGGGGCGCCGGCATCAGTCCGCTCCCGCTGGTAGCCGGTCGTAATCGGTCGTAGCGGGCCGTGTTGGGGATGGCGGCGCGAGGATCATCGCCCGCGTGGCTTTGCTCGGGCGACCTCGTCGGGCGACGCGGGTCGCTGGAACGTGTTCTAATTTCGGGTCCGCTGAACGAACGTTGAGGAGTGCTCGTGGCCGAGTCGTATCGAGTCTGTATTGGTGGCGAATGGGCCGACGGCGGCGCCGGGACCTACGAGATCGTGAACCCGGCCACCGAACAGGTCGTCGCCCACGCACCGCAGGCAAGCGTGGAGCAGTCTCTCGCCGCCACGCAGGCCGCGGCCGAGGCGTTCGAGTCGTGGTCTCGCACGACCCCCGAATACCGGGCGTCGCTGCTGGAGGCCGCGGCCGATCTGCTCGACGCACGCCTTGACGAGTTCATCCCGATCGTGCAGGCCGAGACCGGCGCCACGATGCGGGTTGCCAAGACGCTGCAGGTGCCTCAGGCCGGCGCCCGGTTCCGCCGCTATGCGCGTGGGGCCTTGGAGCCGACGATCGATCCGCTGCCGCCGGCCGTCATGCCGAACACGCCGCTCGCCCCCGGTGGGCTCATCTCGGCCGTTGCCCGCCGCGCCCCCGTCGGCGTCGTCAGCTGCATCACGTCGTACAACTTCCCCATGACCAACATGGCCGGCAAGATCGGCCCCGCGCTCGCCATGGGGAACACGGTGGTGGTCAAGCCGGCCCCGCAGGACCCGATCGGCGTCATCAAGCTCGTGGAACTCATGCACGACGCGGGGTTCCCGCCGGGTGTGATCAACGTGGTCTGCGGCACCGACATCCCGGCGTCGGAGGCGCTCGTGAGCTCGCCGCACGTCGACATGATCAGCTTCACGGGCTCGACCGGCGTAGGCCGTCGTATCGGCGAGGTCGCCGGCGGCGACATGAAACGCCTGCTCCTCGAACTCGGCGGCAAGGGCGCGTGCATCGTGTTCGACGATGCCGACCTGAAGGCGGCGATCGGCGGCATCGCGTCGGTGTGGGGCTTCCACTCCGGTCAGATCTGTACCGCGCCGACCCGGGTGATCGCCCAGCGGGGGATCTACGACCAGCTCGTGGCCGGGCTGGCGATGGCCGCCAAGCACATGAAGGTGGGCAACCCGCTGGAGCGCGACACGGTTGTCGGGCCGGTGATCACGGGCGTCCATCGTGCGCGAGTCGAGGGCTACATCGAGTCGGCCCGGGCCGAGGGGGCCGAGATCGCTGCCGGTGGCGACCGCGGCGGCATGGACTCGGGCTTCTTCGTCGCCCCGACGCTCATCGCGAACGCCACCAATCAGATGACGGCGGTGCGCGAGGAGATTTTCGGCCCGGTCGTGGTCGTCGTGCCCTTCGACGACGATGACGAAGCGGTGGCCATCGCGAACGACAGCGACTTCGGGCTCTACAGCTACGTGTTCACGAAGGACACGCCGAAGGCCTGGTCGGTGGCTCAGCGTCTCCGCTCGGGCAACGTGGGCATCAACTCGCTGCAGCGCAACCACGAGGCGCCTTTCGGTGGGTTCAAGCAGTCCGGGGTCGGTCGCGACGGCGGCTCGTACGGGCTCCTCGCCTACTCCGAGATGCAGTCGATCGTCTGGCCGGGCTGACCGGACTCGACTCGCGTCTGGGTCGCCGGGTCGGTCTCCACGGTTGATCTATGGAGATACGTGGTGCTCGGCCGACCGATCTTCTCCGCGGTTGATCTGTGGAGATGCGGTTCGGTGGCTCGGCGGCTCGCGCGGTCGGCCCGGACTCGCCGGTTGCTGTCGGTGCCCGCCGGTATCGTCGCCGGCGTGATCGAGCGCAGCGACGCGACCCCCTTCGGGGCTCCCGCCATCGAGTCCCTGCGCGCGTTCGTGCGGGGCGCCAAGAGTCGGCGCGGTCCGCTGGCGCCGGTCACGGTGGTCGTCGCGTCGAACTTCGCCGGCCTCACCGCTCGGCGTGCGCTCGGTGCCTCCGGCGTCGCGAACGTCTCGTTCGTCACGCCGCTGCGACTGCTCGATCAGCTCGCGCCGTCCACGGGCCGGGCTCGCCTGACCAATACGGTGCTCGGCGGGGCCGTCCGCCAGGAGTTGTCGGTCCACCGCGGCGCCTTCCAATCGGTTGCGAGCCATCCCGCGACGGCCGAGGCCGTTCGCGATCTGTACGCCGAGGTGTCGCAGTGCTCGGCAGGCACCGTCGCTCGGCTCGAAGCCGACCGGCGGGCCTCCGACGCGATCGCGCTTGTCGGAGCCGTCGCCGCGCGGCTGGGCGAGTACGTCGACGAGCCGCGCCGCGCCGAGGAGACCTTGCGCCGCGCCGACCTGCCGGCTGCCGTGGCGGCGTTGGGCGAGGTGATCGTGTGGCTACCGGAGCGCATGGCACCGGCGCTCGAACGGCTCGTTCGCAGCGTCGTCGAGCTCGCGCCGGCCTCGGTGATCATCGGCTGCACCGGCGTCGCCGATGCCGACGCGGCCGTGTTCGCGCTCTGCGAGCGGCTCGGCGTCGACCTCCGGTCGATCGAGGCCGCCGGGCCCTCATCGGCGCCGCACGCGACTCGGATCGTGTCGGTGACCGACGCCGATGAGGAGGTCCGCGAGGTGGTCCGCGCGGTCGTGCGGCTCGGCGATTCGGGTGTGGCGCTCCATCGCATCGGCGTCTTCTACCCGTCCGACATTCCGTATTTGCGCGTGCTGCACCAGCAACTCGACCGTGCGGGTTTGCCGTGCAACGGCCCATCGCCGCGTACGTTGCTCGACGGTGTGGCCGGGCGCACGTTGCTCGCCGCGCTCACCCTGCCGGCGGCCGGATGGCGTCGCGATCGCATCATGGCGCTCGCGGCCGATGCGCCCGTGCTCGTCGACGGACGGCCGGCAACCCCGGCGGCATGGGAGCGCATCAGCCGTGACGCAGGGGTGGTCGGCGACGACTGGGAGCGCAAGCTCCGCTGGTACCGCGAACGCCGGGAGCACAGCGGTGGTGCGGGCGGCGAGCGCCACGATGCCTCGAACGCGCTCGCACAGGTGGCCGATCTCGAGCTGTTCTTGGGGTCGCTCTCCTCGGCGCTCGCCGAGATCGCCGCCGCGTCCACGTGGAGCGGGAAGGCAACGGCAACGGTGTCGCTTCTGCACCTGTTGCTCGGCACCGAGGGGCGCTGGCAGTCGTGGAGCGAGGGCGAACACCGCTCTGCTCAGCTCGTCGAGCAGGCACTCGTGCGCCTCGGCGGGCTCGACGCGGTGGACCCCGACCCGGGCGCCGGGCTCGATCAGGTCGCGCAGGCGCTCAGGCTGGAGCTGCAGGGTCGGGCCGGCCGTTCGAACCCGTTCGGCCATGGCGTGTTCCTCGGCCCGGTCGCCGCTGCGGCAGGGCTGTCGTTCGATGCCGTGTTTCTGCTCGGCATGGTCGAGGGGCGATGGCCGACGCAGCGGCGCGACGATCCGCTCCTGCCCGAATCGGCGAGGGCGCTCGGCGCGCCGGGCGAGCTGCGATGCAAACGCGAGGTGGTGAACGATCAGCATCGGGCGACCCTCGCCGCACTCGCAGCGGCTCCCCCGTGGGGTGACGTGGCCGGTTCCGGGTCCGACGCTCGCCGGTTCCTGTTCTGCCCGCGCGGCGACATGCGCGACGGCCGCACACAGATTCCGTCGCGGTGGCTGCTCGACTCGGCCAGTGCGCTCGCAGGTCACAAGGTCGTGAGCACCGAGTTCGCCGACCTCGACGCGCCCGGGTGGCTCGTGCGTTCGCCGTCGTACGTGTCGACGCTCGATCCTCGGCGGCCGGCATCGCTCGCGGAGTGGGAGCTCGCGCGCGTGCTTCGGTCGGGCGACCCGCGTGCTCGCGCCGACGGCTCGGTGCTCAGCGCCGATGCCCGCTTGACGGCGTCGGTGCGCCGCGGGTTGCGCTGCCAGCTCGATCGTCGGTCCGAGCGGTTCACCGAGTGGGACGGCAACCTCGCTGGGGCCGACGTCCCGAGCCCGGCTCGGTCCGGGGAGCTGCTGTCAGCCACCCGCCTCGAGGCATGGGCGGCGTGCCCGATGCGGTACTTCCTGGCTTCCGTGCTGGGGTTGGGCGATCGTGCGGAGCCGGATCGGATCGTGAAGGTGAGCGCACTCGACCGCGGCAGCGTGGTGCATCGCATCCTCGAACGCTTCATCGACGAGGCGGTGTCGTCGGGCGAGGTCCCGCAGCCCGACGAGCCGTGGTCGCTCGAACGTCGCGAGCGCATCGTCGAGATAGCGAACGAAGAACTCGATCGTCTGGAACAGCGTGGTCTGGCCGGCCGGATGCTCATCTGGCAGATGGAGCGGGCGCGCATCATCGACCGCCTCGATCGCTTCCTCGCGACCGACGACGAGTTTCGCCGCCGATATCGATGTCGCCCCGTGCGCGCCGAGCTGCCGTTCGGCTTCGCGGACGCCGAGCCGGTGGTGCTGCGCACCGCTGCGGGCAACGAGGTGCGCTTCCGCGGTCACGCGGACCGGGTCGACGTCGCCGAGGACGGGCGCTACATCGTCATCGACTACAAGTCCGGCAAGGGCGACAAGTTCAAGGGCATCGACGGGGCCGACCCCGTGCAGGGCGGCTCGACCCTGCAACTCGGGTTGTACAGCGAGGCGGTGATCCAACACCACGGGGCGCCTGAGGCGCGGGCGCTGTACTGGTTGATCGACGCCGAGGCCGACGCACATCGCGGCTACCCGTGGACAGGCGAGCGGCGCGAGCGGTTCCTGCAGGTGATCTCGGGAATCGTCGAAGGCATCGAGGCGGGCGTCTTCGCCGCGATCCCGGGCGACTGGAACACGTGGAGTCGAACGCACGACGCCTGCCGCTTCTGCCCGTTCGACTCGGTGTGTCCGCGCGACCGCGGCGAGCTCCACGAGGCGATCGTCGATGCGCCGGAACTCGCGGTTCGATCCGTCCTGACACCCAACGATGCGGAGGCGGTGTGAGGCCGCCCGAGCCGCCCAACTCGCCCGAGACACCGCGGCGTCTCCCCGCCGATCAGTCGGAGCGGAATCGCGTCACCATCGACGCGCTCGACGAGACGCTGTTCGTCGAGGCCGGCGCCGGATCGGGCAAGACCACCCAGCTCGTCGAGCGCGTCGTGAATCTCGTGGTCGACCGGGGGGTCGAGCTCCCGACGATCGCCGCGATCACCTTCACCGAAGCGGCGGCGAGTGAACTCCGCCAGCGGATTCGGGTTCGGTTCGAGCAGCTCGCGCTCGATCCGACGGTCGACGAGGCACGCCGCGCCGCAGCCCAGCGTGCCGTCGTCGACGCCGACTCCGCGGCGATCACCACGTTGCACGGGTTCGCGCTTCGTGTCCTGTCCGAGCACTCCACACTGGCGGGGCTCCCGCCGCGCGTCGCCGTCCTCGACGAGATCGCGTCGCAGCTTGCGGCCGAGGAGCGCTGGGTGCGCTTCGTCGACCGGCTGCACGCCGACCCGGCCAACAGCGATCTGCTCCTGCGCGCAGACGCCCTCGGCATCGCGTTCGAGCCCACATATCCCGGCGAGCCGTCGCTGAAGCAGGTCGGCTCCATGCTGACCGACAGCTGGGACCGGGTTGGCCCGATCCTCGGCCGCGAGGCGCCGCCGCTCGCGCCGGTGGACTTCTCGGCGTTCGACCGAGCTGTCGACGAGCTTCGCTCGGCGATGTCGACGTGTACCGACCACTCCGATGCCCTGTTCCTGCGGATCCGCGACGAGGTGCTTCCCGTAGCGGACCCGCTGGTCGCGCTCGCCGATCCGCTCACCAAGCTGCACCACGTTCGTGGCGTTGCCGCGTCGCGCAACCGCCAATGGGGGCCGGGGCGTTCTGGGAAGGGGAGCGCCTGGAGCGGCGACGCGATGTCGGTTCGCAAGATGGTCGTTGCGATTCGCAGCGCGGCCGCCGAGATCGTTGCCCGCTGCGCCGACGACGTGCTCAATCGCCTGCTGTGCCTCATCGGCGCCGACGTGGTCGGCGCAGCACGCCAGCGCCAGTCGCACGGGGCCCTCGAGTTCCACGACCTGTTGGTGCTCGCACGCGAGTTGCTCGCCGAGCACGAGCACGCGCGCCAGCAGTTGCACCGCACGTACACGCGCCTGCTGCTCGACGAGTTCCAAGACACCGATCCCATCCAGATCGAGCTGGCCGTGGCGATCGCCTCGTCGGTCGCGTCGCCGTCCTGGCAGGAGGCGACGCCCGACCCCGGGCGGCTGTTCTTCGTGGGCGACCCGAAGCAGTCGATTTACCGCTTCCGTCGGGCCGACATCAAGCTGTTCCTCGACGCGCAAGCGGCGTTCGGGTCGAGCGGATCCCTCGTCCGCCTCAGCACCAACTTCCGCACGACCCCCGATGTCGTGGCGTGGGTCAACGAGCTCTTCGGCGCGGTCATGGGGGCGGGCATCACGGGCAGCCAGCCGCCCTACGACGCGCTGATCGCGCACCGTCCTGCGTCGCCCGGACGCCAACCAGTGCTCCTCGGCGGACCACATGCCGAGGCGAAGGCGGCCGATCTGCGTCGATCGGAGGCGAGCGACGTCGCCGAGGTGATCGCCGACATCGCGGCCCACCCCGATCGCTGGCCGATCGGCGACCACGACGCCTCGCGTCCGGCGCGGCTGCGCGACGTCACGGTGCTCGTGCCGACACGCACGTCGCTGCCCTATCTGCGTCAGGCGCTCGACGAGGCCGGGCTCCCGTATCGGTTGGCGACGGGGACGCTCGTGTACGACACGCAGGAGATTCGCGACCTTCTCGCCGCGGTGCGGGCGATCGACGATCCCTCCGATGAGTTGAGCCTGGTCGCGGCGCTTCGGTCGCCGCTCTACGCCTGTTCCGATCGTCACCTCCTGGAGTGGCGCGCCGCGGGTGGGCGCTGGGAACTGACGAGTTCGGTGCCCGACGGATTCGATGCCGACCACCCGGTCGCAGAGGCCCTGTCGCACCTGCGATCGCTGTGGAGTGATCGCTGGTGGCTGGGACCCTCAGCGCTGCTGGACCGCCTGATGAGCGAGCGCCGCACGGACCTGCTGGCATTCGCGGAGGCGCGCCCCGGCGACAGCTGGCGTCGGCTGCGGTTCCTGCTCGATCAAGCGCGCCAGTTCGAAGACCAGGGTGGTAGCGGCCTGCGCTCGTTCGTCGAGTGGGCCGGCCTGCAGGCGGCCGACGGCGCGAAGGTCCACGAACCGATCCTCCCCGAACTCGACGACGACTCGGTGCAGATCATGACCGTGCACGGTTCGAAGGGTCTGGAGTTTCCGATCACGATCGTGTCGGGCCTGACCACGATGCCCGACGCGCAGCGGCGAGGGCTCACCTTGTTGTGGGGTGACGACGGGCTGCCCTCGCTCAGCATGAGCAAGAGCCTCGTCACCGCCGATCACGATCGGCGCAGCGACCTCGAAGCGACGATGGACGATCACGAGAAGCTCCGGCTGTTGTATGTCGCGTGCACCCGGGCCCGCGACCATCTGCTGGTGTCCGCCCACCACAAGGCCGGCGGGTCGACGAGCGGTCGCTCGTCGTTCTCGCAGCTGATCTGGGATCACATGGCGGCGTCGTCCGCGTCGACGTTGTGGAACGACCGGATCGCGTCGGCCGAGTCCGCGACCGAGGAGCCGTCGCGCAGCGCCGGACCACCCGATGTCGTCGATGGTGAGGAGCGCTGTCCGTCGGTCCCCGGAGTCGGCGATCGCGCTGTAGGCGGCGCGTTCGCCGTCGACCGGGCGCTGATCGTCGACCGCTTCGAGTCGTTGCGTCGCGGCGCCCGTTCGCCGGTGGTGTCCGCCACGGGGCTTGCCGAGATGGTGCGAGGCGCCGGCGGTCCGGTCGTCGACGACGAGCCCGATCCGCTCGACGAGCGGAGGTACCGACGCGGCCGCGTCGGTGCCGCGATGGGCACGGCGGTCCACGCGGTCCTGGAACTCCTCGACCTCGCCGACCCGCGCGGTGTCGACGAGCTCGCGGCGACCCGTGCCGAGATCGAGTCGGTCGGGGACCTGGCCGACGACGTCGCGGCGCTGGCGCGCTCGGCGCTCGCGTCGCCGGCGGTGCGGCTCGCTGCGCGTCTGTCGCACCACAAGGAGGTGTACGTCGCGGCGCCCGTCGGTCAGGGCGTGGTGATCGAGGGCTACGTCGATCTGCTGATCGAGGGTCCCGATGGTCTTGTGGTCGTCGACTACAAGACCGACAGCGTGACCCCGTCGACCCTCGATGATCGGGTGCGGCACTACGAACTGCAGGCGGCCGCGTACGCGGTCGCGATCGAGGAGGCGACCGGCATGGTCGTCGTCGACTGCCGGTTCGTGTTCTGCCGGGTCGGCGGCGCGCTCGAGGCCTCCGTTGCCGACCTCCCCGATGCGAAGGCTCGCGTGCGCCGCGCGGCCCTGGAGGTGGCCGGGCCCGAATGATCGGGTTGGTACTACCGTTCGGCTATGGGCCGCCTCGATGATCACGATTATGCCGACGAGGTCTCGGAGCGCATCGACGCGCCGGCCGAGCGGGTGTACGACCTCGTCAGCGATCTGCCGGCGATGGGGCGGTTCAGCCCGGAGAACCGCGGCGGACGATGGCTGCGTGGCGGCGGGCCGGTCGCCGGGGCCCGATTCCTCGGGCTCAACCGGCGCGGCCCGGTCGCCTGGGTTACGGTCAGCCGCGTGGTGACGGCCGATCGGCCCAACGAGTTCACCTTCGACGTCGCCTCCAGTGGCGCACGGTGGTCGTATCGCTTGCGACGCGACGGTGAGGCCACCGTCGTGACCGAGACCCGCACCCCGTTCCGCAAGCGTCCGATGGTCGCCCGGGTCTTCGCCGCCGGCCTCCTCGGCGGCGTCGGCGATCACGACCGGGAGATGCGCGACGGCATGGCGGCGACGCTGGCGCGAATCAAGGCTGCGGCCGAGCGCGTCTGACATCGCCCGGAGTTCGCGTTGGGTGTCCTGCGGCAGCGAAGCCTGATCCATCCTGGGGCACAGCGGCGGCGTTTACGGACGGGCACGCCCCCGCAGCGCTGCGTCGAGACGAGAGGCGACTCCGTCGGGATCGGCGACCTGCATCACGAGTCGTGCGGGGCTGCGCCGTTCGGTGTCGATCACCAGCACCCGATCGCCGCGGTAGACGCGCCACCACTGCCGAAACCCGCGTCGTGACCGCCAGGTGAACCATCCCGTCGCGAACAGACCGGGGAAGTAGCCGCCGCCGATTCTCCAGCCGAGTTCCTTGCGGGCATCAGCGGTGGGCTCGACGCGCACCCCGGTGATCGATGCGAGCGGAACGCGCAGCGTTCGCGCCAGGCACAGCGCCACGTCGCCACCGCCCAGACGCACCTCGACCTGCGATCCCGAAAGGTCGATCTCGATGCTCATGGCGCCTCCTCCTCGAATCCTCGAACTGGGCCGAATCATGGCCCACCTGGGTGAGTGGATAGGCCCAGTTTGGCCGGGGATGGGGTGCGCCCACCGAACTGGGCCGATCCACCTGCCGTGTGGGTACGTGATTGGGCCCAGTTCGCGGGGTGCGGCGAGGTGCGGCGAGGAGGGACGGGTGCGGGCGGCGCCGGCCCGGCGGCGGGCGCGGGCTTCACTGTCGGTGGCGGCCGCGATGATGCGCGCATGAATGCAGTCGCGCTCGTGGTGGTGCTGATTTCGGTCTCGGTGGGGCTGGCCATTGGGCTGGCCGTCGGGCTTCGGCTGGGGTCCGTCGGTGCCGCTTCGGGCGCGCCGAGCGGTGGCGATCCGGCCTTGGCCTCCTTGCGGGAGCAGGCGGCTGGGTCCGCGGCGCGCTTGGCCTCGGCCGACCGCGAGATCGAGCGATTGGCGGCGGAGCGAGTAGCGCTCCGGTCAGACCTCGACGCGGCATACCGCCACGCCGCCGGCCTGGCCGCGGAACATGCCGAACGCGAGGCATGCCTGCGCGAGGAACTCGCCTCGGCGAGCGCCGCGGCCGCGTCGGACCAGCAGATGCTCGATGCCTTCCAGTCGCTGTCGAGCGACGTGCTGCGTGTTCAGAGCCGCCAGCTCGTCGAGCTGCACCCTGGTCGGTGAGCTGACGGTGGCGAATGAGGCAACCCGTGTCGAGGCCGCCCGGCTCGCCTCGGCGCTGCGCGACACTCGCGTGCGCGGCACATGGGGAGAGGTACAGCTCCGACGGGTGCTCGAACTCGCGGGCCTCACGCGCCATGTCGACTTCTCCGAGCAGCACACCGTCGACGCCGTTGGCGATCGCTCCCGGCCCGATGTGGTGGTGCCGCTCGGCAACGGCAGGTGTGTGGTGATCGACGCGAAGGCGCCGTTGGATCGCTTCCTCGACGCGGCGAACGCGCCCGATGCCGACGCGGCCTCGGCCCTGCATCGCGAGCATGCGAAGGCCGTCGCGTCACATGTCGCGGCGCTGGCGTCGCGGGAGTACACCGAGAAGATCAACGGCGCGGTCGACTTCGTGCTGCTCTTCCTCCCGGGCGACCCGTTCCTTGCCGCGGCGCTGGACGCCGACCCGTCGCTGCTCGAGTCGGCGGCGCAACGCAACGTCTATCTGGTGACGCCGACCTCGCTGCTTCCCGTCCTGCGCGGCGTAGCCCTCGGGTGGCGTGAGCAGCAGGCGAGCGACGCCGCTGCCGAGATCCTGACGCTCGGCCGCGAGCTGCACGAGCGGCTCGCCGTGTTCATCGACCACCATTCGAAGGTGGGCGAGCATCTGGAGCGGGCGGTGCGGGCGTTCAACCAGTCGGTCGGGTCGTTGGACAGTCGACTCGCACCGACCGCTCGCAAGCTCGCCGAACACGGGGTCGAGAGCCAACGCTCGTTGGCAGCGGTGGTCGAGATCGACACGGCCATCCGGCCGAGTCGCCTGGCGCCATCGGGTGCTCCGCCGGCGTTGGCCGCGCTTGCGCCCGCCGACCCCGAGACGGGGCTGGCGTCGTGCTGAGGCGCCCGAACGTCGAACCCGCGCGAGGCTGAGCCGATCGAGCAACTCGGAGGCTTCGCTCAATTCCGCTCAGCGTCGCCGAGGGCAACGGGCCTCGCACCGGCACCTGACGGTCCGTCAGATCGGGCCTACGATGCCTGCACTTGTCGAACGAAGGGGACTGAGCATGCGCGGCATCGTGTGGAACGGGAAGGAAGCGACGGTCGAGACCGATCTGACCGTGCGCGACATCCGTGCCGGTGAGGTGCGGGTTCGCATCGAGGCGGCCGGTCTGTGCCACAGCGACGTGTCGGTGCTCAACGGCACGATCATGTTCCCGCCGCCGGTGGTGCTCGGCCACGAGGGCGCCGGTGTCGTGACGCAGGTCGCCGCCGACGTGACCAACGTGAAGGTCGGCGATCACGTGGTGTTGTCCACGCTCGGCAATTGCGGCCAGTGCGGCGCCTGTGACCGGGGGAAGCCGACCTTCTGCCGCCAGTCGCTGGGCAAGCTCAGCCGTCCCTTCTGCCTCGGCGACCAGAAGGTGTTCCAGTTCGCCAACCTCGGCGTCTTCACCGAGGAAACCGTGGTGAAGGCGACGCAGGCGATCGCAATCCCCGACGACGTGCCGCTCACCTCCGCATCGTTGATCGGCTGCGGCGTGCTCACCGGCGTGGGCGCGGTGTTCAACCGGGCGAAGGTGTCACACGGCGAGTCCGTCGTGGTCATCGGTGTCGGCGGCATCGGGCTCAACGCGATTCAGGGAGCGGCGCTCGCCGACGCGTTGCCGGTGATCGCGATCGACACGAACCCGACGAAGGAGACGTACGCCAAGGCCTTCGGCGCCACGCATTTCCTCTGTCCCGGCCCCGACGACGATGTGGTCGAGATGGTCAAGGAGATCTGCCCCAACGGCGTCGACTACGTCTTCGAGTGTGTTGGCGCCACGCCGCTCATTCGGGCGGCGACCGACATGCTCGACTGGGGCGGCACGGTGGTGATGCTGGGCGTTCCCAAGATGGGCAGCGAAGCGAGCTTCGTGGTCAACACCATGTACAACGACAAGACGATCATGGGCTGCCGGTACGGCTCGGCCCGGCCGCAGTACGACATCCCACTCATGGTGCGGCTGTATCGCCAGGGCCGCCTCAAGCTGGACGAGCTGGTGTCGGCCACCTACGACCTGGCCGATTTCCAGCAGGCGCTCGACGAGCTGCACGAGGGTCGACTGGCCCGCGGCGTGCTCACGGTGCAGAGCTGATGGCGCTGAGCGACGAGGTTCGCGAGCTCGCGAGCCGCGTGTCGAACTGGGGACGATGGGGCGACGACGACCAGTTGGGCTGCGGCAATCTGATCACCGCCGATGCGACGCGCCGCGGCGCCGCGGGGGTGCTGACGGGTCAGCGCATCTCGCTTGGCGTGGACCTCCGCGAGGACGGCATCCAGATCGGACAACCTGCCGGTCGGTTCAATCCGATCCTGACGTTCACCTCGATGAGCGAGCGCGATCAGTTCGCCCCGGGTATCTGGGAGGGCTGCGACGACCTGGTGACGATGTCGACCTGCGCGGGAACCCACATCGATGCCCTCAGCCACGTGAGCTACGACGGTCTGCTGTACGGCGGTCGCCCGACCGGCACGATCGGGGCCCGGAAGGGCGCCGGCTGGTGTGGCGCAGAGCGGCTCCCGCAGATTGCGACGCGGGGCGTCCTGCTCGACATCCCGGCGGTTCATGGCGTCGATCGCCTCGATCCGGGCTCGGCGGTCACTGCCGCCGATCTCGACGCGGCGGTCGAGCGGGCGAAGGTGTCGATGCAGCCGGGCGATGTCGTGTGCGTTCGGACCGGGGATATCGGGTGGTACCTCGACGGTGATCGTCGCCGGTATGCGGTCGGGGTCGACTGGAAGACCGTCGGCATCGGCCTGAGCTGCGTGGAGTGGTTCCATCGTCATGACGTCGCCGGCGCGTTCGTGGACTCGTACACCTACGAGGTCATGCCGCCCGAGTCGGGCAACTGGGACGACCTGTTGTGCGTCCACATGGTGCAGCTGCGCGACATGGGGCTTCTGCAGGGCCAGAACTGGAACTTCGAGCAACTTGCAGTCGCGTGCGCCGAGGATCAGCGGTACGACTTCTTGCTCGTGGCGACGCCCGAGCCGATCGTCGGCGCGACCTCAGCACCGGTCTCGCCCGTCGCCGTCCGCTGACTTATCGGCCGTCGATCGGTCGATGGCGTGCCTCACCGGGCGAGCCGACCGACTGTCCGATGTCCGCGTGACGCGCGGATGCGCGGAACTCGGTCGGTTCGGATCAGCGGGCCGCGACGACGAACTCGATTCGCCGGTTGCGCTGGCGGCCTTCGTCGGTCGCGTTGTCGGCGATCGGCCGGGTCGGACCGAACCCTGCGGTTGTGAGCCGATCCGCGGCGACCCCCCGGGCAACGAGCGCGTCGCGGATGGTATTCGCCCGCTGCTCGGAGAGCGCCTGGTTCTTGGCCGCATCGCCAACGTCGTCGGTGTGTCCGGCGACCTGCAGCTTCGCGGTGTTGCCGACCAGCAGCTGTGCGACTTCGTTGACGGTCGCTTCCCACTGCGGATTCAGCGCGGCGCTCCCGGTGTCGAACTCGACCACCTTCCCGGCGAGCAGCTGGTCGAGGTTCTCCTGCACGGTCGCCGGCGCCTCGGTGGTCGGCGGGGTGGTCGCGCCGGTTGCGCCCTTCTTGCCCGGCTTGGTGCTGGTGCTGGGTTTGGCCGGCGATGTGGTGGTCGACTTGGGTTCGGCGACCTGCAGCTGATCGACGACCTTCTCGAGCCCGCCGGCGATGCCGGCGGCGGCGCCGACGAGGCGCTCCTTGGCCTGTTGGCTCGAGACCTTGCCCGACAGTGCGACGACCTTGTCGCCGGTCGCGTGCGTGATGCTCGCGCCGTTGGCGCTGGCACCCTGCACGACGGGATCGGCGAGAAGCCGGAGCACGGGGTCGTTCACCACGTCCACCGGTGCCGCTCCGGTGGCGACCTTGAGTTCTCGCACGAGTTCCCCGGCGGCACCGAAGTTGCCGGCGGCGACCATGAGGACCTGCTCGTAGGTGGCCTGGTCGGGCACGGCGCCCGACACGGTCACCTTGCCCTTGGAGATCGTGGCGTCGAACCCGGTTCCGGGCGCCACGGCCGCAGTCGGTGCGCCGCTCGCTCCCGCGCCGCTCGCTCCGGCTCCGGTGGCGCCAGCTCCGCTGGCCCCCGCTGATCCGTTCTGCCCGGCACCCGAGGCGGTGGGGGTGTCGCCCGTCCCAGAGGCGCCATCGTCGCCTCCGGTCGCGAGCACGCCGATGAGGCCGATGAGCAGTAGCAGCGCTGCCGCGACGCCGGCGAGGGCTTTCGGCGAGAGCGTGATGCCGAAGACGGTCACGCCGGCCGGAACGACCGTCGGGACGGGCGCGACGTATCCCTCGGGCAGATCGAACAGCCCGTTCTGGTCGTTCGCCAGCTGCTGGGCAAGCTGGTCTCCGGTTGGTTCCTGAGCCAGGTCATTGGGCATGAACGGCGTGCTCCCCGGGATCAACCCGCCAACCCGCAGCAGGGCCCCGCGGCGGGTGTTTGTGCACTCACGCTATCGCGGACGGGCATTTCTGCCCATGTCGAGTCGACGGTCCGGGCGCGATTTCGCGAGAGTGCGCTCGCCACTCGCATGAACAATTGCGGCAAGCGCGCAACGGAACGCGTAGCGTGACAGTCGGAGGACGTAATGACCGACGACAGCCCACTGACGAACCGCGCCCGGAGCGAGTCGTCCGGCGATTTGCACCTCGTCACGCCAGCCGACGGATCGCCTCGCTCGGGCTGGACCTCGAACCGGTTGGCCCGAGCGGGAGCAGCGGTCTGCGCCGTCGTGCTGGTGGTCGGCGGCGCCCTGGTCGTGCGCGACCTGGGCGACGGTGATTCCACCGAGTCGCCCGGTGCCGCAGCCTCGTCGACCGGCGTGGACCCGTCGGCCGATCCGGAGTCGAACGAGGACGGGAACGCCGACGGCCCGGCCCTGACGTCGGAGGTTGTGGTTCCGCCCCAGGGTTTCGAACTCGTCGGCCAGCCGTGGCCGGCGCGAGTGGCTCGACCCGACTCGACGGGTTCGCCGATCGACGCCGGGACGAGCGGCGTGGTGCTCGGAGGCGGGAGAACGATCCAACGCGCTGAGGTGGTCGGGTTCGCGCAGACCGGACCCCGGGCGGTCCGGGTCGACTTCCGCTGCGTCGGCGGCCCCGCGGATCGGCTGACTGAGGTCGCGTACGAGCGGAACGGCTCGACGCTCCGCGTGGATGCAGTGGTCGAGGTCGGCGACGACGCAACCGGGTCGTGCCGGCTCGTCGGCGCATCGGTCACGCTCGACCCGGGTTCGGCCGCTCCCGACACCATCGACACGGTGGTCACCGCGTCGCTCGGTCGGTAGGAACCGCAGGCCCGCCCGACCCGGCCGACCCCATCGTGCTCCGGACGCCGTAGTGTCGCGTGCCGTCGGACAGGTGAACGCCGCAACGGAGGCGTTCTATTCACAAAGGACCGGGGGAGCATGACGGAACACTCGAGGCTTGCTGGGCAGACGCTGTGGGATCTGATCGACGCCCGGGTCGCGGCGACACCCGACGCCGTCTTGGCGGTGGACGAGACGGGCCGACGGGTCACCTTCGCCGAGTACGCCGAGGCGGCCGAGCGGGCCGCTGCCGGATTCGCGGCGATGGGGATCGGCGAGGGATCGGTCGTCACCTGGCAGCTCCCGACGTGGATCGAGTCGCTCGTGCTGGTCGCGGCGCTCAGCCGACTGGGCGCTGTGCAGAATCCGGTGCTCCCGATCTATCGCGAGCGCGAGGTCGCGTTCGTCACGGCCCAGGCCTCGGCGCGACTGCTCGTCGTGCCGTCGGAGTGGCGTGGGTTCGACTTCGAGGCGATGGCCACTCCGATTGCGGCCGCCAACGACGGGTGCTCGGTGCTGGTCGTCGATCGCCAACTCCCCGACGGTGATCCGTCGACGCTGACGCCGGTCGCCCCGTCGGCCGACGCGATCCGGTGGCTCTTTTACACCTCCGGCACGACGGCCGACCCGAAGGGTGCCCGCCACACCGACGCCTCGATCGCGGCGGTCGCGGCCGCAATGGGCGATCGGATGGCCTGCAGCGCGGACGACCGCAGCGCGCTCGTGTTCCCGTTTACCCACATCGGTGGCATCACCTGGCTGTTCACCGCCCTCCAGTTCGGCTGCTCGCTGATCCTGATGGAGGCGTTCCATCCCACCGAGACACCCGAGGTGTTGTCGCGTAACGACGTGACGCTTGCTGGTTCGGGTACCCCGTTCCACATGGCGTATCTGGCGGCACAGAAGGCGGCGAGCGCGCCGATCTTTCCGAGTGTTCGCGGATTTCCCGGCGGGGGAGCGCCCAAGCCGCCGCAGCTCGTCCACGACATCCGCGAAGCGTTCGGCGCTCCGGTGCTGTCGGGGTACGGCCTCACCGAGGCGCCGATCTTGACCATGGCCTCGATCGCCGACGGCGACGATGAACTCGCCCGCTCGGAAGGCAAGCCGATGCCGGGCGTCGAGATCCGTCTCGTGCGGCCCGACGGCGTGGTCGCCGGGCCCGGTGAGGAGGGCGAGATCCGGGCGAAGGCGCCGCAGCTGATGAAGGGTTATCTCGATTCGTCGCTCGATGCGGACGCGTTCGACGCCGACGGCTACTTCCGCACCGGCGACCTCGGGCGTTTCGACGATGAGGGCAACGTGATCATCACCGGCCGGCTCAAGGACATCATCATTCGCAAGGGCGAGAACATCTCGGCCAAGGAGCTCGAGGACATGCTGTTTCGCCACCCGGCGATCGCGGATGTGGCGGTGATCGGCCTCCCCGACGCCGCATCGGGCGAGCGTGCGTGCGCCGTCGTGCAAACGGCTCCCGGCGCGGATCCGATCACGTTCGAGGCGATGGTCGACTACCTGCGCACCGAGGGCCTGATGGTGCAGAAGCTCCCCGAGCAGATCGAGCACGTCGACGTGATCCCTCGGAATCCGGCTGGCAAGATCCTCAAGCAGGACCTGCGCGCCCGCTACGCGGACTGACCGAGGGCCGACCGAGGACCGACAGCGGCCGGTCGATGAACCGCTGCCGCGGCTGATTGCGACCGCTTCACGCGAACGGGCGGACCCATTGGGCCCGCCCGTTCGTCGCGCCTCGGGTGTGTTGCCCGAGGTGGGTTCCCGCCGCGATGGATGTCAGATGCGCGCCGCGATCGAGCTGAAGTTGCTCTTCGCGCGGCCGCCGAGGGCGGTGACCGCTGCGATGCAGACGACGGCGATGAGGGCGACGAGCAGGGCGTACTCCACGAGGGAGGCGCCACGCTCGGTGCGGGTCTGGGCCTGGAGGTAGGCGGAGATGAATTCGAGGTTGAGCATGGTGGGTCCTTCCGGAGACGGGGCGAGGCGGGCCGACATCGGTGTCGGCCCGCCTCGGCTCCGTGCGTCAGATCGAGTTGGCGATGGAGCTGAAGTTGCTCTTCGCGCGGCCGCCGAGGGCGGTGACCGCTGCGATGCAGACGACGGCGATGAGGGCAACGAGGAGGGCGTACTCGACGAGGGAGGCGCCACGCTCGCTGCGGGTCTGGGCCTGGAGGTAGGCGGAGATGAACTCGAAGTTGGTGAGCATGTTGATCTGGTCCTGGTTGTCTGGAGGGATGATGTCGCCGAATCGCTGGTCTCACCCTTGGTGGCTGTTCCATCGCTCGGTGTGATCAGTGTGGCGACATCTCTACGAATCGGCGTGAGGCGTCCGCATCTTCGTGGGGCGGGCGAAAACACCCATGCGAACCGGGGCGCGATCGGCCCAGACCGCCGTCGGCTGGGTACAGTCACGCGCTCGCCCTAGAATCTGACGCTTCGTCAGATCCGGCGTGTCGGAACACGTCGGCGAGACCCGGGAGGGTGCATGGGACTGCTCGACGGCAAGGTCGCGATCGTGACCGGTGCGGGCCACGGGATCGGCCGTGGTCATGCGATGGAGCTGGCCAAGCACGGCGCGCGAGTGGTGGTCAACGATCTCGGCGGCTCGGTGAGCGGCGAGGGCGTCGGCCGCGATGCCGACCTCACCGTCGACATCATCGCGGCACGCGGCGGCGAGGCCGTGGCCAACTACGAGAACGTCGCCGACTTCGAGGGCGCCGGGCGCATGGTGGCGCAGGCGGTCGACACCTGGGGGCGCCTCGACATTCTGGTGAACAACGCCGGCATCGTGCGTGACGCCACCATCGTGAAGATGTCCGAGTCCGACTTCGATGCGGTCATCAACGTGCATCTCAAGGGCACTTGGGCGCCGTGCAAGCACGCAGCGACGCACTGGACCGAGCGGTTCAAGGCCACCGGCGAGCCGGTCGGCGGGCGCATCATCAACACGACCTCGGGCGCAGGTCTCACCGGCAACTTCGGCCAGTCGAACTATGCCCCGGCAAAGGCGGCGATCGCCTCGCTCACGCAGACGCTCAGCCTGGAGCTGTTCCGTATGGGCGTCACGGTCAACTGCGTCGGTCCGGCCGCCGCCACGCGGATCACCGGCACCATGCCCGGTGCCCCGGCCGTAATCGAGGCCGACGACGTTCCCGATGGCGAGTGGAACCGCATGGACCCGGCCGTCTCGTCGCCGCTCGTCGCCTGGCTGGCATCGGCCGAGGCCGATCACGTCACCGGTCAGGTGATTCGCGCCGTCGCCGAGAACATCATCTGGATGAAGCCGTGGGCCGATGGCCCCACGCTCAACAACGGGGGCAAGCGGTGGGATGCGGCCAAGCTCGGCATGCAGCTTGCGACCGACGTCTTCGGGACTCGCGCGCCGGGTCTGCGCTACTGATCGTCGCGTGACCCCGCCCGCGTCCGCCGCGACGCCCACGGTCGGCGAACGGATCGCTGAGGCGCTCGCGCGCCTCGGCGTTCGGCGCGTCCACGGTGTGGCGACAGGACTCGGCGGCCTTCCGGGCATCGCGGCGCCCGACGACCTGGCGCTCCTCCTCGCCGACCTCGATGGTCGGTGCGGCGGTGTGCCCGGGGTTGCGCTGCTCGATCCGCAGCTTCTCCACGTGTCGTCCCAACCCGGTGGCCGGGCCAACCCCGAGACGATCGCCGACCCCGAGACGGCGCTGTTGCGCGTGCACCACGCGGCACGGGAGGCGACGCCGCACACGATCGCCCTCCATCTCGACTTCGACCTCGATGCCCCGGCACCCATCGGGTTCGCCGACCTCGCCGCCGAGGCCGATCCCGTGGTGTCCATGCTGTCGCCCGATCTCGCGCAGCTCGAGGTCGTATTCATCGCCGGGCCCGGCGTGGTGCGGGCCGGAGTGGTCGATCGCCTGCACGTTGCCGCTGCGCACGCCGGGGTTCCGGTGTTCAACACCTGGGGCGCCAAGGGCGCGTTCCGGTGGGACTCGCCGTATCACGCCGGCACGATCGGGTTGCAGGAGCGCGACGCCGAACTCGCGGGCATCACCAACGCCGACCTCGTGGTGGTGGTCGGCGGCGACCCTGCTGAGCTCGACCTACGGCTCGTCGCACCGACCGTTCTCGAGGTCGAGCCGGCGCACGTCGATCTGTTGGTGGCGCGTTGGGCGGCCGCTTCGGATCCCCCGGCGCGAACGCGCTTCTTTAGCGAGATGTCGGCGGCCGTCACGCCGCTCTACGAGTCGGAGTCCTCGCCGCTGAGCCCCGCGCGCGCCGCCCTGCACCTGTCCGGCGCGGCGCCGCGCGACGGCGTTGTGGTCGCCGATGCCGGCGTCGCCGGGTTCTGGCTCGCTCGCACGTTCCCCACCGGGATCCCGGCATCGATGCTGGTGCCCGCGATCGCGATCCCCGGTGCCGCCGTGGCGGCTGCGCTGTTGGCCGGGCTGGACGATCGGCCGTGCGTGGCGGTGTGCGACGCGGGCGCCACCGACGGCGCGCCGGGTGGGCTCGACCCCCGTTCCGCCGAGCTGCTCGAGCTCGCGTCGACGCTCGGCTGCTCGATCGCGGTGCAGGTGTGGGAACCCGCCTGCAACCGGTCGGCCCCACCGGTCGCCGGTTCGACCTCGACCGGAGTTGTGGACTCGGCGGCCGCGCACGTGGAGGCGTCGCTGGCGGCGTTCGATCGAAGCGTGCGAACGCCGGGCGTGCACCGGATCGATCGTGTGGCGTTCGACGAGCGTGCGATCGACCGTCTGGTGGAGGTCGCCGGCCCGGTCACGGCGTGGGGTGGCTCGGGCGCGCCCGGCTCAGGCGATTCCTAGAACGCGTTCCACCGGGCGTGACACGATGGGGTCGCTCGAAAGGATCTCTGTGGCGCTCACCCAGTCCCAACATGCTCGTCAGGAGCGGATGCTCAACGTCGCGGCCCGGCTCGCGTCGGAGGGCGGTTTCGACGCCGTGCAGATGCGCGCCGTGGCCGCCGAGGCCGATGTGGCGCTCGGCACGCTCTACCGCTACTTCCCCTCGAAGGAATACCTGCTCGTCTCCGCGATGCTCCGCCAGATCGAGACCCTCGCGGAACGACTGGCCGTGTCGCCTCCGCGAGGCGACGATCCGCTCGGCCGGGTGGTCGATGTGCTGGGTCGGGCCAACCGTGCGCTCCAGCGTCAACAGCAGTTCACGATCGCCGTGGTGCGTGCGCTCGTCTCCGGCGACGAGACGGTGGCGCCGGTGGTCCGCCAGGTCAGGTCGCTGATGAGCTCGATGATCCTGGCGGCCATGGAACGCGACGACCCGACCGAACGGGAGGAACTCGTCGCGGGGCTGCTGCAGGAGATCTGGCTCTCGGCGTTGGTGGCCTGGATCACCGGTGTGGCGCCGCCGTCATCGGTCACCGAGAAGCTCGCCGCCGCCGCCGGTCTATTGCTCGGCGGCGACCGATCCCCGACAGATGTGGTGGTGGTGTGATGGCCGAACAGATGCCGTCGATCGAGGAGGTGGTACCCGAGCAGGTCGCGGGTCTCGACCTCCCGCTCGGTCATCGGGTGCACCTGGTCGGCCGCGGCCGAACCTTCGTGCGCGAGGTCCCCGGACCGCGCCCCGACGCGCCGACGGTCGTGCTGCTGCACGGATGGGTCGCCTCGGGCGGCCTCAACTGGTTCCGGTGCTTCGAGCCCCTCAGCGAGCATTTCCGGGTGGTCGCGCCCGACTTGCGCGGCCATGGCCGTGGCATCCGATCGAGGCGGCGATTCCGGCTCGCCGACTGTGCGGACGACGTTGCTGCGCTGTGCTGGGAACTGGGCGTCGAGCAGGCGATCTTCTGCGGCTACTCGATGGGTGGGCCGGTGGCCCAGCTCATGTGGCGCCGGCATCCCGATCTGGTGTCGGGCCTGGTGCTGGCGGCCACGAGCTTCTCGTTCGTGCCGGCCCTGCAACAGCGGCTCGCGTTCGCCGGAGCGATGGCGGCGATGGCAGGCACCACCCGAACCACGCAGGCGCTGACCCGACTGCCCGGCCCGGTTCGTTCGGTGCTGCCGCGCGGGCTCCGTGGAACCGAACGCCCGTCGTCCATGCAGGTCTGGGCCGCTCAAGAGATGCGCCGCCACGACGTGCGCATGGTGCTGGAGGCGGGCAACGCGATCGCGACGTTCTCGTCGCGGCGTTGGATCGGTGGCGTCGACGTTCCGACCGCGGTCGTCGTGACCACCAAGGACCGGGCGGTCACCCCGACCGCCCAACTCCACTTGGCGCTGCACATCCCGGGTGCCGAGATCCGTCGCTACGACGAGGGCCACACGTCGCCCGTGCTCGAGTCGTTCGGGCCCGCCATCGCCGACGCCTGCGTGTCGGTGGCACAGGAGATCGCGACCAGGAAGGACGCCGTGCGATGACGCTCACCACCTACAACTTCGCCGACGTATGGGAGTCGGTGGTCGACCGCGTCGCCGACCGGGTCGCTCTGGTGTGCGAGGGTCGTGAGCTCACGTACGCGTCGATCGAGGAGCGATCGAATCGGCTCGCCCACGTGCTTGCCGAGAGCGGGGTCGGACCGGGCGACCACGTCGGCGTGTATCTGCGGAACTGCCCCGAGTACTTCGAGGCGATGTTCGCGTGCTTCAAGCTGCGTGCCGTTCCCATCAACATCAACTACCGCTACGTTGCCGGCGAGCTGCGTTACCTGTTCGATGACTCGGGGATCGTGGCGCTCATCGCGCATCGTCGGTTCGCCGTGAACGTGGCCGAGGTGGTCGGTGGCTTCGACGGCTTCGATCCGCTCGACGCGATCACCACGGTGATCTCCGTCGACGACACCGGGTCGCCGACGCCTGCCGGGTCGATCGACTACGAACGGGCGCTTGCGGCGTCGTCGCCGGAGCGTGACTTCGGACCGCGGTCCGACGACGATCGCTACGTCATCTACACCGGCGGCACGACCGGGATGCCCAAGGGTGTGGTGTGGCGCCACGGCGATGCGTTCTTCTCGTGCATCGGGGGCGGCGATCCCATGCGACTCAACGGGCCGGTCGATCGGCCCGACGAGGTGCTCGAACGGATCATCGACTTCGATTTCGTCGCCTTCCCGCTCGCACCGATGATGCACGCGGCGGCGCAGTGGACCTCGTTGTCGTGGCTGTACTGCGGCGCTCGAGTGGTGATGCATCCGGGTTCGTTCGACGCGCGCGCGACGTGGCGCGCCGTCGAGGCCAACAAGGTGTCGACGCTCATCATCGTGGGCGACGCGATGGCTCGACCGCTGGTCGACGCGTGGGACCGTCACGGCCCCTTCGACGCGTCCTCGATGTTCGCCCTCGGTTCGGGTGGGGCGCCGTTGTCGGCGGCGCTCAAGGACCGCCTGATGGAACTGTTGCCCCACGTGATGGTGACCGACGGCTTCGGCTCGTCCGAGACGGGAGCGCAGGGGTCGCATCGCCTGCAAGCGGGGAGCTCCACCGGGGGCGCCACCCGCTTCACGCCGCTCGGCGACACCACGACGGTGCTCGACGACGAGCGCCGGCCGGTGGCGCCGGGCTCCGGGGTCATCGGACGGGTGGCGCTCACGGGGCGCATCCCGCTCGGGTATCACAACGATCCCGAACGCACGGCGGCGACGTTCGTCGAGGTCGAGGGGCGGCGCTGGGTGTTGACCGGCGACATGGCGACGGTGGACGACGACGGCACGATCGTGTTGCTCGGCCGCGGTTCGCAGGCGATCAACACCGGCGGTGAGAAGGTGTTCCCCGAAGAAGTGGAGGGGGCGCTCAAATCGCACCCCGCGGTGTACGACGCGCTGGTCGTCGGCGTCCCCGACGAGCGGTTCGGCGAGCGGGTGTGCGCGGTTGTGTCGCTTCGGCCGGGGCTCGAAGCGGGCCTCGACGAGCTCGCCACGCACTGCCGGTCGACCGTGGCCGGCTACAAGGTGCCCCGTGAGCTCGTCGTGGTCGACGAGGTCGTGCGGTCGCCCGTGGGCAAGGCCGACTACCGCTGGGCGCGATCGGCGGCGCTGTCGGCGCTTGGCATGGACGAGTGAGCCTCGACCCGCTCGACGCCTCGCGCCGGAGCGGGTCGCCGACGCGGCCCGCCATGGCGGTGCTCGGCGCCGCGGCGCTGTGGGCGATCATCGGCGTGTTCACCACCGAGCTTGGCCGGCGGGGGCACCGTGCGCCGAGCGTGGCGTTTTGGCGCGCGCTCGGCGGCGGGGTCTGCTTCGTCGCGCATGCGGTCGCCACCCGCCGCCGGTTCCGCGTCGAGCGGGCTCGACGGCCGGCGCTCGCTGCGTTCACGGTGATCGGCGTGAGCGTCTTCTACCTGGCGCTTCCGGCGGCGGTGCAGGCCGGAGGGATCACGCTGGCCTACGTGCTGTTGTACACGGCGCCCATGTGGGTGGCCGTGGGCGTCGTCGCGCTCGGCCACGGCCGCGCGGACGCCTCGATGGTGATCGTGACCGTCGTCAGCGTCGCGGGGGTGATCGCCGTGGTCATGGGTTCGGGGAGCGGCATCGAGGTGACGCCTGCGGCGCTGGCATGGGGAACCGTGGCCGGCGGATCGTATGCGTGCTACTACCTCGTCGGCCGCCCGTTGTTCGATGCCGTGGATCCGATCGTCGTGTACGCGATCGCGCTGCCCGTCGGCTCGCTCCCGCTCGGTGTCGCGAGCGGCTTCGCCGTGCCGCACCTGGCGGATCTGCCCTATGTGGTCGGCTTGTGCGTCGTCTCGACGTGGGCGCCGTACCTCCTGCTCTCGATCGGGCTGCGCGGCGTCGCGCCGCACCGGGCGGTCATCATCGCGACCGCCGAGCCGGTCATCGCTGCTGCGTTCGCCCGTGTGTTCTACGGCGAGCACCTGGGGCCGGTGGGGCTGGCGGGTGGTGCGCTGGTGCTGCTCGCCGGCCTGTGGGCATCCCTGCGCTGATCGCGGGCTCGCGGCTCGCTGGCTCGCGTCGGTACCGGTCAGTCGCCGCGGACCTCCGTGCCGGCGAGCGCCTCGGTGAGCCGTACGACGCCGCAGAAGTCGTCGTCGCCGAGCCCCGCGTCGATGGCCCGGTCGTACCATTCGCTGGTCGCTTGGGTGACCGGGAGCGGTACGCCGAGCGCTGCCGCCTGCTGCAGCATCAGATGCACGTCCTTCGCCATCCAGCGCAGCGAGAAGTTCGGCTCGAAGTCGCGCCTCAGGATGTACGGCGCCTTGAACGCGGCGTAGCCGGTTCGTGCGGCCGAGTCCTCGAGGATGCCGAGCATGATGTCGGGATCGAGGCCTGCGGCGGTCGCGAGCACCAACGACTCGGACAGCACCTGGGCGAGGTTCGCCAGCACGAGGTTCTGGCTCAGCTTCGCCACCATGCCGAGCCCGATCGCACCGCAGTGGTGCACGTGCGCGGCCATCGGATCAGCACCGGACGCAACTCGTCCACCGTCGACGCATCGCCGCCGATCATGAAGGTCAGGTTCCCGGCCTCCGCGCCGGGCCGCGAGCCCGTGCAGGGTGCGTCGACGTAGCGAACACCGGCGGCGGTGCACGCCGCGGCGCAACGCCCGACGTGTTCGGGCGAGACGGTCGAGGATTCGACCACAATGGCGCCGGGCATCGGGTTGCGAAGCAGCCCGTTGGCCCCGAGGAACACGGTCTCGCTCATCGAGGTGTCGCCGACGATGACGAACACGATGTCGGCGGCGCTCCCAACATCGGATGGAGTGGCGACGGCCCGACACCCGGGGTGCGCCTCGGCGAACGCGGTGGCCTTCTCGGCGGTGTGGGTCCACACCACGAGCTCGAAGCCGGCGTCGGCGAGGTGCGCCGCCATCGGCATCCCCATCGTGCCGAGCCCGCAGAATCCGATCGTCGTCATGTTGTGCTCCTCGTCTCGGCGGCGCAGGGTACCCGACCGACAACGCCGGTCGAGGCGGCGCACGGTCCGATCGGGTGGGATTGCGCGGGAACGCCCGTACCCTCGATGTGATGATGTCGAGACGACCTCTGCACATGGCGTTCGTCGCGGGCGGCGTCGCCGGCGCCCTGCTCGTGTCGGCCTGCAGCAACAGCGACGACCGGGCAGGCGCCGCACCGCGCTCGACCTCCACCAGCGCCCCGGCGCCCGAGGTCGATCCCGACCGCTCCACCGTGCCGACGACGCCGCCCGCGCAGGGCACGATCGATCTGCCGGACGAACTCCCGGTGTCGGGGGCGTTCCGCGTGGAGGAGCCCGCGACGGCGAAGCACACGTTCAAGGTGACCGCCTCGACCATCGAGCCCGAGGAGATCCGGATCTCGCCCGGCGAGATCGTCGCTCTGTCGAGCGCTGATGGCGCGGCGCACGAGGTTGCCGTGGCCGAGGTTTCCGACCTGGTCGTCGCGGCAAAGGAACCCGCGTCGCTGCAGTTTCCCACAGCGGGGACGTACTCGGTGTTCTCAGGCGGAGTCGAAGCGCGGATCGTGGTCAGCCGCTGACCGACGCGGCCGGCGAGTCGCGTTCGTGCCACCCCGCGCCGGCGTTTCTCTGGGCCGACCGCCGCTCGCGCTCCACGAGCAGCCGGCCCGCGACGCCGCGTGCGACCACCGACGTCGACTCGATCGCGTCGACACCGCCGAGGGTGTACTTGTGCGGCTCGGTCCCCCGGAGGAAGTCGTACCGTCCGCACCCCAGCGACGACGCTCGTCGAATGGCATCGGAGTGCAGCAGCAGCCCGAGCCCGAGGCTGCGCAGCGACGGATCCCATCCGGTTCGGTACGAGCAGAACGTCGATCCATATCGGAACCCGAGGAGCGCCGCGACTGCCATTCCGTCGCGCTCGAGTAGCTGCATCCACGCGCCGTCATCGCCGGTGCTGGCTTCGGCTACTCGCAGGACGAGCTCGTCCCGCCAGGATGTCGAGAGCCCTGAGCGGCCGCGCGATGCCCAGACCGCGTCGTGGAGCCGATTGAGTTGACCGATCGGCTCGGAGGAGCCGGCATCGAGGCGAATCCAACGCCGCTCGATGCCGAGTTCGGCAGCGCGTCGTTCGCGTCGGCGGAGTTCCTTGCGCAGATGGCGGGGCCAGGTGGCAGGCCCGGCCTCGGGCGACAGGGCAACCGCTGGGCACCGGCGCTGGTGAATCGGCGTGGCACCGAGCGCCCGTGCGGTAGCCCCGAACTCGTCGGACAACTCGGCGAGCTGCAGCGGACGTCCGCCGACGTGCGAGACAGCGTCCGCGACGAGTTGGCGGCGGGTGAACGCATCGACCCCGACTGGGCCGAGATGGTCGGCCGCGCCGACGCCGCTTCCGGCGAGGACCGTCACGGTGGGGGCGATCGGAAGGCGCGGATGGAGTCGGCGGCGCCCCGTCGCAAGCGCGACGAGCCCGTCCGGTTGGTCGTCGCCGCGCACCAGCAACTCGACGCGATCGTCGGGGTGGAGCACCTCCCACCATGCAGCAACCCAGGCAGGCGAGCGGAAGATGAGCGCCCCGGACTGCACAGCGAGCGTGTTCCACCGGTCCCACCAGCCGAGCAGGTCGTTCGGTGAGTCCAGTGCGACTGTGGTGCGCCCGGTGGCCGACGTCACCGGATCGGGATGCTGTGCTCGCATCGGTGTTCGGCCCGGCGCGTCGTTCGGCGAACGGCTCTGCGCAGGCGGACCGCTCGACTCGCCGGGCTACTTGCGGGCACTCCGCGGCTTTCCCCCGGATGCGCTGCGACCGTTGCGACCCGTTGAGGCGGTGGCGACCGGGGAGCGTTTGTCGGCTCCATTGGCCGGCCCGTTCGCTACGTCGTTCGCCGGCTCGTTCGCCGACATGCCGTTTGGCTGCTTCGCATCGCTCGACGAGCCGTTGCCGCGTCGCCCGCCGCGGTGGGCACGTCGCGGGCGAAGAGCTCGCCATCGGATCGTGGTGGGTGGAGCTCGTCGTCGTGCTCCAGATCCGGACTCGTGTGCGAGTAGTAGTCGTCGTCCTTGCCGAGGGCGACCACGCCGATGAGCACCACGCCGAGGATCGACCGACCGTGGAGGGTGACCTGGTCGATCGCCCGCCGCGCCGCACGCTGGGATGTATGTCCGGCTCGAATGACGAGCACGATCTCGTCGACCTGGTCGACCAGATCCATCGCGTCGTTCGCCACAAGAACCGGGGTGGTATCGATCAGGACCGACACGCCGTTCTCGCGTGCCGCACCGATGATCTCGCCGGCAACCTCAGCGCACCCGGCAACCGAGCGCGTCGGCCGTCCACTCGGCGCAGCCCACAGGTCGGGCCATTCCGTCTTGTGGACGATCTCGCTCAACTCCGGTCGGTCGATCGACATGACGACGCGTGAGGTGATCCCCTTCGAGCCGGGGACGCCGAGCAGCCGATCGATGGTCGGCCGCCGGTAGTCGCAGCCGAGGACCAGTGTGGGAACGCCGGCCTCGGCCATGGCCAGGCCCGTCATTGCAGCGGTGGTGGACTTCCCCTCTTCAGGGGTCGATGAGATGATCAGGAACACGGTGGAGTCGGGTTCGGCCTCGACTCCGGGCTCATCCTCGCCCGCGGCGCGACGGTTCATGATGAACTGGAACGCCGATCGGAGCCGTCGGTACGCCTCGGCGGTCGGTAGGTCGAGCGACACCTTCGTCCGGTCCTTGCCCTGGATGTAGGCGCGAGGGAGCGTCGCGATCTCACCGATCACCGGGAGGCTGAGCACCTCGGTGACCTCATCGCGGGTATCGAAGCGCGGGTTGATCTTCTCGATGATGAGCAGCATCGCGACGCCGAACAGACTGGCGATCGCGGTCAGAATCGTGACGCGGAGCGGAAGCGAGTCGGGCAGACCGAGCTTGAGCGAGTCAAGCGCGACCGGCTCCTCCGGCTCGATCGTGAAATACCGATTCGAACTCTCGACCGTAGCGTTCGCGGCGGCGAGTTCCCCGGTCGCGGTGCGCCACGCATCCTCGAGTCCACGGCGCTTCTGAGGCGAATCGCCTCCTCGACTCCCGGCGTCTGCCCGGTGTTCGCGGAGAGGAATGCGTCGTACTCATCGAGAGCGGCCTTGGCTTCGTCGACCCTCTTCTTCGTGGCGTCGAACTTCTTGGTGGCAGCGTCTTTCAGTTCGCGGTTGCTGCTCTCGACGAACGCTTGGCCGAAGGCCTGCACGTAGCGCAGGGCGAGCTTCTTGTTGGTGTCGCGTGCCTTGATCTCGATCGTGCCGCTTTCGACGACAGCCTTGGCGCTGACCTTCTTCGCGAGCGCCTTCGCCGAGAGCTTCGACTTGAGGATCTCCTTGGCCGCCGTGGGGACGTCGCCGATCGTTGCCTGTTGCGCCGCCTGATTGATGACCGCGGCGCTCGCGAGTTGGCCGCTGTCGAAGTTGACGAAGACGACCTGCATCGCCTCCCACGTCGTGATGTCGCGGCCGCCCGAGCCGGTGATCGACGAGACCACTCCGGCGAGAACTCCGATGAGGATCGACGCGACGACCGCGACCCGCCTTCGGCGCAGCAGCAACCTGAACTTCGTCACGACACGACTCCGCTTGAATCTCGATGCGCGAGCACCGGCTCGGCCCCTCTCGGGTCGTCAGCATAACTGCGCTGTGTCTCGTCGCGGTGGGTGCGGCGCTTCTCCGACTTCGTTCGCGCTCGAGCCGCGATCGGCATCGCCGCGATCGTCAGTGTCATCGGGAGGACCTGCACGCGCTGCCGGGCGAGAATCCCGGCGTTTCCGATATTCGAGAACGCGACGATGAACACGAGCATGTAGCCCAGACAGAACGCGATGTAGGGGTACCGCACGATGAGGCTCGGGATGGATCTGAGGCGCCGACGGTTCAGGTAGAAGAGCAGCACGATTGGTCCCTCGGTGGCCGACACGAGGCTCTGCAGGTTGCGGGCATCCCACGGGAACGGTCGAAGGATCACCGAGATCGTCGCCATCGGCAGGTCGAGTGGAGTGCGAACCGGGGTGGGCGGGAAGGCCGATCCGCCGATCTCGGTTCGAGCGATGGTCGCAGCGAACGCGCCGCTCACGTCGCTCGCACCGTCGCCGACGGTGCCGAAGTTGTCGCGTGCCGCCGACGCCGCCCCGATCACGAAGACAGCCACGGCCGTCAATGCGACCGCTCGGACCGCGGTGTCGCGGCCCCTGCGCGGCAGCCCAGCCCGGGCCTGAGGGAGCGCTCCTGAACGACGAACGCCGAGGCCACCCCAAGCCCGAGGAGCAGCGCAACGTGAGGGCGGATCAGTCCGGCACCGACAAGGCCGAGAGCGGCGCACGCGAAGCCGACGCCGATCGATCGTCGAGCGAAGATCCGGGCGACGCCGTAGGACGCCACGCCGATTGCGAGAACCATGCAGGCTTCCTTCCCGATCGATGACGGCCAGTAGATCAGCGACGGGACGAACATCACGAGCATCGCGTACAGCCGGTGGTTGCCCTCGGGGACGGCGATCCGGAAGGCCCTGATCGATGCCAGCTGTCCAAGGAAGGCGAACCAGGTGAACACGAAATACCCCGAGTACACACTCGGTCCGGTGATGAGGTAGATGAGCCCGGTGACGAAGCCGACCCGACGCGTCTCCGGTGGGTTATTCGCCAGGCGCGGGCCCAAGTCGATCTCGTAGTACCCGTCCTTGATGTGGTTCGCCATGGCGATGGCGCCGTAGTGGTACCGGCCCGCATCGCCGACGCCGCCGTAGGTCACGGCGAGGATGTAGTAGCGGGCGAGCGACGCGAGGAGGCGGATGAGGAGGGCCGCGAAGAGGATCGCGAACATCCGTCGGTCGCCGTCGACGCTGCTTACCCAGCCCAGGATCGGGATCGTGATAGCGATGATGACGAAGAACGTCACGATCGCCGACCACACGTCGTAGTTGAGTTCGTCGACAAGGACCGCGAAGAACGACGTGACGACGAGCACGACACCCATGCCGATCCACAGCAGTGGCCCGTCGCCGCCGAGCTTGAGGCTGCCGCGGCGGACCCCCCAGTCAGATGGCGCGCTCACCGTGGCATCATAGGTGCACCACGCCGCTCTTCGACGGTCGTGGGGGCGAAGCTTGGGGAGGTGAGACATGTCGGGCCGGTCGACCGTTCATGTTCGGCGCGCCACCGACGCCGATCGCGACGCGATCCTGGCGGTCTGCGCCGCGGCGCTGGGCTGGAAGCCACAGGATCCGAACGCTGCGTTCTTCTCGTGGAAGCACGACGACAATGCGTTCGGCGCCTCCCCGATGTGGGTCGCGGCCGATGAAGCCGACCGGATCGTCGGTGTGCGTGCCTTCATGCGCTGGCGGTTCGCCACGCCGAACGGTGGTCGGATCGAGATGGTGCGAGCGGTCGACACGGCGACGCATCCCGACGCCATGGGGCAGGGCATCTTCCGTCGGCTCACCCTGGGTGCGCTCCCGGCACTCGCCGACATGGGCGTCGACGCCGTGTTCAACACACCGAATGACAAGAGCCGCCCGGGCTACCTGAAGATGGGATGGCAGATCGTCGGCCGAGTCCCAGTGCAGGCCCGGGTGACCAACCCGGGTGCGGTGCTACGGATGGCGCGGTCGCGCACGGGGGCGCAGAAGATGTCGGCGGAATGCGACGCCGGTCGTCCGGCTGGCGAGGTGTTTTCCGACGGTGACGCCACGGCAGCGCTGCTCGAACGTCAGCCGGCGGTCGAGGGGATCACGACCGACCGGTCGGCGGCCTACCTGCTGTGGCGATATCGGCTCGACCACCTTCGGTATCGGGTGGTCCTCGCCGGTGACCGCCTCGAGGACGGCGCGGTCGTGTTCCGGCTGCGGCGGCGCGACGACGGAGGCGGCGATCTGCGAGGTACTCGAGGGCCGCGCGGGACAGCGCGGTCTGCGTGCGGCGCTACGCGAGGTCGCTGCCGGAAGCGACGCCGACTATCTGCTGTCGGTCCGATCTGCCAACGGCCGGGTGAGCGGTTTCGTTCCCGTGCCGAAGGCGGGTCCGGTGCTCACCTGGAAGCCGCTGTCGACCTCCCGGGTTCCGGCGATACGCGGCTTGCGGTTGCAGTTGGGCGACGTCGAACTCTTCTGATCGACGACGCGAATCGGCGCGCCGGAACAGGCGAGTGCGGCGATGCCCCGCCGAGGACTGCGGCGAAGCGGCGGTATACTTGTGCCCGTGAGATCGTGTCGTTTGGGGGGCGTGCTCGCTGTGGCGTCCGTAGTGGTTTCCGCCTGCGGATTCATTCCCGGCACGTCGGAAGCGGGGCGCGCCAACATCGAGGAGTTCAATCCGCCGTCTTCGGTGCCGTTCGACATACTGCCGGGGGCTGCCCCGTCCACGACTCGGCCGTTGAGCGATGAGGACACCGCCATCTTCGGTTTCGCCACGACATCTTCCGTGCCGGCCGGTCCGACGCAATCCACCACGACGGAGCCCCGGTGGATCGCGGACGAGTTGAATCGCGCTCGATGTCTCTCGATCATGGCGTTCCTGGAAGCCGGCTCGGAGATGGAGCGCTCAATGATCGAGCGACGCGACATCGACGTGGTGGTCGCGAACATCGACCGGCTGAAGGCCGCGCTCGCAGCGATGCGCCCGCACCTCCCGACCGACGCCGCGAGTGCGATCAACATTCTTGAGGTCGGGTTCCCCGATGATGTCGGTGAGAATGTCACGACCGCCGTGGTCTTCAGTCGGTTCAAGAAGTTCGTGGTCGCGAATGCCTCGGAGGTCAATGCCATGTTCCGGGCGCTCTTCCCGATTTGCCCCGACATGATGGGGTCCGCACCACCTCAGGTCAAGGTGCCGGAGGAGTAGCCATCTCGCTGACT
>JADJBW010000004.1 GCA_016703525.1 Actinomycetota bacterium | reverse complement strand
CGCCATTGCAAGCCCTGTTCCCGGTGATGAGGCGCTTGTAGGCGGCGCTCTACTCGGGGCTTGAGCTGGCGTGCAACGGCTGTGTTGGGCTGCCTTGAAGAGCGGCGGACCGCAAGACTTCCTGTGGAGAGTGGAGTCGCGGATGGTGTGCGGCCGTCGCCATCACGTTGACTGTCCGATTGTCGACGCCGATGGCGAGCATGACGCTATGATTCGGGCGTTTGATTTGGTGGAAGAGGCTTCGGGAGCCGTCGTGGAGTCATCAGGGAGCGGCGCACCGCTCTCGGTATTTCGGGCGTGCTGCCTGGCGATGCGAACGCGCCGCGCAATTTGGATAACTCAGCGATCGAGCGCGGTGACGTATAGATGGGATGTCATCTGTGCTGACGGTTGTGGTCTTGAGTTGATGGTCGCGACTGAATTGGCTAAGTTGCTGGGAGAGTGCGTCCCGGGTGGCGTGGTCCTTCGCGTTCGGCAACGGAGAGGTATTTGGAGCACGTCGATGATGCGTGAGATCAGGGGGCTCTACGCCGATCGAACGGGGCCGTGACGGCTTGGTGATTCGACATCCGTTGGAACACCAAACCTGGTTGATGCCGACGATTGAGATGAGTGGCTCAATTTCACGGGTCAGCGCGCGATCCGGAACCGGTAGCGTTGGTGGCTTCGCCGCTGCGGCTTATCGGTTGCCGAGAACGGCGAAGCCCTCGGCAACTGCTGCGTTCTGTAGATGTTTGTCGAAGACTGCGATGGTGTGGATGGATGGGTCGGCACGGCGAGCCGCGATAGCGCACGCGAGTTGGACGGCGTCGTAGGCCCGCAATTGGTGGCGGGCGGCGTGCCGAGCCGCGTCAATCAGTGTTGGTTCGCCGTGGGCGACGACGGCAAAGATCGGTTCGGTGGTGTCGTCACCGTGGTAGTCGAATTCGAAAGCACTGATGAGCACGTCGGCATCATCGAGAGCCAGTTCACCGGTTCTCACCTTTCCCCAGAACGCGGCGGGCACCTCGACTCGCGCCAGATCGGCGATGACAATGGGGTCGGTGATGGAACGCACCGCGATATGGCCCGCTTCAGGCACGTACAACTTCACGAGAGCCGAGGAATCGGCGAATACCGTCACCGTCCCTCTGTGACGAAGTCGCTCACTGGTCGACCTTTCGCAGCGCGTTCGCCGGCTTCGGCGATCGCCTTCCTCGTGGGCCGCTGGCCGGGCAGGCGAGCCGGAGTGGCAAGCAAACCAGCGCGTCGCAATCGTTCCCTGAGGCGATCCGAGGCCGAATCGGCAAGATCGGGATTCGTCGCAGCGTCGAGGATCGAGATGACGTAGTCGTTCATCGATCGCCCAACGTCGGCCGCTGATGACTTGACCCGGGAGATGAGCTCGTCCGACCCGCGAATGGTAAGTTGCGCCATGCCTGCATGATAGCAGGCATGCAGGCGCATTCGCGATTGTCGTGCGTGGTGCGCCGCGGTGGTGGGGTCAGCCTGTCGCCACGTCGAGTCGATCAAGGGACCGGAACGGCGCGCGCTGGTGCCAGGTCGGTGCGGCGCCGGAGGCGAGCCGCAGCGACGGTTACCGGTCGGCACCCTGCGGGGAGCACGGTGACGTCGACCGCGGGGTACGGGACGTACCCGGAGTTGGGTTCGCCGGTCTGGTCGATGGTTGACCCGACAGGGTCGGCGTTGACAACGGCGACCGACCGCGAGGCGCCCGGTGCCGGGTTCCTTCCACGCACCAAGCGTCGCCTACCGGCGGGTGTGGGCTCGGAGATCGCGGCGGCGTAGCGCGGCGCGGCTCAGGGGCCGATCGGGGCGGTGTGTGGTGGTTCCTGCACCGATGTGTGGGGCAAGGCGACGTCGACGTCGTATGACCAGGCGGGGAGGGTGACGCAGGCGACCAATCCTGGTGGCACGGTCGGCTACGGGTACACCGCTGACGGTTTGGTTGACACGGTCAGTTTGAACGGTGGGGTGTTGGCTGATCCGACGTACAACGGCTGGGGTCGCATGACCGGGGTGTCGTATCCGTCGGGTGGGACGAGCAAGGGGAACGCGACGTCGGGTTCGTTCACGATCGATCCGGTGTGGTTCCGGCCGAACGGTGTGTCGTGGTCGGGTCCGGGCGGCGCGATCGCGGCGAACGCCCACACGACCCGTTTGGACGGGAATGTGGTTGACGAAACGATCGATGGGGTTGACGCGTATCCTGGCGGCGAGAACTTCGAGTACGACAACGCGGGCCGTCTTGTTGGGGCTCGGGTGTTGGAACGCACGGCTGGGGGTGTGGGGTTGCGGAGTGTCTGTTACGACTTCCAGGCGACCACCGGCACGTGTGGGGTGTCGCCGAATGGTTCGGGTGGGGTGGTGGCGGGGCGGAACTCGAACCGGGTTCGCACAACCGCGACGTCGGTGTCGTATGGTCGTGACGCGTCGGATCGGGTGGTGGAACGCAAGGTTGGTTCGTCGACGGTCGCCAGGTATTCGTATTCGGCTGGTGGTGATACCGCGGATTTGACGTTGAACGGTTCGTCGACGGTGGTGGAAGCGACGTTGTCGTTGCCGGGTGGGGTGTTGTACACGTACCGGCCGTCGACGCCTGCGTCGAGTGTGTGGTCGTATCCGAATTTGCACGGCCTCGGTGCGACGACGTATGCCTGCCGTCAACCGGCAGGTGGCAGCTTGGGCCGATCCGGTGTTTGGCGGGGAAGCTTTGGTGGGGTCGGAACGTGTCGGGCGCGGGTCCGGTGGCGAGGGCTCGACGGACGCATGCACTCACGGTTTCAGACCCGCCACGATCAACTGAGGAGTATTGCCGCCTATCGTGCGCACTACCACGCTGGGTCCCGGAACGGCGCCTGTCGCTTCGGCAGGAACTACAACGGATCGTGCCGGTCCCTGCAGAGCACGCGTGGCGCTCAGCAGGTGAGCGTCGCTGCGAAGCTCCTGTGGGCGATGAAGAACTTCATGGGAGGAGGTCCGCCGGGCCTCCCGCCGATCATCATGCCATGCCGGGATAGCTGGTCGGATATGGACTACTGCACTGGCCGTCGGATCTCCGAGAGCGCTCCACGCGCATGAACCATTTGGAAGACCCCGAGTATTTTGTTCGCCGGGCTCCATTCGATCTCGTGGACCTGGTCTCATCGCTTCTGAATTTCTCGCTTCTCAATTTCGATGCGGTGGTCTTCGAGCGCGGTTGGCAGGTGGTGCAACGGACGGCCGGCACTCGCCGGGTTGTGGCCAGGGTCGGCACAAAGGCCGAGGCCGACTCGATTCTGCGCCGCCGCAGCGCCGACGTGCGGCACACTGGCGATGACAGTGGTCCAGACCTGCGGCAGCGCATCAGTGAGCCTAGATCGACGACTCGGTCGGTTTCAGTCGGCGGCTATCGCCGTGGTGATGGCTACCTTGTCTCTGGTCGGATTCCTTCTGATCATGCGCTGGGATCAGGTCCGGCTCACCGCTATTCTGGGTGCCGATGTTTCCCTCCTCCAGAAGCTGCTCCGGGTTCTCCTCGCATTCGCTGTATGGGTCCTAGAATTCTGCGGAATTATGGCGGCAATGCACTTCGGTTCGAGATGGCGGGACCGGTAGGACGGTGCAGCCAACTCGTCCCTGCCAATGTGCGCCAGACTATGGCCCCGTGAACGGTGGCAACATCTCGCATTAGCGCAATAGGCAATGGGAGTGTGGCCAGAATGGGTGAAGCTCCAGGAGTGTCCGGATTGGCTCGACAAGGTCTCGCGGAACTTCAGTGACAATCTGCCAATGTCACTTCTGTACACCTTCCTACTATTGGGTTGGCTGACTACAGGTCAAATCGCGGCGTGGTTGCTCGCTGGTGCGTGGGTAGCTGAAAACGGCATCGAATTGTTCAGGTCTCAGTGGGCCATGGAGCACCCTCGTGTGTTCGTGCGGAGGATCCATGCCGCCTGTAGCCGGCCAAGCGTCAAGACCGTTGCGGTGGTAGCGGAAGTCGTGACGGTCGTCGCGGCGCTGGCGATAGCCATCACGACTCTGGCTCGCTGATGGCAAGTCAGACTCCTCAGGGCTGTTGTGGTGCGCTTCGGATCTGATCGGGGTGTAGGTCCACGAGCGCTGGTGCGGGGAATCGGCACCGGGGCGGCATGGTCGAAGCGTGCCACCAGACCCGTTGACCGCGCTTGCACGCGAAGAGATCCGCTCCGGGATCGAACGCGGCGAAACCGACTCCCAGATCGCTGCCCGCCTTCACCGACACCAATCCACGATCGGCCGCGAGATCACCCGGAACGGTGGTGCCCGTCGACGGTGGCGAGCCGACGACACTGATCGATGTCGCCCGACGGCCGTCGGAACTCACCGAGCGTCATTCGACTGAGCCTCCTCGCCGGGTGGCGCTCGTCAGGACGGCGAACGGACGACTCCGGTCAGCGCGGCGATGGCGACCCATCCGAGAGAGACGACGTATGACCAACTGGCGATTGCTATCGCCACGCCGACCCCGCCGAAGGCGGAGCCGTACCACTGGAACCAATTCGGCAGGACGAAGTGAGCAGCCAACCACATGACGGTCGAGATGCCGCCGCCGATGAGCGCGGTCCGCACCTTCTCCGACCGGTCGATCTGCTGCGGAGACAAGATCGATGGGGTTGCGTACCAGAAGGCCAGATTGCAGAGAGCCATGGTGACGAGCGCGATGACCCACTCGAGAACCGGGCTGAACGGCAACCCGAAGAGCATCTGGCCGATGCAGAAGATGGCGAACGTGGCAGCGAACCAGGCCACGCCCCGGGCCGTGGCCCGGATTCCGTGGGGGCGGTCGACTCGCCAGCAGTCGCAGAACGCGTGCACGAAGCTCTGTGCCGCATCGTTTCCGCTGCCGAGCAGTGAGAGCAGGGTGATCACCGAACCCACCGCCAGGATTCGATCTGTCGACGGGAACGTCGCGTCGAAGATTCGTGCGGTCGCTGGGTCAACCTCGAAGAGTCGGCTCATCGTCGGGCCGAGGCCCTCATCGCTCCACCACGTGGACGTCACCGCGTAACCGAGCATCGCGAGGGGCACGACGCTCACGAACAGGCTGAACGCCACCGATGACGAGCGCGCGGCGCCGTCGGCCTCCCCGAAGCGTTTGACGGTTCGAGCGAGGAGCTCCACGGATCGATGCTGGAACGCCGCGTCCCGCGCACGCCCGAGGTCGTCCTCGTGTCGAGCGATGCTGCGTTTGGCCCACCGATCGATCCGTCCGATCGTGGACCCTTCGGTGCTCTGACTGGACTCTCTCACAGTCCCGGCTCCCCTCGGATCTGGTACAGAGTGTACCAGAACGGTGTTGAGGGAGACGGGCTCAGTCGGTCCGATGCAGGCGTCGAGGCAGGAGCGGCTCGAGTTGGGTCGCCAATGCGGCGGCCTCGGCTGCCCGCAGCGGACGCCCCGCCCAGAGGCTCGCGAAGATCGGAGGACCGACCGTGGCGGCGAAGACCGGCTTCGGGCACGTTCTCTCGAATGGAGCGAGCACCGAGATGAGCGCCTGCCGACGATCCTCGAGGAGCCGGTCGAGCAACTCCCGAGCAAGCAGGTCGTGCTGGGCCAGCGCCACAACGTAGGCGAGCGCCGTGGCGCGCGGTTCCTCCGAAAGTGCACGGGTCAGCCCGAGGATCCACTGCCTGAGTGCATCGGCGGCGTCGAGCGCGGCCGAGGGGTAGCCATCGTCGACCCCCTCGAGCACCGAGTCGACGACGAGCTCCTCCACGGTGTTCCAGTGGCGGTAGAGGGTTTGGCGACCGAGCCCGCTCCGGCTTGCGACTGACGAGAACGTGACCGCGGAGAGCCCCCCTTCGACGAGGAGGCTCGAAACCGCAGACCGGACCAGCGCTCTGGTCCGCTGGATCCTGGGATCGGTGTTCCGGGGCACGCGGCGAGGCTACCTGGCCGCGGGATCGGTCCCTTTGGCAGTTCCGGCGCGACCGCTCTCACTCGTGGGGCAGGAGAGGTATGGTACGGTGCGCTCCAAAGCTGGCGGTGTGCGGGAACGCCGCCGCACGAGTTGGGAGGTAGCTTCAGTGACCGAGATCTCAGGCCCGCGCACATTGGAAGCGACTCGTTTCGAAGCCTTCAGCGATGGGGTCTTGGCGATTGCGATCACGCTGCTGATCCTCGAGATCAAGGCTCCCGAAGCCGAATCCGGTCAGCTGTGGCACGAGCTCGGCCGGCTGTGGCCGAGTTATGCCGCGTACGGCGTGAGCTTCCTGACCATTGGGGTGATGTGGGTCAACCACCACAACTTCTCCGCCCGGCTGACCGCCATCGACCATGGCGTGGTCTACCTGAACCTGCTGCTCCTCGGCAGCATCTCGTTTCTCCCGTTCCCGACGGCGCTGTTGTCCGAGTACTTGCGCACCGGCGGCTCGAATGAACGTGCAGCGGCAGGCATCTACGCACTGACGATGGTCGCCATCAGTGTTGCGTTCACACTCATGTGGTCGTACATCGCCCGCCACCACCAACTCGTCAAGCGAGACCGCATCGGCGACCTCAGGCGCCAGGCAACAAGCGCCGGCCTTGCCGCCCTGGTGTACGTGGGAACGTTCGCCATCTCCTTCGTGTCGGCCATCGCTGCGCTCGCCATCTTCGCGATCATCGCAATTGGGTTCGCCTTCAACAAGCTCACCTGACCAGGTGAGTCGAACCCCGGTTCCGCGCGGTTGGGGCGCGTTCGGCCGGGACGGCCGTACCGCCACTATGCTGGCCGCTGGTCCGTGCTCCCGTGAGGCGGTCGGGTCCTGTGCAACGCAGGGCCGTGAACCGAGTCAGGGCCGGAAGGCAGCAGCTCTCAGCGGATACCAGCGTGTGCCGCAGATCGCCTGACCGTCTCACCGGAGCACGGACCACACCCGACAGTGCAGGCATCGTCCGACCTCGTCGGCGTCGAGCGCAGGCCTGACGACGGCGTCGGCGATCGCCGCGGTTCAGTGCGAATTGGCAACCGTGAGGTACAGCAGCGTCAGCTGGCTCATGTTGAACACCGCGTGGGCGATCATCGCGGTGCCGAGCCGGCCGGACGCCCAGCGCAGGTAGCCGAGGGCGATGCCGAGCAGGCCGAGTCCTGCGACCATCGGGAGGTTGGCCCAGCCTTCGCCGGGGAGGAAGTGGGCGAACCCGAAGACCACTCCCTGGGTCACGATCGCCGCGCCGTTGCCCATCCGCGACCGGAGGCCGTGCATCAGCACGCCGCGGAACAGAAGCTCCTCGGTGATCGGGGCCAGGACGCCTGCGAGCACGATCAACATGATGAAGATCGGCAGCCGTGACGACGGGTTTGACGACATCTGATCCTGAACGTCGGACAGGTTCGACGCCTGATCGAGATCGAGCACTCGCGTGAGGACGCCGACGATCACAATCGCGATGGTGCCGACGATCGCACCGAGCACGCCGAGTGGAATGTCGAGCCACCGCACCGCGAACCCGATGTCGCGGCGCATCGATCCGGACCCCCATTGCCGGCACGCCACCCAAGCCAGCAGCGGGAAGCCGATGGCGGTGCCGACGAGCGCGCCGAGGCCGACGAGCGCGCCGACGGTTCCGCCCTGCGCCGCGATGAAGTTGGTGGCGAAGAGCGCAGCGATTGCGAACAGGGCAGCGACGGCCGCAGGCGAGCCCAGGCGAGGAAGCGGAGCGAACCACAGCGACGACGAGTCCACGATCGGCATGGATCGTGGCCCCCACTCGGTGCCCGACCACCAACGCCACTGACCCTGCATCTCCGCGTCGGGGTACCAGCCGGCGGGTGCAGCGGTCGGGGGTGTCAGCGGTTGCGCCACAGGCGGTGCAGAGGGGAACGATGCGGGCGGCCAGCCGGGCCGGGGGCCTCCGTCGGGGTGATACGACACGGCGCCCAGGGTAGATCGCACGGCGCGAATTCCCCGGCGGCGCCGACCATGGTGGCGCCTGGGGGAGGGTGTCGCCGTGCGCCGGTAGTGTCTCGTCAATGGCGCACCAGTCGCTCTATCGCCGCTATCGCCCAGGCCGATTCTCGGAGGTCCGCGGGCAGGAACCGGTCGTGCGTGCGTTGCGCAACGCGGTCGCCAACGGCACCGAAGGGCACGCCTACCTGTTCAGCGGCCCCCGCGGCACCGGCAAGACGTCGACGGCGCGCATCCTCGCGAAGGCGCTGAACTGTCCCGATCTCACCGCCGGCGAACCGTGCGGCACGTGCGAGAGCTGCCTCGCCATCGAGCACGGCAACAGCTACGACCTGTTCGAGTTGGACGCCGCATCGAACAACGGTGTCGACGCGATGCGCGACCTGATCGGCCGCACCGTCGTCGGGTCGCCCGGCCGAACCAAGGTGTACATCCTCGACGAGGTGCACATGCTCTCGGCGGCGGCCTCGAACGCCCTGCTCAAGACGCTGGAGGAGCCGCCCGATCACGTCACGTTCGTGCTGGCGACGACGGATCCGCAGAAGGTGTTGCCCACCATCCGAAGCCGGACGCAACACTTCGAGTTCTCGCTGCTCTCGGCGACGGAACTCTCGGCCTACGTCCACTGGATCATGGACGACGCCGGGCTCGACGTCGACGAGTCGTCGGTGGCCCACGTGGTCCGGCAGGGTCGAGGCTCGGCCCGCGACACGCTCTCGGCGCTCGACATGGTCGTCGCTGCGGGCGGCATCGCGGATCGTGCCGAACCGATCGAGGGCATCCTCGCTGCGATGCGGAACCACGACGTCGGGGCCGCGATCACCGCGGTGGCCGACGCCGTTGCCCAGGGCCGCGAGCCCCGGGTGCTCGCGGAGCACCTGGTGGTCACGTTGCGCGACGCGTTCCTTGCCTCGGTCCACGCGACCCTCGATCACCTGAGCGACGCCGACCAGGCCGCCATGACCGACCTGGCGAAGGCGCTCGGGCCTGCCGCGATCACCCGGGCGTTGGAGTTGGTCGGTTCGTCGTTGGTCGACATGCGCCAGGCCGCCGACCCCCGAGTGCCGCTCGAGGTGGCGCTCATCCGCCTCTGCGATCCGGGGGTCGACACGTCGCTCGGTGCGGTGGTGGAGCGGCTCGAACGACTGGAACGGCTGATCGCCCGCGGCGGCGTGCCGGGCGCGGCGGCGGCGAACGCGGCCAACTCGTCGAGCTCGGTCGCCGAGCCCGACGTGGCCCAGTCGGCTGTGACGACGCCGTCGCCGTCGCCGCCGTCCGGGTCGGGTGGCGCGGCGTCCCCGGCATCCGGAGCAGCGGCGGCACGGGCTGAGCTGGCTGCCCGGCGAGCGTCGTCCGGGCGCCCCTCGGCATCGACGCCATCGCCGCGCGCCGCCACCGACGGCGCTGCGTCCGAGGTGCCCTCGCCGCCGCCCGCGCCCACCTCCGCCGGCCGTCCGGCGCCGCCAGCACCACCGACCTCGGCAGCGGCGCGACCGGCGGCCCCGCCCCCACCGGCGGCGCCCCGGTCCCCGGACCGTGCACCGTCCGGCGACGAACCGGCGCCCGCTCCGGCTGCGGCGCCGGAGCCCTCCGCTCCGGTCGGCGAGCCCGCCGCGCCTGTCGGCGAGCCCGCTCCCTCTGCTGCTGATGCACCAGCGGGCGCAGGCGAACCGCTCGATGCCGATCGGGTCGCGGCCGCGTTGGCCGACCTCGTGGCGGGACGGCTGCGGGGTATCGCGAAGGCGATCTATGCAGGCGGCCGCGTGGTGCGCGTCGACGGCGATGCCGTGGTGTTCGGGCTCAACAGCGCGCCGACGCGCGACCGCGCCGAGCAGTCCCGGGCCGAGGTCGAGGCGCTGCTCGCCGAGCACTTCGGCCGCCCGGTTCCCCTGCGCCTCGTCGACGACGAGGCGGGGGCCGGCGCATCGGCGCGATCCCCCCGCGCGCAGCGGCCCTCCGGAGGGTTCGATGCGCTCGCCCCATCGGCCCGCCCCGAGGCCGTCGCCACGTCGGGCGCCGCCGGCGGAGCGGCGGATGGGCAGTCGTCGCCGCAGGACAACGTCTTCGACGACGACGAGGACACCACGATCGACGTGCACGCGCTCGAAGATGCCGACGTCGCAACGAGCGGGCTCGATCGGCTCGTCCAGGCCTTCCCGGGCGCGGTCGTCGAGGAAGAATCGCCATGATCTCGTCACCGACCAGTACCAAAGGAGCACGTCCATGACCGAGGAACACGGAATCGCCGCTGGGTTGGGTGGACTCGATCTGAACTCGTTGCTCAGCGCCGCGCAGGACATGCAGACCCAGATGGTCGAGTCGCAGCGGGCGCTGGCCGAGATGGTGGTCGAGGGGCAGTCGGGCGGCGGCGCGGTCACGATCGCCGTCACGGGCGGACTCGAGTTCCGGTCGGTTTCCATCGCCGACGAAGTGGTCGACCCCGACGACGTCACGATGCTCGAGGACCTCGTCCTTGCGGCGCTGCGTGACGCGATCGCGCAGGTGAACGCGGCGCAGGCCGAGTCGAACCCGCTGGCCGGTCTGCCGATGGCGGGCGGTCTCGGCGGGCTTCTCGGCGGAGCCTGATGGCCGACTATCCCGCAGCGATCCAGGAGTTGATCGACGCGTTTGGTCGGCTGCCCGGCATCGGCCCGAAGTCGGCGCAGCGGATCACGTTCCACCTCTTGAAGGCCGACGCGTCCGAGTCGGCCCGGCTGGTACGCGCACTCTCCGAGGCCACGGCGCGAGTGAGCTTCTGCTCCGTCTGCTTCAATCTCGCCGAAGGTGAGCAATGCATGGTGTGCAGCGACCCTCAACGCGACCCGCACGTGTTGTGCGTGGTCGAGGAGCCCCGCGACGTGGTTGCGGTCGAGCGCACCCGCGAGTTCCGCGGGCGCTATCACGTGCTCGGTGGTGCGATCGACCACTTGCAGGGGGTCGGTCCCGAGCAGCTTCGCGTGCGCGAGCTGCTCGCCCGCGTGCAGGGCGAGGGCATCACCGAGGTCATTCTGTGCACCAACCCGAACATCGAAGGCGAGGCGACCGCTCTGTACCTCTCGCGGGTGCTCGATGTTCCCGGGGTAACGGTGAGCCGCATCGCGAGTGGCCTGCCGGTGGGCGGCGACCTGGAGTACGCGGATGAGCTGACGCTCGGCAGAGCGCTCGAGGGACGCCGCACCGTCGTGCGATGACACCATCGACCGGCCGGGCTCCGGCGGTAGGGTCCACGCCATGGAGCATCGTCAACTGATCTCGTCGGGATCGCCCTGGGAGCTCACGGTTGGGTACAGCCGTGCGGTCCGCGTGGGCGGAAGGGTGATCGTCGCCGGGACCGCACCCAAGTTCGATGACGGCCAGTGTCCATCCGATGCGGGCCTGCAGGCGCGGCGCTGTTTCGACATCATCGAAGAGGCGTTGGCCGCCGCCGGCTCGTCGTTCGCCGACGTCGTGCGGACCCGCATCTACCTGGTCGATGCCGGCGACTTCGACGCGGTGGCGGCGATCCACGGCGAGTTGTTCCACGACGTGCGGCCGGCGAATACGACGCTGGTGGTCGCCGGGCTCCTCGACCCCGCGTGGAAGGTCGAGATCGAGGCCGAGGCCGAGATCCGCCCCGAGCGATCGCCGCTGATCTGAGCCGGCGCCGTCGTCAGGCGGGTGGTGCGAGCGGAACCGTGCTGACGCGATCGCCGACGCCGACCGGACCGTCGCGCAGCACCTTGGCGTAGACGCGCGACGACGTGCGATCGCGCGTCGCCGAGATGCGCCCCACATCGCCGTCGCTGAAGAGGGGACGAAGGTGACGGCACGGCGTCGCCCACGCGGTGAGTTCGAGAAGCGGGCCGCGCTCGCCGATCCGCAGGCGGGTGCCGAGCCGCAGGACCGACCAGTCGAGGCCCGCGACGGTGAGGTTCTCGCCAGCGGCCCCGGGCCCGATCGGGTGCCCGTCGGCGCGCAGCCCATCGATCACCTCGGCTGACCACAACGACACCGCCTGCCAGACCCTGCCGTGGTGGCGGCGGTTCCGCTGAACGTCGCCGTCGAGACCCCGGTAGCCGACATGCGCTTGGTCGACCTGGCGTTTCGGCACGCCGCCGTCCGACACATTCACGGCCGCGACGCGGCCGGTGAGCAGCGGCGATTCCACGCCGAACCCTGCCAGCAGGCGAGCCACGCTCGACAGGTGGTGCGTGATCGCATGCGCGCCGTGACGGACGATCGCCGTCGGGTGGACGTGCTCGCCGCCGAGGAGTCGCGGTTCGTCGTCGTGTACGGCGTCGAGGGTCGCCCATCGGTCCGCCAGTGCGTGGGAGGCGCGGTCCAGCCGAACCAGCGACTCGCCGAGCGACGCGGCGCGTCGTCGTCCCAGCGGTCCCGCTGTCGCGACGCGAGATGCGCCGCGTCGGTCGCCTCCGCCCGTTCGAGCCCGGCGACACACCATTCGACGATCGTCGTCGTGTCGGCCAGCAGGTCGAGCGCAGACGGTTGGCCCGGTTCGGGGCGAAGGTTCAGCACCGGCTCGTCAACCGCATGGAGCCAGTCGCCCCACAGCTCCGCCGCGTCGGCGATGGTCGCAAGCGCGTCGCGGTCGGTGTAGGCGTCGGCGTCGAACCGGCAGGTCGCGCAGGTGTGCAGCTCGGTGCCGTCGGGAAACATCAGCGGCGTCGCGATCGCCGATGCCGGGCGCCGAGTTGGGGTCTGCGGTGTGCCACGGGCCCATTCTCGCATCCGGAGATGGGTTCTTCAGCCCTCATCATTTCCTCACATTTCGTCGATAGGTTGCTCACAGGCAACCCCGATCATCGTGGTTGTCGGAACGAATCACTGCACGGAGGGAACTGAAACCATGCGCCGTCGCTCGACATCGCTGTCCACTGCGCCAGGTTGGCGCCGGGCCGTCGTGGCGGTCGTGCCGTTGTGTGCGGCACTCGCCGGATGCGGCGGCGACACGACCAACGCCACGCCGTCGTCGACCACGTCGACCACGGTGGTCGCTTCGGAGTCGTCGACGACCGCAGTACCCACCGGTGCAACCGGCGCCACTGCCTCAACCGGCGCCACTGCCTCGACCGGTGCCTCAGGCGCCGCCGCTGCGGTGACCGACGAGGTCGATGCCGCGCTGCAGTCGGTCGACGAAGCCGTGAACGGCATCGATGCTGCAACCGACGAGCTGGCCAAGGTGCCCTCCGAGTGATTCCAACGACATCCGTCACCACGACCGGTACGCCGGTCACGACAGGTCAGGAGCCTGAAATGTTCAACCACACCCCCGTCACGTCTCGCCGTCGCCTCCCGCTCTTCGCAGGTGCAGTGGTGTCCGGAGCGCTCGTGCTCGGCGCGGCGCTTCCCGCCGGTGCCCAGACCGGTGCCGGTGGCACCGGCGAGCGCGGCGACCGGGCCCGAACGGCATGTCTGGGCGCCATCGACAAGCGGATCGCAGCGCTCGACAAGGCGTCGGAGACCCTGTCGTCCGACAAGCACCTCACCGACGGTCATCGCGACACGCTGACCACGCGGGTCGATTCGGCGCACACGGGCATCGAGGCCATCCGTCCGCAGGTCGAATCCGCCGCCGCGGATCAACTTAAGCAGCTGTGCAGTTCGGTGGCGACCGACTACCGGGTGTTCGCTGTGCTGCTGCCCCAGGTGCACCTCGCTCGGATCGGCGATGCCGCCGCTGCGGCGCAGACCCGCGCCGACGGTGTGTCGGCCAAGATCGATGAGGCGATCGGCCGTGCCAACGCAGCGGGCAAGAACGTCGATGCGGCGACCGAGGCAGCAGAAGCGCTCGACGATGCGGTCGCCAAGCTCGGCACCGACGCCCAGGGGCTCGCCGACCAGGCGCTCGCCATCACGCCGGCCGATTTCAACGGCGACAAAGACGTGATGGACCCGCTCCGTGAGAAGGGCAAGGCCGTGCGTGCCGACGGCAAGGCGGTTCGGGCGGCGGCGAAGACCGTGCGCACCGAGTTGAAGGCGCTGCGCGGCTGAGCGACGCAACGCTCGACATCCGAAACACCGTCGGTGAGGGGCGCGCAACGGCGTGCCCCTCACCGACGTTTTGGGGGTCGTCGTGTACAGTCCGTCGCCATGGCCGAGACGGAACCGACCGGGTCTCGTCCGTCAATCGGAGGGATCGAGGGGCGCTCGGTGACGGCGTGGCTCTCGTCTCGCGTCGAGGGCGGCCGGTGGCGATGGGAGCTGGGGCTCTACGCGGTCGCTGCGGTCGCTGCGTGGTGGGTGCGTTCGGTGCAGGACGACGCGTTCATCTCGTTCCGCTACGCGAAGAACCTCGCGAACGGGAGCGGCCTGGTCTTCAACTCGGGTGAGCGGGTCGAGGGGTACACGAACTTCCTCTGGACCCTGATCCTGTGGATTCCGGAGCACTTCGGTTGGAACACGCCGATGTTCAGCGTGCTCGTCACGATCCCGCTGATGATCGCCACGCTCGCGGTCTCGATCCGCTTCGCCCGCCGCGTCTACGGCGAATATCCGTCCGCGTGGCTAACCGGGGCGCTGCTGGTCGCGAACATGACGTTCCTGGCCTACGCCACGTCGGGGCTCGAGACCATGCTGCAGACGCTGCTCGTCACGTCCGTCGCGGCGTTGCTCGTGCCGGCGCCTGCGGGCACGCCCGATCGGGGTCCGCTGGCACTCCTGGGTGCCGGGGCGCTCGGCGGGCTGGCGATCATGACGCGGATCGATTCCGTGGTCCTCGTCGGCGCCTGGTTCCTGGTGCACCTGTGGGCGCTTCGCCGCGACGGCGCAGCGCAGTGGCGGTGGCCGAGGCTCGCGGTCCGGGCCGCCATGCTCGGGGTTCCGGTGCTGGCGCTCGTGGTGCCCTGGTTGGCGTGGAAGGCCGACTACTACGGCACGATCCTTCCCAACACCCTCGAGGCGAAGTCCTGGTCGAACTCGTGGGTGCCCTTCCTCTACGGCGTCTTCTACCTGTTCACGTTCTTCGCGTCCTACGCGGCCTTCCTGCTGATCGGTCGGTGGCGTCGGCTGCGTGGGCAGTTCCCGACCCGGCACGCGACCCGGCCGATGATCGCCGTCCTGGCGGCGTGGGCGCTGTACATCTGCGTCGTGGGCGCCGACTTCATGGAGTACCGCTTCGTGGTGCCGGTGCTGCCGATCCTGGCCGTTCCAGCGGCGTTCCTGATCGACCGGTATCGGACGACGCGGCGCCAGATCGTGTTGGTGTCGGCTCTCGTGCTGGTGTCGCTCGTGCACCGCGTGGTGCCGACGATCATCCCGTACCCGGTGCTCACGATCGAGGAGCTGAAGCACTGGCCGGAGGATTCGCCCAACAGCTGGGAGCGGCTGGGCAAGCTGCTCGCCGAGGCGTTCCCCGGCGGCAGTGAGGTGCCCGGTCAACCGGTCGTCGGAATCATCCCGGCCGGCGTCGTGCCGTACTACTCCGACCTCGAATCGATCGACATGCTCGGTCTGAACGACGAGTGGGTCGCGAAGAACGGTCTCGAGTACCCCCTGTACTTCCCGGGCCACGTGCGAACCGCCACCATCGACTATCTGGAGCGACGCAACGTCAGCCTGCTGATCGGCGCCGTGCTCGGCGATTGTCGGGTGTACCGCAAGAACCGGCCCACGTTGCCCTGCGAGGATCGCAAGGACTACCGCATCTCGGAACTGCTCGACGTGATTCCCGCGGGCGATCTGGCGAACCTGCCGCCCACAGCGAAGGTGCTGGAGATCCCGTTCAAGGGCAACGGCGCGTGGCAGTTCATCTACCTGACCCAGAACGACAAGGTCGACGCCGCGATTGCGAAGTACGGATGGCGGCTGGTGCCGATCACCATGACGTGCGATCCCGACGACATCGCGCCGGTGCTCGGTCAGCTGTTCTCCGAGCGAACCTGCCCCTCGACCGACGGCTGAGCCCGAAGCCGCCGGTTGCGGTTGCGGAGCCAGTTCAGCGGCGGGAGTTCCACGTACCGGTGCAGCAACTCGGTGCCGATCACGAGCGCCGGCACGTATGCGAGCCCGGCGAGCGTCTGCCAGTTCGCCGAGCGGTTCTTGGTGGCCTCCACCAGCAGGAGGCCGAGCGGGAAGTGGAGGATGTAGATCGTGTAGCTGCGTCGCCCGACTCCGAGGATCGGCTTCCACGACAGCACCTTCGTCACGAGGGTCGGGGCGCCACGGACCATCGAGAAGACCATGAGGACCGCGCCCGCGCTCGACAGGGAGTAGCCGTAGTTGCCCCAATGGAAGCCGTCGTTGATGGTGGTGCCTTTGTCGGCGTATACGGGCACGTACAACCCGAACGGCTTGGACAGCACGGTGCCGGTGAAGATCGTCCCGCAGAAGATCGCGGTGCCCAGCACGCCGAGCCGACCGATGAGCTTCTTCGTCCGCTCGTCGAACTCCGAGGGCAGCATCGCATTCGCGAAGGCGAGCGCAACGCCGATGGCGATCGCGTCGGGTCGCTGGTACCACATCATGCGATAGCCGACGTGATCGGTCGCCCGGGCAATGGCGACGAACACGGCGAAACCGCTGAAGGCGATGATCAGCGTTCGGGCGCGGTTCCACTTGATCGCTACCAGCGTCACGAGCGCGCCGAACAGGTAGAAGTGCTCCTCCACCGACAGCGACCACAGCTGGATGAGCGGGCGGGCGGGAGGGCGTCCGCCGGTCAGCATCGAGTACTGCACGGGATGGACCACGTGATACACGTACAGACCGGCCGATGCCACGTCGTTGCGCACCTGGGCTTGGAACGCTGCGTCACCCACGAGCATCCCGGCGACGAACACGAGCGCCAGCGAGGCATACAGCACCGGGAACAGCCGCACGGCGCGCCGCAGATAGAACTCGCGCAGATTGAGCCTGCCGGTGCCTCGGTACTCCTCGAGCAGCAGGGTCGTGATCAGGAATCCGCTGATGATGAAGAACAGGTCGACGATGGAGGCGACACCGGCGAGCTTCCCGTCGACGCCGTGTTCGAGCACCACGATGATCACGCCGAACCCGCGCACGCCGTCGAAGGGCGCCACGAATCCCATCTTCGGGGCACGGCTGCGGAACGGGCCGTCGCTCACGGGCAGCTCCGTTCCATGCCGATGCCGATGACCGTTCGCTCGAGCCAGCCGAGGTCGTCGAGGGGGTCGCAGGTCCGCTCGATCGTGAGCTGTCGCCAGCCGTTGCGCTCGATCGCCCGGTCCACCAAGGCGTTGGGGGTCAGATAGGTGATGCGCCACACCTTCTGCTCGTCGAGCGGGATCTCGATCACCGTGGCGTCGCGGGGAAGCTCGTGGAGGTCCTGGAAGACATACAGCAGATCGGTGAAGTTCACCGACGTCGCGCCGCTCACCGGGCTCGTACTTGTGGATCTGCGGCAGACCGATCAGCAGGTTCACCTTGCGTCGTTCGAGGTAGCTGATGGGCGCCATCTTCACGTGGCCCGGGTAGTAGGCGAGCGGCGATGCACTCGGGATCTCGAACCCGTGCTGCGCGACCCACGGGTCGGCGAGCCCCAGCATGTCGATCGTGGGGAGGTCGGAGTAGTAGGCGATCACCCCGAGCGGCTCGAGGGCGATGACCGGTTGGCCGGGGCGTTTCGACCCGCCGGGGAACTCTCGGCCGAGAAGCTCGCCCATCGCCTTCCACGACGTGTGGGACTCGGTCGGCCAGTGGTGCAGGTCGGTGAACCACAGCACGGGAAACCCGACGCTCGGCAGCAGGAGGTGCGCCGCGCTCGCGACCACCAGGGTGCCGACGATCAGCCCCTGACGAAGGGGCGTGGAGACCCGGTCGACCAGGTGCGCGGCGAGCAGTGCCAGAACCGGCAACACCGGAACCAGGAACCGGTACTCCATGAAGTCGGCGCCGACCACGCAGATGTAGACGAACCAGACCGCGACCACGGCGAACGCGGCCCGCCGCGCCGGGTCGGCAAAGAACGTTCCGCGGAGCCGACGCCACCGCGGTACGAGCACGAACGCGCCGTAGGTGACGAAGAAGGCACCCAGGTAGAAGATGCCGTAGAGGAACGGCACGAGCGGGTTGCTCGTGGACTTGGCCTCGAGCGTGTTGGGCACCAGCGTCCCGTAGAAGTCCGCCTTCCACACAAGCCAGGGGACGACGATCGCCAGGGTCGGGAGACCGACGAGTGCACCGGCTCGCAGCACCTCGGCCGCCCATCGTGCTGCGGTCCGCCCACCCTCGGCTGCGGTCGGCGGCGACGGTTCGCGTCGCTGCGACCACACGTGCACGGCAAACCACGCTCCGAGCAGCACCGCGCTGTCGAGCCGGGTCAACAACGCGAGCCCGCCGGCCGCGCCGGCGACCACTCGGCGCGCCGTCAGGTGAGTCCGCTCGGGGCTACCAAGGGCCGAGGGCGTGAGCGCCCACGCGAAGGCGGTGATGAACAGCGTCTGCATCATCGTCTCGAGGCCGCTGGTGCCGTAACCGATGAAGGAGGCGCACGCGACCAGCAACGTCGCGGCCGCGAGGGCGTGCACGCGGTCGCCGGTGAGCCGCTCGGCGAGGCGGATCGCGACGAGCAGTGTCGCCACGATGACGACGATGCCGACAACCGTCGAGAACGTGGGCGCGTCCCACCCGACCCGCTCGGGAACGACATGCATCAGCGTCCACAAGAAGTTCGTGTAGCCCTCGACGCGTTCCCCCGGGTTGAAGACCAGGCCGTCGCCGCGTGCCATGTTGCGGGCGAACCGGTAGGTGATGAACGCGTCGTCCTGAGCGAAGCGGAACCACCATGCACCGCCGGCCGCGACCGCGCACAGCGCCGCCTCGACCAGTCGATGCCGCCGTTCGATCCAAGGACGCCAGCGGTCGCTCCACCGCTCCCACTCGTGGCCGGCGTCGGAGTCTGCGCCGCGGTGTGCGCGACTGCCCTCGGTGTCGGTCCCTCCACCCACCGGCGTCACACTAGGGGCTGCGGTGCCCGCTTCCGGGCTCGGCGAGTCGTCGGCGATCACGACGGAGTCGGAAGCTCGCCAAGCAGCCGCGCTGCGAGTTCCGCATGTGCCTCGATCACCACGTCGCCCTCCACCGTGCGGGGCACGTTGCCGAGCCATCCGTCGGCGTGCTCGGGGGCGCCGGCCGGATCGTCGTCGTAGATCCCGCGGTACCGCACGGCGAGCCAGCCCATCGCCTGCGCGCCGGCAATGTCGGTTCGGCGCAGGTCGCCCACGTGCGCGAGCGCGGTCGAGGTCGCCAGACCCAGTCCGCTACGTGCGTGGTCGAAGATCCGTCGGTCCGGCTTGAACGCGCCTACCTCGTCGGAGAACGACCAGTGGTCGAACGCGGCGAGCAGTCCGTGGTGATCGAGGTAGCCGCGCAGGGTCGCCGACGGCGTGATGCCGACATCGCAGATGATTCCGAGTCGGAGGCCTGCGGCGTGCAGTGCCTCCAGCGCCGCGCCGATGCCGTCGGCCGGACGCATCTCGGCCGGCCCCATCCCGGCTTCGATCACTGCGACGAGTTCGCCGAACGTCGTGGTCGGCGTGGCCGAGACCCCGACGAATCCGAGAAACCGCTCCACCGCCTGGGCCGGCGAGGTCGCCTCGCCTCGATGCCATCGATCAGCGGCATCGGCGCTCAGAGCCGCAACGCCCGCTGCCACCTGTGATCGCGAGATCTGGCGCCCGGCCGCGGTGAGCACGTCGTGCCAACGATCGATCCGCTGCGGGGTGGCAGCGGGGTTCTCGGCGACCAGCGTGTTCCAATAGTCGAACGTGACCGCAGCGATCGATCGGCGTCGATCGTCGGGCGGGGGCTTCGTCACTGCTGGCGACACACGCCGTCGGCGATCGCTGCGTCGCGGCACGCGATCGCAACGGCATCGACGACCCGCGGTTCGAACACCGAGGGGATGATGAAGTCGGGTCGCACGTCGTCGCCCACCACGCTGGCGATCGCGCGAGCCGCCGCGACCTTCATGTTCTCGGTGATGCGTCGGGCGCGGGCATCGAAGGCGCCACGGAACACGCCGGGGAACGCGAGCACGTTGTTGATCTGGTTCGGGAAGTCGCTGCGCCCCGTCGCGATCACCGCCGCGATGTCGGTGATCAGCTCCGGTCGGATCTCGGGGTTCGGGTTCGCCATGGCGAACACGATCGGGTCCTTCGCCATCGACCGGACATCGTCGACGGTCAACAAGTCGGGCGCGGACAGGCCGATGAAGACATCCGCGCCGCGGATGACCTCGGAGATCGACCCTCGAAGCCCGTCGGGGTTGGTGTGCTCGGCGAACCATTGCTTCGACGAGTTCAGGCCGGCCCGACCGTCGTACACCGCTCCTTGGCGGTCGACGCCGATCACGTTGCGAACCCCTGCGTCCATGAGAATCTTCGAGACGGCCACGCCGGCGGCGCCGACGCCGGCGACGACGACCTTGATGTCGCCGGGCACCTTGCCGACGACCTTCAACGCGTTGTCGAGTGCCGCGAGCGTCACGATCGCGGTGCCGTGCTGGTCGTCGTGGAACACCGGAATGTCGAGCGCTTTGTCGAGCCGTTCCTCCACCTCGAACGCGCCGGGCGCGGCGATGTCCTCCAGGTTGATGCCACCGAATGTCGGCTCGATCTTCATCACCAGGTCGACCAGCTCATCGACCGACTTCGTGCGCACGCACAACGGGAAGGCATCGACCCCGGCGAAGTGCTTGAACAGCAGCGCCTTGCCCTCCATCACGGGCATGGCGGCGTAGGGGCCGATGTCGCCCAGGCCGAGCACGGCCGTGCCGTCGGAGACGATCGCGACCGTGTTGCGGCGGATCGTGTATTCGTGCGACGCGGACTCGTCCTTGGCGATGTCGAGACACACCCGGGCAACGCCCGGCGTGTACGCCATCGACAGGTCGTCGACGTCGGCGACCGGTGCGAGCGGCAGGACCTCGATCTTGCCCCCCTCGTGCATTTTGAACGTGCGGTCTTCCCACTCGAGGATCTCGACGCCTCCGATCGACTCGATCGCTCGACGCACCTCCTCCTGATGGGCCTCGCTCGTGCAGTTGACGACCACGTCCTCGTCGAGGTGGGCGGTCTTCACCTCGAACCCCTCGAGGCCGGTGATGTTGCCGCCCACCTCGCCGATCGCCACGGCGATCTTCCCGAGCATGCCGGGAAGATTGGGCATGCGAACGCGAACGCGAACGGAATAGGCGGGAGTCGGGGTTTCGGCCATAGGCGGCGAGCCTACCGTCGAGGCCGAAAGCGGCTCACAACCGGGCTCGGGACGTGGTCAGGCGGGAGCTGGCTCCGACCCACCGTCGAAGTCGAATCCGAGGTCGACGGCCGTCGTCAGCGCCACGAAGGGCACCCCGACGGCCTCGCAATGGCGCGCTGCGGTACCGCCGCGATCGACGAGCGCGAGCACGAGCACCGGCTCGGCACCGAATTCGCGGACCACCTCGATCGCGTCGGCGAGCGTCGTGCCTCGCGACGTCGTGTCCTCGGTCACCACCACGCGATCGCCGGGGCGGAGCGCACCCGCCACCCGCCCCTGCACGCCGTGATCCTTCGCCTCCTTGCGGATGGTGAAGCTGCGAAGGCGACGACCCCGCGTCGCGGCGACCGCCGCGATGCCGTATGCCACGGGGTCGGCCCCAACGGTGATTCCGCCGATGGCGGTCGCGTCCTCCGGGATCACCGCGAGCGCGGCGTCGGTCATGAGCACCACGCCGTCGGGGTCGCAGGCGGTCTGTTTCGAGTCGAGAAACCACGTGGTCGGTCGACCCGACTTCAGCACGAAGTCGCCGCGCTTCACCGAGTGGGTCGACAGGTGTTCGATGAGCGCGCTGCGATCGGGGAGGAGGGCCATGCGCTCGAAGCTAGCCAGAATTGCCCCGGCGCAAGCGGTCGATCTCGCGGCGGTCGCGCTTGGTCGGACGTCCGGTGCCGCGGTCGCGCGCGGCCCATTCCAGGCCCGGGAACTCGTCGCGTGCTGGGCCGTCGATGTGGTCGGTCAGCACCTCGTAACACTGCACGGCAACCGGCGCTCCGACGCGTTTCTCGATGAGGACCGTCACCTTGACGAGCCGGGTGCGGCGGGGCTGTCGCACCTCGATCTCGTCGCCGACCTTCACCTTGCGCGCCGGCTTGGCCGTGGCTCCGGCCACGCGAATGCGTCCGCCTTCGCAGTCCTTGGTGGCAGCGGCTCGGCTTGGTGCGAGCCGCACGGCGTTGAGCCACACGTCGAGCCGTACCGGCCCGGCCGCGGAGCGGGGGGTCATCGGCCTGGTCGTGGCCACCGCGGGCGTCGCCTCGATCGGGCCGGTCGAGGCGCCCGCGTCGGTCATCGTGTGCCGATCGTCCCGCCGCCGGGCAGTCTCACCGCAGCTGCACCTGCCCGGTGCCGGCGACGGTCGTGCCGATCGCCCAGGCCTCGACCCCGTGATCGGCTGCGACCGCCACGGCGGTCTCAACGTCGTCCGGGCCGACCACGACGACCATCCCGATACCGAGGTTGAACACCTTCGCCATCTCGGCGGCCTCGATGTCGCCGAGGCGCGCCAGCTCGTCGAAGATGCGCGGTCGCCGCCACGAGTCCGACGCCACCACGGCATCGGTGTGCGCGTTGAGCGCTCGGTTCAGGTTGCCGCCGATGCCGCCGCCCGTGATGTGGGCGACACCGTTCACCTGCACCTGGCCGGCGATCGCCGCGACCGTGGGTGCGTAGATCACCGACGGTCGCAGCAGTTCGTCGGCGACGGTCGGTGCGCCCGGCTCGGGCCACGCGGGGTCATCGAGGCGTCGGCCGGCGCGCTCGAACAGCACGTGGCGGGCAAGGGAGTAGCCGTTCGAGCGGAGCCCCGGCGACGCCAGGCCGACCAACGCCTGACCCGGCTCCACGCGCGACCCGTCCAGAATCTCGGAGCGTTCCACGACACCCACAGCGAATCCGACCAGGTCGAACTCGCCGGCGCCCATCGCTCCCGGATGCTCGGCCATCTCGCCGCCGATCAGCGCACATCCCGCCTGGCGACACCCCTCGGCGACGCCTCCGACGAGCCGCTCGATCATGTCGGGCTCGAGCCGCCCGATCGAGACGTAGTCGAGGAAGAACAGCGGCTCGGCGCCCTGGCACACCAGGTCGTCGACGCACATCGCCACAAGGTCGATGCCGATGGTGTCGAAGCGGCCCGCTGCGCTCGCGACCATCGCCTTCGTGCCGACCCCGTCGGTCGTCGACACCAACACCGGGTCGCGGTAGCGGTTGGAGAGTGCGAAGAGCCCGCCGAACGATCCGATGTCGCCCAACACCTCGGGCCGGAACGTCGAACGGACAAGTGGCTTGATGCGTTGCACGGCGGCGTCGCCGGCTTCGATCGACACGCCGGCTGCGTCGTAGGTTGCTCCGCTCAACGCACTGCTCCTTCGAGGACGGACTTGTTGAGGGTCACGGGAATCTCGACGGGATACACGCCGTCGAGGCAGGCGGTGCAGAAACCCGAGTCGGGTGCACCCGTCGCAACCAGCATCCGGTCGAGTTCCAGGTACGCGAGCGAATCGACCGCGAGGAACTCGGCGATCTCGTCGGGTTCCATCCGAGCCGCCAGCAGCTCGTCGCGGCTGCCGGTGTCCATGCCGTAGAAACAGGGCCAGCGGTACGGCGGCGACGACACGCGCATGTGCACCTCTTTCGCGCCGGCCTCGCGCAGCATCTGGACCATGGCTCGCGTGGTCGTGCCGCGGACGATCGAATCGTCCACCACGATCAGGCGTCGCCCCGTGATGCTCTCCCGCAGTGGGTTGAGCTTCATGCGTACCGCCATCGCCCGGAGCTCCTGGGTCGGAGCGATGAAGGTGCGGCCGATGTAGCGGTTCTTGATCAGTCCGTGTCCGAACGGAATGCCGCTGCGGCGCGCGAACCCTTCGGCCGCCGGGATGCCCGACTCGGGGACGCCCATCACGAGATCGGCATCGACGGGCGCCTGCTCGGCGAGCTGTTCGCCCATGTCGACTCGGGCGGCATGCACGTTGCGTCCGTAGAGCTGGCTGTCGGGACGGGCGAAGTACACGAACTCGAACACGCACAGCCGAGGGTCGACGCGCTCGGCTGCGAACGGGAACGACGACGTCACGCCGTGCTGGTCGATGACGACCATCTCGCCGGGCTCGAGCTCGCGCTCGAACGTCGCGCCCACGATGTCGAGCGCCGGTGTCTCCGATGCGAGCACCCATCCGCCGTCCAGGTGGCCGAGGCACAGCGGGCGGAAGCCGTTGGGGTCGCGCACGCCGTAGATCCGATGCGCGTCGGTCAGCACGAGCGAGAACGCGCCGCGCAGCTGCGGCAGCACCGCGGTGAGCGCGCCCTCGAGCTCATGATCGACGCACCGTGGGTTGTTGCGCAGGTGCAGCGAAAGCAACTCGGCCATCACGTCGGTGTCGGAGGTGGCCATGCCGTCCAACATGCCCGCCTCCTCGGCGAGCTCGGAGGTGTTGGTGAGATTGCCGTTGTGCGCCAACGCGAACTGGGTGTGAGCGACGTCGCGGAAGACCGGCTGTGAGTTCTTCCACGCCGACGACCCGGTCGTGGAGTACCGCGTGTGTCCGATGCCCATCTGCCCGTCGAGCGCCGCCAGCATGCGCGGGTCGAAGACCGAACTGACGAGCCCCATGTCTTTGACGACGGTCAGGTGACGCCCATCGCTGGTTGCGATGCCGGCCGACTCCTGACCGCGGTGCTGCAGGGCGAAGATGCCGAGGTAGCAGAGGTGGGCAACCGCGAGCCCAGGCCCGTGTACTGCGAAGACCCCGCACGCCTCGCCGGGGCGACCATCGTCATGGAGGTCCCGTTCGCTGAGCTCCGCGGGGCGTAGATGGCCCTCCGGGTCGTGATCGGCGCTCACCCCGCCCATCGTGGCACACCCGATGCGGTCGGACCGAACGCGACCCGAAGGACCGCCCCGGATCAACCCTGTGTCGTTCCGCCGCCGAGCTGCGTCGGCAGCCGATCGCGCCAGATCCTCGTGAGGTCGCTCAGGGCGACGTCGATCAGATCCTTCACCACCAGCCTGTCGTCCATGGCGGCACCCAGCTTCGTGGCGGGCACACCGGCCGCCTCGCAGACGTCGAGCACCTCGCGCACCTGATCGACCGCGACGCACACCACGGCACGCCCCGCTGACTCGCTGAACAGGTCGACGTGATCGTCCACGCGGGCGATGCGTGCGCCGACGCCCGACCCGATCGCCATTTCGGCGACGGCCGCGCCCAGCCCGCCGGTGGAGACGTCGTGTGCGCCCAACACCAGCCCGTCATTGACGAGTTGGCGCAGCACGCCGGCAACCCGGGCGACGGCGTCGATGTCGACGGCGGGGAGTGTGCCGCGGCGGTGCCCCCGCCGCCGCGCCCACATCGACCCCGACAGCTCGCGGACGGTCTCTCCGAGCATGATCAACCGGCCGCCCTCCACGAGCCGCACGCCGGGCGGTCGGCGCGTGAGCTCGTCGACCACCCCGAGCACGGTGATGATCGGCGTCGGATCGATGTCGGTGCCGCGGCTCTCGTTGTAGAGGCTGACGTTGCCGCCGACGACCGGGATCGAGAGGGCTCGGCACGCGTCGGCCAGGCCGTCGACCGCCTCCGAGAGCTGCCACATCACTTCGGGGTGTTCGGGGTTGCCGAAGTTGAGGCAGTTGACCATCGCAACGGGGCGGGCGCCGACGGTCGCCAGGTTCATGACCGACTCGGCCACCGTGGCGGCGCCTCCGACGCGGGGATCGATGGCGCACCAGTGATGATTGCCGTCGCACGACAAGGCGAGGCCTCGGCCGGTGTCGGCGCCCGTGGTCGGGTGCTTGAGGCGCAGCACGGTCGCGTCGCCGCCGGGACCCTCGACGGTGTTGAGGAAGAGCTGGTGGTCGTACTGGCTGGATACCCACGACGTGTCGGCGAGCAATTCGGCCAGGTCGGCTGCCGCATCGGTGGGCGCGGGAAGCGCGTTCGCGCTCGCCGAGCGCCGCTCTGCTAGGTCCGTCGGTTCGGCACGCGGCCGGTCGTAGAGCGGTGCATCCTCCTCGAGCGACTTGGCCGGCACGTCGGCCAGGACCTCGCCACCTCGCCGTTCCAAGATGCGCAGGCGCCCGGTGCCGGTGACCGTGCCCACCACGCTCGCCCGAATCTCCCAGCGGCGTGCGATCTCGAGCACGGCGTCGAGGTGCTCGGGTTCGACGATGGCGAGCATCCGTTCCTGCGACTCCGAGATCATCAGCTCGAAAGGCTCCATGCCGGGCTCGCGGGCAGGGATCTCGGAGACATACACGTCCATGCCGGCCCCGCCCTTGGCGGCGGTCTCCGAGGTGGCACACGTGATGCCGGCGCCGCCCAAGTCCTGCACGCCGACGGCGAGGTTGCGGTCGAGGAGTTCGAGGCACGCCTCGATCAGCCGCTTCTCCTCGAACGGATCGCCGACCTGCACGCTCGGCCGCTTGGTGGCCTCGGTTCCCTCGTCGCCGAAACCGGCGCTCGCCAACACCGACACGCCGCCGATGCCATCGCGTCCGGTCGTCGAGCCGAGCAGCACCGCAAGGTTGCCCGCTCCGGTCGCCCGGCCGAGCACCAGTCGTTCCACCGGCAGCACGCCCAGGGCGAAGACGTTCACGAGCGGATTGCCCAGATAGGTCTCGTCGAAGACGGTCTCGCCCCCGACGGTCGGAACGCCCACGGAGTTGCCGTACCCGCTGATTCCCGACACCACGCCTTCGGCAATCCAGCCGGCTGCGGGCGTCGTCGAGCGGGCCCGAACCGCAGCGGGTCCATGCCGCGATGGGCCGGGCGCCCATGGAGAAGATGTCGCGGAGAATGCCTCCGATGCCGGTGGCGGCGCCCTGGTACGGCTCGATTGCCGAGGGGTGGTTGTGGCTCTCGATACGGATGGCCACTGCAATGCCGTCGCCAACGTCGATCACGCCGGCACCCTCGCCCGGTCCCACGAGCACGTCGGGGCCCTCGGAGCTGAAGCGACGCAGGTGCAAACGGGACGACTTGTAGGAGCAGTGCTCCGACCACATCACCGAGTACATCGCGAGCTCGAGGTGATTCGGCTCACGCCCCAGGATCCGCGTGATGTCGGCGAACTCGTCGTCGGTCAGCCCGAGGGCTCGGTGGACGGACTCGGTTGCGCTGTCGGCCATGGTGCCGAAACTAGTTGAGGTCGCCGCGGCGGTCGTTGGGCCGATCGATCGCCTCGGTTCTGATGCCCGCCGGTCGGTCACGCGGCCACCGACCGACACGCCGATTACCGAGGTTCGGCACAGCCGGTTGCGATCATTGTTCCAACAGCGATGGTCTCGGATGGGCGATCTTCGTGAAATTGGTGAACGGTGTTCGTTCATTGGTAAACGGTGTTTGATCGATCAATCGGTGGACCAATCGCCTCTTCTTCGGGGCAATAGATCGCATGTTGGCGTGGTTCACGACCGCGCTGCTGGCCGAGGCGCCGTGCTAACTGGAATCCCCAAGATGGGAAGGCATGAAACATGGCGACAACTCAATCGCGGGAAATGAGTGACGAGCACAAGGCCGCCCTGGCCACCGGTCGGGCACAGAGCCGAGCGGTGAAGGCGTATCTCGAAGCGCTCAAGACCAACAAGCCGAAGCGCGGTCGGAAGCGCACCACCGAATCGATTACCAAGCGACTCGAAGTGATCGCCGATGAACTCAACTCGGCCGATGCACTCCAGGAAGTGCTGCTGCTGCAGGAGCAGACCGATCTGCAGACCGAGCTCGAATCGTTCGACCAGCAGATCGACATGTCGGCGCTGGAGCGCGATTTCGTCGCGAACGCGGCGCCGTATTCGGCAAGCAAGGGCATCACCTACGGCACGTGGCGGCGTGTCGGCGTGTCGGCCGACCTGCTGCGTGAGGCAGGGATCCCGCGCTGATCACCGACGGTGGAGCGGGGCGAACCGAACGGGCGCCCGCTACCGAACGGTCGATGCGGACGTCGGCGCAGCGAGGGCGGAGGTGCCCCGAGACGTCCACGCGAGCATCGAGCCCAACACGCTGCGCCCGTCGACGGAGCCGAGCAGCGGGTGGCAGGCCCGTTCGGGATGCGGCATCAGGCCCACCACGTTGCGCTGTGCGTTGCAGACGCCGGCAATGTCGTCGGTCGAGCCGTTCGGATTGTCGACGTAGCGGAACACGATCTGGTCGTTGGCTCGCAACTCGTCGAGCGTTTCGGGCGAGCACGTGTAGTTGCCCTCGAAGTGATTGATCGGAATTTCCAGCACGTCGCCCACGCCGGCGGTTCCCGTTGCAGCCGAATTGATGGTCTCCACGCGGATGTGCGCCTGCGAGCAGCGGAACTTCAAACCGTGGTTCTTCTGGAGCGCGCCGGGCAGAAGGCCCGCCTCGGTCAGCACCTGAAAGCCGTTGCAGATTCCCAGCACCGGCCCGCCGTCGGCGGCGAACGCGATGACCGACTCCATCACGGCCGAGAACCGGGCGATCGCACCCGGACGGAGATAATCGCCGTGTGCGAACCCCCCGGGAAGCACGATCCCGTCGACGCCCGAGATCGGCGGTCGTCGCCACAGCACACGACCGTTCCCGCCAAGGCCCTCGATGGCTTCCACCACGTCGAGCTCGCAATTCGATCCGGGGAATTGCACGACGCCGATGACCGGTGCCATGTCAGTTGGCCGCCGGGCTCAGCGTGATCGTTGCGTCTTCGATCACCGGATTGGTGAGGAATCGTGCACACAGATCGTCGAGCTCGGACCGGGCACCGGCTTCGTCGTCGGCCGAGATCTGGAAGCGGATGCTCTTGCCGACACGGACCCCGTCGATGCCGTCGAATCCGAGGGTCGGGAGCGAGCGCTCGATGGTCGAACCCTGCGGGTCGGCGATGCCGGGCCGAAGCTGTACGTCCACATGGCAGTCGAAGATCATGGTCCCAACTCTGGCACAGGTTCCGGTGGTCGATGCCAGCCGCGGAACTCGGCGATGCGTCAGCGGCCCCCGGGCCAATCCGCGAGGCTGCGCCCCGTGATCCGTTCGTACGCCTCGGTGTAGCGCTCGGCCGACGCGGCGATCACCTCGGCGGGCAGCGGCGGCGGCGGGGGCTGCTTGTTCCAGGCGAGCGTGTCGAGGAAGTCACGGATCGGCTGTTTGTCGAACGACGGCGGTGTCGATCCCGGCTGCCACCGCTCGCGGCCAGAAGCGTGACGAGTCGGGGGTCAGCACCTCGTCGGCCAGCACCAACTCGCCGTCGATGATCCCCAGCTCGAACTTGGTGTCGGCGATGATGATGCCGCGCTGCGCGGCCAACTCGGCGCCGCGGCGGTACAGCTCGATAGACACGTCGCGCGCCTGTTCTGCGAGGTCCCGCCCGATCAGGTCGGCGGCGCGTTCGAAGCTGATGTTCTCGTCGTGGCCCGAATCGGCCTTCGTCGACGGCGTGAACACGGGCTCCGGAAGGCGGTCCGACTCCTGCAGGCCGGCGGGCAGCGACGCACCGTGCATCGTGCCGTCGGCCCGGTACTCCTTCCACGCCGAGCCGGTGAGGTAGCCGCGAACGATGCACTCGATCGCCAACATGTCGGCCCGACGGCACAGCATGAACCGGCCGGCGATCGACTCGTCCCGCGCGGCCGCGGGGAGATCGGCGAGATCGGTCGAGATCAAGTGGTTCCCGACGATCCCCTCGAACTGCTGGAACCAGAACGCGGACATCGCGGTCAGCACGCGGCCCTTGTTCGGCACCGGTTCGGCCATCACGACGTCGAAGGCGCTGATGCGGTCGGACGCCACCATGAGCAGTCGTCCGTCGGCGGCGTCGTAGATGTCGCGGACCTTCCCGGAATAGAGATGCGGCAGGTCGAGAGCAGGCATCGGTGACGCTCCGTCGTCGGCGATCACAGGATCGGTTCCGGTTGGTAGGCAGCTGCGAGCGGATGGCGTTCGGCCACAGCGGCCACCGCCGCGGCGAACGTCGAGACCTGCCGGGCAGCGTTGCCGGTGAATCGCAGGGGATCGGCCGTCAGAGCCCGGAGTTGGGCAACATCGACACCGAGGCGGTCGTCCGCGCCGAGACGGTCGATCAGGTCGTTGGTCGCCTCTCGGTCCTCCCGCAGGTGCAGCGCGGTCGCTACAGCGTGCTCCTTGATCGCTTCGTGGGCGATCTCGCGGCCGATGCCGCCCCGAACCGCAGCCATCAACACGTTGGTGGTGGCCAGGAACGGCAGGTAGCGATCGAGCTCGCGCGAGATGACCGCCGGGTACGCCCCGAACTCGTCGAGCACGGTCAGGAACGTCTCGAACAGCCCGTCGATCGCGAAGAAGGAATCGGGCAGCACGACGCGGCGCACCACCGAGCACGACACGTCGCCTTCGTTCCATTGGTCGCCGGCCAGCCCGGCTGCCATCGTGAGGTGGCCGCGGAGGATCACCTGGAGCCCGCACACCCGCTCGGAGCTGCGGCTGTTCATCTTGTGGGGCATCGCCGAACTGCCGACCTGGCCCGGCCTGAACCCCTCGGTCGCCAGTTCGTGGCCGGCCATCAGGCGCAGGGTCGTGGCGAACGACGTCGGGCCCGCCGCGGCCTGCACGAGCGCCGAGACCACGTCGAGGTCGAGCGAGCGCGGGTACACCTGCCCCACGTTGCCGAGCACCCGACCGAACCCGAGATGCGTCGCGACGGCTCGTTCGAGCGCGTCGACCGAGTCGGGGTCGCCCAACAGGTCGAGCTGATCCTGCTGGGTGCCCACCGGGCCCTTGATGCCGCGCAGGGGCAGCCGGATCAGCAGTTCCTCGATCCGGTCGAGCGCGATGAGGAGCTCCTGGCCGGCGTTCGCAAATCGCTTGCCGAGGGTGATCGTTTGCGCCGCCACGTTGTGCGTCCGCCCGGTGAGCGGCTGGTCGCTGTACTGCTCGGCGCGGGCGGCGAGGCGCACGAGCACTGCGACGATGCGATCTCGCACCACCACGAGGGCGTCGCGCACCAGCAACTGCTCGACGTTCTCGGTGAGATCGCGAGACGTCATGCCTTTGTGGATGTGCTCGTGACCGGCCAGGGCGCAGAACTCATCGATTCGCGCCTTCACGTCGTGGCGCGTGACGCGCTCGCGTTTGGCGATCGAGTCCAGGTCGACCCGATCGACGACCGCCTCGTAAGCCTCGATCACCGACCGATCGACCGCGAGTCCGAGTCCGCTCTGCGCCCGGAGCACAGCGATCCAGAGGCGGCGCTCGGCGACGACCTTCGACTCGGGCGACCACACCGCCTGCATCGTGGACGAGGCGTAGCGGGCGGCGAGAACGTTGGGGATGTCAGCCATGGCGTCGAGTCAGGCGTTCGCCATCTCGGCGCGGTGTGCGTCGAGTGCGCTTGCGAGGGCCGCGTCGCTGATCGCGAGCATCTGGATCACGAGCAGGGCGGCGTTCATGGCGCCGTTCACCGCGACGGTGGCCACCGGTATTCCCCGGGGCATCTGCACCGTGGAGTACAGCGCGTCGACGCCGCCGATCGCTCCACCGGCGAGGGGAACGCCGACCACGGGAAGCGTCGTGTTGGCCGCAACGGCTCCGGCGAGATGGGCCGCCATCCCCGCCCCGCAGATGATCGCGGCGTACCCGGCCCTTCGGGCGGACGCCGCGAACTCGGCCACCGCGGCCGGGGTTCGGTGCGCCGACATGACGCGCACGTCGGCCTCGATCCCGAACCGATCGAGGGTCGCTGCGGCCGGGGCCATCAAGTCGGAGTCCGATGTCGAACCCATGAGGACGGCGACTTTGCTCACGCTGGCTCCTTGGAAGTCGTCGTGGCGGCGGCTTCGGCGATGTCGGGTCGTACGACCATGCCGGGAAAGGACAAGCAGCCTACGCCGCGGAACGCGGCCTCCCTGGCGTCGGCCAACGTGGGCCCGCGCCCCGTGACGCTCAGCACCCGGCCGCCGGCCGTCACCAGGGCGCCGTCGCGGTCGCTGCCGACGCCCGCGCACATGACCGTCACGCCCGGTTCGGCCCTCGCGGCGTCGAGTCCGACGATGCGATCGCCAACCCGCGGTGCCACCGGATAGCCCTGCGCGGCGCACACGACGGTCACGAGCGCGTCGTCGGAGAACGTGGGCGTGGATTCGATGCGCCCGGCCGCCGCCTGCGACAACAAGTCGGTGAGGCTGGAGCTGAGCCGGGGCACCACAACCTGGCATTCGGGGTCGCCGAACCGCACGTTGTACTCGAGCATCTTCGGGCCGGCGGCGGTGAGCATGAGGCCCGCGTAGAGCACACCGCGATAGTCGATGCCGCGGCGGCGCAGCGCTGCGAGCGTGGGATCGATGAACTCGGCCGCCACCTGGTCGAGCAGATCGCGGGAGACGAACGGGACGGGCGAGTACGCGCCCATGCCGCCCGTGTTCGGGCCGGTATCGCCGGCCCCGACGCGCTTGAAATCCTGGGCCGGTGCCAACAGCACGGAACGCTGCCCGTCGCACACGGCGAGCACCGACAGTTCGGGCCCGGCGAGCCCCTCCTCGATGACGACCGTGCGGCCCGCGTCGCCGAACGCCACGCCGGCGAGATAGTCGCCGATCGCGTTGCGCGCCTCGTTGAGCGAGTCCGTCACGATCACGCCCTTACCGGCGGCGAGGCCGTCGGTCTTCACCACGTACGGCGGCGCCATGGTGTCGAGATAGGCGAGTGCGGGCTCGGCGTCGGTGAACGTTCCGTGGCGTGCGGTCGCAACCCCCGCCTCCACGAGCAGCGCCTTCATCCACGCCTTCGATCCCTCCAGTTGCGCCCCGTCCGCTCCGGGCCCGAACACGGCTCGGCCCTGGGCCCGCAGCCGATCGGCGAGCCCGTCCACCAGCGGCGCCTCGGGGCCGATGACGTACAGGTCGGCGTCGATCTCCAGTGGCGGCGCGTCGGTGGATCCTTCGATCCCGGGGTTGCCCGGCGTGACCACCACCTCGGCGTCGCGTCCCAACACCTGCGCCAGCGCGTGCTCGCGCGCGCCGGATCCGACCACACAGACCAACATGGGAATGGTCTAGCGCGCCTCGCGCAGGGCCGCGTTCGCCGCGGCGCGCAGCTCGGCGATGGCGTCGACGATCCCCGAAGCGACATCGTCGACGCGGGGTGCGATATCGGGGCAGGCGATCACCCCGATGTCGACGTGGCCCATGTTCGACAAGACCGAGATGTTCAGGCCGCACCCTTCCAGGAGCGGCCCGAAGGGATAGATCGCCGCAACCTGTGCTCCGGCGACGTACAGCGGGATCGGCGGCCCGGGAACGTTCGACACGACCAGGTTGTGAATCGGGGGCAATCGTTCGGCCAGCCCGGCGCGGCTGTAGGTGCGCACGGCCAGGTTGAACAGGCCGGGGGGTGTCAGTTCGGTGACGTCCCCGATCATGTCGGCGCCGATCGCGCCGTGGACCCGCTTGGCGTCGCGGGTGTCGCCCGCCACGCGGCGCAGCACCTCCACGGGGTCCGTCTCGTTGACCGGGAGGCGGACGAACATGTTCGACACCTGGTTCGCCGCGGCGCCGTTCGAGCTGCTCGCGCCGTGCACCGAGATCGGTACCGATGCCACGAGTGGGCGATCGCAGCGCTCGCCGCCCGCGATCAGATAGCGGCGCAGCGACAGCGTGCACGCAGCCAGGAACGCGTCGTTGACCGTGGCTCCGAAGGTCGCCTTGATGAACCGCAGGTCGTCCAGGCTGCTGTGGGCGAATGCGACGGAGCGGCGAGGCGTGAGCGATCGGTTGAAGGCCGTGCGCGGGGCATCGAAGGGCCGTGCGGCACCGCCTCCTCGGCGCCGGGGCGCAGCACCATGTTCGCCAGGCGCACGAGTGATCCGGCCGTTCGCCCGGCGGCGCGCACCGTGCGCAGCGGGTCGAGCGCACGCACCGCAACCCTGCGAACACCAGGCCGACCGGACCGGGCACCGGGCGCGCGGGCGGGAGGTCGGGCGTCGCCGTCGGAGCGGCGTCGGGTGTGAGATCGACCAGCTGCGCCATCAGGTCGTTGCCCGTGACGCCGTCGACGGCGGAGTGGTGCATCTTCGTGATCACGGCGATCGTGCCATCCGCGAGTCCGTCGAGGATCACCATGTCCCACAGCGGCCGCGATCGATCGAGCTGCTCGGCCGCGTAGTTGCCCACATACGTTGCGAGGTCGGTCGTGCGCCCGGGCCGCCGAAGGCGTTCCACGTGGACGTGTCGATCGATGTCGAGGTCCGGATCGTTCACCCAGACCGGGTGATCGATACCGAGCGGGGTGGTCAACAGTCGTCGGCGAAACGTCGGAATGGCGCGCACCCGCTCGGCGAGGTGGTCACGGATCGCCCGAACGTCGAGCGGTGTCGCGGACGTGGACGGGTCGATGATGAGCACGCCGGTCACGTGCATATGCACGAGCGGCGTCTCCATGTAGATGAACGCCGCGTCGGCGGGGCTCAGGCGTTGCACCCCGCAAGTGTGGCCGATGGGACGAGTGCGATGCGCGTCGGGACCGTCGCGGCCCCGCTCGCGATGCGAGCCTCAGGCCGTGAAGTGCACGAACTGCTCGCGGCCGGGGCCCGTGCCCACCAGCGAGATCGGTACGCCGACCTCTCGCTCGAGGAACGCCAGGTACGCGTCGGCCGCGGCCGGAAGGCCGGCGCGCTCGGTGACCGCCGACAGGTCGGTGCCCCACCCGGCGAACTCCTCGTAGACGGGTGTAGCGGCGTGGAAGTCGCTCTGGTGATACGGCAGATGCTCGACTCGGCGCCCGTCGATGTCGTAGGCGACGCACGCCTTCACCGTGTCGAACGTGTCGAGCACGTCGAGCTTGGTGATGGCGAGCTCCGAGAGGGAATTGAGCCTGACGGCCTGGCGCATCATCGGGATGTCGAACCATCCGCAGCGGCGGCGGCGCCCCGTGTTGGTGCCGAACTCGTGGCCGATCTCGCAGATGCGGTCGCCGATCTCGTCGTGCAGCTCCGTGGGGAACGGTCCCGCTCCGACCCGGGTGACATACGCCTTGGCGATGCCCACGACCCGGTCGATCGCTCGCGGCCCGACGCCTGCCCCGACACAGGCGCCGCCGGCGACGGGGTTGGACGAGGTGACATAGGGATAGGTGCCGTGGTCGATGTCGAGGAACGTCGCCTGGGCGCCCTCGAACAACACGTGGTTGCCGGCCTCCAGGAATTCGTGCACCAGCGACACGGTGTCGGCGATGTGGGGGGCGATGCGCGGCAGGACGTCGTCGAGGTACCGATCGGCGAGTTCGTCGGCATCGAAGCCCAGGCGGTTGTACACCTTGGCGAGCACCAGGTTCTTCTCGGCGACGGCGACGCGCAGTTTCTCGCGGAAGATGGTCGGGTCCAGCAGGTCCTGCAGCCGGATACCCACTCGTGACGCCTTGTCGGCATACGTGGGGCCGATGCCGCGCTTGGTCGTTCCGAGCTTGTTCTTGCCCAGGTGGCGTTCGATCAGCCGGTCGAGTTCCTGGTGGTACGGCAGGATCATGTGGGCGTTGCCCGACACCTTCAGGCGCGAGCAGTCGACGCCCTTGGACGCGAGCATGTCCATCTCGGCGAGCAGCACGACCGGGTCGACCACCACACCGTTGCCGATGATCGGCGTGATGTGGTCGTAGAGCACGCCGGACGGAACGAGTTGCAGGGCGAACGACTCGCCGTCGACGACCAGCGTATGACCGGCATTGTGGCCGCCCTGGTAGCGGACGACCGCCGACATCTCCTTGGCGATGAGGTCGGTGAACTTCCCCTTGCCCTCATCGCCCCACTGGGTCCCGACAACGATCGTCGCTGGCATTGATCGACTTCCTTGCTCGGCGTGTGCCGGCCGGCGATCCGAGCCTGCGCGGGGATCCGGCCAGAACGTTCGATGGTAGGCCCTCGGCCTGTCGGCCCTCGAAATGCTCGGCCGCCGGGCGGGCGGGCCGCGACGCGAAACGTCCCGGCCGCGCTGGTGAACCAGCGATCGACCGGGACGTCTCCGCGAACCTGCGCCTCAGAAGATGCTGAAGTCGCAGCCCAATCCGGCGACGCCGGGGATGACGTCGAAGTGGAGCAGACCGGAGGACGGCTCGAGGATGAACAGCTTGCAGGTCACCGGCAGCGGGATGCCGAAATCTGAAGCCTTGACAGGGATCGCGCATGCCGTGGAGGCAATCGCGGTCGCTCCAACCAGCGCAGCAAGCTGTAGGCGGGCGCGTCGACGTCGTGTCATGACAGGTCCTTTCCAGGTCGTTTATTCCCCTCGCTCGGCACCGTAGCAACCGGCGCCGAGAATCCACGACTCCAACGACGCACCTGGGTGAGTTCACCCACGACGACCGGCGCGGATCGGTCGACCACGCCCGACCGGTAGCCTCGCCGCCAGCCATTCGGGCGACAAAGCCTTGGAGGAACCTCGGTGAACAGTGTGGTGAAGCGGGTCGCAATCGCCTTGGTGGCGCTCCTGGCCCTCGGCGTCGGTGGCGCGTGGGTCTACATCAACGTCATCAAGGAGGACGCGCCCGAACGCCTGAGCCTTGACGACGCGGCGGGCGCGACCGGATCGACGACCACCACTGCCGGTGGTGAGCTCGGCGAGGCGCCCGCCGGCGGCTCGCTCGACGGGACGTGGAAGATCGCAGAGGGCTCGGAGGTGGGCTACCGCGTGAAGGAGGTGCTGTTCGGTCAGTCGACCGAGGGCGTCGGCCGCACCTCGAAGGTGACCGGCACGTTCACGCTTGCCGGCACGTCGGTTTCCGAGGCGGATTTCAGCGTCGACATGGCATCGGTGACCTCCGACGAGACCCGTCGCGACGGCCAGTTCCGTGATCGCATCATGTCCACCGGCGAGTTTCCGAAGGCGACGTTCACGCTGACCAGCCCGATCCGGCTGTCGGCCATGCCGGCCGACGGCGCCAAGGTCACCGCGGTGGCCAAGGGCGACCTGACGCTGCGCGGCACGACGAAGCCCGTCGAGATCGATCTCGAGGCGACCCTCGACGGCGACTCGGTCAAGGTGCTCGGCAACTACACCGTGGTGTTCGAGGATTGGGACATCCCGAACCCGAGCATCGGCCCGGTCTCGACCGACGACCACGGCCTGCTCGAACTGCTGCTCGTGCTCGACAAGTCCTAGCCCGACATCGTTGGTGGGCGCCGGTCGCCTCGGCCGACGCGGAATCGCTGGATGGCGGGGCTGCTACCAGGGACGGTCGCGGCGCAGCATCATCGGCTTCGACCACCAGCGGCCCGACCAACGCCACCTCGGCGTCGGGTCGGCCGCCGCGAGCTGGGCTGCGGGCTCGGTGACCTGGATCGCGGCGATGATCGCCGCGGCCTCGTCGTCGGTGGGCACCGGCGTGATCGACACCGGGTCGGTCACAGCGGCATGTTCCCGTGCTTGCGGGGCGGCAGCGTTTCCTTCTTTGACCGCAGCATCTCCATGCCAGCGATGAGCTTGATGCGGGTCTCGGCGGGATCGATCACGTCGTCGACGTAGCCGCGGTCGGCAGCTTCCCACGGGTTGCAGTACTTCTCGGTGTACTCGTCGATGAGCTCGGCTCGGCGGAGAACCGGATCGTCGGCGTCGGCGATGTCGCGCCGGTTGACGATCTCGACGGCTCCCGATGCGCCCATCACGGCGAGTTCGGCGGAGGGCCAGGCGAATGCCAGGTCGGAGCCGATCGACTTCGAGTCCATCACCACGTACGCGCCGCCGTAGGCCTTGCGGGTGATCACCTGAATCCGCGGGACCGTGGCCTCGCAGTAGGCGTAGAGGAGCTTCGCTCCGTGGCGAATGATGCCGCCGTGTTCCTGGTCGACGCCGGGGAGGAAGCCGGGCACGTCGACGAAGGTGACCAGCGGGATGTTGAACGCGTCGCAGGTCCGGACGAACTTCGCGGCCTTCGACGACGACTCGATGTCGAGCACGCCGGCGAGCGCTATCGGCTGATTGCCGACCACGCCGACCGGCCGGCCGCCGAGGCGTGCGAATCCGCACACGATCGACGGTGCCCAGGCCGAGGCGTATTCGAAGAACTCGCCGTCGTCCATCACCGTCGTGATGACCTTGCGCATGTCGTACGCCTGGTTCGACGAGGCGGGGAGGATGTCGACGAGTTCGGGGCAGAGTCGGTCGTGCGGATCCTCGCTGTCGAGCGTCGGCGGCTCTTCCATGTTGTTCGACGGCAGGAAGCTGAGCAGGTAGCGCACGTCGTCGAGCGCCGCCTTGTCGTCGGCGCTCACGAACTGCGCCACGCCCGACTTGGAGGTGTGGACCTTGGCGCCGCCGAGATCCTGTTGCGACACATCCTCGCCGGTGACCTGCTTCACGACGTCGGGGCCGGTGATGAACATGTAGCTCGACTGGTCGACCATGAAGATGAAGTCGGTCATGATCGGGCTGTAGACGGCGCCGCCGGCGCAGGGGCCCATGATCACCGAGATCTGCGGCGTCACACCCGAGGCGAGCACGTTGCGGAAGAAGATGCCGCCGTAGCTCGCGAGCGACACGACGCCTTCCTGAATGCGGGCGCCGGCGCCGTCGTTCAGGCCGATGACGGGGGCGCCCACCTTGAGGGCCATGTCCATCACCTTGTGGATCTTCTCGGCGAAGACCTCGCCGAGCGCCCCGCCGAAGACCGTGAAGTCCTGGCTGAACACGAAGACCTTGCGGCCGTCGACCGTGCCCCACCCGGTGATCACGCCGTCGGTGTACGGGCGCTCGGGTGCGCTCTCCGACCTCGATCGTGCGAGCCCGTCGAGTTCGTGGAACGAGCCCTCGTCGAGCAGATACTCGATGCGTTCGCGGGCCAGCATCTTCCCGCGTGAATGCTGACGTTCAACCGAGCGTTCCGAGCCTGGCTGGTGCGCCTCGGCTTTGCGGCGTCGAAGATCCTCGACGCGTTCAGACAGCGGGTGATCCATAGGAACGAGAGGATAAGTCCAACCCCGTTCGGCGGCCGAATCGCTACCGTGACCCCGATGAGCGCTTCCTCTCCCACCGCCCGTCGCGGCGATCGCCTCCCGATCTGCGTGTATCTCGCCTCACGTCACGGCGACCACGTCGGCTATACCGACCAGACCCGCCGGCTGGGTGCCGCGCTGGGCGCCGCGGGCTGCGATCTCGTGTACGGCGGAGGCAGCGTGGGGCTCATGGGCGAGGTCGCCGACGCGGTCCTCGCCGCCGGCGGATCGGTCACGGGCGTCATCACCGAGCACCTGTACGCCCTCGAGGTCGGACACACCGAACTCAGCGAACTCGTCGTGGTGCCCGACATGCCGACCAGGAAGAAGGAGATGTTCGACCGGTCGGAGGGCTTCATCGTTGCGCCCGGCGGCGTCGGCACCATGGAGGAGCTGTTCGAGGTCTGGTGCTGGGCGGCGCTCGGACTCCACCCGAAGGCACTCGCGATGTTGAACACCGACGGGTATTACGACCACCTGCTCGCGTTCATGCAACGATCCGTCGACGACGGGCTGATGTCGGGATCCACCCTCGATCTGCTCGTTGTCGACGACGATCCGGAGCGGCTCGTCGCGCGTGTCGTGGCGGCCGCGGAGGGCGAGTCGACCGCCGCGTGATGGGTGCGCTCCCGTAACGTTCGGCGATGGACCTGCCCGTCGTTCCGCCCTTCGCCCCGATGCTGTCGAAGGCCGCCGCAGCGATCCCGACGGCGCCGGTCGGTGCCGTGTTGTTCGAACCGAAATGGGACGGGTTCCGCTGCATCGTCTTCCGTGATGGCGACGAGGTCGTGCTCGGGAGTCGTAACGACAAGCCGCTCACGCGGTACTTCCCCGAACTGCTGGCTCCGATCCGGTCGATGCTGCCCGACCGCGTGGTGCTCGACGGCGAGGTCGTCGTCGCGACGCACCGCGGGCTCGACTTCGATGCGCTCGGCCAGCGCATCCATCCGGCCGAGTCGCGCATCAACCGGCTGGCGGGCGAGACGCCGGCGAGCTTCGTGGCGTTCGATCTGGTCGCGCTGGGCGACGACGATCATCGCTCGACGCCCTTCGGCGAGCGTCGTCGGCTGCTCGAATCGGTCATGGCGGGCGCCTCGCCGCCCCTGCACCTGACACCCATCACCGACGACCGCGATCTCGCGGCCGACTGGTTCCGCCGCTTCGAGGGGGCCGGGTTCGACGGGGTCATGGCCAAGCCGGTCGGCGACCCGTACCTGTCGGGCAAGCGGTCGATCCTGAAGATCAAGCATCAGCGCACCGCCGACATGGTCGTGGCGGGGTACCGCGTCCACAAGGACGGCAACGGCGTCGGATCGCTGTTGCTCGGCCTCCACGACGGAGCCGGCCAGCTCCAACACATCTGGGTCGCCTCCAGCTTCACCGCGGCGCGGCGGGTCGAGATGCTCGACGAACTGGCGCCGTATGTGCTCGACGGCATCGTCGGCCACCCGTGGGGAGCGTGGGCAGACGCGCAGGCCCACGCCGAGAGTCGTATGCCCGGTGCGCCCAGTCGGTGGGCGGGCGGGAAGGACCAGTCGTGGGTGCCGCTGCGTTGCGAGCTTGTGGCCGAGGTCGGCTTTCAGGGGCTCACGTCGGGACGGCTCCGCCACCCGGCGAAGTTCCTTCGGTGGCGTCCCGACAAGGACGCCGCGGAGTGCCGCTACGACCAGCTCGACCTGGCGGTACCCGTCGAACTCACCGAGCTGTTCGGTGCCGACTTCGAGCGCTGACGCTCACCGGGCGGTCGCGAGCCGCTGCACCTTCGCCAGCACGTCGCGCGCGTCGAGCTGAGCGCACATCTCGGCGAACCCGTCGTTGGGACCGGCCCAGCGCCAGTCGGCCGGCGTCCCGACGGGAACATCGAGCTCGAGCGTGGCGATCCGGCGGAACAGCAGCGCGTCGTCGAGGTGCGCCGCAAGAGTGGCGCAGAGCTTGGCGCTGCCCCGCACGGTGATGTCCCACTGGCCCGGATGCAGCGGGATGTGCTCGATGTGGCGGTACCGGCGCAGGACGGTGGCCGCCGACTTCGCGCCCCAGCCGGCCAGGCCCGGGAATCCGTCGGCGGTGTCGCCGACCAGGCCGAGCCAGTCGGGAATCGACTCGGGCTCCACGCCGAACTTCTCGATCACGCCGGCGGTGTCGCGAAACACCCCCGCCCGGCGGTCGAACTGCACGACCTTCGGATCGCGCACGCATTGGGCGAGGTCCTTGTCGGGCGTGCAGATGATGGCCCGGGTGACGCTCGGGTCGGCCTCGGCAACGGCGGCTGCAGCGCCGAGCGCATCGTCCGCCTCGACCTCGACCATCGGCCACACGGTGAACCCGGCGGAGCGCAGCGCATCTTCGAGCAGCGGAAACTGCTGGCGGAGTTCGGGGTCGATGCCCTCGCCCGTCTTGTATCCGGCGTACAGCTCGTTGCGAAACGACTCGATCACGTGGTCGGTTGCGACCCCCACATGCGTGGCGCCGTCGTCGAGCATCGCGACCAGCGAGCGCAGCACCCCGCGGACGGCGCCGACCTCACGGTCCTGCGCGTTCCGGTGTCCGCCCCCGGGCGAGTAGAAGTAGCGGAACAGCTCGTAGGTGCCGTCGACCAGATGGACCTGCATCGCAGAACCCTGCCACATTCGGCCCGATCTCAGCGGCTCGGCCGCGAGTCGGGGTAGTCAGCCGATGGGCGGGCGCTTGTCTGGAGCCGTCGTCGCCGCGAGTTCGCGTACGACAGCGGCCAGGCCGCCGCCGGTGATGTAGTGGGAGTGCTCCACGCGGCGGGTGAATCGCCACGCGCCATCGACCCGTCGGTACTCGTCCTGGTAGAGCCCTCCCACGTCGAGCAGTTCCATCGCGCCGTCCCATTCGACGCCGTTGCGGTTGAACAGGTGCACCCTGCCTGTGGCGGTGTCGGCGCCGGTGAAGCGGATCTCGTGGGTGAGCACCGAGTGGAGGCTCCAGACGAAGATCGAGGTGGCGCCGGGCATCCACGCCGCCACCTCGTCGACCGAACCGGCGATTCCGCCGCTGTGGGTGTAGTCGAGGGTTGCATCGTCGGTGTACAGCGCCCGCCACCGGACCCAGTCGCGGTCGTCGACGGCGAACCCGTACGACACGACGAGGTCGCGGATAGCGGCGAGGTCGGCGAGTCGTTCCGGGCCGGCGACGCGTCCATCAGCGTTCGCCGCGGCGGTGTCGTGCGCGGTGGTGTCGTGCGCGGCGGTGTCGTGCACGGCGGTGTCGTGCGGGGTGGTGTCGTTCATGTCGCGGCGCTCCCTGGCGGGTGTGAAGGCGGGTCTGCGGCCGCCCACGGGTCATCGGTGCCGAGGATGGCCTGATCGGCGCCGAGTGGCCGGCCGGCGTGTCGGATGGCTCCCGGCGTGGCGGACAGTCTGGCGATGAGGCCCTGCATCGTCACGCCGTCGACCTCGACGAAAGCCCGGCGGGCCGCGAGGTGTGGGTCGGCCAGCACGTCGGCCATGTCGTAGATCGGCGCGGCGGCCGCCTCGGCCCGCTCGAACTCGGCGAGCACGACGTCGGCGTCGCGCTCGCCGATCCACTCCGCGAGGCGGCGATCGATCCGGTCGCGGTGTTCCACCCGGCTCGCGAACGTCCGGAGTTCGGGGTCGTCGCCCAGTCCGATCAGGTCGAGCACACGGCGGGCCACGCTGGCGTGGCTCGCGCTCACGGCGATCCATCGGCCGTCTCGAGACCGCCATGTACCGCGGGGTACCGAATACGGAATGCCCGAGCCGAGCCTCGGCTGCAGGTACCCCGTCGCCGCATGCGCAGCCGGCAGCGGGCCCATCGTTTGCAGCAGGGTCTCGAGCAGGTTCACATCGACGATCTGTCCGACCCCGGAGTGCACGGCGACCATCGTGGCGAATGCCGCCGCGAGCGCCGTGAGTTCGTCGGTCAGCGCGATCGGCGGGAGGATCGGCCCGCCGTCGGGCTCGCCGTTGAGGCCGGCGAAGCCGGACATGGCCTCGGCGATCGTCGCGAACCCGGCTCGCGGCGCATACGGCCCGTCCTGGCCGAACCCCGTCACGCGCGTGACGATCAGCCGCGGATTGCGGGCGAGCAGGTCGCTCGGGTCCAGCCCGAGCCGCTCCAGGCCGCCGGGGCGCAAGTTCTCGATCACCACGTCGGCGCCGTCGATCAGGCGGGCGACGCGGTCGCGGTCGACGGGGTCCTTCAGGTCGGCCACGACGCACGACTTGTTGCGGCCGATGAGCTTCCAGAACAGCGACGATCCATCGGGGTCCGCGGGGTCGACGAACCCCATCGAGCGGGTTGTGTCGCCCCCGCTGGGCCGCTCGACCTTCACCACGGTCGCGCCGAAGTCGGCGAGGTAGCGCGCACATCCGGGACCGGCCACGACCGTGGAGAGGTCCACGACCCGCAACCCGTGCAGCGGTGTGGTCATCGCGGCCACCCTGGCTTCCGGCTCATGGTTCGAGCCGAGAGGCGAGGATCTGTCCGGCGACGGCGCCGAGGGCGATGAACCCATCGGACCCGAGTGGGTCGATCAGCAGGGTGCGCACACCCTCGACGTGCGCGGGTGCCGCCCGGTCGAGCAGCTCCCTGCCCTGCGATGTCAGCGTGGCGAGCAGGCCGCGGCGATCGGTCGGACAGTCGATGCGTTCGACGATGCCGCGCCGTTCGAGACGGTCGACGCGATACGACAGCCGGCTCGGTGCGATCGTCGACTGGGATGCGAGTTCGGCCATTCGGAGTTGGCCGTCGGGCGACTCGGAGATTCGCACGAGGATCTCGTAGTCGTCGCCGTCGAGGTCGAACGCCGCGACCCCGCGGTCCATCTCTCGTCGCACCTCGATCACGAGGTCGAGCACGGCGCGCCAGGCGAGCTGTTCCTCGGCGCTGAGCCATCGGGGTGGGGTGGACATCTCGATCAGCGTAGCGACGCGATTTCCCGGGGCCGGTGGGAATGCGCGGCGAGGCAGGCTGGTTACACGGCTAGTCATTCAAATTTGAAGGAGTACGTCATGTCATCCGATCGCACCATCGACGGCCGCAACGTTCCGCCCGCCGGCACCTACCAGATCGACCCCAGCCACTCGAGCCTCGAGCTCGTTGCCCGCCACCTGATGATCTCGAAGGTCCGCGCCCGGTTCGCCACGTGGTCGGCGGAGATCGTCATCGCGGAGGATCCCTCCGCGTCGACCCTGTCGGTGGACATCGACATGGCCAGCTTCAGCTCGGGCGACGCCCAGCGCGACGGCCACGTGCTGAGCGGCGACTTCTTCGGCACCGAGGAGCATCCCACGGCGACCTATCGCTCGACATCGGTGACCCCGGGGTCCGGCTCGACGTGGACGGTCCAGGGCGACCTCACGATCAAGGGCGTGACCAAGCCCGTGCCGCTGGAGGTGACCTACGGCGGTCTCGTGACCGATCCGTTCGGCAACACCAAGGCCCTGTTCGCCGCCGAGGGATCGGTGGAACGCGACGAGTTCGGCGTGTCGTTCAACGCTCCCCTCGAGGCCGGTGGCGTGCTCATCGGCAACACCGTCAAGCTCGAACTCGAGGTGCAGGCCCTCCCGGCCAGCTGACCCGGAGCGACCCGACGGGTCGGCGGCCGTCGAGCCGCCGACCCCTCGGCCGCGTCCGGACGCTCGTCTACTCCTGTACGAGTTCGATGAGCGTTCCGAAGCTGCCCTTCGGGTGGATGAACGCGACCGTCGTGCCGCGGCTGCCGGGCCGGGGGGCGGCGTCGATGGGGGTCGCCCCGGCGGCGACCATGGCGGCGAGCGCTTCGGCGCAGTCATCGACCCGGTAGCCCACGTGGTGCAGCCCCTCGCCCCGCTTCTCGATCGCCTTGGCAATCGGCGAATCCGGCCGGGTGGCGGCGGTGAGCTGGATGTAGCTGTCGGCGACCTTCACCAGCGCCTCCTCCACGCCGTCGGACTCGACGATCTCGCGGTGGTGGACCTCGGCGCCGAAGGCCTCGGCGTAGTAGTGGATGGCCGCCTCCAGGTCCCGGACGGCGATGGCGATGTGGTCGATCTCGGTCAACAGCATGCCGCCAGTTTCCCACGAGCGCAGAGGATCGTTCACGGCCGCGCTGCCCGTCCGCCCGTATCCGCCGGGCGATCAGGGCGCGGCGCGCCCGAGGAATCGACGCAACTCGTCGAGTCCGACGAAATGATGCGCCACGAGTCCTGCGGTGCGGGCGCCGTCGATGTTCAGCGGTCGATCATCGACAAAGAGCGTCCGCTCGGGTGGTACGCCGAGGCGCCCGGTCGCGTGCAGGTAGATCTCGACCGCCGGTTTGGCGATGCCGAGCGTGGCCGAGTTCACCACCATGTCGAACGCGGCCGACAGGCCGGCGGCCGCGAGTTCGTGCGCCGTGCGCGTCGAGCCGTTGGTGAGCAGCGCGACGGGAGCATCCGCGCGCAACGCCTCGATCAACGAGACCACCCCGTGATCGACCTCGGGGCGCATCGCCAGTAACTCCGCGGCGGCGCCGGGGCCGATCACCGTTGCGAGGCGGGCCTCGAACTCCGGATGGTCGATGCGCCCACAGATGAACTCGTTGCCGAGTTCGCTTCCGAACGCGGCGTGAATCATGCTGCCGGGGGCGAGTCCGTGGCGTCGCTCGATCGCCTCCTCCTCCATCCGGTCGAAGTGTCGAACCACCCCATCGAGGTCGAAGATGTACGCGTCGAACGCTTTGGCCGATGCCATCGGGCGAAGCTATCGCCCGACGCAGCCCTGATCTCGGTGTCGGCTCGCCGTCCTATGCTCGCCGCCATGTCTTCGCCCCGCCGCGTCCGTTCGACGGCAACGTCGAATTTCGGAGTGTCGCGGCGCGAGAGCCACGATTCGTCGGGGTTCTACGAGCGGTTCCCGGTTCCGGTGCTCGACGACGACGACACGATCGAGCGGCTCGCCGGCAGCGAACTCGACCGCATCATCGTCGGATCGTCCGCCGACATGTCCGCGGTGCGCGACAACTCGGTCGCACTCGTGGTCACCTCACCGCCCTATTTCGCCGGAAAGGCATACGAAGAAGACATCGGCCGCGGCCACATTCCCGACTCGTACCACACGTACCTCGACATGTTGCGCTCGGTGTTTCGCGAGTGCGTCCGGGTGCTCGAACCGGGCGGGCGCATCGCGGTGAACGTGGCGAATCTCGGTCGGCGCCCCTACCGCTCACTGTCCGCCGACGTGATCGCGATCCTGCAGGACGACCTGGGGTTGCTCCTGCGCGGCGAGGTGATCTGGGTCAAGTCGCGCGGCGCCTCGGGCAACTGCGCATGGGGCTCGTTCCAGCAGCCGACCAACCCCGTGTTGCGTGACCTGAGCGAACGCATCGTCATCGCGTCGAAGGGTCGGTTCGATCGGGCCAAGAAGAAGGAAGAGCGTCACGCGGCCGGCCTGCCGTCGGCGTCCACGATCACCCGCGACGAGTTCATGGACTTCACCACCGACGTGTGGGAGTTCGCGCCCGAGAGCGCGTCGCGCATCGGCCATCCGGCGCCCTTTCCGGTGGAACTGCCGGAACGGCTGATCAACCTCTACACCTATGCCGGCGATGTGGTGCTCGACCCGTTCATGGGGTCGGGCACCTCGGCGGTCGCGGCGGTGCGAACCGACCGGCACTTCCTCGGCTACGACACCGACGCCGCCTACGTCGACGCGGCGCTCGGGCGCGTCGAGGCCGAACGGGAACGACTCGTCGCCGCACCGTCCGCACCGCCGCGTCCGTACCTCCTGCCCGCGAGCGGTGGCGCTGCCCGCACGACGGCCTCGGCCGATGGTGATTCGGGGTCGGGCGATTCGGGGTCGGGCGAATCCGACGCCGACTTCCAGGCGCGCGCGTCGCGCGACGGCCGTCGAGTGCACGAGTTCGCACGCGACCTGCTCGCGCACCTCGGGTTCTCCGATGTGCGCGAACACGTGAAGCTGCCGTGCGGCGTCGAGGTGAACTTCGAGGCTCGCGACGCCCTCGGAGGCCGCTGGTACCTCGACGTGTCGGGAGCCTTCTCCTCGTCGCGCCCTGGGCTCCGGCGAACCGACACCCTGTGGAAGGCGATCGGCAAGGCCGCCGTGATCCACGCGCACCACGCTGCCTCCGGCGTGGCCGATCCGCCGCGGTTGCTGCTGCTCAGCACCGATCTGCCACAGCGGCACGGCGCGGGAGGGAAGGCGCTGCGTCAGGTGAACGCCGCAGGCGACCCGAACGCCCACCTTCCGGTGTTCGACGTGATCGGGCTGCGCGACACGCCCGACGTGGAGCGTCTCAAGCGGTACGCCGCGGGCGATCCGGCGTAGTTCGCCCGCGGCGCAGTCGGTCGATCAGGCGTCGGCCAGCCGTTGGTCGTTCAGAGTTCGCCGCGGGCGTGGCGCTGGTACAGCGTGATGCGGTCCTCGCCGATGCGGTCACGCTTCTCGGCGTCGCTCACGCCCATGCCGGCCTCGGGTGAGAGGCACAGCACGGCGAGCTTGCCCTCGCCCTGGTTGCGGTGCACCTTGAGCGCCGCTTCGCCGGTCTGGTCGAGCGGGAACACCTCGCTCATCACCGGCTGGATCACGCCACGGTCGATGAGGCGGTTCATCTCCCAGGCCTCTTGGTAGTTCGCGAAGTGGCTGGACACGATGCTCTTGAGCTTCATCCACAGGTGCCGGTTGTCGTACTCGATCATGTAGCCCGAGGTCGCGGCGCAGGTGACGATGGTGCCGCCGCGCTTGGTGATGAACACCGACGCGCCCATGGTCTGGCGACCGGGGTGTTCGAAGACGATGTCGGGGTCGTCGCCGATGAGCGAGCGGACCTTCTTGCCGAGGCGACGCCACTCGCCTTCGTCCTGGGTGTGCTCGTCGGCCCAGAACCTGTAGTTCTCCTCGCGGCGGTCGATGACGTTTTCGCACCCCATCGCTTGCAGGAGCTTCACGCGGCTCTCGCTCGACACGACGCCGACCGGGACGCCGCCGCCATTGAGCACGAGCTGGGTCGCATACGCGCCGATGCCGCCGGTGGCGCCCCAGATGAACACGCTGTCGCCCTGCTTCATGCGGCCGGCGTGGTCGCCCACGAGCATGCGGTAGCTGGTGGATCCGCACAGTCCGGTGACGGCGGACTCCTCCCACGTGAGGTGCGACGGCTTCGGCATCAGCTGGTTCGCCTTCACGACCGACAGTTCGGCGAGCCCGCCGTAGTTCGTCTCGAAGCCCCAGATCCGCTGGTTCGCGGCGAGCATCGAGTCGTTGTGCGCCGATGGGTCTTGATCGTCGACGTGGTTGCAGTGCAGCACCACGCGATCGCCCGGCTTCCAGTTGCGAACGGCCGATCCCACACGCACGACCACGCCGGAGGCGTCGGAGCCGACGACGTGGAAGTCCTGGGCGTGACGTGCACCCCACTTCGATTCACGCCCGAGCCGATCGAGGAATCCGAAGGTGGGCAGCGGCTCGAAGATCGAGGTCCACACGGTGTTGAAGTTGATCGAGCTCGCCATGACCGCGAGGTACACCTCGTCGGGCGCGAGTTCGGGCGTCGGCACCTCGCCGATGTGGAGCGACTTGCGTGGGTCCTTGTCCTCGCTGGCCACGCCGTCCCACATGGTCTGTTCCGACCGCAGAACATGGGCCGCGCGGTAGGACTCGGGAATCGGCAGGTTGGCGATCTCGTCGCCGGATGCACCGGACTGGATCGCATCGAGGAATGGCTGCATCGACATGGATGCGAAGTTACTGCCCGGTAGCTTTCGTGGTCGAGGCGTCGCGCCGTACCGCGTTGAGGCTTCAATGGCGCAATGGCCGACACCACCACGCTTTTGGCGGGGCTCTCGTTCGCCGAGGGGCCCCGCTGGCACGACGACCGCCTGGTCTTCTCCGACTTCTATCGCCACGAGGTGCTGAGCGCCACGATGACCGGCGAGCTCACCGTGTTGGCCACCGTTGCAGGCCAGCCGTCGGGGCTCGGCTGGCTGCCCGACGGGCGCATGCTGGTGGTGTCGATGGTCGACCGGCGGGTCCTCCGGCTGGAGCCCGACGGGTCGTTGGTGGAGCATGCCGACCTGAGCTCGCTGGCGACGTGGCACTGCAACGACATGGTGGTGGATCGGTTCGGCCGCGCCTACGTCGGGAACTTCGGGTTCGACCTGGACGGCTTCATCCGCGACCGCGGCGTCGCGGAGTTGTTGGGCGATTCGGGGCCCGGTGGGACCGTGGTGGCCCTGGTTCAGCCGGACGGGCAGGTGTCGGTCGCCGCCGCCGACATGATGTTCCCGAACGGCACGGTGATCGTCGGCGAGTCGACGCTCGTCGTCGCCGAGACGATCGCCATGAGGCTTACGGCCTTCGACATCGCCGCGGACGGCTCGCTGTCGAACCGTCGGGTCTGGGCCGACCTCTCCGCGGGCCTGATCGCGCCCGACGGCATCGCCCTCGATGTTTCGGGTGGCATCTGGGTGGCGAACGCACTGGGCGCGCAGGCGGTGCGCGTCGAGGAGGGCGGAGCGGTCACCGACGAGGTCGCCACGTCGCAACCGTGTTACGCGGTGGCGCTCGGCGGGCCGGACGGGCGAACGCTGTTCTGCTGCACCGCCCCGTCGAGCGACCACGATGAGGTCGGCAGCCGCCGTGATGCTCGGATCGAGACGGTCACGGTGTCGATTCCGGCGGCGAGCACAGAACGGTGAGCGACGGCGCCGCCGACGCCGCCGCGTGATCGAGCACGGCCAGGAGCGTGTCGCGAACCCCGGGTGGCAGGTGCGGCGTGGGGCCGACCGCGACGAGCGTGTCGGTGAGGTCGCCGACGGCGTCGGCGAGAGCGTCCCAGTTGAAGCCGAAGGTCGCCGGCAGATGGCCCTGCTTCACGAATCGAGTGAGCACACCGCCTTTGGTCGTCAGCGTGTGATCGATCGATATCACGCTCGTACCGGCGGCGCGGGAGCGCTCGATCTCGGCGGCGATGGTCTCGGGCGAGACGATGCGCATCATCGTTCGGTGTCCACTGGTTGGAACGTCTCGTAGTGATCGTCGGTGTACCACACGTCACCGTCCTCTCCGACGACCAGGCGGCGCGCTCCCGGTGATCGAGTCCGGGCGTCACCACCGTGTACTCGCGGTAGTACCCGCGGGCACGGCGGGGGAGGCGGCCCTCGAAATTACCGAAGACGACGCCGTCCCGACCGAAGGGAAACGGCCCGTCGGACTCGACGAGCGCCCACGTGTCGGCGGCTTCGTTCGGGAGGCGACTGAGCGCGATCGACCGTCGGTCCGAGGGCCGTGCCGTCGATCGTGCGCCGCGGCCGGTCGTGGTCGTGCGACGTGCCTCAAGCGACGTGGTGGTGGTCGTGCGGCCCGGTCCGGTGGCGGCGGTGGACGAGGTGGAGGTGGGGGCCGAGTCGCGTGCGGTGCCGGCCGATCGCTCGGTGCCAGCCGATCGCTCGGTGCCGTCGCGACCCGGTGCGGGGTCGTTCCATGCAAGGGCGACCACGACGACGAGACCGACGATCGAGCCGAGGATCGCCAGGAGTCGTCGTCGGTCCATCAGCCCGACGCTACCGGCCGTTCGCGATCGGCCCCGTCACGGCCGAACGGCGGCTGGGGCGTGTCGGCTGCCACCGTCGCTGTTGGTCGGCCTCGCGGAGGGCCGGTAGCCTCCGGAAACTGCGCCGCGACCACCTCGGGCGCCTCACAACCTCGCAGCCAGAAGGGAACTTGGCATGGCCGGATCGGTGATTCTCTCGGGGGCTCGCACCCCAATCGGCAAACTCTCGGGCTCGCTCGCCGGTTTCAGCGGCACCGACCTCGGTGGCCTTGCCATCAAGGCGGCGCTCGAGCGCGCCGGGCTGAGCGGTGAGCAGGTCGACTACGTGTTCATGGGCCAGGTGCTCACCGCCGGCGGCGGTCAGATGACCGCTCGGCAGGCCGCGATCGCCGGTGGCATCCCCCTGAACGTCCCGTCGACGACCATCAGCAAGGTCTGCCTCTCGGGCATCAACTCCATCATGATGGCCGACATGCTCATCAACGCCGGGCAGGCCGACATCGTGGTCGCCGGCGGCATGGAGTCCATGACCAACGCCCCGTACCTGCTGCCCGGAGCTCGCGCAGGCATGCGTTTGGGTGACGGCAAGGTCATCGATTCGATGATGTTCGACGGCCTCTTCTGCGCCGTCGACAAGATCGCGATGGGCGGCGGCACCGAGCGCTACGCGGCTGCGGCCGGTCTCACTCGGGCCGAGCAGGACGAGCTCGCGGCCAAGTCGAACCAGCGTGCCGCCGCCGCCCAGGCGGCCGGACTGTTCGACGACGAGATCATTCCGGTGGCGATCCCCCAGCGCAAGGGCGACCCGAAGATGTTCACGATCGACGAGGGCGTCCGCGGCGACACGACCATCGAGTCGCTCGGGAGTCTGCGCCCCGCCTTCGACAAGGCAGGCAACATCACCGCGGGCAACGCCTCGCAGATCTCCGACGGCGGCGCCGCACTCGTGGTGGCATCCAAGGCTGCCGCCGAGAAGCTCGGCGTGACGCCGATCGGCGAGATCGTCGGAAACGGACAGGTCGCCGGTCCGGACGCGTCGCTGCTCTCGCAGCCGGCCAACGCGATCAAGGCGGCCCTCGATCGTGCCGGCCTTTCGGTGGGCGATGTGTCGCTGTTCGAACTCAACGAGGCGTTCGCCGCCGTCGGCGTGGCGTCGATGCGCGACCTCGGGATCACCGACGAGATCGTGAACGTCAACGGCGGTGCGATCGCGCTCGGTCACCCGATCGGCATGTCGGGCACCCGCATCGTGCTCACCGTCCTTCATGAGCTCGCCCGTCGCGGCGGCGGCATCGGCGCAGCTGCCCTGTGCGGCGGCGGCGGCCAGGGCGACGCGCTGCTGGTCAAGACCATCTGACGTACCCGGTGCCCGGCGCTGCGATGCGGCACGGGGCGCCTGATACGACGACGAGAAGCCGAAGGAGGCCCCGCCCGTACGGCGGGGCCTCCTTCGCGTCGTCGGGCGCTCGGGCGTGCGATGTGCCCGACGGTGGCCCTTCGGTGGGCCCGGAACGCGACGAACCCCCGCCTGTGCGGGGGTTCGTTTCGTGTGGTCGGGACCGGCGTCGATCCGGTGACCTACCGCTTTTCAGGCGGTCGCTCTGCCTACTGAGCTACCCGACCAGAGACGCCCCCGCCGCGATGGCGGGGGCGTGGCGGTCCCGACGGGATTTGAACCCGCGACCTCCGGCTTGACAGGCCGGCGTGCACTCCAAACTGCACCACGGGACCAGACCGGCGGACACTCTAGCGGCGATCACCGGCCCCTGTCGCATCCGTTCGCCGTGACCCTCGCCGTGGCTCTCGACGGAGTTGTTCATCGGCCCGGGAGGTAAGGAGACCCTGTACCTCGCGCCGATCGTCTTGCCGGCTCGTTCGGCGGATGATGTTCCCAGGTCGGTGGAGGCGCCGACACGGCTGGGACGGAAGGAGTTGGCGATGATCGTCGAAGCTCGTACGTGGCGTTGATGTGGTCGAGGCTTTCGCCTCTCACCACCTGAAGTGACGTGGAGTTCGGTGCGAGACACTGGGCTCCACGTTCCGCGTTTTGCCGACCGTGCTCGACCACGCCCCGGTGATCGCATCGCGTCTCCACGGTTCAATCGCGGAGAAGATCGGTCGATGGGGCACCTGGTATCTCCACGGTTCAATCGTGGAGACCGAAAGCTCCCCTGCCGGAGCAGCAGGTCACGCCGCATAGAGCGGTCGCCCGGCGAGCCGTTCTGCGGATGAGCCGGGGTGCGCCTGGACCAGTCGACCCGTCGACCGAACAAGGCCTGAGCCCCCCCGGGCGGGCCGGGGGCGCGGCCGGCCGCCCGGGGCCCCCCCCCCCCGGCCCCCCCGCGGGCGCCCCGCCCCGCCCGCCGGCCCCCCCCCCCGCCCCCCCCCCCGCGGCGCCCCCCGGCCCCCCCCCCCCGCCGCCCCCCCCCGCCTATCCCCCCGCCCCCCCCCCCCCCGGGGCGCGGGGCCCGGGGGGGGGGCGCGGGGGGGGGCGGGGGGGGGGGGGCCGCGGCCCGCCCCCCCCCCCCCCCCCCCCCCCCCCAGGGGTGGAACCGTGAGCACCCCCAACGGGATTCGAACCCGTGTTACCTGCGTGAAAGGCAGGCGTCCTAGGCCGCTGGACGATGGGGGCGTGAGCCTGAGGCCGGTCAACTGTAGCAACTCGTCCGTCAGCGGTAGCTCGACCCGTCAGCGGCCGGTCGGGCCAATCCCGCCGGGTCGCGACCGCGCGGATCGGCGCGGATCGGCGCGGATCGGCGCGTCGGGGACCGCGTGAGCGAGAATGTCCAACGATGTTCATCCGGACGATGCTGATCGACGATCACGAGGTGGTGCGGCGAGGGCTCGCCGAACTGCTGTCGGCCGAGGCGGACATCGAGATCGTTGCCAGCCTGGGCTCGGTGGGCGAGGCGCTCGAGGCCGACCTGTCATCGGTCGATGTGGCGGTGGTCGACGTCCGACTCCCCGACGGCGACGGGATCGACCTGGTGCGGCGCCTCCGCAGCCAACTGCCCAACCTGCACTGCCTGGTTCTGACGGCCTACGAAGACGACGACGCGCTCCTCGACGCCCACGCCGCCGGGGCGTCGGCCTACCTGCTCAAACAGGTCCGTGGGACGGATTTGGTTCGGGCGATCCGAACGGTTGCGAGCGGTGTCACCTTGATCGACCCGGTCGCGGTCGGCGCAGCCCGCGAGCGCATCCGATGCCAGGGCCTCGAGCGAGTGGACGGCCTGACCGCCCAGGAACGCCGGGTCTTCGACCTGATCGGCGAAGGCATGTCGAACCGCGAGATCGCGGAGCGGCTGCATCTCGCGGAGAAGACGGTGAAGAACTACATCACCGCCATGCTTCTCAAGCTCGGCATGGAGCGGCGGACCGAGGTGGCGGCGCTTGCCGCGCGTCTCGATGAACGCGGCCGGCGGCGCAGCGCCTAGCTCATGAACGTCCGCTCGATCGACGCGAATTCGCTGTTCCACGTCGTCCCCGACGCGCTGATCGTCGTGGACTCGTCCGATGAGATCGTGGCCGTGAACTCGGTGGGGCTCGAGCTCTTCGGGTACGAGTCCCACGAGTTGATCGGGCGATCGCTCGACGTGCTGCTCTGCCCCGAGGACCGCGAGCTGCACGCGGGGCTTGCCGAGGGGTACCACGCACATCCGACCCGGCGGCCGCTGGCGGAGGGTTCCCGGTTGCGGGCCGTCCGCTCGGACGGCTCGGTGGTGCCGGTCGCCATCAGCCTCTCGCCGATCAAGCTCGATTCGGGCCCGGGGGTCATTGCCGCGATTCGCGATCAGGCCGAAGCGATGGCGGCGGATGCCCGGCTCGCGGAGGCGAATCGCCGTCGGTTGGCGACCGAGATCAGCGATCGACTCGCCCGCGATCTCCACGACACGGTGATCCAGGAGCTCTTCGCCATCGGCATGTCGCTGCAATCGGTGCTCGGGTTCATCGACCAGCCGCTCGCTCTGTCCCGGGTGAGTGGTGCGATCGACGGTCTCGATTCGACGATTCGCACGGTCCGCGAGGTCATCTACGGCCGTCGAACCACCGCCGAGGACCGAACCCCGGTCGCGTCGATCGTCGACGTCATCGCCCGCGCGACCCCGGCGCTCGGAAGCGTTCCTCGAGTCCAACTCGACCCCGATATCGACATGGTGTCACCCGAGCTGATCGATCAGGTCTGTGCCGTGGTCAACGAGGGGCTCTCGAATGTCGCCCGTCACGCCAACGCGATCGACGTGGACGTTGCCGTGATCACGACCGACGGGCGGCTCGAGGTCACCATCGTCGACGACGGGATCGGGCTGCCGAACACGCTCGAGCGATCGAGTGGCCTCTCGAACCTGCGGGAACGCGCGGTCGAGCGAGGCGGGGGCCTAGAGTTCACGCCACCGCCGGGCGGAGGGCTACGTCTCCGCTGGTGGGTTCCGTTGGGGTGACGCCCGTCACCCTGGTCGTCGGCTCCTGAGGACCTAGGTCCCTACGGAGTCGCGGCCCCCGCGGACGATGCTGCAACGCGCGCGACTGGGCTGTACGTCGGGCGCAACAGACAAAGGAGAGCCATGTCCTCGGAGAACCGAGACCGTCAGTGGTGGGCGGTCACCATCGGAGTGCTCGCGCTCGTGTACCTGATCGGCGCCGGCATCATCGTGCTGGCCGCTGCGGCCTTGCGGGGCGACGGCGGGTCCGGCGGGGACGAAGCGGGCGGTGACAACAAGGCGGCGATCACGCTGTCGGAGTTCAAGATCGAGGGCGATCTGAGCGTGCCCGAGGGCGGTGTCGAACTCGACGTGACGAACGCCGGTTCTGTCGAGCACAACCTGGTGGTCACCGACCTCGAGAAGCAGACGCCGAACATCGCGGGCGGTTCGTCGGCGAAGCTCGCGCTCAGCGGCCTCAAGGCAGGCACCTACGAGGTGTACTGCGCGATTCCGGGCCACAAGGACGCCGGCATGGTTGCGAACCTCGTGGTCGGCGGCAGCGGCGAGGCCACCGACACTGCGGCCGCCTCCGGTTCGCACTCGATGACCCAGGAGGAGGGTGCTCGTTACGACAAGGCGATGGTCGCGAACATGACCCAGTTCCTCCAGATCGCCGGGCTGGCAGAGCCGAAGCTCGCCGGCACCAAGGGCGACCCGACCATCGAGAACGGTCCGGTGACGGGCAACCAGAAGCTCGCCCCGACCGAGATCCTGGCCGACGGCACGAAGGTGTTCGACATCACGGCTCGGGTCGGCAAGTGGGAGGTCGAGCCCGGCAAGGTGGTCGAGGCCTGGATGTACAACGACCAGGTGCCCGGCCCCTGGATCAAGGTCAACCTGAACGACAAAGTGAAGGTCCGCTTCAAGAACCTCACCCCGGCCATGAGCGACATCCACTGGCACGGCATCCACCTGCCGAACTCGATGGACGGCGTCGCGCCGTACACGCAGGACACCGTTCCGTCCGGTACCGACTTCACCTACGAATTCGTCGCAGACCGGCTTGCCGTCGGCATGTACCACGCCCACTCCCACGGTGAGCAGGCCGTGCCCAACGGCATGTTCGGCATGTTCACCATCGGTGACATGCCCTTGCCGAAGGGGCGCACCATCAGCGGTATCGAGATTCCCGCCGACGTTCGGCCGGTGCTCGAGATGCCGATGATTCTGAACGACGCCGGCAACATCGGCTTCTCCCTCAACGGCAAGTCGTTCCCGGCGACCGCACAGTCCGCCACGGCTGTGGTCAAGCTGAACGACTGGTTCATCGTCCACTACCAGAGCGAGGGTCTGCAGATTCACCCGATGCACATGCACGGGTTCCCGCAGCTGATCTACGCCAAGGACGGCATCCCGCTCGATCAGCCGTACTGGGCCGACACGATCAACATCGCGCCGGGTGAGCGGTACACGGTGCTCGTCAAGGCCGACACGACCGGTGCGTGGGTTTGGCACTGCCACATCCTCACGCACGTTGAGCAGAAGGACCGTCTGTTCGGCATGGCCGGTGCGGTGGTCGTCACTCCGTGACGCTGACGATTCCTCGCCGACCCCGTCGGCACGCTGCGGCCGCGGTCACCCTTGTGGTGGCCGCGGCCGTCGGCTGTTCCGACGGTCGGACCGCGTCGGAAGGCGATCGTCCGGCAAACCCAACCTTGTCCTCCGCGCCGCTCGCTCGGATCATTCCCAAGAACACCGCCGCAGGTGGGTGCGCCAGTCACCTGCCGGGAATGGTCATGACCGAGGACGAGTCGATCATCGAGTTCACCACCGACCGCATCTGCCCCGCGTACGTGACGATCCTCACGGGTACCACGGTGACATGGCGCAACCTCGCGGGCGCTCCCGAGACGGTCACGCTGACGACAGAGGACGGCACCGTCGTCACCGAGCAACTCCTCGAGCCGGGAGCCGAGTACAAGTATCGGTTCGATGTGGCGGGCCGGACGATCTATCGGGTGGCCTCGATCCCGACCTTCACCGGCATCATCGAGGTGCAGGACTGAATCGGGGCCGCAAGCTGGCTGTGGCGAGGCTCGACCGTCTGGGTCAGCCGATGTCGAGCGCGTCGAGCAGGCGACTGAGCACGAACCCGAACACCTCGTAGATATCGACGCGCTCGCGATCCGCCCCGCCACGGCGACGAGCGGTGTCGTCGTCCTCGCTGATCCCGAGTTCGGTGCCGATCATCAGCCGAAGGTCGTTGACGGTCCGCAGGAGCGCTGCAACGCCGTCCTCGTCGGTGTGGCCGTCCTCGACCGCCGCCCGGACCTCGACGATGGCCTCGAGCCGACGCTCGACGAGTGATCGGCGCATCAGCGCGTCCCAGCCCTCGGCGAGTTCGGGGTCGAGATGGGGCGCCGGAAAGAGGCGTGCGACCGTGGCGTCGTCCGACTCCATCGCCCTGGTCAACCGCGCGAGCTCCGTGTCGAGCACCTCCACCAGCTCCGCTGGCCAGCACAGCAGCCAGGTTGTGGTTCGCGTCGGTCGGAAGAGGCCGTGGGTGGCCAGCTCGACCTGTGCCGCGAACGAGCGGAGCAGGTCGGCGTCGGGTTCCTGATAGGCCGCTCGCACCGTGGCGAGGCCTTCGAGCGCCGCGGCGAGACGGTCGGCCGTGGTCGGATCGATCGTCGTCGGTGTCGAGGCGACAACCGCCTCGACCTCATCGCAGATCTCGCCGATCAGTTCGTCGGTGCGCCGGGTGCGGCGGCCGGAGGGCAGGAGCAGGTCGCGCGACCGGACGACCAGGCGCTCGTGCGTGCGCGTCCGCTCGCGTCGGAGCGTGGTCTCGATCACCGCACGGGCGTCGTCGGGCAGGAACACCTCGATGCCCGTTCCGTCGGGTGTCGCGAACACGAGGCGCGCGTCGGTCGAACTCACGGCCGGCTCCATGAGGTCGCGTGGCCCCCGTGGCCGCTGCGCGTGGAGTCGACGCCGTGAGCGGTCACTCGTCGTGTTCCAGGGTCGCCCACAACCCGTACTCGTGGAGCCGAAACACGTCGCGCTCCGCCTCGGTCCGGGTGCCGGAACTCACGATCGCCCGACCCTTCAGGTGGACATCCATCATCAACGCGTGCGCCTTCGACTCGGAGTATCCGAACAGCTTCTTGAACACGAACGTGACGTACTGCATCAGGTTGATCGGGTCGTTCCAGACCACGACGTTCCACGGGCGGTCCGCCGACACGGTGGTCTCGGGATCGAGCACCGCAATCGGCCCCGAGACCTCGCCGGGGCCGCTCATGCGGCGACCGTCGTCGATGGGGCCGGTGCAGTGCGCGAGCGCAACGCCCAGAGAAGCGCGACCACCCAGACGGCCGTCGCGCCGGCGACGTGGAACTCGACCAGGATCGCCGGTACCTGCGTCGCGTATTGGATGTATCCCAGCGCTCCTTGTGCGACCACGAGGAGGAGCAGCGGGCGCATCGCAGTGAGCTCGGTCATGTCGCCGCGACGCTGCGCCTGCACGATCGTGACGACGATGGCGGCGAGCAGCAGCCAGACGCTCGCCGAGTGCACCCGCGCTGCGGTGCCGAGGTCGAGGGGGAGCCGCTCGACCACCTTCTCGGCGCCGTACTTCCCGGGGCGCGCCCCCGGATGTGGCCCGGCGCTCGTCACGATCGACCCGGTCACGAGCACCAGCGTCGCGAGTCCGGCGATGGCCTTCGCCGCTCCGCCGAGCGGGGGATCCTCCGGCCGGTCGTCGCGCGTCGACCGCACGTACAACACCGTCGCCGCCCAGACGAGCGCCATGGAAATCAAGAAGTGCAGCGCCACGACGGAATAGCGAAGTTCGGACAGCGTGACGAAGGCTCCGATCACGATCTGCGCGACCACACCGACCACGAGGACCCACGACCAGCGAATCAGGTCGGGGCGTCGTTCGCCCCGGCGGCGGTACGACCCGAGGACCGCGGCAATCACGGCTGCCGACACAAGGCCGGTGATCAGCCGGTTGATGAACTCGACGAGCGGGTGGAACGCCAACGGGGCCACGGGCCGCCCGGCCTCGCACAGTGGCCAGTCGCTGCATCCGAGGCCCGACCCGGTCAGCCGAACCGATGCCCCCGTCACGATGATGGCAGCGAGCGCGGCGAGCGCCGCTGCGGAGATGCGGCGGTACTGGGCAGGGGTCGGCCTGAATCGTTCGCTCGCCACACCCAAACGCTACGTGTGCGGGTCGGTTCCCGGCCAGCGTGGCCCCGGCGGACGTTTGGCCGCGTCCGAGGTCCGGACCTACCCTCGCGCCATGCCGTCCGCGATCGCTCCGCCCGTCACCGGCAGTACGGTCGCCGGGGTGTGGGCTCGTGTGGGTGGTTTCGTTGCGCTGACCAAGCCGCGGATCATCGAGTTGCTGTTGGTGACGACGGTTCCGACCATGATCGTCGCCGAGCGGGGCCTGCCCTCGTGGACGCGCATGCTGGTCACGGTCGTCGGCGGCACCCTGTCGGCCGGTGGTGCGAATGCGATCAACATGTACGTCGATCGCGACATCGACGCCGTCATGGAGCGCACGCGCAACCGACCGCTGGTCACCGGAGTGGTGCGCCCCGGTGAGGCGCTCGTGTTCGCTGTCGCCATCGAGGTCATCGCGTTCGCGCTGCTCTGGCGCTTCGTCAACCTGATGTCGGCGTCGCTCGCTCTCGCCGCCTGCCTGTTCTACGTGTTCGTGTACACCCTGTGGCTGAAGCGCTCGTCGGCCTCGAACATCGTGATCGGCGGCGCCGCCGGCGCCGCCCCGGTGTTGATCGGCTGGGCGGCCGTCACCGGGTCGCTCGGCTGGGCGCCGTGGATCCTCTTCGGCGTGATGTTCCTGTGGACCCCTCCGCACTTCTGGGCGCTCGCCATCAAGTACCGAGATGACTACACGGCCGCAGACGTGCCGATGCTGCCGTCGGTCGCGTCGCACGCGGTCGTCACCCGAAAGATCTTGATCTACACCGTCGGCGTGGTGGCACTGAGCGTCGCGTTCGGCGTCGCTGCCGACCTCGCCTGGATCTACCACGCCTCGGCTGCGGTGCTGGGCGTGGCCTTCATCGCGGGCGCCCTCAACGTGCGCCGCGACGACAGCGCCCGGTCAGCGATGCGGCTCTTCACCTTCTCGATCACGTACATCACGCTGCTCTTCGGAGCGATGGCGGCCGACGCGCTGGTGTGGGGTTCGTGACGTGAGTCCGTGGCAATTTCGACCCCTCACAAGTCGGGCCGCTATTGTCCGATTCGGCCGGGTCCCCCGTGTTCACCGCGCCGACCGACCGGTTCGTTCCGCCGGTTGAGCTCTCCGATCATCGAGGCACGCACATGGCACTGACCGAGACACGACCCGAGCAGGCGGTGATCGACCCCACGGCCGAGCGTCCGCCCCAGACCGCGATCGAACGCGTGCTCGGCAGCGGCGACCACAAGACCATCGGCCGGGGGTTCATCGGGGCTTCCCTGCTGTTCCTGGCGGTCGATCTGGTTGTCGCGGCGCTGTCCAACCTCGACACGGCAACCGGCGATCTGTTCGACGCCGGCCTGGCGGTCCGGTTTGGGCTGAACCACCCGTTGTCGCTGCTGTTCGGTGGGGCGCTCCCGCTCCTGCTGGGGCTGGCCATCTACGTCGTGCCGCTCCAGGTTGGCTCGCCGACCGTGGCGTTCCCGCGCGCTGCTGCCATGTCGCTGTGGGGCTGGCTCTTCGGCGTGGTGCTGTTCTCGGTGGCCTTCGCCGCCGACGGCGCCTACGGCGGCTCCGATCTCGACCTCGCCCGTCTCGGCCACGTGAGCGTCGGCCTGATGGTGGTCGCACTCCTCGTGGGAACCATGTGCGTCATGGTCACGGTCGTGAGCCATCGCGTGGCCGGCATGACGCTGAGTCGTGTCCCGTTCTTCGCCTATTCGATGCTCGTGGCGGGCACCGTGTGGATGCTGACGCTGCCGGCCCTGCTCGCCAACCTGACGATCTGGCACATCCGCCATCCCGGCGCCGCCGACCTGGCCGGTGAGGGGTACGCCTCGTTCGGGTGGATCTTCCACCAGCCGGCGAGCTTCATGATCGCGATCCCGGTGCTCGGGATCCTCGCCGACGTCGCATCGGCGGCGAGTGGCAGCCGACAGGGCATGTACGGATCGATCCAGGCGATGATCGGCTTCTTCGGTCTGTTGTCGTTCGGAGCCTGGGCGCAGGTCGAGGCGAGCCGCGAAACCCTCGTGTGGGCGATCAGCGGCGTCTTGTTCGCCGTGCCGGTCCTCGCTGTGCTCGGCGGTTCGGTCGACACGCTCCGCCGCGGCAAGGTGGCCGTGTCGGGCGGCCTGATCGCGGCCTTCGCCTCGGCGATGCTGCTCCTGTTGGCGTCGCTGTCGGCGGCAGTTGCCGCGCTGAACACGGCGACATCCACCTCGCTGTTCGCCCTCGACGCGGGATCGTTCGCCGAGACCACCCCAGGCCTGTCGGTCGGCCAGTTCTACCTGCTCATCGCAGTGGCTGCCACGGGCGGCCTGGCCGGCCTGTTCCACTGGGGCGACCGCATCGTCGCCGGTGGGCTGCCGCTTGGTGCGGGCAAGGCGATTGCGCCGATCGCCCTGCTCGGCGGCGGTCTGTTCGGAATCGGCCAGGTCGTGATCGGGATCGCCGGGCCGGACGAGTCCGGGGTGAAGCTCCTGGGCACGGTGTCGGCGGTGGGAGCGGTGCTCCTCGGTCTGGCTGCCCTGGTGGCGTTCGCAGCGTTCGTCGGTGCCCGCCTCGGGGGACGCGACGCTGCCGAGGACGACGACCCGGGCGAGCTCGGGGGAACCCTCGAGTGGGCGACGGCGTCGCCACCGCCTGCCGGAAACTTCGAGACCATCCCGGGCCCGGTGGAGAGTGCGTACCCGCTCTTCGACGAGCGTGAGAAAGGTGCCCGCTGATGTCCATCATCCCCGCAAGCGTTCCGGCGCCGGTGCTGCCGCGGCGCCGCCAGCTCCTGTTCGGCACGATGTTCGTGTCGGCCGCCGTGGCGATGTTCGAGTTCTCGCTGGTCGCCAGCTACCTGGCTGAACGGGCCGGTAAGCGCAATGTCTGGCTCACCGAGAACTCCATTCCGCTGACCCAGCCGAACATGCAGTTCGCGGCCCTCATCCTCGGCTCGATCTTCGTGCAATGGGCGGTATGGGCGATCGCACGCAACGAGCGCGGGCAGGCGTACTTGGCGCTCGGGTGCACCGCCGTCATGGCGGCGGCCTTCCTCAACCAGACCACCTTCCTGTGGCAGCGCGTCGGGATGACGATGGCGCAGGCCGAAGGTCCCTTCTTCTACGCGGTGACCGGCGCGAACTTCGCGTTCATCGCTCTTGCGCTCGGATTCATCCTGCTGATGGCCTTCCGGGCCCTCGGCGGGCAGTACTCGGCCCGGCTGCCCGACGGCATCTCGGCCGCGGCGCTGTTCTGGCATGTCAACGTGGCCCTGTATGCGGTGGTGTGGCTCGCCGTGTACATCATGAAGTAGACGGAGCGTTCGATGTTCACTCGCGGATCACGATTGTTCTTCGGTCTCGCAACCGCTTCGCTTCTCGGAGCGATGCTGTACGGGATCATCACCAACGGCCTCCAGTCCGGTGGCGTCATCGAGACGTTGACCGGCAAGGGCGCTGTCGACGCGGTGCTCGGTCCGCTCACGCTTGGCTACAAGGGCGGCGTCGGCGACCACATCGGCTTCAGTCTGCTGCTGGCGTTCGCGGTGTGCAGCCTGGCGATCGGCATCGGGAGCTCGGCGTTCCGCGACGGCGACCCCGAGGCCATCGCGGAGTTAGCGAACCTCGACGCCGTTCCTCCGGTGTCCGAACCCAACGACCTGAGCGCCTGACCGCTCGTCGCGGCCTTCGGCGCCACCGCCTTCACGATCGGACTTGCGATTGGGCCGGCACTCACGGTGATCGGCGTGGCTGCGCTCGTGATCGCCGCGGTGCAATGGACGGTCCAGGCATGGTCGGAGCGGGCGACCGGCGATCCGGCCGTGAACCGGGCCATCCGCTCGCGGCTCATGGGCCCGCTGGAGCTGCCGGTGGGCGCCGTGGTGATCATCGGTGCCGTCGTGTTCTGCCTGTCGCGGATCCTGCTCACGGTCTCCAAGGAGGGCGCGATCGTCGTCGGAAGCGTCGTCGGGCTGCTGTTCTTCACGGTTGGTGTGGTGCTGAGCAAGGCTCCCCAACTCCGGCGAGGTGTTGTTGTTGTCACGCTGCTCGGGCTCGGCACGTTGGTTCTGGCGCTCGGCATCTTCGGAGCGGCCAACGGTGAGCGCAAGATCGAGAAGCACCACGAGGAGCACGCGCTGAGTGCTCCGGCGGCGCCGATAGGCGCGTAGGGAGAGAAGAGTCGATGAGGAAAGAGCCACATATTCACCGGTTGCGAAGGGTCGCGATCGGAGCGACCGTTGCCGGATCGCTGCTACTTGCCGGGTGCGGCGCGCTTCGCGACGACTCCGGTCGGCCACTGACCACGTTGAACCCCAAGGGCAAGCAGGCGCAGTCCATCGACGACCTGGTGTCGCCGGTTTTCTGGGTCGCCGGCGTGGTGTTCGTGTTGGTGCAGGTCGGCGTCATCTACATGGTGATTCGCTTCCGTCGCCGCGCGGATGATGTCGACGGCGTGGACGAGCCGGTGCAGACCCACGGGATCCCCGCTCTCGAATGGGCGTGGACCGGCCTACCACTCGTGGTGCTCGTGGCGCTCGGCGTGCTGAACGCCAAGACGATCCTCGACTTGGAGAAGACCCCGGACGACGCGATCGACGTCGAGGTGTACGGCCAGCAGTGGTGGTGGGAGTACCGCTACGACGTGGACGGCGACGATCAGCCGGACATCATCACGGCGAACCAGATGGTCATTCCGGCGGGCCGTCACATCCACCTCAAGATCCGGTCGAACGACGTGATCCATTCGTTCTGGATCCCGCAGCTGAACGGCAAGATGGATTCGGTCCCCGGCCGAACGAACGACTGGAGCATCGAGGCCGACAAGCCGGGGCTCTACCAGGGAACCTGCACCGAGTTCTGCGGGCTGTCCCATGCGCTCATGCGCATGGAGGTCAAGGCCGTCACGGCCGACGAGTTCGAGGCTTGGAAGGACGAGCAACTGAAGCCGGCCGTCAAGCCGGCCGACGGCACGCTTGCTGCGGAGGGCTGGGACGAGTTCAAGACGAACTGCGCGTCGTGCCACCAGGTCAACGGCATGTCGTACAAGTTCGAGAAGGAGACCGACGGGGCGCCCGACGCCGATTACGGCGACGGCCAGGTGTCGCTGACGTCGGGGAACGCTCCGAACCTGACGCACCTCCTCAGCCGGAACCAGTTCGCGGGCAACCTGTTCGCCCTCCACACGAAGAACGGTGAGGTGAACGAGGCGGAACTCGGCAGCTGGCTGCGCGACCCCTCGGCGATGAAGCCGATGGCGGCCGACCAGTTCCGAGGCATGCCCAACCTCAACCTCTCCCAGGACCAGATCGACAAGCTGGTCGCTTACCTGTCGACGCTGAAGTAGGGAACGAACATGGCGATTATCGAAGCGCGAACACCGCTGCAACTTGACTCGGGCCCCGTTCCGGCGCGGCCCATGGGCGTCTTCGCTCGCCCGACGACGGAACAGACCGGCTGGAAGAGCTGGCTGACCACGGTCGACCACAAGAAGATCGGCATCATGTACGGGGTCGGCTCGTTCTTCTTCTTCCTCATCGGAGGAGGCGAGGCGCTGCTCATCCGCCTGCAGCTGGCACGGCCGGACGGCAAGCTGTTGTCGGCGGCGCTGTACAACCAGGTGTACACGATGCACGGCGTCACGATGGTCTTCCTCGTGGTGATGCCCATGGCGGCGGCGTTCGCCAACTATCTGCTACCTCTCCAGATCGGGGCGAGAGACGTCGCCTTCCCCCGTCTCAACGCCTTCTCGTTCTGGTGCTGGCTCTTCGGCGCGTTGTACGTGAACTCGTCGTGGTTCCTCGGAGGCGGCGCCGATGGCGGCTGGTTCAACTATGCGCCGAACAGCGGTGTGTTGTTCTCGCCGAGCCACGGGATCGACTTCTATTCGACCGGGCTCCTCATCGCGGGTATCGCCTCGCTGGTGTCGTCGGCGAACCTCGTGGTGACCGTGGTCAACATGCGGGCGCCGGGGATGACCTGGTTCAAGCTGCCGGTGTTCACCTGGATGAACCTTGTCGTGCAGTTCCTGCTGCTGTTCTCGCTCCCGGTCATCACGGTGGCGCTCTTCTTGCTGACCTTCGACCGACTGTTCGGCTCGAACTTCTTCGACGCGGCCAACGGCGGCGACCCACTGCTGTGGCAGCACCTGTTCTGGATCTTCGGTCACCCCGAGGTCTACATCATGATCCTGCCGAGCTTCGGGATCGCCTCCGAGATCATCCCGGTGTTCAGCCGCAAGCCGATCTTCGGGTATCCCTTCATGGTGTTCTCGGGCATCGCGATCGGCTTCATGGGCTTCGGCGTGTGGGCGCACCACATGTTCGCCACGGGCATGGGCCCGATGTCGGTCATGGCCTTCTCCCTGGCGACGATGTTCATCGCGGTGCCGACGGGCGTGAAGATCCTCAACTGGCTCGCCACGATGTACGGCGGCCGTTTGAGGTTCACCACGGCGATGCTGTTCGCCGTCGGATTGGTGTCGATGTTCACCATCGGAGGCCTGTCGGGCGTGAGCCACGCGTTCGCCCCGGCCGACACCCAGCAGACCGACACCTACTACATCGTCGCCCACTTCCACTACGTGTTGTTCGGCGGCGCCCTGCTCGGGCTCTTCGCGGGCTGCTACTTCTGGTGGCCGAAGATCTTCGGTCACCTGCTCAACGAGACGCTCGGCAAGTGGCACTTCTGGGTGACGCTGATCGGCTTCAACCTGACGTTCGGCCCCATGCACATCCTTGGCATGCAGGGCATGAGCCGTCGCTACTTCACCTACTCGGCGAATCAGGGCTTCAACCTCTGGAACATGGTCGCGACGGTGGGTGCGTTCACGATCGCCGTGGGCCTGCTCATCTTCTTCGCGAACATCGCCGTGAGCTACTCGGCGCATCGCAAGAACCCCGTGCCGTGCCCGGCCGATCCGTGGGATTCGCGCAGCCTGGAGTGGATGGTCCCGTCGCCGACGCCGGAGTACAACTTCGCCGAGATCCCGGTGATCTCCGAGCTCGATGAGTTCTGGCACCGCAAGTACGGCCACGACGAGAACGGGCGGCTTGCGCGGATCGCCAAGTCGGAGGACGTGGTCGAGGTCGGCGGCGCAACCGGCATCCACCTGCCGTCACCGTCGTACTGGCCGATCGTGTTGGCGGCCGGCATGCCCTTCATCGGCTACGGCGTGATCTTCAGCCTGTGGTGGGCGCTGCTCGGCGGCGTCCTGGTCATCGCCGGACTGATCGGTTGGGTGCTCGAGCCCTCGACCGATCCGGAGGCCGGCCACGATCACCATGAGGCACCCGTGAGCGACGATGCCCCGGCCGGCGAGCTGGCCGAGGCCCCGGCCGAGGGAGCCGCGGCGCCCGAACTCGAGGAGGCCCCCGTTGGCTGAGACACTCACGGTGGCCGTGGACCACGGCCACGACCACCACGCAACTGCAACGGGCATCTCGAACGAGAAGCTCGGCATGTGGGGCTTCCTCGCCTCAGAATGCCTGATGTTCGGCGGGTTGATCTCGACCTACCTGATCTACAAGAACCGTCCGGGAACGCTCGACAGCGTTCGTGGACGGCTCGAGACGGGAGCAAGCTCAAGCCGTCGACCCTCTTCGACATTCCGTTCACCTCGGTGTCGTCGTTCATCCTGTTGGCCTCGTCGCTCACCATGGTGTTCGCGGTCTCGACCGCTGGCCGCGGCGAGTGGGAGAAGATGCGGCTCTGGCTCGCCACCACGGCGGGGCTCGGGGCGCTCTTTGTCGGCGGTCAGGTGTACGAGTTCACGACGTTCTACCGTGAGGGCCTCGGCTACACCACCAACGTCGCAAGCTCTGCGTTCTTCACGTTGACCGGCTTCCACGGTGTTCACGTGACCATCGGCATCATCATGTTGTTGACGACGATCGGACTCTCGTTGAGCGGGCGCATCAAGCGTTCCAACGCCGAGGCCGTCGAGATCGTCGGGTTGTACTGGCACTTCGTCGACGTGGTGTGGATCCTGATCTTCACCGTCGTCTACCTGATCCCCTGACCGAGGTCTTGACCATGTCGTCGATCACCCATGAGCAGGCCGCCGGAGCGGCACCGCATTCGGATGAGCACGCCCACTCCGACCGGCAGTACTGGATTGTCGGCGGCGTGCTGGCCGCGTTGACCGCGGTCGAGGTGTCCACCTACTGGTGGCCGCACAGCCTGCATCGCATCACCGCTGTGGCGTTGATCGTGATGATGGTCGTCAAGTTCTCGATGGTCGCGCTGTATTTCATGCACCTGAAGCACGACTCCAAGCTGCTGCGGCGGATGTTCGTCGCTGGCATCGCGTTGGCGTTGGCGTTGTTCATCGCGACGCTGTCGGCCATGGTGTTCTGGGAGGACTCCGGGACGAACGAGGTCGACGACACACCCCGACATCGGCCGATGCCTCCGAAGCCGACCGATCCGCCGGTTCCGATCAAGATCATCGAACACCACGGCTGAGCGCTGCTCGGCGTACGAACTGCATTCCCAACGGCCCGGCTGTGCGCCGGGCCGTTGCGCGTTTGGATCCCCGCAGCCCCAACGGAACTCGGTTGAACCCGACCCGCATCTACTCCCAGCGGAAGCTGGTCGCCGCGACGATCGGGCCGACGATGGCCCACACCAGTAGTGTCGGCCACGAGCCGGCGTGCGCGGTGTGGCCGGTGTCGAGTGCCGCCGAGATCACGTCCACCAGCGGCGCCGCGGGCAGGAGGCGGGCGATGGTCTCGATCGGGCCGGGCAAGGACCCGGCCCGGAACACGATGTCGCCGGTCATGACGAGGACCACGTAGAGCCCGTTGCACAGCGCGAGGTTGACCAGGGCCGGGAGCGACCCGGCGAGGCTGAGCCCCAGGCCACCGAATGCGGCGGTGCCGACCATCGCGGCCGCGACGGCGAGCGCCCATCCGCCGCTCGGTGACCACCCGAGGGCCAAGGCCGCGCCGACGAGCACGATCCACTGCAGGCACTCGATCGCGAGCACAGCGAGGAACTTGGCCGCGATCCATCGCGGCCGTCCGAGCGGCGTTGCGCCGAGTCGTTTCAGCACGCCGTAGTGGCGCTCGAAGCCGGTGCCGATACCCAGGCTGACCATCGCGGTCGACATCACGGCGAGCGCGAGGACCGCCGGCGCGACGACCGCGACGCGGTCATCGCGGCCGAGGTCGATCACCTTGACCTTCGACAAGAAGATCAGCACGCCGAGCGGGATGAAGAGCGACACGAGAAGCTGCTCGCCATTGCGCGCCATCAGCGTGAGCTCCGTGCGCACTTGCGCGAGTAAGGCCTTCATCGTGCACCAGCCGATCGTCCGCCGCGGCGGCGCCCGCGCCGCCCGGATCCCTGTGCGGGATCACCGGCGGGGCGGGCCTCGGCCTCGGCGACCAGACGCAGGAACAATGACTCGAGTCGCTCGCGTCCGGCGGACAGGTCGCCGATGAGCAGGTTGCGCTCGGCGAGCCACGAGGTGATTGCCGCGACCGTGCGAGGGCTCGGCGCAGTGTCGACGCGGTACGCGCCGGGCGACACCTCGGCAACGGGCGCATCCACGGCCGCGGCCAGACTCGCAACGTCGAGCCCGGGATCGGCGCGGAAGGTCACGGCATCGGCGGCGGATGCCAGCAGCTCGTTGACCGAACCGGACGCGATCACGCGACCCGCCTCGATGATCACCAGGTGGTCGGCGACCTCCTCGACCTCGGACAGGTCGTGCGAGGTGAGCACGACTCCGGCGCCATCGTTGCGGAGCTCGCGGATCAGGTCGCGGATGAGCTGCCTCCCAGTGACGTCGACGCCGGAGGTGGGCTCATCGAGGAACACCACATCGGGGCGCCCGATGATGGCGAGCGCAAGGCTGAGGCGTTGCTGTTCGCCCCCCGAGAGCGTCCGCCACGGTGCCCGCGCCCGGTCGGTGAGACCGACGAGTTCGAGCAATTCGCCGGGGTCGCGCGGGCGGTCGTAGAAGGCAGCGAACAACCGCAGCGCCTCGACGGGACGAATGGCGCTGTGCAGCCCGCCGGCCTGCAGCATCACGCCGATGCGCCTGGTGAGCGCCGCGTGATCGCGAACCGGATCGAGCCCGCAGACCCGGACCGTTCCGTTCGACGGCGCCCGGTATCCCTCGAGGCAATCGATGGTCGAGGTCTTGCCCGCCCCGTTCGGGCCGAGCACGGCGGTGACGGCGCCGGCCTCGGCGGCGAAGCTCACGCCATTGACGGCATGAACGTCGCCGTGGCGCACGTCGAGGTTCTCGACTTCCACGATGGGCACGGTGGCGAACGCTACCCGCGTGGTGACAGGCCCGACGACGCGCCGCCCAGCAACAGCGCCCGCAGCGCTGCGACCGACTCGGCAACGTGATCCGGGCGAGCCCGCTCGAATTCGCCGGGCGGGGCGTACCCCCACGACACGGCGATCGTCGCGAAGCCGAGCCGGCGACCGGCCTCGATGTCGTAGCGCCGGTCACCGATCATGACGGTGCGATGGGGTTCGACGTCGTGCCCGGCCCCGCGGAGCTTCGCGACCGCGTCGCGGACGATCGCGACCTTGTCGCCCAGCGCATCCATCGGCGCCGCTGCGATCGCGTCGAAGCGTCCGGCGAGGGTGAACGCATCGAGCATTCGTCGGGCCGCCTCGTCGCCCTTCGACGTGGCGGCGCCCAGCGCGAGGCCGTGGCCCCGGAGTTCGTCGAGCAACTCCGGCATCCCGGCGAAGACGAACGCCTCGTATTCGCCGACCTCGCGGTACCGCGAGCGGTAGAGGTCGCGGGCGTCGTCGAGTGAGTCCGCCGGAACGCCCAACTCGGCGAGCATCTGTCGCAGCGGAGGGCCGAGATGGGAGCGGATGACCTCGGGCGCCGGAACCCGAAGCCCGAGCGCTGCGAGCGTGTAGGTGGTCGCATCGAGAATGCCGGGAGCCGAATCCCAGACGGTTCCGTCCAGGTCGAACAACGCCACCGTGATCGGAACATCCACCACGGTCGCACGATATCGGTGCGCGGTCGTGGAGCGGCCGCGCGAAGGTCGTCGGTCGCGGGGCGAGCCACTACGTTGGTGACCATGCTCGATGTGCGTTTGTTCCGTAACGATGAGGCCTCGGTTCGAGCCGGTTTGGCGCGTCGCGGCGAGTCGCCCGAGTCGGTCGATCGGGTGATCGCGCTCGATGCCGATCTCCGTCGCTCGAACGCGGCGCGTGACGAGGTCCGGTCTCGGGTCCGGACGATCTCGAACGAGGTCGGCCAGCTGTTTCGCGACGGTCGTCGCGACGAGGCGACCGAGTTGCAGGCGGAAAGCCGGGCGCTCGGCGAGCAGGAGAAGGATCTCGATCGTCGCTCCGACCAGCTGGCCCAAGAGCTGAGGGACCTGCTGTTGCAGATCCCGAACCTGCCGGCGCCGGATTGCCCGGATGGGTCGAGCGAAGACGACAACGTGCTCGTGCGGGTCGAGGGGTTCGACCCCGACGCCTACGGCCCGCACCAGCGGGTCACCCATTGGGACATCGGCGCGGAGCTCGGCATCCTCGACGTGGAACGCGCCGTGAAGCTGTCGGGCGCGATGTTCGTGATGTATCGCGGCGCTGGCGCGGCCCTGGTTCGGGCGCTGTGTCAGTTCGCGCTGGACCGCAACGCAGACCTGTACGAAGAGGTCCGCCCTCCGACCGTCGTGCGCACCGCGACCATGGTGTCAACGGGGCACCTGCCGAAGTTTGTCGATGAGGCCTACCACCTCGAGCGCGACGATCTGTGGGCGATCCCCACGGCGGAGGTGCCGCTCACGTCGTTGGCCCGGGAGGAGATCCTCGACCACGCATCGCTGCCGATGCGCATGATGGCGCACACGGCGTGCTTCCGCCGCGAGGCCGGCTCGGCGGGCAAGGACACGCGCGGCGTGCTGCGGGTGCACGAGTTCGACAAGGTCGAGCTCCTCGCGTACGCGGCGCCCGAGCAGGTGGACGACATGCACCGCGAGATTCTCGGCCGGGCCGAGGCGTTGCTCGTGGCGTTGAGGCTCCCGTACCGAGTGCTCGACCTCTGCGCTGGCGATATCGGCAACTCGTCGAGGCGAACATTCGACCTGGAGGTGTATGCGCCCGGGGTGGACCGCTGGCTCGAGGTGTCCTCGGTGTCGTGGTACGGCGACTATCAGGCTCGACGAGCCAACGTGCGGTTCCGTCCGGAGACCGGTTCCGGGACCGAGGTGTGCCACACGCTCAACGGGTCGGCGCTCGCCGTGCCCCGCGTGTGGGCCGCGCTGGTCGAGACCAACCGTCAACCCGACGGGACGGTCACGGTTCCCGAGGTGCTCCGCCCGTACATGCGCGGCGTCGAGCGGATCGAGCCCTGACGTGTCCGGTGTCGATCCCGGGTTCGTCGGTACCCGACTGACCTACGACCTGGCGACCCTCGACGACGCGGTGCCTGCCGATCCGATGGACCTCGTGTCGGCATGGGTGGGCCAGGCCGAGGACGCGGGCGTCACCGAGCCGACCGCGCTGACGCTGTCGACGTTCGACCCGCCGGACCGCGTCGCCTCGCGCACGGTGCTGCTGCGCCAGCTTCGCCCGGACGGCTTCGTGTTCTTCACCAACTACGACAGCGACAAGGGGCGCGAGCTGGCTCGGTCGCCTCGGTGCTCGCTGCAGTTCCTCTGGCTCGACCTGCACCGCCAGGTGCGCATTGAAGGCGCGGCGTCCCGGGTCGATGCGGCGGTGTCCGACGACTACTTCGCCGGCCGCCCTCGTGAGAGCCAGGTCGGCGCGTGGGCGTCGCCCCAGTCGCAGCCGGTGTCGGACCGGGCCGAACTCGAGGCGCGTGTCGCCGCGGCCGCAGCCGCGTTCGGCCACGGTGAGGTGGTGCCCCGCCCGCCGCATTGGGGCGGATATCTGGTGACCCCGGATCGGATCGAGTTCTGGCAGGGCCGCCCCAACCGACTGCACGACCGCATCCTCTACCGCCGCACCGGCGACGGGTGGAGTCACGGCCGACTCGCTCCGTGAGCGCGGCGATCGACGAACGGTCCGTCGCTTGCGCTGCGATGGCGACCCCGGCCCTTGATGCGGGCTCAGTGAGTCGAGCGCACGGTCAGACCGGCCCTCCGTCGGGCGGGAATCGGCGCCGATGGCCGTCGGACCCGGCGTACCAAGCGTCGCGAGGCCAGATCCAGTCCTGCTCGCCGTGCGCGTGGATCTGCACCCCGCACCAGATCGTCACGTCGTGGTCGCGCCACACCTGCGCCTCGTCGATCGCCCGCCAGAGATCGACCTCGAGTGCGTCGAGGGCCGAGACCGTGAGATCGACCAGGGAGGCCGGCGGAACGCGGCGATCGACCAGCCGGATCGCCAGTCGGGTCGCCTCGAAGTCATCGAAGTCGATCTCGGTCGGCAGTTGTCCGGCCTGTGCGAGATCGAAGATCGACGCCAGGGCGCCGCACGTGGCCGTCGGGGACATCTGACCTCGCCGGACCGTGACGCCGATCGTTCCGTCGGCCTCGATGCCGATGTGGGGGAAGCCGAACACGAGCACACTCCCGCGCCCGTCGACGTCCGGCACATGTGAGAGCGCCGCCTTCCATCCGGTTCGTCCCAGCGCAGGCACGCCGCCCAAGCCGGCGAGCGTGAAGGCAAGACCCCATTCGTGCTCGATCGCGTCGAAGAACGTGGTCGTGAGTTCGTCGCGGCAGATGCTGACCAGCGGCAACGTGCGGCTGGGGAGGAACCCGAGCGGCTCGATCGTGCGTCGCACACGCTGCAGGTAGTCCCCGCTCGGCAGTGCGCCGGGGAAGTGCCGTTCGACGCTCTGCGCGAACGAACCGGACGCGGCCGCCGTCGGATCGATCGGGGGTTTCGTCATGTGGCTCCCTCGTTTCGGTGCGCGCGGCGATACCGCGTCACCGCGCCGACGATGAGGCCGACAAGCACCAGAACGCCCACTGCGACGCCGATTCGGACCTCGCCGATCTCGCCGAGGCGGGCCGACAGCGAGCTCTGCCAGTTCGAGAACATCTCGCCGGGCCCGCCGATCCCGTCGCCGCCCGACAGGACATCGGCCTCATACCACCCGTAGTAGGCGGCGACGAGCCCGCTGATGATGAGGAGCACGCCGCTGATGCGCCCCATGTGCGGTATGAGGCGGCGCATGCCGGTCACGATTCCCTGGCGGGCGTATCCGACCGCCACGGTCAGGATCGTGATGACGGCGCCCATGCCCAGCCCGTAGAACACGAGGGTCGCGAGTCCACTCACGAAGTCGTGCCGCCGGAAGGTCGTCGTGACCGCGGCGATGAACGGGCCGATCGTGCAGCTGAGCGACGCGATGCCGTAGCTGATGCCGAAGACGAAGACCGACCAGACCCGGGTGTCGCCGCTGCGGTTGTTCATCTTGGGGAGCCGGACCGTCGGCATGAAGCCGCGGAGCATCGCGATTCCCAGCAGGATGAGTGCGATCCCCAACGCGACGGTGACCCAGGGCAGGCGCGAGCCGATGAGGTTCGACACCGAGCTCCAGACGGCGCCGATGATGCCGAACACCAGCACGAACCCCGCGGTCATGGCCGCCGATACCCGCAGCGAACGTCCGAGCGAACCGTGCCGGTCGCGCTCGGCCTCCGCAGGTGCCGACTCGAGGCCGAGGTAGTACGACAGGTACGCGGGCAGCAGCGCGAACCCGCACGGGTTGATGGCCCCGACCATCCCGGCGGAGAACGCATAGGCCAGCGCGCTCGAACTCATCGTGCCTCGTCGATCATGGCATCGAGTTCGGCGCGGCTGGTGATGACCTTGTTGTGGCGTGCGGCGAGGTGTCCCGAAGCATCGACGACGACCGTGTGCGGAAGCTGGCGGCCGCCGAAGCGCGCGAACAGTTCGCTGCGCGCATCGCGCGCCTGGGGATAGGTGACCTTCGTGCGTTCGACCATCGCCGTTCCCGCCTTGACGCTCTCGAACACGTCGACTCCGACGAACGCGACCGATTCGCCGAGGTCCCGATGCGCGGCATCGAGGATCGGCATCTCCTTGACGCACGGCGTACACGTCGACGCCCAGAAGTTGATGACGACGATCTTGCCTCGCAGGTCGGACAGCGCGATCGTGCCGCCGTCCAGGCCCGGCAGCGTCAGGTCGCTCACCGACGAACCGATGTCGAGCGTCGGGCCGCTGAGGTCGACGCCGCTGCTGCCGGACTCGCCGTCGAGGAACTCCCCGACGCCGATCGCGGTCGATGCCTCGTCGGCGGCCGGACGAAGCACGAACGCCCACACGGCGGCGAGCGCACAACAGGCGGCGATGAGCGTTCCGGCGACCAGGAGTCGGGTGGTCGTCATCCGGCCCCTGTCGGATTCGGGGGTATCCGCGGGCACGCCCCCACGGTAGCTGCGGGTCGGATCGCAGTGCGATCGTGGGGTCCGACGCGCGCCTGCTCGCGCGCTTCACGCGCGCGAGCAGGCGCCGGGACGACCGTGACGCTGCGATCACCGCCATCGGGTACGGCGCGTCGGGGACGTGCCATACCCGGTGGCATCACGCCGGCTGCAGGTGTCGCAGGGCCTCCGGGAAGGGGATCATGGGCAGCTGGTCGTCGGGACGCGGGTGCTTCGGCGGCCGCCCCCGGCGACGCTTGAGGGTGACGATTCGGCCCGACATGAAGAGCTGACCGCCCCACACACCGAACTGCTCGCCCTGGCGCAGCGCCGTCTCGAGGCAATCGACCATCACGGGGCACTCCGCGCAGATCCGCTTGGCGGCCGCGATGTCGACGATCTCGTCGGAGAAGAACAGCCGGGTGGCGTCTTCCATCGCGGCGCAGGCGGCGTCGCTTGCCCACATCTGCCTCGTCGTTTCGATGAGGGTGGTCGTGGCGACCATGTGCATCAGTCCTTCGTACGGTGGTTGGTTGGGTTGTGGGTGGATGGGACGACGGGGTCGTGATCGGCCCCGGAATGCAGAAAGGCCGCCGGATGATCCGGCGGCCTCGAAGGGGTGTTCGTCGTTGGTGCGGGTCATAGGACCCTCGACGAAGACCTTTCGAGGTCGCCGTGACCGTTGCGGTCGCGGAGCCACGCTGCGGTGTGCTTCACGAGCGAGTTGGTCACCGGGGCAGCGATCGAGGCATACGACCGCGACGACGCGCAGCGGATGATCTCGGTCATCTCGGTTGCGGTGGTCGTGGTCAACATCTGAGCCTTCGCTTGGTTCGGAGCAGCCCGGGGCTGCCGCAGGTCGGCGGTCACCTCACCACGTCGGGGTGGGGTGCGTCAATTGAATTTACCGGGAGATTCGCCAGGAACGCGTCAGGCGGTCGGACGGAAGACGCGCTCGCGCCAGAAGCGAAGCTCGTCCACGCTCTCGCGAATGTCGTCCATCGCTCGATGCGCCGTCGCCTTGCGGGGTGCTTCGGCGAACGAATCGGGATACCAGCGGCGCGCCAGCTCCTTGATGGTGGACACGTCCACGCTGCGGTAGTGGAGGAACTCCTCGATGTCGGGCAGGTACGCCGTGAGGAAACGGCGGTCCGTGCCGATCGAGTTGCCGCAGAGGGGCACCGTCCGAGGTGTGCCGATGTGCTCGCGCAGGAAGGCCATGGTCGCGTCGCCGGCCTCGGTGAGCGTCACGGTCGACGCGGCGATCTGATCGAGCAGACCCGAGTCGGTGTGCATCTTGACCACCACGGCATCCATGGCCGCGAGGGACTCCGCCGGTTGATGGACGACCAGGTCGGGCCCCTCGGCAACGATGTTCAGGTCGTCGTCGGTGATGAGCGTCGCGATCTCGACGATCACGTCGGTCGTTGCGTCGAGGCCGGTCATTTCGAGATCCATCCAGGCGAGCATGCGCAGCCGAGCCTACCGGCCGCTGTCGCCGTGTCGGCTCGGCGCATCGGCGGTCTAGCTTGTCGCCGTGATGGACATTCCCGTGCAGCGCCTGGACGTCGACATGGAGCTTCCGGCCTACGCCCGGCCCGGCGACGCGGGCGTCGACCTGCGCGCCGCGAGCTCGGTGACGATCAAGGCTGGCGGGCATCGTGCGCTGGTGCCGACGGGACTCTCGATCGCGCTCCCGCCGGGTTACGCCGGTTTCGTACAGCCGCGCAGCGGTCTGGCGCTACACCACGGCGTGACGGTGCTGAACACGCCCGGGCTGATCGACTCCGGCTACCGGGGTGAGATCAAGGTGCTGTTGGTGAACACCGACCCGAGCGCCGACTTCGAGGTGGCGCGCGGCGACCGCATCGCCCAACTCGTGGTGCTCGCAGTGGAACACGCTCGTTTCGTGACCGCCGAGGTGCTGCCCGACAGCGAGCGCGGCGCCGGCGGGTTCGGCCACACCGGACGGGCTTGATCCCCGAGACGCGTGCGCTCAGTCGGGCGCCGCGTCGAGCCCGCCACCGGGACGGGGCGTGAGCACGACACGACGGGCGCGGCGCGGCGCACCCGACTCGGGCCCTGCGGCCGACCCGGCGTCGTCGGCTTGATCGATGACATCGGACCAGACCCACGCGACCAACGTGACGGTCGGCGTCTCGGCCGTTCCGTCCCATTCGATCGCGGTGATCATGCTGGGAGTGATGCCCGATCCGGCGTTCGCATAGCGCTCCCAGGTGCGCCCGTCGCCCGCTTGCGGCGAACGCACCGGCGAGTGCGTGTGGCCGAGCAGGAACCACACCGAGTCGAGATCGCAGGCGTGGACCGCGGCGAAGAGCGCCTCCTCGTCGAGGGAGTCGTAGCGCGAATTCGCGCCGAACGTGCCGCTGACCCGGATGAGACGGTTCGGTAGCTCGCCATCGACGGTGGTGCGAGTCGCCTGCTCGGGTGGGAGACCCTCTGGCGTGTCCAGCGAGGGTAGGTCCGCCAGCGTGTTGGCCAACCAGGCCGAGAGCTTGCCGAGGTTGTCCTGCCCCGGGGCGTTCCAACCGTCGCCGTGGTGGCCGTGCGTCACGACCGCGGCAAGGCTCCCGTCGGGGTGGTGAAGCCGGATGGCGTCGACGGGTCGGAACGCGCCGAGTGCCGGTCGGATCGCCTCGTTGAGCGACGGGTGACGCAGCGGACCGTCATGGTTGCCGATCGTGCGCCCATATCTGCCCGGCTGGACGAACCACCGTCGGACCGCGTCGTAGGTCGACCGGTTGTTCTCGGTGACCACCCGGAGGAAGCGGCGGTAGTTCTCGACGCGCAGCGACGGTCGGCCGAGCCGGGCGAGGAGCCCACCGGTGATACGCAGTGCGTCGTACACCGCGCCGTACGTCGACCCGCCCACGATCCACATGTCTTCGATGTCGCCGTTCTCGCACAGATGCCACCCGGCGGTTCCGTAGTGCTCGAGCATGGCGTCGTACAACGGCTTCGTCTGCTGCCGACGCGGGACGTCGAGGCGGCCGGGGATGCAGCGATGCAGGTCGGACACCACGACGAGGCGAATGTTCGCCGGCCAGTCGAGCGCGGTGGTGTACGGCTGCCCGGCCATGGTCTCGGTGCCGGGCGTCGGCCGGTTCATGGTCCGCAGCGCACGACGGTGATTGCGCGCTGCTCGCGATGCGACCGTGGGGATCCACACGGTCGCGGTGCCGGCGACGACGGCGCTCTTCAGCACGGCCCAGCACTGCGCGCGCCAGCCGATCGGGGCGTCGTCGAGCGCGTCCACGCCAGCCCCCGAATCGCGCCGAAGGCCCCAGGCCGATACGCCAGCGACGAACTGCTGGCTCAGTGTCGACATCTCATCCAGTCTTTCACCTCATCGGATCGTCCGTGCGCGACTCCGATCCTGCAGCGATCGCCGGTCAGGTGAGGCCGGTGGACCACTCCTGCTCTACATCCGCGGGGTCGAGATCGGCCGCCGTCAGATCCGGCCGCTCCACCTCGAAGGTGGGATGGCGGATTCGCCCCTCGGGGGTCCACTCCGCGAACGAGACCCGGACCACCAGTTCGGGAGCAACCCATCGCGGTCTCCCGCTCGCCGCGCCGAGTTGGGGCTCGGGAACGAAGGGGCACTCGGCGGTCTCGGCACTTCGGAGCCCGGCGGTGAGCGTGTCGAGGAGCGCGTCGTCGAACCCCGATCCGACCGCGCCGCAGAACCGGAAGCGGTTCGCTCGATCGTGACGCCCGAGCAGGAGCGCCCCGAACGTCGCTGCCCGCGCTCCGGAGCCGGTCGTGAAACCGCCCACGACGAACTCCTGGTCGCGCCGCACCTTGACCTTGCGCCACGACGCCGATCGACGACCCGGTTCGTACCGGCTGCCCAGGCGTTTCGCAACGATGCCTTCGAGGCCTTGTGCTCGGGAGGCGGCGAACAGGTCGGCGCCTCCGCCGATGCGATGGTCGGGCACCTGGATTCCCGGGAGGGGCGAGAGGAGATCGCGCAGCAACCGGCGCCGCTTCCGGTAGTCGAGGGGCGTCGCGTCCACGCCGTCGAGCCAGAGGAGGTCGAACGCGATGAACGCGGCCGGCGAGGTGGCGGCGAGCCGAGCGGTCGCCTGCGGCTCGCGTGCGGGAATGCGAGGCTGCAACGCGGCGAACGATGGCTTTCCGGTCGGGTCGAAACACACGATCTCGCCGTCGATCAGCGCGTGGCGACCTCCCGCAGCGCCGGCGATGCCCGCGAGCTCGGGGAAGCGTGCGGTGATGTCGGCGCGCTTCGCCGATCGCAGCACGGTTCGGTCGCCCTCGACCTCCAGCAGACAGCGCATGCCGTCCCACTTGATCTCGAAGGCCCAGTCGTCGCCGCGCGGCAGTTCACCCGGCACGGCCTTCATCGGACCGAAGGGCGGTGGCGCTGGCGATCCCATCGCGAGACCGTACCCGCGCCGATCCGGCCGTTCGGGTGCTCCGCCCGGCGGCTGTGGCACACTCGCCCCATGTCGCGACGGCCGCCCCGACGCATCCTCGGTCTGCACCCCGAGACGTGGGCCGGGCTCAGCCCGAACGGCATCGGTCAGCAGAAGCCGCATCACCTGCGCGAGATGCTCGACGTCGCTCGCATCAACCGCAAGCGCCTCCCCTACGCGTGGCGCGTGCTGAACGAGGGCGTGTGCGACGGGTGCGCGCTCGGCGTCGCGGGGCTGCACGACTGGACGCTCGACGGCATCCACCTGTGCACCACGCGATTGCGAATGCTCGAGTTCAACACGGCCGACGTGATGGACCCGGCGGTCGCGGCGGACCCCTCGCTCGGGGATCGCAGCCTCGCCGAGTTGCGCTCGCTCGGGCGGCTCGGTCACCCACTGCGCCGCCGCCGCGGCGAACCGGGCTTTCGACGCATCTCGTGGAGCGAGGCGCTCCAGGCAGTCGGGGCGGCGCACCGGTCGGCCGATCCCGACCGGATCGCCTGGTATCTCACGTCGCGTGGCCTGACCAACGAGACGTACTACACCGCCGGCAAGGCAGCCCGCGCACTCGGCATCGCCAACATCGACTCGGCCGCCCGGGTCTGCCATTCCCCGAGTTCGGTCGGGCTGAAGGCGACGACCGGCGTCGCGGCGGCGACGTGCTCGATGCGCGACGTGCTCGAGACCGACTTGGTCGTGCTGTGGGGCACCAACCCGGCGAACAACCAGCCGGTCTTCATGAAGTACCTGGATCAGGCCATCAAGGCGGGCACGCGCGTGGTCGTGGTCAACCCGCTGCTCGAAGCCGGCCTCGACAGGTACTGGGTGCCGAGTGCCGTCGAGTCTTACGTCTTCGGTACCAAGATCGCCCACCTTCATGTGCCGGTGCGTCCGGGCGGGGACATCGCGTTTGCGCACGCCGTGGTGAAGCGGCTGATCGATCGCGGCCTGGTGGACGACGACTTCGTCGCCGAGCACACCGACGGCTGGGACGATCTGGCCGGGTGGCTCTCGACGCAGTCGACCGACGGCCTGCTGGCGGCCGCGGGGATCGATCGGTCGTGTCTCGACGCGTTCGTCGAGCTGTACGGCGAGTCGGACGGCGCCATCCACGTGTGGTCGATGGGCATCACCCAGCATCCGCACGGCGCCGACGGCGTTCGGGCGATCGTCAATGTCGGGCTCGCCCGCGGGAACGTCGGGCGAAACGGTGCCGGGCTCATGCCGATCCGGGGGCACTCCGGGGTGCAGGGCGGCGCCGAGATGGGCGCGTATGCGACGGCCTTTCCCGGCCAACTCCCGGTCAACGGTGAGACGGCGGCGTGCCTCGCCGAACAATGGGGCTTCCCCGTCCCCGGCCACCCCGGTCTGACCGCTCCCGAGATGATCGACGCGGCCATGGCGGGACGCATTGACGTGCTCGTGTCATCGGGGGGCAATTTCCTCGACGTGATGCCCGAGCCGTCGCGGGTGCGCGCCGCGCTCGCGTCGGTCGGCACGCGGGTCCACCTCGACATCGTGGCGACGCCCCAGATGTTCGTCGACGGCAACGACGTGATCGTCCTGCCTGTTCGGACGCGCTACGAGCAGGAGGGAGGGGGGACCTCGACGACAACCGAGCGCCGCGTCGCGTTCAGCCCCGAGATCCCGCGTGACGTCGCTGAAGCCCGGAGCGAGTGGCGGCTCTACGGCGACATCGTCGCTGTGACCCGGCCCGAGTTGCGCACTGCGTTCGACTGGGCGGAGAACGCCTCGCTGCGCGCCGAGATCGCCCGGATCGTTCCGGCGTACTCCGGCATCGAGGCCCTGTCCGCGACGGGCGACGCGATCCAATGGGGCGGGCGTCACCTGTGCAGCGGAGGCCGATTCGCAACCCCGAACGGGCGGGCAGTTCAGCGTGATCGACGTGCCGGCGCCGCGCGACGTGCCCGAGGGGTCCTTCGTGGTGTCGACACGTCGCGGGAAGCAGTTCAACTCCATCATCTGGGCCGAGATCGACCCGCTGACGGGAGCGGGTCGCGACGGCATCTACATCGGTCGCCGCGACGCGGTCCGACTCGGGCTCGACCACGGCGCCGCCGTTCGGCTCCGATCCGCCAACGGGCACCTCGACGGGCATCTCGTGGTGGTCGACCTCCCCGACGGGACCCTGCAGGTGCATTGGCCCGAGGGCAACGCGCTGATCGGGGATCGGCCCGCCGATCGTGAACCGGGTTCCCTCATGCCCGACTACAACGCCGTGGTCACCGTGGAGCGGCGCCGCGCCGGATCGCCCGCCCGTGCCGACGGTCCGTAGGCTGGCGGCCGTGACTCCCTCCTCACCCGCCACCGGTCTCGCCGTCGCCCACCTGTTCTGGACCGCCGAGCCCGGCGCCGACCGAGCGGCGATCATCGCCGCGATCGACGAGGTTGCCTCCGGCGAGGATCAGGTGGTGACCGTGTCGATCCTCGGCCATCACAGCGACCTGTGCACGATGCTGCTGGTTCGCGACCAGTGGACCATTCGCCGGTTCCAGACGCGGCTCGCCGCGGCCGGCCTGCTCCTCGTCGACAGCTACCTGTCGCTCACCGAGCTGTCCGAGTACGCGCAGGGCGTGCCCGAGCCGATGAAACAGGCCCGGTTGTACCCGCAGCTGCCACCGCCCGAGAAGCCGGCCTTCTGCTTCTATCCCATGTCGAAGCGGCGCACGGCCGACGCGAACTGGTACCGGCTGCCCTTTGAGGAGCGCGAGGCGCTCATGCGTGAGCACGGCGCATCAGGACGGGCCTTCGCCGGTCGCGTCGTGCAGCTCATCACCGCGTCGACGGGCCTCGACGACGATGAATGGGCCGTCACGCTGTTCTGTCAGCACCCGGACGACGTGAAGGAGGTCGTGTACACGATGCGTTTCGACGAGGCGTCGGCGGTGTACGCGGAGTTCGGCCGCTTCGTCGTCGGCATGATCGCCGAGCCCGGTGATGCGCTGGATTCGATCGGCGTGGCCGGGTAGCAGCGCCGGGGTGCCCCACCGTCGGGCCCACCGCTGAGCGCGCTCGAGGTTCAGCGGGAGCCGGCGAGGGTTGCGAGTTCTTCGTTCATGTTGTCGGCCGTGCCGTACAGCGCGATCGTCCGGTCGGGCGCGATCGACGTGGTGATGGCACGGATGATCGCGGCCGCCTGGTCGGTCGACGCGATCACGACGACGGCTTGAACGCCGGAGTCGACGATCTGTTGCGCCACCGTCTCGGCAGGAATCCCCGGGCTGAGGGTGGAGGTCAACACGATTCGTCCCCCGCTGTCCTCGATCGCCGCGGCGACGTCCGCCGCAAGGTCGAGATCTTCATCGCCGGCTCCGGTCGCGAGGCCGACGCTGATCAGGCCGTCGCCGGTCACGAGATGGCCGAGAACCGTACCGATTACGTCGGTGGGGGGAGCGAGGCGGAAGAACCGGCCGTTGTCGGCGATCGTCGACAGGACTCGGGCGGTGTCGAGCGGAGAGATCACGACGACGCCAGCCTGGATGAGCATGGGGACGGCAACGCGATCGATGTCGTAGGACGCGCCGCCGATGACCACGTCGACGCCGGCACTGATCAGCTCGGAGGCCGCCGCGGAGACCGTCGCGTCGTCGGGCAGTTCATCGGCCGAGGCCAGCGGGTCGTCGACGAGGTCGATGGGTTCGCCGAGCACGCCGACGCTGCCGTTGATCTCGTCGACAGCGAGCCGCACGCCCGCCTCGGCCGCAACGGCGCTGGGGCGCGTCCCCCCGAAGCCCGGCAGGAGCGTGGCGATCCGAATCGCGCCGTCGGCAGCCGCGCCCGCTGCTGTCACCGGCGGCGGGTCGGGCCGATCGGCGCGACGCACGGCGCCGTCGGTGCTTCCGGTCACGCTCAGCGCGCCGGAGGCGTTGAACTCGACGATGCCGAACGGCGAGGTGGCCGGGTCGCCGTCGGGCAAGAGGTGGATCTGTCCACTCTCGCCCTGATAGTCGAAGTCGCGCCGAAGCCCGGCGCTCTGGCGGCAGGCGGCGAAGCTCGCGCAGCCGTCGCCGCTGGTCGTGACGTCGACGATCCGAGCGGCGATCTTGTCCGGAGCGTCGCTGACGGCCGTCTCTGCGGCGAGTGCCGCGATGACCACGGCGTCATATCCCTCGGCAGCGCCGCTCAGGGTGTCGAGCTTCGGCGCGATCGCGTGGAGGCGGTCGCGGAAGTCGCGGGAGACGGCTGCTCCGGGGGTCACCCCACGCATGCCGTCGACGGCGCTCGTGCCGTCTGTGACCGGCCCCCGCGCCTGCGCAGTGGTGGTCGTCGTGACCGATGTCGACAGCCGGGTGCGGGAATCGGCGTCGTTACACGCGCTCACGAGGAGGGCCGAGGGGAGCACGATCGCCGCAACGCCGATCAGACGGTTTCCGAGGATCTGACGCCGTGTTATGCCCTCGGGCTGCCTGTGCACCGCACCACTGTATTGCCCGAAGGCGAACGTCGGTCGGTGCCCTCCGACTCGTGGATCGCGCGCTCGCTGGTGGTGGGGAGGCCTTCGGCCCGTCGGTTGCTCACGTAGCCTCGCGCGGTGCCCGATTCGAGCGACGCTCCCCGCCCCGACGAGGACGATGCGCTCTTGGTGCAGTGCGGCGACGAGCTGGTCCGCTCGATCGACGCCGCACTCGACCGATGGGTCGCCGGGGTGTGCGGCGAGGCGATCGCGCAGGTCGCCAGCGCGCCGCTGACCGCCGATGCCATGCAGCGCCTCGTCGTTGCCTACCGGGCCGTGGCCGTTCCCGACCTGACCGACCTGCTCCGATCCGACGTGGACGCTCAGCGCGATACGCCGTTGAGCGTGCTTCGCCGGGCGACGGCCGTGTTTCGAGACGAGTTCGCCCGGGCGGGGGTTCCCGACGCGGAGCCGGGCACGGCGGCGTCCGATGATCGCTGGGGCCTCGGGCCGGTGACGTGGGCCGACCTCGGACCGGACGTGGTCGATGCGGGGCTGCGGTGGGGGGCGGCGAAGGCGTTCGTCCATCGACGGCGTCACCGGTAGCAGTTCCCCGGCCAGTCCCCCTGCGCCTCGAGCTCCCTCCGCCCCCTGCACCCCCTACGCCCCTTGCGCCCCCCGAACTGGACGGGTCCGGTGTTACCTCGGGGGATTCGCCCAGTGGAACGCACGGCTGCCCACCTGCGCTGGCGTCAGGCGGGAGGGCCGCTGGGGCCGCCCCATCCGGCGTCGCTGATGGAACGCGGCTCGAAGAACACGCAGTCGGCGGGGCATGCGAAGGGCACGCTGCCCGCCACATCGAGCCGGCATCGCTGGACGATCTCCTGGGGTGCGATCGTTCGCGAGGCGTAGTGCCGGCACTCGGTTCGGGCGCTCATGCACCCGAGTCTCGCGCCGACGGACGGCGACGAAGGTGACCATTCGACGAGCGCAGCATCAAACGCGGTGTACTCGGAATCACCGACTTGAAGCAGTTCGGAAACACTGCCGAAACACTGCGTTCCTACGGTGCCGACCAGCCGAGTGGCGCCTGCGGGCGCCGGAACGAAGGAGATGACGATGCTCGGGACACTGGACACCGGAAATGCAGCCTGGGTGCTGGTTTCCGCGGCGCTCGTGCTCTTCATGACCCCCGGCCTGGCCTTTTTCTACGGGGGCATGGCTCGGGGCAAGAACGTCCTCAACATGTTGATGATGAACTTCTGGTGCCTGCTCGTGGTGCCGCTGCTCTGGGTACTGGGGGCGTACTCGCTGGCGTTCGGGGGCAGCGGGTCGTTCATCGGCAACCTCGAGTACGCCTTCGGTCGCGGGTTCGACGCGGCGTCGTTGGCCGTTCCGAATTCCCCGCTGGTGATGATCTTCCTGGCAACGTTCGCCGCGATCACGCCGGCGCTCATCTCGGGTGCGGTCGCGGACCGGATGAAGTTCGCCGCCTGGGCGGTGTTCGTGCCGCTGTGGCTGCTGCTGGTCTATGTGCCGGTGACCTACTGGGTGTTCGCGCCCAACGGTTGGCTGCTGACGCGCGGCTCGCTCGACTACGCGGGCGGAACGTCCATCCACGTGAACGCAGGTATCGCTGCACTGGCCGTGATCCTGGTGCTCGGGAAGCGCAAGGGATGGCCGGGCGAGGGCGCTCCGCCGCACTCGATGCCGCTGGTCATGCTGGGCACCGGCATCCTGTGGTTCGGCTGGTTCGGCTTCAACGCCGGCTCGGCGCTCGCGGCCGACGGTCGCGGCGTCCAAGCCTTCATCAACACCTTCCTCGCTTCGGCCGCCGCCGGCCTCGCATGGGCGATCGTCGAGAAGGTGCGCGACGGGCACTTCACCAACCTGGGTGTGGCGTCGGGCGTGGTCGCCGGCCTGGTGGCCATCACGCCCGGCTGTGGGTTTGTCACGACGATGTCGGCGGTGGCCATCGGCATGATCGCCGGCGCGGTCTGCTCGTTCGCCGTGTCGATCAAGTTCAAGCTCGGCTTCGACGATGCGCTCGACGTGGTCGGTGTGCACTTCGTCGGCGGGCTCGTGGGGTCGCTCCTCATCGGCTTCTTCGCCGACCCGAAGGGCTTCGGTCTCGACTTCAAGGCCGGGCTCTTCTTCGGCGGCGGTGTCGGGTTGCTCGGCGAGCAACTGCTCGCCAACGGCGTCACGATCGTGTTCTCGTTCATCGTGACCTTCGCGATCGCCAAGGCGCTCGACGCCACGATCGGGCTGCGGGTCAGCCCCGAGGTCGAGAGCGAAGGCCTCGACGTCGTGGAACATGCCGAGACGGCGTACAACTACGGTGAACGTGCGATGGGTCGAGCCCTGTGATGGCCCGGCCGATCCCGTCGATCATCGACATCTCTCCCGCTGATTCGCACCCGAAAGGTTCCTCATGAAACTGGTCACCGCTGTCATCAAGCCCTTCAAGCTGGACGACGTGAAGGCCGCCCTCAAGACGATCAACGTCGAGGGGATGACGGTCAGCGAGGTTCAGGGGGGTTCGGCCGCCAGGGCGGCCACACCGAGACGTATCGAGGCGCGGAGTACAAGATCGACTTCGTGCCGAAGGTCAAGGTCGAGGCCGTGGTCTCCGACGCGGATGCCGAGCGGGTCGCCGATGCGATCGTCTCGGCGGCGCGCACCGAGAAGATCGGTGACGGCAAGGTGTGGATCACCGACGTCGCGACCCTCGTCCGCATCCGCACCGGCGAGCGCGGCGACGACGCAGTCTGAGTACGTCGGACCGGCCCCGCCGCTGCGGGGCCGGTCCTCCTCGCCCTTATGGAACCCCCTGCGCTCGACCGCTCCGCACTGCTCGCCCAGACCTCCCTGCGAGGCGGCGAGTTCTGTGACGCCTACACCGACCTGATCGATGCCTGGCTCGCCGGGGTCTTCGCCTCGGTGTTCTCGGGTCGCTCCGGGGTCTGCCTGGTTGCCACCGGTGGGCACGGCCGCCATCAGCTCACGCCGTCGAGCGACCTCGATCTGGTGTTGCTGCACGACGGCCGTCTCGACGTATCTGAGGCGCAGTCGTTGTGGTACCCGATCTGGGACACGCGGCTGAAGCTCGGCCACGCCGTGCGGACCGTGTCGGATTCGTTGGCGCTCGCGTCTGACGACCTCGCGACCGCAACCTCGTTGTTGAGTTGCCGGACGATCGCCGGCGATCGGGACCTTGGCGAAACGCTGGCCGAGCGCGCGCTCGCGACATGGCGGAAGTCGGCCAAGCGGAACCTCGCGACGCTCGCCGCCGCCGTGTCGGACCGCCACCGCAGTTCCGGCGATGTGGCCTACGACCTGGAACCCGATCTGAAGGAGGGGCGGGGCGGGCTCCGCGACGTCCACGCGCTGGGCTGGGCACTGGCGGCCGATCCCGACCTGGGGGTCACGCACCCCGATGTGCTCGCCGCTGACGAGGAAGCGATCCTTGCCGCGCGCGTCGAACTCCACCGGGAGTCGGGACGACTTGGCGACCGGTTGGCGCTGCAGGAGCAGGACGCGGTTGCGGCGCGACTCGACGACGAGAACGCAGACGTGCTGATGGCGCGTCTCGCCGCCGCCGCTCGGCGGATCGCCTGGGCCTCGGACGAGTCGTGGTTCGACGTGAGCCATCTCCCATCGGGCCGGCTGCTGCGCTCGACACCCAAGCCACGCGATCTCGGTGGAGGAATCGCGCTCGAGGCCGGGCGGGTTCGCCTGGTAGGCGACGAGACGCCCGCCCCCGATGCGGTGTTGCGTGTGGCCGTCGCCGCAGCCCGTGAGCGCGCCCGGATCGCTCCGGCCACGATCGAGCGGTTGCGCAACGCTGCGCCGATCCCCGAGCCGTGGCCCCGTGAGGTCCGGGACCTGCTGGTCGACCTGCTGGGCCGAGGTCAGGCGGCGATCGAGGTGATCGAGGCGCTCGACCACGCCGACCTGTGGACCCGGCTCCTCCCCGAGTGGCTGCCGAACAGGTCGCGGCCGCAGCGCAACGCCTACCACCGCTACACCGTCGATCGACACCTGCTGGAGTGCGTCGCGCAGGCGGCCCTGCTGACCGACCGGGTGACCCGACCCGACCTGCTGCTGGTCGGCGCGCTGCTGCACGACATCGGCAAGGGAACCCCGGGCGATCACGCGGTGGTCGGGCAGGATCAGGCGGCCGTCGCCGCGACTCGGTTCGGATTCCCGCCGGCGGACGTCGCGACGATCGTTGCCATGGTGGGCCTGCACCTGCTGCTTCCCGACGAGGCGACCAGGCGCGACCTGGACGATCCGGTGACGATCCGCACCACGGTCGCCCGGGTCGAGACGGTCGAACGGCTCGAACTGCTGGCCGCACTCACCGAGGCCGATTCGATCGCGACCGGACCGTCGGCGTGGGGCCGTTGGAAGGCAGGGCTCGTCGACAAGCTGGTCGCGCGAGCTCGGTACGTGCTCGACGGCGGCGATGTGGCGGACGTGATCGCACCGCAGCCCGCCACCCACCGCGAGCTCGACCTGATGGCCCGCGGTCTGGCGACACGCGAGCTCGTTGTGGACGGCGACGGCGATCGCCTGGTGATCGTGTGCCCCGACCGGCCGGGTTTGTTCTCCCGGGTCGCCGGGGTTCTGGCGCTCAACGGCCTCAGCGTGCTCGACGCGTCGGTGGCAACGGTCGAGGGGCTGATGGTGGACGAGTTCCGGGTCGAGTGGGCCTTCGGTGACTCGATCCCGTGGACGAAGGTCGAGCGCGACCTGCGCCGAGCGCTGGTCGGCCGGTTCGCGCTGGAACCCCGGCTTGCCGAGCGCGCCCGGAGCTACCGGCGACCGCGTATCAGCGCTCACGCATTCGAGCCGAACGTCCGCGTGCTCGACGATGCGTCCGACGACGCGACCGTGATCGAGGTGTTCGGCTCCGACGACGTCGGGTTGCTGTTCCGCCTGGCCCGCGCCCTCACCGATCTCGACCTCGATATCCGGCGGGCGAAGGTGTCGACCATCGGCGCCGAGGTCGTCGACGCGTTCTACGTGAACGATGCGTTCGGGAACAAGCTCGACAAACCCGACGACCTGGTGGAGATCCGCTCGGCGCTCCTGCACGTGCTGTCGCAGTCGCCGCTCTAGACCACGCAACCGCGGAGCGGGCGGCTCGCCCGCTCGGGCAGACCTCGTGCCCACGAGCGAGACCGGTAGCGTGACCGCGTGACCTCCGATCCGTTGACCGAAGCCGATCTGCTGCGGTGGTCGCACTCGCTCGCGGCGATCGCTCGGACCGGGCTCGGCTTCACCGAGAGCCTGTACGAGCGCGAACGGTTCGAGGAGATCCTGCACGTGGCCGCCGACATACACGCCGCGGCCACGCGCCGGCACGCGCCGGGCGATGTCGTGAACGAATGGCTCCGGGCCGTGGGGTCGGGGGTGGCGGGGTACGTCACGCCGAAGGTGGCGGTCGGTGCGGTGGTCGGCAACGAGGCGGGCGAGATCCTGCTGATCCAACGGTCCGACTCGGGCGTGTGGCTGTATCCGACCGGGTGGGCCGACGTGGGCTACTCGCCCGCGGAGGTTGCCGTGAAGGAGGTCGAGGAGGAGACCGGGATCATGGTCGAGGTCGATGCGTTGATCGGGGTGTTCGACGGGCTGCGGCGCGGATTCAGCCGGACACCGTTGTATTCGTTGGTCTTCTCGTGCCGCGCCGTCGGCGGCGATCTGCGCCCCCACCCCCTGGAATGCACCGATGTCGGGTGGTTCGCGCGCGATCGACTGCCTGCGCCGCTGGCGGGCTTCGAACTGTGGGGCGACTTGGCGTTTGCCGCGATTCAGGGCGACCGGGTCGACCCGACGTTCGATCGGCCGCGCTCGAAGGTGTGGGGCCAGCGCCCCGAGGGGGCCTGAGCGCCGCCGCGCGCCGGCCGCGCTGCGCAGCCGACGGATCGTCTATCGACCCGGACGTCGGCGGCGCCGCATGACCAGACCGGCGACGACCAACGCCCCACCGAGGGCAAGGACGGCGGCGAGCGTTCCGCCGGTGGAGGCGAGCAGGGCGGGCACCGAGGTGTCGCCTTCGGTCGCTCCGCCGGTGGGCGGGCTGGTCGCGACGGTCACCGTCGCCCGACCTCGCGTGGCGTCTTGGCCGACGACCGCCACCTCGTTGGCGATCTCCGTGCCGGCCGGGGCGACGAGTCGCGTGGTCACATCGATGGCAGCCGTGTCGTTCGCCGCGAGCCCCGAAGGGACGACACAGCCGACGGCATGCGCCGACGCGTCGTACGAGCAGTCCACGCCGTCGTCGTCGGATTCGGCCGCGAGGAACTCGAGCCCGCCCGCCAGGGGATCGGTCAGCGAGGTATCGGTCTGCGTGGAATCCGGACCGTCGTTGGTCACCGTGATCCGCCACGTGACGGTGTCGCCCGTGGCGGCGTTGTTCTGAGCGACCTTGGTCAGAACGACGGCGCTGGTGAAGGTCTGGATCCCCGCGTCGATCCCGAGTTCGGACTGTCCTCCAGCCAGTTTCACGGTTGCCGTTCGACCGGTAGCGGTGTCGGCGTCGCTGTCGATGTCGGCACCCCCGCCCGACGAGGCCGGCGTGTTCGGGCTTGTGAAGGAGTGGCCCGACGGCAACGTCTCGGGCACGAAACGCACGCTGTACGTTCCCGGATTCAGCCCTGCGAACAGGTAGTGACCGTCGGGACCGGTTGTGGCCGTCGCGACGACGGCGCCGCTGTCGTTGAGCAACTCGACGGTGACGCCGGCCACGCCGACCTCCGACGCGTCCTGCACGCCGTCGTGATCGGCGTCGAGCCACACCCGATCGCCGAGCGAAGCGGGAAGGTAGTCGTCGGGCTCGACCGTCACGGTCGCGTCCGCCTCGTCGTCTTCACCGGTCGGCCCGTTGCCCGGCTCCGAGTCGACGTCGGGCTGGTCCGCCGTGGCGACCGCTGCCGTGTTCGCCCCGGAACCGGCCGCGAACGCCGCGGTGTCGTCGATCCGAGCCTCGAACGTCACGGTGCGCGATTCGCCCGCCGGGAGCTGCCCGATGTCCCAAGTGCCGGTGGTGATGTCGAAGCCGGGCGGCGCCGTCACGAACGACATTCCCGGTGGAAGGACGTCGGAGATGGTCACCCCGCTCGCGTCGCCCGCCGCAGCCGCGTTGGCGACGGTCAGCGTGTACATGATCGGTGTGCCGTACACCGCGGCTTCGGTGTCGGAGAACGTTGCGTCGCCGTCCGCATCGACGGTCTTCGACAGCGACAGGTCGATCGGCCGGGTGACGATGACCGTCGCCGTGTCGGTGGATTCGAGGTTCACGGTCGATCCGTTCAAGACGACCTCTCCGGTCGCGGTCGCGGAGTTCACCTGGGTGCCGGGGTCGAACCCGTAGGGCCACACGCAGTCGATGGTCTGTTCCGTGTGGGGGGCGAGGGTGCCGAGGGAGCGGTCGCATGTTGTTCCGAGGCGCGGATCGCGCACCTGCGTTCCGGTGATCGGGAGGTCGCCGAGGTTCCGAACGACGAAGCGGAAGCTCACCGGTCGCAGGCGTTCGGCCCGACCGACGAGTGAGTCCGTGGCGTCGGCCTCCACGTATGTTCCGCTGCCAGAGGTCTGTTCGACGAGCTTGCGCAATTCGAGTCTCGGCTCTCGCCAGACGGCCGTGGCCGTCGCCAGGTCGTCCTCGCCGGGCGCGCCGTTGTCCGGCACGGAGTCGATGTCGGTGACGCCCGGGTGACCCGTGATCTCCACAGTGTTCGTCGAGGAGCCGGCGGAGATTCTGCGGGCTCGGTACGACAGCGTGTAGGTGTCGTTCGGCCCGAACGTCGGAATGGCGATCTCTCCGGTCGCCTCGTCGAACGACGCGCCGTCCGAGTGGCCCGTTCGCGTGTTGACGATCGACGAACTGCCCGGAATCAGTTGGAGCGAACCGCCCCCGAAGTCGTCTCGAGCTGTCACATTCGTCGCCGTCGATGCCGGCAGCGTGTAGACGCCGCTGGGCGAAACGGCACCCTGATGATCGAGCGTCACCGTGTAGTCCGCCTCCTGGCCGACCAGGAGGTCGGTCGGGGCCACCGACTTGGTGGCGGCGAGGTCGATCTGGGGTACCGCGAGTCCGACCTTGGGCGGTTCGGACGGAAGGATCGCCAGCCCGGTATCGACTCGATCCGCGGCGTACGCGAAGTTGTTCCACGCGACCTGGCCGGGCGCAAGGCCGGCGGGATAGGTGACCGAGTAATCGATGGCGAATCCCTCACCGGGGTCGAGCTGGGACAGCGTGCCCGACGGCATCGTGATCCGCAGTGCGCGCACGGCGGCGGTGCCTCCGGAAGGCAGCGATGCGCTCCAGTCGTCGGTGCATCCCGACGGGAACGGTGCCGCAGGAACAGCCAATTCGTCGCGGCACGGCGTTGAACTCGCCGAGTACTCGATGAGCGCACCGCTGGGTACGGTCGCTGGGTCGACGCCGTCGAACACAGCCGTCCAATCGCTCCCGCGCGGCGACGTGACCTGTGACTGACTCGTGCCCGTGTCGCCGATGTGGGGCAAGACGTCGTACACGACGAGGTTTCGAAGCGACGTCGACCCCGTGTTCGTCAGGTCGATGCGGAAGTCGCCCGTCCCGCCCGATGTGCCAATCGAGCCGATCGCCGGGAATGGCCTGAATTCGGCGTCGTCGTCGCCGCGCACCCACTTGCGCGAGGTCACATCGACCACGCTCGGTGGTGCGACATAGGTCGCGCTCGCTTGGCAGAACGCATCACCGGTGGTCACGCCGTCGCCGTCGAGATCGTTGGGATCATTCGAGTTGGCAGCGGTCGGCGGGAAGAAGACCCCGAACTGGCATTGCAGCGCGGCCGCCGATGTCGCGTCGCTCGGAAAGGCCTGCATCTGGTTGACATAGGTCATTCGCATCGGACTCGGGGTCACCTGGAAGGAGACGCGCATCGAGCTGTTCTGAACCCACGGTCGCCATCCTTCCGACGTCGGCGGCTGACGAAGGTGCGTTCTCACGAGCTGGCGGCCGGTGCCGGCGAAGTCGTCGATCGTCTCGACCGTGAGATTGGAGCGGATGTCGACGTCCAGCTCCGGGTAGCCGGTGGAGTTGACGGTGCCGGAGCCGAATCCGGTCCCCGGCGCCCAGTACCACTGTCCGGCCCCGTAGCTCAGGTACGTCTGCGACAGGGAGGCGAACCGCACGCCGGGAGGCAGGAGGTCGGTGACGATGAGATCCTCACCCTCTCGGAGTGGGCCTCCCGTGCTGGAGACGTTCAACGACACGTAGTCGCCCGTGCTCACCTGCTTCTCGGCGATCAGCACCGGGGCCCGATCCACAACCGTCACGCTGTCCTGAATCGCACCGATGTAGGTCTCGTCGCCGTTGGCGCTGATGTGGAAGTGCCCGTAGTTCCGAACCCGGTACTGGTCGAGCATCGGGAAGGCGGCGGTATCGGGTGCAACGTTGCCGTCGAGCGTGAGGCGCGCTGCGGTGCGGTTGTCGAACGGGACGACCTTGACGAACAGCCCGACATCGGCGGAGTTGAATTCGACGTCGGACACCACGGCGCCCCCGAGCGCGGTCGCCAGCTCCGCGCCGGTGATTCGATAGCCGAGCATGCCGAAGATCGAGGTCGAGGAGTACGGCACGTCGATCACCTGCCAGGTACCCGAGCCGGTGCGAACGTGCAGAGGCAGGGTGGGATGCGACGCCACGAACGCGCTCTCCGACGCCATCTCGAGGTAGTTCGGATCCAGGTGCACTTCGATCGCGCGGTCGGGCCGGAACGCGGGCTCGCTGCACGGCGCCCCTCCGAGCGCGTGAGACTCGTACTGGGTGGCGGCGTTCGGCGTGAAGTCGAGACACGGCAACGGGTCAGTGATCCGGAAGGTGTACGGCGTTGTGCCCGCCGCCGCAGTGTTGATGTCGATGTCGAACGAGGCGCGGTCGTTCTCGAATGTGAGGTTCTGCGTACCGAAGTACGGCGTCCACGCTCGCTTCGTGTGGGTGCCGAGCGGATTCGGCAGCGAGAAGCCGTGCAGCAGCGAGTCGGTGTCGGTCATACGGGCGCCGGAATCGCCGCCTCGGCCGATCGGGTAGGCGGTGACGGTGGCCGTGTTCGTTGCCTCGATGCGCGCCGGCGGCCCGCTGGTCGGCCCGAACTGACTCGACGGGAAGACGACCTCGACCCAATGATCGCTCGGCCCCTCGAACGCGCAGTTGCGGTTCTCGAGAATGCCGGGCGGCGTCCAGGCGACCGTGTTCGCACTCGCGTCGAACGACCCTCCTGGGGATGCAGCGACGAACTGGACGCCCGTCGGCAGCGTGTCGACGATCGTCGCGTCCTCCACGTAGAGGTGACCCGGGGGCTCTGCGGGGTCCCACGACGGATCGCACGGGTACAGGTAGTACTTCACCGGCTGGTCGAGCAGCGCGTCGGTGTCGGGACCGAACGCGAGGTACTTCTCGATTCCCAGGTTTGCCTGCGCAGACCAGGCGCCGGATGCGCTGGCCGTCGCGCTCGCCGTGTTCGACGCGTCGATCGTGGCATCGAGCGTGACGGGGGTTCCGTCGGGGGTGACGTGGTTCGGCGCAGTCGCGACGACGTCGAACTCGACGCTCGTTCCGGCTGCGATCGCGTCCTGCAGGTCCACGGTCCATGTGGCGGTCCCGGCGTCGAATCCGAACGAACTCACCGCCGGGTGCGACGCTGGCATCGAGAACGTCGATGGCGCCGAGGCCGGCCACGAGACCACGGAGTCGCGGCACTCCGGAGCGTCGACCGCGGCGCATTGCGCTTGGATGCGAAAGCGCATCGGCGCGCCGCTCGGCTGCGGAGAGCCGTCGATGCGGGAGACCGTGATCTGCCACGTCGGCGCTGCCGCCGCGCTCGATGGGAACACCGCAACCAACATGGCGCACGCGAGTGGTACGGCGAAGATCCGGAAGGCACGCATGGCAGACCTATCGGCTTCCGGGCGGACGACCTGAGCATTCGCGGCCGTTTGGCTCCGGCGAAATGACCATGTCGAGGCGTGTCGCGCGTGCAACAGGAACCTCCACCATCAGGTCTACGTCTCCTCGGGATCGACCGCTGTGAACCGCTCGGCAGCGCCGGAGCCGCGGCCGAGTCGTGGCGTGGAAGTGTTGCGGCGGTTCGTGGCTGGGACCGGGTCTACCGGGCTACGGCGGGGTCATTGGCTGTGGGCGAGCAAGCGCTTCCGCCCCGTGACCCCTCGGTGGCCGATGAACTGCCCCGCCCCGGCGGGGGCGCGTGGCGGCCCCTCCCGGCGCCGCTGGCGCCGGGCGCGCCGTGGGGTCACGCCTCGACGGCGGCGAGCGCAGGCTGCTCGCGGCCGTGCGGCGTCGCATTCGCCCAGGCGAGCGATGCCGCGACGCTGGAGTGGGGCGTCACCGCGGTCGTCGTCGGTCAACTCGGCGGCAAGGACGAAGGCGCCCGGCCCCCGGGCCTCCCCCACGGCCGGCCCCAACCAGCGCGCCCGCTGCGGGCCGCCGCGCCCGGCGCGGCCCAGCCCCAGGACACACTCTCCCTCGGGCGAGTCGCGAGTGCGTCCGCCCTGGACACACGGCCGGGGCGCGGGCGTATCGGTGTCGACTCGGGCCATCAGCGCCGCCTTGGGGCGGGTGGTGGTGGTGTTGGCGGCTCCCGGGATGCGGTCCGTTCGCCGACGATCACGACGAGATCCCGAGTCCACTCGGACACGATCGGTTCCTTGGCCCGCACCAGTCGTGCCATGTCGGCGGGTGTCCGGCCGACGACCTGCGCGCGGTCCGGCCCGATCCATCGGCGGACCTCGACCCCCCCCCCGGGGCCGGTGAAGCCCCCGACACCCCGCCCCCTCCGGGCTCGGCGAGATCATCCGCCAGCGCTGCACCTCACCGACCGATCCGGATCGAGCGGCGGGTCACGGGCGAGGCCTGCACCGACGGGCGCTGCGTGGCGTCCGCCGTCAGGCGGCGGGTCGCCGAGGCGGGCCGGGCCGGACCGAACCGGGCGCGACCAGCCAGCTCGGAATCGGCCATTCCTCGACACCGCGTGGGTCCGGTCGGGGTCTCACCGTGATGGAGCCGGGCAGATCACCCTGGCGGCGCCGCATACAGGTCCCGGTTGAGCACGTAGCCCGCCGTGGACCTCGAGCTCGAGCCCCTCCGCAGACGCGAAAGGGGGGGGCGGGGGGGGCGGGGGGGGCCCCCCCGCAAAGTTCGGGCCCCCCGGGGGGGCGGCCGAGGCCTTTGGTGGGGGTGGGTTTTGGGTTCGACCACTCTCCGCCCTCTCGTAGCACCGCCACCGGACGCGGCTCGGACTTCGACCCTCGCCCCGATCTCGTGGGAACGTCGGCGAGCCCCCGCCCACGCCGCCCGACGGAGGCAGGTCATCGTCGCGAGGGCGGCGGTGGCGAGGCTGACTGCGGGCATCGAGATCTGCGACGCCCGGCATGACCGTTCTCGCTTCGGTCCCCAACGTTGATCCTTGGCATCTTCGCGTGAGGACGTCCTGGTGGGCATCGGGACTCCCTTTCGGGGGGGTCGCCGCGAGATCACCGCACGCCGGACCGACGCACCGAGGCTCGTCACCGACGTCGTCAGCAGTTCTTCATCGAGGTCCGGCCAACGTCGCGTCAGGGTTCAGCTTCGGTGGCGCCGGTGAGTACTCCTGCGAGATCTCCGTGACGCTGGGCGCCGGTGATCGCGTGTCAGGATCCGCGCTGGTCGCGAAGAAAGCGCTCGACCTCGGCGACGAGGTCGTCGGCGGACGAGACAGCGACTTCGTCGGTGTCGTGCGCGGCCTCGAGGTGGCCGACGTATGCGGCGGTCTCGTCGTCTTCGGTGACGAGCTCCGAGATCTGATGCTCGTACGCCACGGTCGACAGTTTCAGGTCGTCGACGTCGACGGTCAGACCGAGCAGCGCCGTGGTTCGGTCCACGAGCGCGAGAGCGGCCTTGGGCGACGGGGCGGCCGCCACGTAGGACGGCACCGCGGCCCACAACGCAGCCGAGTTCACGCCGGCCTCGGCGCAACACTGATGGAGCACTCCGACGATGCCCGTCGGGCCCTCGTATCGGGACCGTTCGAGGTGGAGCGCCTCGATCACGCGCTCGTCCTCGGCCGTTCCGAACACGGGCGTCGGACGGGTGTGGGCGACATCGGCGAGCAGGGACCCGAGTGTCAGCACGAGTCGGACCCGCAGCGCGGTGCACACCTCGATCACCTGCGCGCAGAACGTGCGCCACCGGAGCTGCGGCTCGACGCCGCGGAGCACCACGATGTCGGGTCCGCCCGAAAGGGTGAGCGATGAGAACGCGTTGGTCGGCCAGTGCAGCTCGCGGCGACCATCACCGTCGAGTCTCGAGATGGGTCGGGTCGCGGTGAAGTCGAAGAAGTCCTCGGGATCGATCGCGGCGAAACGCTCGGCGGCGCCGATTCTCAGGAGATGATCGGCGGCGCCGGTCGCGGCGTCGGCCGCATCGTTCCATCCCTCGAATGCGACGATCAGGACCGGCTGGTCGAGTTGGGGTCGGTGAATCCATTCGACCTGCGACACCGCTTCACGCTACCGAGCGATGCGTCCGATGCCTCTCGGCCGAACGGCTGGCCCGTAGGGTGGTCGGATGGCTTCCGATCCCACGGTCACCATCGAGGAACTCGCCGGCGAGCAGGCGATCGACGACGCGGTCGTCGCCGCGTTCGCTCGCCTGATCCCCCAGTTGTCGAAGTCGTCGCCGCCGCCGGGACGCAGCGAGCTGATGGAGATGGCATCCTCGGACGCCGATCATGTGCTCGTCGCTCGCGACGTGGACGGCACCATCATCGGGTCGATGACCCTGGTGGTGTTCCGCATCCCGACCGGCATTCGGGCGTGGATCGAGGACGTGGTCGTCGACGGCGACGCCCGCGGTCGCGGCGTTGGCGAGGCACTCAACCGACGTGCGATCGAGATCGCTCGCTCGCGGGGCGCGAAGACGGTCGATCTGACGTCGCGTCCCAGCCGTGAGGCCGCCAACCGGCTGTATCAGCGGATCGGATTCGTCGCCCGCGAGACCAACGTCTACCGCTTCGACATCAGCTGATGTCGAAGCGGGCCGGTCAGTTCGCTCGGAGCCGGTAGACCGGCCCGGCCAGATCGAGAACCACGACTTCGCCGCCGTTGTCCTCGGCGAAGGAGACCGGCTGTTCCAGCTTCGTGTCACCGGTATCGATGTCGCCGAGCGCAGCGATGGTGCCGTCGCGCCGGGCGACGAGCGCGCGGAGCGCTCCCTTCCCGAAGTCGGCGTACAGGTAGGCGCCACGCAAGTGCTGGAGTTCCACGCCCCGGTAGACCACGCCGCCGACGACGGTCGACCCCTGGTCGCGGCCGTACACGTAGAGCGGGTCGACCAGGTCGTCGGGCGGAGTTGCGGACTCGTCGGTGGCCTCGCGGCCCTCGCGTAGGTCCCATCCGAGGTTGGCCCCGCGACCCCTGCCCTCGCTCGCCGGGAGCCGGTTGATCTCCTCCCATGCGGAGGCGCCGACGTCGCCGATCCACAGATCGCCGTTCTCGCGGTCGAAGCTGAAACGCCAGGGGTTGCGAACGCCAGACAACCAGATGTCGCCTCGTCGCTCGTCGCTTGCGAACGGGTTGTCGGCGGGGGCCTCATAGCCGTCGCCGTCACCGAGGCGGATCCGAAGGATCTTGCCGTGCCGATCGTCGAGGTTCTGGGCGCGGCCCTCGGGGTCGCCCTGCCCGCCGCCGTCGCCGAGCGCGATGAACAGGGCGCCGTCGGGCCCGAAGTGCACGTCGCCGCCGTTGTGATTGCTGAACGGTTGGGGCACCCGGAGGACTTCGCGGCGGGTCGAGGGGTCGATCATCGTCGGCTCGGTGACGGCGAATCGGTCGATCACGGTGGCGCCGTCGTCGGAGCCGTCGGTGTAGTCGACCACGAGCGTGTGTCCGTCGGGGCTGAACGCCAGGCCGAGCAGCCCCTGTTCGCCCTCGACGGCGCCGACCTGTTCGGTGAGGTCGAGAACTGGGTCTTTCTGCACGTGCCACGTGGTATCCGACCGGCTGAGCCGCCGGATCGTGCCCGCTCGCTCGGCCACGTACAGGCTGTCGTCGCCGGCACGGGAGGCGGCGGCGATCGGCGCGTCGAGCGTGGCGATCCGTTCCAGCCGTACCGGGTGTCTCAGGTCGACGACTGGATCGCCGGGTTTGGGCGAGGTGTCGACGCTGGAGGTCTTGGTGTGTGCCGCGCCACCGGTGTCGGCGTCCGAGCAGGCGCTCGCGAGGGCCATGCAGGCGAGCGCTCCGACGAGTGATCGTCGGGTGCGACGCGTGCGCGCAGGCGTCGCGACCGTGGTGATGGGGGCCTCCATGTCGTCAGTCTGCCCGGCGTGCCGGCCGAATCACGCCCTCCTGCACGACCGAGGCCACGAGCCGGCCGTCGCGGGCGAAGATCAACCCGCGCCCCAACCCGCGGCCGCCGGAGGCCGATGGCGTGTCCTGGGCATATAAGAGCCAATCGTCGGCGCGGAACGGCCGGTGGAACCACATGGCGTGGTCGAGGCTCGCCATGAAGACATCGCCGAGCCCGCTGCCCCCGTGCGGGCGAACCGATGTGTCGAGCACCGTGAAGTCCGACGAGTACGTGACCACGCAGGTGTGCAGCACCGGATCGTCCGGCAGGCGGCCGGCGGCACGGAACCACACGTTGTCGAGCATCGGCCCCGGCGACCGATCGTCAGGCGGCTGCCAGTTGCAGTACCTCGTGTCGATCGGTCGGGGCCGGTCGTACCACTCGCCGAGCTGCGCCTTCCACGGGGCCAAGCGGGTCTTGAAGTCGGGCAGGCTCTCGGGCTCGGGAAGGCCGGTCGGCATCGCCATCTGGTGGTCGAAGCCGGCTTCGGGCCGCTGGAACGACGCGGACAGCTCGAAGATCGGCCGCCCGTGCTGGACGGCGACGACTCGCCGGGTCGTGAAGCTCCGGGTGTCGCGCAGCCGGTCGACGAGATACAGAATCGGGCTGGTCGGGTCGCCGGGCACGAGGAAGTAGGAGTGCAGGCTGTGCACGGCCATCCCCTCCACGGTCCGGGCCGCTGCGACGAGCGCCTGTCCGGCCACCTGGCCGCCGAAGACGCGTTGGCGATCCTCGTTCGGGCTGCGGCCTCGGAAGACGTTGACCTCGATCGGTTCGAGATCGAGCAGTTCGATGAGGGCGTCGACGGCCGACTGGTCCATCTCCCCATTCTGGCTGCCGGTCGCGGTAGCGACGGTCGACCAAACTACGATGCAGCTGGTGAGGCTCTCTCCTGCTGCGTTGCTCGACCACGCACGTACCGATGACGGTCGCAAGCAACTCCGCTATGCGGCGATCTCGGTCGTGTTCGTTCCCCTGGGCCAGGTGCTCCTGCAGGTCTTCGCCCACACGATCTTCGATGCGCGTGGCGACACCGACACGTCGTTCACCAAGGCATCGCTGTTGACCGCAGCGATCCTGACGTTGCCGAACTTCTATGCCAACAAGCGGTTCGTGTGGCGCGACGCCAACAGCGACCGCCTGCGGAGCCAGGTGATCGTTTTCTGGGTCGCCGCGATGCTCGGCGTCACCTTCTCGACCTTGCTCACCCTGTGGGTGGAACGCTTGGTGAAGGGACAGAACGAGTTCGTCGAGAGCGTGGCCGTGTTCTTCGCCCAGCTGACCGGCTTCGGCATCGTGTGGGTGGGGCGCTATCTCGTGCTGGATCGCTGGTTGTTCAAGGTCACGCACCACGGTGCAGAACCCACGCCGGAGGAACTCGACGAGCTCCATCGAGAGCTCCCCATCTGAGGCGGACCCACCCATGATGACCACGCAGCGCATCGTCGCGGCGGAAGCCGCCCGCGGGTTCATGCCCCCCGACGAGGGTTTGGCGCTCCGAGAGGCCGGCGTTGCGGCGACCGACGCCGTTCCCGGATTGCCACTCCTCGAGATCGGTAGCTACTGCGGCAAGTCGGCGATCTACCTCGGCGACGCGGCCGAACGGGCCGGCGTGGTGGTGTTCGCGATCGACCACCACCGCGGGTCCGAGGAGAACCAGCCGGGGTGGGAGTGGCACGAGCCCGATCTGGTCGACCCGGCGGTCGGGCGCATCGACACGCTGCCGTGGTTCCGCCGAACGATCCACGCCGCGGGGTTGGAGGCAGCCGTGGTCGCCGTGGTCGGTGATTCGCCCACGGTCGCCCGCTTCTGGTCGACACCGCTCGCGCTCGTGTTCATCGACGGTGGTCATGGCGACGATCCCGCCCACGGCGACTACGAGCGGTGGAGCCCACACGTGGCGATCAACGGGCTTCTCGCTATCCACGACGTGTTCCCCGACCCCGCCGATGGTGGCCGCCCGCCCTACGAGATCTACCTTCGAGCGCTCGACTCGGGGAGCTTCGTCGAGGTCTCGGCGACCGGGTCGCTTCGGGTCTTGCGCCGGGTCGATACGGGCCGCCCACACGATCCCGGTACCCGTCGCGTCGCGTCGGCCTGATCGTCGTATCGCAACGCCGCAGCGTGGCGCCGGGCGGCGAACGCCGCGGGGTGCTGTCTAGGCGTCGCGAGTGTCGGCCTCGGCGGCGTCGCGACGGGCCCGCGCCTTCTTGGAATCGCGAACGATGAGCAGCGCGATCATGGCGACCCCGCCGACGGTAAGGCCCATGGCGAGGTACTGGCTCGCGGTGCCCGGGGCACCCTGATACCGGGGCTTCTCACCGGAGTTCGGCTGCGGGAGGATCGACGGCGCCTTCGGCGGGTCGCTGTCGTTCTGCGCGGCGGCGGGCGCTGCGGCGAGCGTCGCCGCACCCAGGGCGAGGAGGCCGGCGGCCAGCCAACGCCGGGCGGTGGAGGTTGCGGTCATTCGGAGGCTCCTCGTTCGGCCGTGGCGGCGTCGGGTGTCACGTCGAGGAGGGCAGGAAGCGGTTGGTGGTCGACGAAGAGCCGTGCGGCGGGGCTCGACCCGCTGAGGGCATCGGCCGCCAGAATCACCGCGGCGGCGGTGTAGCTCGACTGTTCGCCGCCGGGGAAGTGCACCTCGTCGGGGTAGACGATGCCGGTCCAGTACTTGCCGTCGGGTTCACGGAGCCGCTGGGCCCACCGGAACAGGTCGAGTGCGCGTTCGGACTCGCCGATCGCGAGCAGCGCCATGACGCACTCGCACGTCTCAGCGGCAGTGACCCAGGGGCGGTCCGAGACGCATCGAACGCCGCAGCCGTCCATGATGAACGTGGCCGCGCGGTCGTTCATCCGTTCCCGTCCGGCATCGCCCACCACGACACCGGCAAGCACGGGGTAGTACCAGTCCATCGCCCAGCGGTGCTTGGGTGCGAAGGCGTCGGGCTCGTCGCGGATCACGCGCGCCAGGCGCGCCACCGCGACCTCCCACTCGGGCCGCTCGTGACCCAGTTGCTGGGCGACGGCGACCGCGCATCGCAGGCTGTGGCACACGCTCGACGAGCCGGTGAGCAGGGCGAACGTCCAGGGGGTGCCGTCCGCGTGCCGGGCCCAACGGATCTCGCCGCGCGGGGTCTGCAGGTCGAGCACGAACCCGACCGCGGCATCGAGCATCGGCCACATCGCTTCGAGGAACCCGGAGTCACGAAACAGCAGCCAGTGGTGCCACAGCCCCGTGGCGACGTAGGCCACGCAGTTGGCGTCGAGCTTGTCCTGCTCCACCCGATCGGCCAGGTAGTACTGGTGCCAGGCCCCGTCGTCGCGTTGCAGCGACCGGAGCCACTCGTAGCCGAGTTCGCAACGGTCGCGCCGTCCGCCGATGGCCAGGGCCATGAGCGCCTCGACGTGGTTCCACGGATCGGCGTGGCCGTCGGGGTACCACTGGACCATCCCGTTATCGAGTTGGAGGTCAGCCAGGTGGTCGACCGTCGCGGAGAGCTGGTCGGCGGTGACGATGTCGGCGACGTCAGCCAGCCACACGTTCCCTCCGCTCTGCCGAGGCGACATCGGTGGATGGGCGGCTGGCATACACGACCACGCTCTTGCCGAGCACGGGGTTGAGCACCCGTTCGGTGACCCGGGTGACCGCCGGTGCCTGCTCGATGTCCCACACCAGGAGCTGGTGGTAGGCGCGCACGAGCGGGTGGGTGTCGTTGGTCGGACCGACGGCGCATCGCAGCCACCAATACGGCGAGTGCAGTGCGTGCGCTCGGTGCGAACCGCTCGGCACGAGCCCGGCGTCGGTCATGCGCCGACGAAGCTGGTCCTCGGTGTAGATCCGGACATGCCCGCCGTCGGACAGCGGGGCGTGGTATTCGGCCGACAGCTGCCAGCAGATCTTCTCGGGCAGCCACGCCGGGACCGTGATGGCGATCGTGCCGCCGGGCTTGAGCACTCGGGTCAGCTCGGCGAGCGCTCCGCGATCGTCGCGCAGGTGCTCCATGACCTCGGACGCGATGATCCGATCGAACGTGCCGTCGGCGAAGGGAAGCCGCAGCGCATCACCGCGAACCGAGAGCGTCTCGGCGGATTCGCCGACCTCGCCGGCCTCGCGCATCGCCCAGAAGAGGTCGCGGACGCTCTCGAGTTCGTCGAAGCTGTAGTCGAGCGCGACCACTCGGGCGCCTCGGCGCAGCGACTCGAACGCGTGGCGACCGGCGCCACACCCCATGTCGAGAATCAGTTGGCCGGGCTGCAGATCGAGCCGGTCGTAGTCGACGGTCAACATCGCGTGTTCCTCAGCTTCCGGCGGGTTCGGCGAGTAGCGCCCGGTAGTGCTCCACCGTGCGAAGGGCGGTGTTGCGCCAGGTCCACCGGTCGATGACGCGGGTGCGACCGGCGGCGCCGATGCGTGCGGCGCCCTCGGGGTTGTCGAGAGCGCGGCGGATGCCGGCGGCGAGTGCGTCGCTGTCGGCGGGTGGGACGGCGAAGCACGTCTCGCCGTCGGGCCCTGCGACCTCGGGGAGCGCGCCGCCCGTCGTCGCGACCAGCGGGCAGCCGGTGCTCATGGCCTCGATGGCCGGCAGGGAGAACCCCTCGTAGAGCGACGGGACCACGGCGCAGGCCGACTCGTTGTAGAGCTCGACGATCCGCTCGTCGGTGACGCCGGACACGAACTCGACGGCGTCGGCAAGGTCGAGCTCCTCGATCGTGCGCTGCGCCGCCGAGCCTTCCTTGAGGCGGCCGATCAGGATCAAGTGCAGATCGGGGTACTCCGTGCGCAGCTTCGCGAGCGCCTCGAGCAGGAACCGCTGTCCCTTCATGGCGACGTCGGCCGACGCCGTCGAGATGATCTGACGCGGCCGGCGCTCGACCCCCTCGAGCGGCCGGAACAGCTCGGGGTCGACGCCGACGGGCACGACGTAGAGCCGCTCCGGGGAGACCCCGTGGGTTCGGCAGATGTCGTCGAAGCTGTTCTGCGACACCGTGATGATGCGGCGCAGGCGCTTGGCGACCCGAGTCTGCATCTTGGTGAAGGCGTACCACCGCGCCTTTGCGTATCGCTGGTAGCGGGTTTCGGCGTGTTCCATCTCGATGCGGCGGTCCACCGTGATCGGGTGGTGGATCGTGCCCAGGATCGGGAGGCCGGCGCGCTCGATGCCGAGCAGCCCGTAGCCGAGGCACTGGTTGTCCTGCACCAGGTCGAACTCGGAGACCCGGGCCTTCAGGTGATCCCAGGCTCGCAGCGAGAAGGCGAGCGGTTCGGGGAACGTGCCCATGCTGAACGCAGTGACCTCAGCGGCGTCCATCCACGTCTTGAGCTCCCAGAGACCCGGCATCCGCATGGGGAAGTGGTCGTTGTAGATGTCGAGGCTCGGCAGCTTCACGAGCGGGACGCGTTCGTCGAGGATCGGGTACGGCTGACCCGACAGCACCTCGACGTGGTGACCGAGGTCGGCGAGGGCTTTGGTGAGGTGACGGGTGTAGACGCCTTGCCCCCCGACATGCGGTTTTCCGCGATAGGTCAGGTAGGCGATGCGGAGCGGGTCGTCCGGCCCCGGTGCTCGCCGGGTGATAGATCCGCCATCTGCGCCGCGTTGCATAGCTTCATAGCTTCCATGGCTCGTCACGCGTCGGTCAAACCCTCGACCGCGCCCCGATGTTCCCTTGCGGGTGGCGCAGCAGGTGGGCGCTGAAGCGCCTCACAGTCTCGGTCGAACCGAACTCCTCGAAATCCGCGGACGGGCTCGAGCGGCACGTCGTATGCTCCGAGCTTGTGAACAGAATCACAAAGCTGCAGCGCCGGCATCGAGTCGTGATCGTCGGGGCGGGATTCGGCGGCCTCGCGGCGGCGAAGGCGCTGCGGAGCCTCGCGGTGGAGGTCGTGCTCGTCGACGAGCGAAACCACCACACGTTCCAGCCGTTGCTCTATCAGGTCGCCACGGCGGGACTCGATGCTGACGACGTCACGTACGCGACGCGAGGGATCTTCCACCGGCAGCGCAACGCCACGGTGGTGATCGGCTCGGTCACCGGCGTTGACTTCGATGAACGACTTGTCGACCTCGACGACGGTCGGCGCCTCGCCTACGACCATCTCATCCTGGCGCCGGGTGCGGTCACGCACACCTTCGGCGTGCCCGGCGTGGCGGAGCACGCGTTCGGGCTGAAGTCGGTGCGAGATGCGGTCGAGATCCGGTCGCACGTCCTCGCCTGCGTGGAGCGAGCCGACGGCGACCCACTCCGGATCGAGGACGGTCTGCTCAACATCGTGGTCGTCGGCGGCGGACCCACAGGCGTGGAGCTCGCCGGCGGGCTCGCCGAACTGTTCTCTCGGGTACTTCGCCGCGACTTCCCGGGCATCGACCTGCGCCAGGCTCGCATCGTCCTCGTCGAGGCGACCGACCGCGTGTTGCGGACCTTCGATCCGAAGCTCAGCCGGCGAGCGACCCGAAGCCTCGAACGGCTCGGCGTCGAGGTGGTACTTGGAACGGCCGTCCGCGAGGTCGCCGCTCATCACATCGACCTGGGTGACGCCGGCCGAATCCCGTGCCGGACCACCATCTGGGCGGCGGGTGTGACCCCTGCGCCGTTGGTCGAGCGGCTCGGCCTCGAACGCGGGCCGGGCGGTCGGATCGTCGTCGGCCCCGACCTGACGGTGCCGGGCCGCAGCGAGGTGTTCGCCATCGGCGACGCGGCGGCCTCCCTCGCTGCGGACGGAGCGGTGTTGCCGCAGGTCGCGCCCGTCGCCATCCAGGGGGCGAGGCACGTGGCCGCGGTCGTGGAAGCGCACCTTCGGGCCGAGGCACCGCCGCCGTTCCGCTACGTCGACAAAGGATCGATGGCGACGATCGGTCGGCTCTCGGCGGTCGCCGAGTTGCCCGGGGGCCGCCGGCTCAGCGGCCCCCCGGGATGGATCGCATGGCTGGCGCTGCACCTCGTGATGTTGGTGGGGTTCCGCAACCGACTCAACGTGCTGACCAACTGGGCGTGGAACTATCTCACCTACGACCGCGCCAGCAGGATCGTGATCGATCCCCCGGGTGAGGTCTTGCGAAACCGCGGCGAGGAGCGTCGACGATGAGGGCTGTGGTGCAGCGGGTGAGCCGAGCGTCGGTCGTGGTCGCGGGCGAGACGGTCGGCGCGATCAGCGGTGGGCTCTGCGTGTTCGTCGGCGTGACGCACGGCGATTCACCGGCCGATGCCGACGCGCTCGCCCAACGGCTCGCGACCCTGCGGATCTTCGAGGACGACGACGCCAAGATGAATCGTTCGGTGCTCGACGTCGGCGGCTCGGTGCTCGTCGTGAGTCAGTTCACGTTGTACGCGGACGCCTCGCGGGGTCGGCGGCCGTCGTTCACGAACGCGGCACCCGGGCCGGTCGCCGAGCCGTTGGTGGATCGGGTGGTCGAGGCGCTTCGTGCGCTCCAGGTCACGGTTGCCACCGGCCGTTTCGGCGCCGACATGGCGGTCGCGCTGGTCAACGACGGCCCGGTCACGATCCTCATGGAACAGCCGAGGCCCGCTGCTCACGCGGACCCCGGCTGATCGGGTTCGTTCAGGTGTTTCGGGTCGGCGACGAACGCCGGCCGGTCAGCCCGTGACCGACGTGCGGCTCGACCCGGCCGTTGCGCCGCTCGATCGAGTCGCGGTGGTGCCGGCGACCTTCGCCGTGGTGGTCGTGGTCGATGCCGGTGCGGTAGTGGTCGTGGTGGTCGCGGCCGCGCCGGGGACCACGAACTGCACGACGCCCTGGGCGCACAGCGGGCCGGTGGACGACGGTGCGATGTCCTCCTCGCCGGCAACGGTGGTGGCCGTCGTGGGCGCCTTCGGGAAGAGCTTCGTCAGGCCGTCGAGAACGGTCGGGATGTCGATGCCCTGCATGATCTCGTAGACGAACCGATCGCCGATCTGCTTCCAGAACTGGTCGATGGAGATCGGGGTCGATCCGAACAGCTGCTGAAACGACTGCTCGTAGGTGGGCGGTTCGGGTGTGGAACCACCACCGCCGCTACCGAGGCCGCTGGCCGCCGAGATGATCTGCTCGAGCACGTCGCCGGGAAGCCAGGTCTTCCAGTCCTCCACGGTCACCTGCGGCACGTCGGTGCGGCCGAGCCCGGCGGCGAAGGTGAAGGTGTAGGGCGTCGACAGGTCGTTGATCGAGGTCGGTCCACCGCCGACGACGATCTCGCCCGGGTCGACGTTCGGCAGGGCTTCCAGCGCCGCCCTGACCGTGGCGGCCGATGGGACGATCGGCTTGCCGAACAGGCCGTGCCAGATGAAGCCGTCCGGGTCGTCCACGGCAACGGGGAGCACGTCGAAGAGCTTGAACTCGCTCATCGGAATCGGCCTCGTCGTCTCGCCGTCGAAGGTGAGCGTGAAGTACAGCGGGTGCGTGTTGAGCGCCGCACCGGGGTACTTCGTGTCGGCGAAGGTGAGGGTCTGCACCTCGTCCTTGCCCTCGGCGCCGTCGATGGTTCGCTCGGCGGCGCAGACCTCGTAGCCGACCTCGTAGGTGCCGCCGGCGGTCGGCGCGTCGAAGGTGAGGATGCCGTCGGTCAGCGAGGCGGTGCCGGCTGCGGGCGGCGACACGATCTTGAGCGAGTCCCACAGGATCGGGTTCTCGTCATCGGGAACGATGCCGGCCTCGGTCTCGAGGTCGACCTCGTTCGACGAGCCCGCCTCGACGTCGTAGGAGATCGGGTTGTCGGTGATTGTCGGGGCGCCGGCGGGCTTCACCGAAGTGGAGCCGAGCACGCCGGTGCCCGTGCAGGTCACCGTGATCGTGCCGATGTTGGCCACACCGGCGACCGATGCGTCGACCACGGCCGAGAACCCGGCGATGCCGGGACGGTACGTGATCAGCCCGGCCTTCTCGGGTGTGACGGTGCCGGTGATCGACTGGTTGACGATGACGGTGCCGCCGAGGGCCAGGTTGATCTCGGGGGTCGTCGAGCTGAGCGTCGTGGTCGCGGCGCCCGATGCGTTGACCGCGAACGTGGCGTTGGTGACCTTGAGACTCGTCTTGCCGAGCACGGTTTGGAGCGGGCTGACCAGCGAGGGCGGAAGCGTGACGACGAAGTCGAACTTCGCATCGAACGGGTCGCTGCCGGTCGGCACGGAGGCCGGCACGTCGGGGGTCACGTTGACCCCGAGGGTGAGCTCGCTCGATCCGCCGGTGAGGCTGGAGAGCAGGCCGAGCAGGTCGGCTGATGACTTGTTCGCCCCGGCAACCGAGCCGGCCACGTCGTTCGTGACGCCGCTGCACGTGATAGTCGCCACTGCCGCGCTCGCCGGCGTCGCGACGAGCGTTGCCAACGTCGTCGACCCCAGGCTCACGGCCAGTGCTGTCGCTGCGGCTTTCCGCCGTAGACCCCTCATGGTTCCTCCCTCTCCGGCGCATCATGCCGGTCGCCCTGTGCGGTTGTACATGGCGACCGATGTCGCGTCGATGACCTTGGGTGGGATTACCCACGCCTGCGGCATTTTGTCACGTTCAGTCGTTGTCGGCACAAGGGCCGGTGTCGCTGTCGACCGCAACCACGCGCCGCTGCGTCGACCTCGACCTCGCCCACGCCCACGCCCACGCCCACGCCAGAGCGATGAGCGATGCGACGAGCGCCGGCGCCTCGCCCCACCACATCGCCAGCGTGCGGCCACGTCGCAGTTCGACCGTCTGCTCGAGCACGCGGGCTTCACTCACGCCGGAACGCTGCTGCACCACGCCGTCGGGATCGATGATCGCGCTGAAGCCGGTCGGTGCCGCCTGGATGACCCAGCGGCCGGACTCGACGGCGCGCAACGCCGAGGACGCGATCTGCTGGCTCTGGACCTGCGTGAGCCAGTAGCTCGATCCGTTGGTGGGGTTCAGCACGATCTCGGCATCGTGGTGCAGCGCCTCGCGGACGCGGCGGGGGAAGAACACCTCCCAGGAGATCACGACGCCGATCGGGCCGAGGGGCGTTCCGATCACCGCCGGGCCGGTCCCCTCGACGTCGTCGCGGGGCGGGAGGATCTCCTTGGCGACGGTCTCGAAGAGCGGCCGTATCGGGACGTACTCGCCAAAGGGAACGCGCCGAACCTTGTCGTACCGCCCGAGCGGCGCGCCGTCCGGGCCGATCCCGATCGCGAAGTTCCAGAAGTGCTTCTGGTCCAGCCGGTCCTCGACGATTCCGGAGATCACCGTCGCATGGAGTCGCTTCGCCAGTTCGGTGAGCTGCCCTTGTTCGGTCGACCCGCCGTAGCTCCCCGAGATGTTGACGATGTTCTCGGGGAAGACCACGAGGTCGACCGGTGTGGTGATGCGCTCAGCGGCGGTCAGGTGCCGTCCGAACACCAGGCTGAAGTCGGTCGCGTCGGCCCGGGTTTGTTGTGGGCCACCGCCTTGGACCGCGGCGGCGGTGATGACGCGCACGCGTTCGCCGCTCGGCGCGACGATGGCTCCGACGGTGAGGGCAAGCAGGGCCAGCGCGGCGATCGCCCCCGAGCGGCGACGGCGTTGGTCGGGGGTGCTCAGCGCTGCGAGCGCGCCGCCGGCCCATGCGACGGCTCCCGACACGCCGAGCGTTCCGATCACGCGAGCGACGGGCAGGAGCGGGCCGCGCGCTTGGGTGTAGGCGAGCATCGACAGGGGCACGCCGCCGAACGGCGCATGCCAGCGAACCCACTCCGAGATCACGATCGTTGCCGGCAGGGCGAGCGCGATCGCCTGCGGCGGGCACAGGGCAGCGGTCGCGCCGACCACGAGCGGGAACCACAGCGCGACCCCCAACGGCCAGCCGGCCGGCGAGAACTTCACCATCCAGAGGGTGGAGGGCAGGTACCAGGCGAGCGCGACCAGGGCGCCGGTGGCGAAGCGCTGGCGAGCGGTGCGGCCATCGAGCAGCCGGACCCACAGCGCGATGCCGGCGATCGTGAGCGGCCACCACCCCCACGGGGGCAGGCCGGCGCAGATCGCGAGCCCGGCCGCGACGCTCAGGGCGCGGCGCGGCCACGTACGGCTCACCAGCGGTTGATTCACCCGGCGACCCTCCGATGGAGCCGGCCTGCCTCGGTGCGGGCCCGCCGGATGCAGGCCGGGATGCCGACACCGCCGAACGCCATGCCGCACAGCGCGACGTGCGGAGCGTCGCGCAGGAGCGACTCGTCGAGCGCGGCGATGCGGTCGAGATGGCCGACGTCGTATTGCGGGAACGCGTCTCGGTAGCGCACGATCCGAACCCTCCGCGGCGGCGTGTCGATGCCCATGGTGCGCCGGTGCGCGGTCTGGACCGCCGCGATGATCGCATCGTCGGAGGCGTCGATGACGTCATCGGCGTCGCGATGGCCGAGCGATGAGCGCAACAGCACGGTTCCGGGTTGGCGGAGACGCTCCCATTTCGACGATGCCCACGACACGGCGGTCACGGGCGCGCCGACCTGGCGCGGGACCAGGAATCCGCTGCCGTCGAGCGGAACCGCAACGTCGCCCTCCGCGTACTCGGTGACCACGAACACCACCGATGTGTGCTCGATCGCGTCGAGCGCCGATGCCACGGGCGGGCTCACCGGGCGAAGAAGGCGTGCGGCGGCGAGCGCGGGAGTGGCGACGACAACGCCGTCGGCCGACGGCAACGAGTCGAGCGCGGCGCCCGTCTCGAAGCGGACACCGCGGTCGACCAGGCGCGCGGTGAGCGCTTTGACGAGCTGCTGCATTCCGTGCGGTGGCGCGGCGAAGACCGGGCCGGCCTGTTGCGCAGCGGCGAGGACCGGCGCGAGCCCCTCGATGAGCGATGTGGCGGTGTGGGCGACCTCGGCGATCTGCGGCGCGATCGCGTCGAGGCTCATGCGGTCGAGGTCGCCGGCGGCGATTCCGCCGAGCAGCGGGTCGATCAGCCGTGTCGTGACCTCGTCGCCGTAGCGGGCACGCGCCAACTCGCCGAGGGACACGTCGCCGACGATCGGGAGGCCGGGGAGCGTCGGTTCGAGCGCGGCGCGGCGCAGGCCCTCCGCGCTCAGCACCCCACTGGCCTCGACGGCGGCGAGGTCGACGGGGAATCCGAGCACCGTGCCCGCCGGGAGGGGACGCAGGGCGTTCTCGACCCAGACCTTGGCGCGGGTCTGCGCCGGATGGATGAGCGCGTCGGTCGCGAGCCCGACCTCGCGGCAGAGTTCCACCGCCGCGGGGGTGCGTCGAAGGACGTTGTCGGCGCCGAGATCGATGTCGACCCCGCCGAAGCGCTCGGTGGCGATCTTGCCGCCGAGGCGGGCATCGGCCTCGAAGACGGTCACCTCGACGCCCGGTTCGGCGCTGAGCTGCCAGGCGGCGGACAGCCCGGAGATCCCTCCGCCGACGATCGCGTAGCTCGTCATGGGTGCCCTCCGGCATCGGCGGTCTCGACGATTCGTTGGGCGATCGCCGCCATGACGTGCTCGTCGTCGTCGACCACGTCGGCGCGCCCGAACGCGAGACCGAGCCCGGCGGCGGTGGCGGCGGCCTCGATGTCGAGGTCGTAGGCGACCTCGAGGTGTGCCGAGGTGAACCCGTGCGGCACGACGAGTACGCCGTCGCTGCGACCCGTTTCGGCGAGATCGCGTATCGCTGTCGCCACGTCGGGCCCGCGCCAGGGTTCCGGCGTCCGGCCTGCGCTCTGCCATGCGAGGCCCCAGCCAGTCCAGGGGCCGAGTCCCGCCGAGCGAGCGATGAGCGCCGCGCCGTCCGCGAGCTGCAGTGGGTATGGGTCGTCCACGAGCACGCGTTCGGGGAGCGAGTGCGCGGTGAACAGCGTCTTCGTGTTCGAGGGGAGCGCCCGGAGCGCCCGTCGCACCGCGTTCGCCTGATGCGCGACGAAGGCATCGAGGTCGAACCACGACGGCACGCCCGTGTAGTCGATTCCGGCGGAACTCGCGTGAGCGATCGCCCGGCGGTGGTAATCGCCGACCGAGGCGGCGGAGTAGTGCGGTGCCATCACGACGCCGACGATGCGGGTCGCTCCGCGGTCGATCGCGGCGTCGAGCCCGTCCTCGATGAAGGGAGCGGTGTGCTTGTGCGCGACGTCGACGGTGAATCGGCCGGGGGCGTGGCGTTCGAGAGTGCGACCGATCGTGTTCGCCTGCGCCCGGGTCCGCTCCGCGAGCGGCGAGAGCCCGCCGATGGCGTCGTATCGCCTGGCGAGATCGGCGAGCTCGGCTTCGGACGGCGGTCGCCCTCGCCGGATGTGGGTGTAGAAACCGACGAGGTCGCGTTCGGTGCTCGGCGTGCCGTAGTCGAGGACCAGCACCGCGGTCGGCTCGGTCACGGCGTCACCGGTTGTTCGTGCACCCAGTCGACCAGCGTCGCGAGCACGCCGGGATCGGTCTCGGGCATCACCCCGTGGCCGAGGTTGAAGATGTGGCCGGGGTGTCCGGCGTTGCTGGCCAGCACGCCCTCGGCGGCGTCGCGGGTGGGTTCCCATCCGGCGAGCACCACGGCCGGGTCGAGGTTGCCCTGGAGCGCGCACGGCCGTCCGATCCGCTGCCGCGCCACGTCGAGCGGCGTGCGCCAATCGACGCCGACCACGTCGGCGCCGACGCCCGCCATCTGGTCGAGCAGCTCGCCCGTGTTGACCCCGAAATGGATGATGGGCACCGCGAGGTCGCGCATCGCCGCGCACACCTTGGCCGTCGCCGGGGCGACGAATCGGCGGTACTGATCGGGGGTGAGCGCCCCCGCCCACGAGTCGAAGATCTGCACGGCCGCGGCGCCGGCGGCGACCTGGCTGCGCAGCGATGCGATCGCGATGTCGGCGAGCCGGTCGGTGAGCGCCGACCACAGCGCGGGCTCGCGCAGCATCATCGTCTTGGTGGCCGCCCACGTGCGCGACGGGCGACCCTCCACCAGGTAGCTCGCAACGGTGAACGGTGCGCCCGCGAACCCGATCAGCGGGACGGGCAGCTCGCGAACGAGCGTCCGGACCGTTTCGATCACATATGGCGTGTCCGTCTCGGGCTCGAGCGGTCGCAGACGGTCGAGGTCGCGTTCGGTGCGGAAGGGCTCCTCGACGACCGGACCGACGCCCGGTGCGATGTCGACCCCGAACCCGAGCGCCGCGACGGGCGTGACGATGTCGGAGTAGAGGATCGCGGCATCGGTGCCGTAGCGGCGTACCGGTTGGAGCGTGATCTCGGCAGCGAGGTCGGGTTTGGCGATCGCGTCGAGGATCGAGCCCGTCCCGCGGATCGCTCGGTACTCGGGCAGGGACCGCCCCGCCTGGCGCATGAACCAGACCGGGATGCGGTCGTGTGGCTCGCTGCGACACGCGTCGAGGAACGGTGAGGACGTCGGTGTCGGCACGCGGCCAAGCTACCGATCCTGCTCGTCGGACGGCCATGTGGCAGACGGCCCCGCGTCGACGCCGTCGGATCGTCGGCGCCGCCCATTCGGTCGTGCCGTTCGGTCCGACCGGTACACTGTCGAACCCCCGAATGGGTCCCGTGAGCCCATCGATCCTGGGACGGAGTGGATGACCACCAATCCGGAGCTGCAAGCCGAACAGGCATATATCGACCGCGCCTACGCGTGCCTTGCCCGCACCAGGAACTCGGCGCGGAACCTCGTCGACGTGAGCGGAGCCGGTCCCGGAGGCACGTTCCAGGCTCGCTACGAGCGCGACGTGATGGCCGAGCTTGCGGCCAACCGCCTGGCGCAGACCGAACTGGGCGATCAGTCGCTGTGTTTCGGCCGGATCGACCGCGCGGACGGCGACACCTTCTATATCGGTCGCATCGCCGTGTCCGACGAGGAGTCCGAGCCGGTCGTCGTCGACTGGCGGGCGCAGGTGGCGGAGCCGTTCTATCGGGCGACCGGCCGGGACCCCATGGGGCTGGAACGGCGGCGGCACTTCGCGTCGCAGGGGCGCGTCCTGCGCGGGATCGACGACGAGCTGTTCGGCGACGCGACCCACGATCTGGACCGTCGCGGCGTCGTGGGCGAGGGGGCGCTCATCTCGGCGCTGAACCAGGCGCGCTCGGGCCGATTGAGCGACATCGTCGCGACCATCCAGTCCGAACAAGACGAGGTGATCCGCGCGCCGCTGCCCGGCGTGTTGGTCGTGCAAGGCGGGCCGGGCACCGGTAAGACCGTCGTCGCACTCCATCGAGCGGCCTACCTGCTGTACACGCACCGCTTTCCACTCGAAGGCCAGGGCGTGCTGGTTCTCGGTCCGAACCGGCTGTTCCTCGGATACATCGAGCAGGTGTTGCCGTCGCTGGGGGAGGCGGGTGTCGAGGTGGCCGTGCTCGCCGACCTGGTACCCGACACGCGGGCGATGGGCGTCGACCCGCCGGCCGAGGCGCGGCTCAAGGGCGACCTGCGCATGTGCCGCGTGCTCCGCCGAGCGGTTCGCGGCCGACAACGCCCGCTGCCGCGCACCGTCGCGGTGCCGTACGGGGTCGAGCGGCTACGGGTCACGCCGGACGACAGCGCCGAGCTGATCGCGTTCGCCCGCCGTCGGGCGCGCACGCACAATGCCGGGCGCAAGTTCATCGATCAGGCGCTGTTCTCGTTGCTTGCGTCAAAGATGCGCGACCCGCTCGATGCCGCTGTGTTGCGCTCTCGGATCCGCTCGCTGCCCGAGACCCGCGAGATTCTCGAGCGGATCTGGCCGGTGCTCACACCTGCGCAGTTGCTCAACGACCTGTTCGGTTCGCGTGCGTTGCTCCGGCTGGCGAGTCGCGGTGTGTTGAGCGAGCGCGAGGTGGGACTGTTGCTCGAACCTCGCGTCGACGACCCGTCGTCGGTGGTGTGGTCGACCAACGACGTCCCGTTGCTCGACGAGGCGCTCGAACTGCTCGGTCCTCGGCCGCGCCATCGCGTTCAGGACGCGATCCGCACCTACGGGCACATCGTGGTCGACGAGGCGCAGGACCTCTCGCCGATGGAGCTGCGCGTGATCGACCGGCGGTCGCTCAACGGTTCGATGACGATCGTCGGCGACATCGCCCAGGCGACCTCGGCGGCGGGTCACGCGTCGTGGGATGAGATCCTCGAACACCTCCCCGATCGTCATGCGCCGCGGCGCGCCGAGTTGGCGATCGGATACCGGCTTCCGGCGCCGTCGATGGCGCTCGCGGCTCGGCTGCTCGCCGTCGCCGCGCCGGGGCTTGCGCCGCCGCGGTCGGTGCGCGAGTCGGGTGCGGCGCCCGTCGTCGAGCCGTGCACCGACTTCGGGTTCGACTCGGCGTTGGCGGCGGCGGTTCGCCGCGAGGTCGAGGCGATCGACAGCGGCAGTGTGGCGGTGGTGTGCGCATCGAGCTGGCTCGACCGGGTCGAGGCGGCGCTGGTTGCGGGTGGGATCGACTTCGGTCAGGCGCATCGGGGCCGGTTCGATCACCAGATCACGGTGGTTCCGGTCGGCCTCGCGAAGGGCCTGGAGTTGGATGCATGCATCGTGGTCGAGCCGGGGGCGATTCTCGATGAGGAGTTCCGCGGACCGCAGTCGCTGTATGTGGCGTTGACGCGTGCGACCAAGCGGCTGAGCCTGCTCCATGTGTCGGCGCTGCCGGACGTGCTGCGCGACGACGAGCCGGCCGGCACGCTCTTCTGAGCGCGCGTGCGTCTCGGTCGGTGGGCCGACCTTGGGCCCTGCCGTATGGAGGTGTCAGGTCGCAACGCGGGTGAGATCGGATTGACGGCCCCGAGGCGGGGGGCTTGACGACGGTTTGCGCAATGCTGTGAGGCCCGGGCGACACGCGAATGGAGATGCCGCGTTGCCGAAGTCACGCAAACAAGCTCTGGCAATACCGGTCGGCTCGCCAGCCGGGTGGGTGGCGCTCGCTGCGGTGGTGATCGCGGGCCTACTCGCCTCGATTGCCGGCTGCAGCGCGTTCGTGCGCGACTCAGTCGATCTTCCGTCCGAGGTGAGAGGGGAGGTGGTCGATGCGACGAAATACTTGCGGCAGAACCCGTCGGGCGAGCTTTGGTCAGCGGCGCCAGTTGCAGGAGTCAGGACGGCAGCGACGTGGCTGCCTGCGATGGCGTTGTTGCTCGTGTCCGGCGAAGTCACCCGCAGTATGCCGCGCAGCGTCTTGTGGAGATGGTTCCGCTTATCGCCCATCCTGGCTCAATCTCTATACCGGGATCGGAGCGTTTGCTGCTTATGGACTTGAGGAGGACTTGGGTTCGTCTTACGGGACGTTCCGGAGTGCGATTCTTGAGGGTGCCGGTGACCGGCGCGGGCTGATTCTCCCGCGGATCGAGGCGCTGGAGCGAGCGGACACAGTCTTGTCGGGGCGGCAGAACAATCCGCTTTGCGTTCAGGCAGATGAACAGATCCGCTCCGATCCAGCGCAATTCAGCATCACCGCCACGCAGATCTTGCTTTCGACGAAGGGGACTCGTGGGTGTAGCGCATCCGGCCTCGGTTTCGACCATTCCCTGTGAAGCGGCGTCCTTGTCGATCGACCTCGTCCTTGACATCACCGCCATCTACCCGGCGAGGGCGGCGAACCTGAAACCGTGCGTGGTGAGGTTGCCTTGACGAGGGCGATGCGGTCGAAATTAGCAAGGATGGGACATCGGCGTCCCGACTCATCCAGACCCTGGGCTTCTACGCGGAGTTGATAGTGAGAGATGGGGTCAAGTCCAGGCCGAGCCGTGGACAGACACACCCCTCCTGAAGACGATGAGGCGTCGGCGCGTGTCGACCGCGAACGGGGCGAACCGTGTTCGCTCCGGCGGCCGGCAGATTGAGCACCGTGGATAACTGGATTCTTGCTCGGGTCCGCAACTCGCTGGGCGAAAGCACGTTCAATCTGAGCAAGGCGGCCCCCGAACAAGCGGCGCTGCAAGGCCGCCGATCCTCCTGATCTGGCCGTCGAGCGGTTTCGCCGACGCGGTCGAGAAGTGTGAGCGGTTGGAGCTGAAGATCGATCAACCCGCCAAGATCTCGCGCGCCTTTGCGACCGTTGCAGCAGCGCTGGTCAGTTGTGCTCGATCCGGTGAGCCAGGCACCTCTATCGCAATCGGCGGAGATCGGAAGCTGAAGGAGACGATCCCGAGGGACCTGCTCGAAGACCCCTTCGTTCGATTCGCCATGGCGTTCCTCGATGTGCCAGCGGATTCGCGGTGCGCGGTGCTGGGCTATGAGTGAGCCCTCGATGAACGGGGTCGACGAGCTGGCCGGCACGCTCTTCTGAGCGCGCGAGCGTCTCGGTCGGTGGGCCAAACCGGGTCGGCGGGATCGTCGCTCTCAGGCCGTCGTCGAACGCGCGCGCCAGAAGGCGCGGGTCGAGCCGCCGGGGTCAGCGGCGAGCTCGGCGGTCTCGTCGAGGATCATCACCGGTCGTTCCTCGTCGCCGATAGCCGGCCAGGAAGGCAGCCCGTCGGCGGCGGGGCGCCCGGTGGCCGCGAACGCGATCCATGCGGCGTTGGTGCAGGCCGCGAGGGTGCCCGGGGCGTCGGGGCCGACGAACACGTGGAGACGGTGGTCTTCGACCAGGTCGAACACGAACGGGATCTCGATGGCGTGCGCGGCGCCGATCATCCCGCCGAGGGCGTTCGAGCGCCACGTCCACAGGTACTGGAACGTCGGCGCATGGGTGCGCTGCGCGTCGATGAGCCGGTTGGCCGGCATACGGAACACCAGGTCGGTGAGCACCGCCCCCTCCAGGTCGCCGAGGCTCGCCTCGGGGTGCTCCAGGCGGTAGGCGGCGATCGTGGCGTCGGGGTCGGGCGTGACCGCGGCGAGCCGCTGGCGCAGCCCGGCCTCGTCGGCCGCGGGCGGCGTCATCATCGCGAACAGCTTCCACTCCTCCGACGTGGTCCCGCACAGCAGCGACACGCCCTGCGCGGCGCCGGCGGCGATCTCGGCGAGCGGGTGCAGCGGCACGTCGCGGCCGTCGGCGACGGGCCTGAACGAGAGGAACGCGAGCGGGTTGCCGGCGCGGTGCATGAACGCCTCGGGATCGGCGAAGCGAGCGCCCGCCATCGCCTGGTGCGCGGCCAGGAGCGCTCCGACCGGCGCCGAGCGAACGTCGTCGACCGAGGACCATCCGCCGAGTTCGAAAAACTCCTCGGCGTCGGCGTTGGCGTCGTCGATCGTGCGGGCTGCCTCGGCGGCTCCCGACTGGGCGATGGCCTTCTGGAACAGCCCCCGAGCCCGCGGCATGGAGAGCAGCAGCGACACGCTCATCGCTCCGGCGGACTGGCCGAACACGGTGACGTTGGATGGGTCGCCGCCAAAGTTCGCGATGTTGTCGCGCACCCATTCGAGCGCGGCGATCTGGTCGAGGAGCCCCACGTTGCCCGAGCCGGTGTATGCGGGATCGACGCCACCGAGCTCAAGGAAGCCCAGCGCGCCGAGCCGGTAGTTCAGCGTGACCAGCACGACGCCCGACGCGGCGAAATGGGTGCCGTTGTACAGGGGCGACGAGCCCGAACCCATCTCGAACCCACCACCGTGGATCCACACCATCACCGGCAGCGGCGTCGCCGGGTCGGGGAGCGCACTCGGGGTCCACACGTTGAGGAAGAGGCAGTCCTCGTCCCACTGCTCCGCCTCACCGCCGAACAGCGCGTCCATGAGCGATGGGTTCTGCGGGCACACCGGTCCGGTCTCGACCGCGTCGCGCGCGCCGTCCCATGCGGGGAACGGCGCAGGCGGGCGGAAGCGAAGGTCGCCCACCGGGGCTGCGGCGAACGGCACCCCGAGGAATCTGGCAACCGAGCCGTCGGTCGTTCCGCGGAGGGTGCCGTGCGTGGTGGAAACGAGGACGTCGCTGGTCGAGCCGTTCGCAGTCATACCGCCATTCTCGCCCGCTCGCCCCCACGTTCGCACCCTGTCCAGGCTCGTGCATGCCGACGCGGCGCCGTCGGACGGCCGGCAGGTCGATTCGGCAGGCACTTCGGCGCGGCATGCCATGGCGCCCCACGGCAGTGGTGGCCGCGGCGCCATCGAGTTGCGGTGTTGCCGCGTCGTTACGGGGCCGCCGCCGCGTGCGGAGCGATGTCGATGAGTCGCAGGACCGCCCGGTGTTCGGCCCGGCTCGCCTCGACGTCGACCGTGGCGACGATTCGCCATTCGGCGCTGGCCTCGGGGTCGACGAGGATCTGTTCGGCCGACCACCATGGCGCGGTCGATCCGACCGGCGGTTCGTCGAGGCGGAACCACGAGGACGAGCGGGCATCGGCGTCGATGGCGAGATGGTCGTGCTCGTCCCAATACGGCGCCATGAGAGCGTCGATCTCGGCGGCGGGCCAAGGCCGGTCGCCGAGGGCTGGGTCGCCGCGCAGAGTGGTGAGCGACGCGTGGTCGCGGCGGGCGAGGGCCTGCACCCAGCGAAAGAGCTCGGTGCGCACCATCGCCCGGAACGCACGCCGGTTGCGCGTGACGTCACGGGCGGCATCGGCGCTGATATCGGGTTCGATCGCGTCGACGGCTTCGCCCGCTGCAACTCGTTCGAGCCGCTCCCACTCGTCGAGCAGCGACGAGTCGACGCTGCGAACGACCTCGCCGACCCACTCGGCGATCTCGTCGAACTCGGCGGTGCGCAGGGCCTCGGGGACGTTGCGGACCGTCGCTCGGTACACATCGGCGAGATAGCGCAGCAGCGTTCCCTCCACCCGGCGGATCCCCCAGTGGGTGACGTATCCGGCGAACGTGTCGCCCGTCTCGTACAGGTCGCGGGCGATCGACTTGGGCTGCACCCAGTTGCCGGCGAGCCACGGATTGGCTTCGAGATGCAGTCGGTACGCGGCGTCGAGTTCCTCGGCGAGCGGCTTCTCCCACTCGATCGCCCGCACCAGCGACTGCCGTTCCTCGTACTCGACCCCCTCGGCCTTCATGCGGGCCCAGGCCTCGTCGCGTCGCTTGTCGCGCTGCGCGATCAGGATTGCCATGGGCGATTCGATGCTCGCTTCCACAACGCTCAACATGTCGAGCGCGATGCCCGTTTCCTGCGAGGTCGTCGCGGACCCGACGGGCGGCTCCGGCTCGAGCTCCGGCTCCGTCTCCGGGTTTGGTTCAGGTTCTGGGTGCGGCTCGGGACCCGGTACCGCTTCCGGTTGTGGCTCGGGCCCCGGCTCGGGCCCCGGCTCCACCTCAGGCTCTTCGGGCGTCGCTTCGACCGGTTGGGCCGGTTGGGCGGCGGGGTCGTCGTCGACGAACGCCGTGAGCATGTCGACCACGAAGGGTGAGAGCGGGCGGTCGAGCGAGAAGCGATCCTGCAGATCGGAGTGCACTCGCAGCGTGCGGCCCTCGGAATCGGGCGGGTCGAGCGGTTCGACGATGCCCGACTCGACCAGCGACTCGATGATCGCGTCGATCTGGGCCAGGTGGCCGGGCTTGGCATCCGGCGGCTCGAAGCTCGCCTCGACGAGCGCCGCCAGCGCGGCGCGCCCGTCGCCCGGCCGCTCGAGCACGTGCAGCACCATGCCGTGGTCGACCTCGAAGCTCGACGTCAGCCGTTCCGGCGTGCCGCCGACGAGCCGCTCGAACGTGGCCTCGTTCCAGTCCTTGTAGCCGCGTTCGGGCGCCTTGCGGCGCGTCTTCAGCCGCTTCCCCTGTGTCGCCGCCTTTGCCTCGGCCCGGCGATTCTCGATCCAATGCGCCGGCGCCTGTGCCCACACCGCGCCGCTGTCGTCGTAGCCGCGGCGTCCCGCCCGCCCGGCGATCTGATGGAACTCCCGCACCGACAACAGACGGGTGCGCGACCCGTCGTACTTGCAGAGCTGCGTGAGCAGCACCGTGCGGATCGGGATGTTCACGCCCACGCCGAGCGTGTCGGTGCCGCAGATCAGCTTGAGCAGACCTTCGCGGGCGAGCCGTTCGACGAGCAGGCGGTAGCGGGGCAGCAGGCCGCCGTGATGGACCCCGACCCCGGCGCCGAGAAATCGGCGGAGGTCGCGCCCGAACGGGGTGTCGAATCGGAAGCCGCGCAGCAATGCCGCCGCCCGCGCCTTCTCGTCGGAGGTGAGCACGTCGAGGCTCATGAACGCCTGGGCCGACTCGGCTGCGGCCCGCTGGGTGAAGTGCACCACGTAGACGGGCGCGAGCCCCTCGGTCAGCAACTCGCCGACGCTTTCGTGGATCGGCGTCTCGGCATAGTGGAACGTCAGCGGAACGGGTCGCTCACCGTGGTCGATCCGCTCGACCGGCCGTCCCGTCGTGTCGACAAGGTGGCTCTCGACCCAGTCGGTGTCGCCGAGCGTGGCCGACATCAACAGGAACCGCGTGTCGCGCAGTTCGAGCAGGGGCACCTGCCACGACCAGCCGCGGTCGCGCTCGGAGAAGTAGTGGAACTCGTCCATCGTCACATGGGCGACGGGAAGGGATCGGCCCGACTGCAGCACGGCGTGCCCGAGGATCTCGGACGTGCAACAGATGATCGGTGCGTCCTCATTGATGCGTGCGTCGCCGGTGACCATGCCCACGGCATCGGCGCCGAACGCGGCGCGCAGGTCGAAGAACTTCTCGGACACGAGCGCCTTGATCGGAGCCGTGTACACCGAGCGCTCGCCGCGCGCGAGTGCGGCGTAGTGCGCTGCGGTCGCCACGAGCGACTTGCCCGAACCCGTCGGCGTCGCGAGCACGACGTGGGCGCCGTCGAGCAATGCGAGCACGGCGTCCTCCTGCGCCGCGTACAGGTCGAGGCCGAGGTACGCGCAGTAGCTCGTGAATCCGTCGAGCAGCGCTTCGGGGGTTGGATCCGGCGGAAGTCGGACGGCCAGCGGAGCCTGGTTCACGCGGCGTAGCCCGCCTGATGTGCGGCGATCATCTCGGCGGCCTCGGCTTTCGTGGTGGGGCCGTACGTCGTGGGGGCGGGGAGCTCCGCTCGGAGCGAGTCGACCTCGGCGGGGTCGAGCGACGTGGTCGCTCGGATCGGTGCCACACCGTAGAGCCGTGCCGACGTGAGGCCGAAGATCTTGGCCCGGAGCTCCGGCGTGATCGCCGGGTAGCCGAAGCGCTCCTGGAACTCCTCGGAGATCTCAAAGGTGCGCATCGCGCGGATCTGATCCTGCGGTGTGCCGAACCAGATTGAATCGGTTCCCCACACCACCCGGTCCTCGCCGACGTATCGGAGCAGCTTGCCGAGTACATGCGCTGCGGCGTCGGGATCGCGCATGAGGAACCACCACGTGCCGCCGAGTTCGGCGTACACGTTCGAGTTCGGTCCGAGCCCCGCGCTGCGCAGCGATGCGATCAGCCGGTCGACCCCGCCCTGCGCGTCGGCCGCCTCGTCAAAGGGCCCGGTGCCGCCGCCGTTGGGCTCGAACCCGGAGTGGTAGACGACGAACGAGATGTCGGGATTCGCTGCGGCGGCAGGACCGATATCGGAGGGGTCCGCCAGTTCCGGCGTGGAGCCGACGATCGACGAGATGCCCTTGTGGGTGCAGATGATCGGCGGCCCGATCGTGCGAACGTGGTCGATGAAGCGCTGGCCGATTCGCGGGCGCGCCGGATCGTGGTCGTCGAAGTAGAAGTGCGCGTCGGTCGGAACCATCGTGTAGATCTTCCACGCCGCGATCCGGTAGCGCGAGCGAAGGTCCGACATGGCGGCGAGGGCCGCGTCGATCGGACCCCGGTGCGGGTACGCCGCCGTGCATGAGCACGCGACCATCGGCTCCCAGCCGTGTCGCGACGTCGATCGTGAAGGCCATGTCGTCGGCGTTGAGCCCATTGTCGCCCGGGATCGGCAGCGCCGACAGGATCGACATGGAGGTGTCGGAGCGCACGAACATCTCGCGGAAGTAGGCGTCGACGGTGAAGCAGGCGCGCCGGTCCGCCGCGGCCACGCCCTCGGGGCAGCCGGCCTGTGGGAACATCGCCGACCAGTCGCCTCCGGGCGCGGCGAGATCGTGGTTCACGTAGTGCGTCTGGACGTCGAAGATGAACTCGTGACCGTCGAGCGCGGCGATCGCGGCGTCGATGTCGGTGGTCGCTTCGGGAGGGACGCTGAACGTGCCGCCCGGCCGCGCCCGGTCGGCTCGCGCCCGGTCGGAGGCGCAGGCGCTCAGCGCCGACAGCATGGTCGCGGCACCCGCGGCCGTGCCCAGGAACCGACGACGCGACATGCCATGGCGCCGCGCGGCGGTCTCCGCGTGCTCGATCGTTCGCCGAATCGCCTCGTGCGCGAGCGGGCCCGGCCTGCGCGGGAGGAATTCACCGTTCGAGACGGCGCCGATCTTGAGTGGGAGCACGAGGTCATCGTGGCGGTCATCTGTGCCCATGGATCACCGGCTCCTCGTCGCGGCGACGTACGTCCACGGGCTCGTGAACGTCCGCAGCGGTCGCGGATGGCCGCCCCCGATCATCTCGCGAACCTCGAAGCCCGCGGCGGTGAGTTCGTCGCGGAGCCGCGCCGGCGTGGCGTAGGCGGTCATCAGCGGGTGGAAACGATCGATCGCGGTGCCCGCGCCGCGCCAGAACGCGCGTGAGCGCAGAAGTGCCGTTGCGGCGCGCGACGTGGCGACGGCCGACTTGGCGACGGCTCGCCAGGCGGGCTCGCCGCGGGTCGGCTCGACGCGAACGAAGATGGCGCGGGGGTTGTGCGACGACAGCACGACCACGCCGCCGGGTCGGAGCACCCGCCGAATCTCGGCGAGCGCGGCGGCACGCCGTTGCGCCGGATGGATGTAGTCGATCCCGTTGTACGAGAAGAGCACGAAGTCGACGCTCGCGTCCTCGAAGCCCGACAGTTCGGCGGCGTCGCCGACTCGCAGGTCGGCGCCGGGGTGCGCTCGCCGGGCCGCGGCGATCATCGCGGGCGCAAAGTCGAGGCCAACGTAGGTGCCGGCGATGGAGCGGAGAGCGGGGGTGGTGCGTCCCGTGCCAACGCCGAGATCCAACACGTCCGGCTCGGGCGGCACCCAGGCGCCGATCAGCCGGTCCTCGGCCGGGGTGAGTCCACCGTCTGGGTTGTATGAGCCGACGAGGTCGACGGAGTCGAACACCGCGCGGTTGCGGCCGCTGCCGCGGATCCGGCTTGGGTCGTGGTCCGACATTCCCCGACGATACCGACCCGGCGGGCAACGTGACCGACCTTCGACGGGCCGATCCGGCGTTCATGCGACCGATTGAGGCCCGCTCCCCGAGTGGTGGATAGGCACATGTACCCTCGGGCTGTTCTCACAATATCGACGCGACTACGTTCACCCGAGCGCGCCGGTACCACCCGCCCGAGATGGAAATTGCCGACGCTCAGACCAAGGTGCCCTCTGTTTCCGCGGCTGCTCGACCGCGGGACCAACCTCTGGAGCGATGCGATGAAGGCTGTGATTCTTGCTGGTGGCGTTGGGAGCCGGCTCAGCGAAGAGACCGACGTTCGGCCGAAGCCGATGGTCGAGATCGGTGGCCGACCGATCATCTGGCACATCATGAAGCACTACGCGCAATTCGGGTTCGACGACTTCGTGTTGTGCCTCGGGTATAAGGGCGACTACATCAAGCGCTATTTCGCCGATGCCCTCGCGCTTTCGTCCGATCTGACCATCGACTTTGCCGCAGGAACCGTCGAGACGCACGATCGTGTGCGCGACAAGTGGAAGGTCACGCTCGTCGACACCGGCCAACACACCGAGACCGCCGGCCGGTTGATGGCGGTGCGGCCGTACCTCGACGACGAGCCGTTCCTGATGACGTACGGCGACGGCGTCGCCAACGTCAATCTGACGTCGCTGGTGGAGTTCCACCGGGAGCAGGGCCGCCTGGCGACCGTCACCGCCGTCCATCCGACCGCCCGGTTCGGGCAACTCGAACTCGACGGCTCCGCCGTGCTGCGCTTCGACGAGAAGCCGCAGATGCACGAGGGCTGGATCAACGGTGGGTTCTTCGTGCTCGAACCGGGGATCTTCGACCACATTCCGGGCGACGTCGACTGGGCGCGCGAGCCGATGGAGAGCCTGGCACACGCCGGCCAACTCGGCGCGTATCGCCACGAGGGGTTCTGGCAGTGCATGGACACCCTGCGCGACAAGATGTACCTGCAGTCGTTGTGGGATCACGGTGCACCGCCCTGGCGCACCTGGGACTGACGAGTTCTTCTAATTTCGGCGGCGGGCTACCCGTCGGATCGTTCACCACTTGATCGGAGTTGACATGAAGGTGTTGTTGACCGGCTGCGATGGCTACATCGGGGTCCGGATGGGCAATGTGCTCTTGGAGCGCGGTCACGACGTGACCGGGCTCGACAGCGGGTTCCACCGCGTGGGCTGGCTCTACGAGTCGGCCGAGCGCCGCCCACAGGTGATCACCCGCGATACGCGTGCGGTCACGGTCGACGATCTGCGTGGCTACGACGCGCTGGTCCACCTCGCCGAGGTGTCGAACGACCCGGTCGGCGAGCTCAACCAGGACGTCACCTACAAGATCAACCACGAGGGCAGCCTGCGCCTCGCGAAGCTGGCGAAGGAAGCCGGGATCGAGCGGTTCATCCACATGTCGTCGTGCTCGGTGTACGGCGCGGCCGGCGAGCAGCCCAGCCGTGAAGGCGACCCGACCGTGCCGCTCACGTCGTACGCGAAGTGCAAGGTGCTGATCGAGCAGGAGGTGTCGCCGTTGGCCGACGACACGTTCTCGCCGACCTTCATGCGCAACGCCACCGCCTACGGAGCGTCGCCGCGCCAGCGTTTCGATCTGGTCGTCAACGACCTCGCAGCGGGAGCGTTCCTGAACAAGGAGATCCGCATGGCCTCCGACGGGACGCCGTGGCGGCCGTTCGTGCACATCCTCGACATCTCCCACGCCGTCGCGTGCGTGCTCGATGCACCCCGCGACGTGATCCACAACGAGATCTTCAACGTGGGCTCCGATCGCTCCAACTACCAGGTACGCCAGATCGCCGAGATCATCGGCGACCTCGTGCCCGGCTGCAACGTGGTCTTCGGCGACTCCAGCGCCGACAAGCGGAACTACCGCGCCGACTTCACCAAGATCCACGAGCAGCTCCCCGGGTTCGAGTGTGCATGGGACGTCGAGCGCGGCGCGAAGGACCTGCTCGACATCTTCGAACGCATCGGGTTCAACGAGGAGCTCTACCAGTTCCGCGGCCATACCCGAATCCGCCAGATCAAGCACTTGCTCGACACGGCGCAGATCGACGACGACTTCTTCTGGCTCTGAGGGTCCGTCGATGAAGTTCACCGAACTATCGATCGAGGGCGCGTTCCACGTCGAACTCGAACCACATCACGACGATCGCGGCTTCTTCGCTCGCGCCTGGTGCGCGGCCGAACTGGCCGACCACGGCGCGATCGGTCACATCGAACAAATGAACCTGTCGACCAACGTGCGCCGTGGCACCATCCGCGGGCTGCACGTGCAACTCCCGCCGCACGGTGAAGCGAAGTTCTTCCGCTGCATCCTCGGCCGCAGTTTCCACGTCGTGGCCGACCTGCGTCCCGAGTCGTCGACCTACGGCCAGTGGGCCGGCGTCGAGCTGTCGTCGGAGCGCCATGATGCGCTCTTCGTCCCGCAGTACTGCGCGACCGGGTATCAGGCCCAGGTCGACGGGACGACGGTGCTCTATGGCGTGTCGTCGCCGTACACACCCGGTGCCGAAACCGGGCTGCGGCCCGACGATCCCGCGTTCGGGATCTCGTGGCCGATCTCCGAGGGAATCATCGTGTCCGACAAGGACCGATCGTGGCCGGACATCCGGCTGGAAAGTGGGCAATCGTGATCGTCGTCGACGCGGCGTTGCAGGAGCGAGAGCGGGAGGGGCGGCCGGTTCGGGTCGGGCTCGTCGGCGCGGGATACGCGGGCAAGGGCCTCGCGTGCCAGGTCACCGGCTCGACGCCGGGCATGGAGGTGTCGGTCATCGCGAACCGAACCCTCGATCACGCGCGCGCCGCGTACGCGGCCGCCGGAATCGACGATCCGGTGGTCGTCGAGACCGCCGCCGAGCTGTCGGCAGCGCTCTCGGCGGGTCGCCCTGCGATCTGCGAAGACCCGGCGCTGGTGACCGAGGCCGAGCCGATCGAGTGCGTGGTCGAGGCCACCGGCGATGTGGAGTGGGGTGCCCGGGTGTCGCTGTCGGCGATCGACCACGGCAAGCACCTCGTGTTGTTGAACGCAGAGCTCGACTGCACGCTCGGCCCGCTTCTCAAGCAGCGTGCCGACCGGGCGGGTGTCGTGTTCACCGACAGCGACGGCGACCAGCCGGGTGTGCTGCTGAACCTGGCGCGCGAGGCGCAGATGCTCGGGTTCGCGCCCATCGTGTACGGCAACATCAAGTCGCTGCTCGACTACCGCCGCACCCCCGAGACGCAGGCCGCGTTCGCCGCCAACGTGAAGCAGAACCCGTGGCCGATCACATCGTTCGCCGATGGTACGAAGATCGCCGCCGAGATGGCGGTCGTGGCCAACGGCACCGGGTTCGGCGTCAGCCGGCGCGGGATGGAAGGCCCGCAGACCGACCGGGTCGAGAAGGCGTTCGAGCTGTTTCCGGTGGAGGAACTGCACGCCGCCGGCACGGGCATCGTCGACTACATCCTGGGTGCGGAGCCGAGCTTCGGCGTGTTCGTCCTGGCGTACTCCGACTCGGCGTTCCACCAGGAATACATGAAGTGCTACAAGATGGGCGAGGGTCCGGTGTACACCTTCTACCGTCCGTATCACCTGAGCCCGTTGGAGACCCCGCTGACGGTCGCCCGCGCCGTGCTGTTCGGCGACGCGACCGTGGCGCCGATCGGCGCACCGGTGTGCGAGGTGGTGTCGATGGCGAAGTTCGACCTCGCCGCCGGGACCGTGCTCGACGGCGTCGGTGGGTTCACCGACTACAGCGTGCTCGAGAACGCATCGACCGCCCGGGCCGAGAACCTGCTGCCGATCGGCCTGGCCCGCGGGTGTGTGCTCACCCGTGATCTGGCCCAGGACTCGCCCATTACGTTCGACGATGTGGAACTCCCGGCGGGCCGCCTCAGCGACCGGCTCTGGGACGAGCAGGTGCAGGCCTTCCCGGTCGCTTGACGACCGTCGGGTCGGCCGCCTTCGTGCCGGACCATCCGATGGTCGGCGCGTAGGCTCGGTCGCCATGGCCGACGTCACCATCTTCCACAACCCGAACTGTTCCACCTCGCGGCACGCGGTCGAGACGGCCGCGTCGCTCGGGGTCGACGCGGACGTGGTGCAGTACCTGAAGCAGCCCCTGGACGAGGCACAACTCCACGAGCTGATCGCGATCCTCGACGACCCGGTAACCGAGCTCGTTCGGCGCGACGCCACCTTCAAGGGATTGGCGCTCACCGACGACGACGTTGCGACCGCCGATCAGGTGGTCGCGGCGTTGGTTGCGACGCCCAAGCTGATGCAGCGCCCCGTACTGGTGCGCCCCGGTCGGGCGATCATCGGACGCCCGAAGGATCGCGTGCCGGCATTCCTGGAAGGCTGACCGGGTTCGGAATGCCCACGACCCCGCGCCGGTTGTCCCACCAGCGGGTCGCACGCCAACCACCCCGGGCTCGGTCCCGCGGGTCCGACGAGCGTGACCCCGTCCCTCCGAACCACGAAAGGATCCGCAGATCATGGCCTTCGAACTGCCCGCACTGCCCTACGCCCTCGATGCGCTCGCTCCCCACATTTCGCAGGAAACGTTGGAGTTCCACTACGGCAAGCATCACCAGACCTATGTCACGAACCTGAACAACCTGACGGCAGGCACCGATCATGAGGGCGCGACGCTCGACGACGTGATCATGGCCGCCGACGGGGGGCTGTTCAACAACGCTGCCCAGGTGTGGAACCACACCTTCTATTGGAACTCGATGAAGCCGGGCGGCGGCGGCGCACCCAGCGGCGAGGTCGCCGACCGCGTCAACGCGGCCTTCGGCTCCTACGACGGCTTCGCGACGAAGTTCGCCGAGGCCGCGACCACGCAGTTCGGTTCGGGCTGGGCGTGGTTGGTCGACGCAGGCTCAGGTCTCGAGATCATGAAGACCGGGAACGCCGACCTGCCGATGAAGCACGGTGCCAAGGCCCTTCTGACGATCGACGTCTGGGAGCACGCGTACTACATCGACTTCCGCAACGCCCGGCCGAACTACATCAAGACGTACCTCGAGCACCTGCTCAACTGGGACTTCGTCGCCGCGAACCTCGACTGATCCCGAGACATCCGAGTCAGCCCCGCGCCCGTCGGTGACCGGCCGCGACGAGCTTGCCGCCCACGCGTCGCGTGGGGAGCCCCGCCGGAACAGCGGGGCGCTCACGGCGGCGCTCGTCGGGTTGGTCACCGTCGTCGCGTTGGAGACCATGTCGGTCGCCGCGATCCTGCCGCTCGTGACCGACGAGCTGGGTCGAATCGACCTGTACGGCTGGGTCTATTCGGGGCTGGCCCTCGGTCAGATCGTCGGGATCGTCGTCGCCGGACGGTGGGCCGACCGGGCGAATCCCTCCCGTCCCCTGGTTGCGGGACTGGCGCTCTACGTGGTTGGACTCTCGATCGCCGCGCTCGCTCCGTCCATGGTGCTGCTCGTCGCTGGCCGGGTCGTGCAGGGGTTCGGCGCCGGTGCCGTGCCGTCGGTGGTGTACGTCTGTGTCGGCCGAGGGTTCTCCGAGGCCGAGCGGCCGCGCATCTTCGCCATGATGTCGACCGCGTGGGTGGTGCCATCGCTGATCGGCCCGGTGCTCGCCAGCCTCGTGGCGGAGTCGGTCGGATGGCGGTGGGTGTTTGCTGGGGTCATCCCTGTCGCGGTGGTGTTCGGCGTGGTCGGTCGCCGGGAGATCCTTCGACTCGAAGCATCGCCGAACGACGGGCAGTCGGTCGACGCCGTCGCGTTGGGCGCAATGGTCGTGGGGACCGGTGTGGCACTGGGTGGGTTCCAGGCGCGATCAGGGTGGCTGGCGGCGGCGATGGTGATCGGCGGCGGCGCGGCCGCGCTCGTCGCGTTCCGACGGCTGACCCCGGCGGGGACGCTGCGGGTGCGTCCCGGTCTGCCGGCCGTGGTGGCGGTCCGCGGGTTGCTGACCGCAGCCTTCTTCGCCGGCGACGGGTTCGTGTCGCTCGCCGTGGTCGAGCTGCGTTCCACCTCGACCACGTTCGCCGGCGCCGTGGTGGCATCGGGATCGCTCACGTGGACGCTGGGCTCGTGGCTGCAGGCTCGGCTGATGGCCGAGGTCGGCGCGCGTCGTCTCGTGGGAGTGGGGATTGTTCTGATCGCAGTGGGCTATCCGATGTTTGGAGTCGTCGCCGAATCGGATGGGTGGCGTGGTCTGATGTTTGTGGGGCTGCTCGTCGTCGGGTTCGGGATGGGCCTCGCGTATGTGCCGCTGTCGGCGGCGTTGCTGTCGCAGTGCGAGCCAGGTCGCGAGGGCGCCGCGACCTCGGCGCGGCAGCTGTCCGCTGGGACGGATCGCTCGGCGCCGGGCTCGCTGCGGTGTGGTCGTTCGCGACCGCGGTCGCGGTGCTCGGCGTGATCGGGTCGCGCGGGCTCCCCGGGCCGCGAACGGTGGGTTGATGCGTCGTCGTGCGCCACGCGTGATCGCCGCGCTTCGTCGCGAACGGGGTGCCGGGCGTTACGACGGCTGAGCGTCGAGGCCCGGCACTACGGCGATGAGCCGATCGATCAGCGCCGCGGTGCGATCGGTGGCGTCGGGAGCCGTGCACTCGATGACGGCGGCAACGGTCGACGCGGTCGCGTCGGCACGCTCGTGAGCCCGTTCGACGCGCCATCGCCAATACCGCCACACCTTCGCCTCGTCCAGATCGGGCGTGTGGACATGTCGTCGTTCGATGGCGGCGCGGGCCACCCGTTCCACGATCGGTTCGAGCGGCGTGCGAACCATCACGACGACGGCGTTCGGCCACCGCTCGTGCACCAGGTCGAGATGCTCCAGGTATTCCGCCCCGGCAGCGACCTGGTGGCCGGATCGTTCGACGGCGTCGAACGCCCATGTCGGCCGGCAGGCGTCGTACCACTCCGAATAGCGCGGGACGTGCCAGGTGCGCTCGAACTCGAACCCGGTGAACTGCGATGCGAACACCAGGCGGTCGTCGCACGGCGCGCCCGCCGGGTCGCGGCGGACCCCCAGTCGATCGCCGAGCGCCGCCAGCACGTTCTCCACGGCGGCGTCGTCGAAGCTCGCGATCACGAGGCTCGGCGCGCCGGGTGACGGCGGTGCGGCGGCCCCCGTCGTGGTCGGCCGGGCCGGAGTCGGCGCGTGTACGAGCAGCTCGGTCAGGAAGGTGCGGGCGTGGCGGCGCGCTCGAACGTCGAGCTGCGCGTCGAGGTCGAGGGATCGGCACAGCTCGTGGAGCCCCTCCGCCCAGGGCGTGTCGTCGATCAGCGCTCCGCGTTGGATCGCTCGAGTGACGATCTCGTGGTCGTCCAGTGGGATTGCTCGCTCGCCGAGTCGTCGGAGCCGTGGGTGCACGAGCCCGACGCTACGCCGTGGCGGGCAGGAGGTCGGTCGGCTCGTGGCAGGCTTTGTTCCGTGAGTGAACGACCGCAAGCACGCGCAGGATCGGCCTATCTCGTGCGGCCGGGAGACGACGGAGCCTCGCCCGGACCCGGCGTACTGGTGCTGCACTCGTGGTGGGGGCTCACCGCAGGCGTGAAGGCCTACTGCAACCGGCTGTGCGATGAAGGGTTCGCGGTGCTCGCACCGGATCTGCTCGACGGGCTGGCGCCGCAGACCGCGGCAGAGGCCGAGTTCGAGTTGGCCCGCACCGACCCGAACGCGACCGCCGGGCTGGTGTTGTCGTCGACGGTCGCGCTGCGCTCGCTGACCGACGACCCGTCCGGACCGATTGCCGTGATCGGGTTCTCGATGGGGGCGTCGTGGGCGCTGTGGGCGGCGATACGTCAGCCCGAGTCGTTCCGTCGTGTCGTGGCCTACTACGGCGTGCAGTCACTCGCCGTGGACGAATTGACGGCCGATGTGCTGGCGCACTTCCCGGAGCACGACGACCTAATCGGCGACGAGGAACTCACCGACTTCGAGGCCCGTCTGTTCGAGGCGAGGAAGGATCCCGAGATCTGGCACTATCCGGGCACCCGCCACTTCTTCGCTGAAGAGGCCGGCGACGCGTTCGACGCGCCCGCCGCGGCGCTCGCGTGGGACCGGACGCTCGCGTTTCTCCGGCGCTGACCGCCGCTACCAGAGCTGATCGGTGTAGCGGTCGGTGCCGGGGACCGTAGGCAAGAACGGCGCGGCGAGCGTCACGCGGGCGACCCCCGATGCATCGACCGCCGCGGCGTAGGCGCGGAAGCGATCCCAGTGCGGCTTCGGCGCGTCGTCGAGGAAGCAGATCTGCATCGACCGCTGCGGCGTGCCGGGGCCCGAGCCCAGCTGCATGGGCGCTTCGCCGTCGGAGCCGCGCGGGATGATCGGGCGCCACGAGCACACGATCGCGATGGGAGAGTCGGTACCGAGCAGCAGCGCCCGGCCCTCGTCCTCGAACCACTCGTCGAAGGCGGCGTGCTTCACCCCGTCGGCCCGGTCGACGTGCACCGACACGAGCCCGGCGAATCGATGGTCGAGCGCCAACTCCACGGGCACGCCATCGGGGTCGCGGCCCCAGGCCCGCTGGTGGGTGTACAGCGCGGTGTGCGCGTGGGTGCGTTCATCGAATCCGCGCCCCGCCTCGTACAGTTCGAACACCTGCTTCGAGCTCCACCCGAAGTGCTCGGCCTCGTGGCCACGCTGCACCCAGTACGTGGCCAGGTAGCTGCCCGCGTCGGTCGGGATCGCCACACCGGAGTCGGCCGGGAAGCGGAGGTCCTTGTACTCGCGGGTGGCGACCCAGCGGGCGCCGGCGAGGATTCCCGGACCGATCATGCACCCGCCGTAGAAGTGGTCACGTTCGTACCACCGGTTGTACGCGACCTCATGACCGGGGTTCGGATCGACCAGGGTGTAGAGCATCGCGCCGAGCTTCACGGGGGCCTCGTCCATTCCGCTACCGTACCTGACGGTCCGTCAGATCCCGCGGGGAAACCGGGCCTGCCGACGGGACGCGAGGTCCTGCCGATCGAACGTCAGAGGGGACCCAGCATGCGTTTCGCCGACCAGGTAGCGATCGTGACCGGAGCTGCGTCGGGCTTGGGGCGAGCCGTGTCGCTGCGGCTCGCGAGCGAGGGCGCTGCGGTGTTCGGGGTTGATCTCAACGAGTCCGGCCTGGTCGAAACCGAGTCGCTGGTGACCGAGTCCGGCGGTCGGTTCACCTATGCGCTGGGTGACCTGTCGGACCGGATGACCGCGCACGGTCTGGTGGCCCAGTGCGTCGACACCACCGGCCGCCTCGACGTGTTGATCAACTGCGCAGGAGTGCTCCGAGCGAACCACGTGACCGACGTGACCGAAGAGGAATGGGAGCTGATCTTCAAGGTCAACGTCGCGGGCACCCTGTGGATGTGCCAGGCGGCGATCCCGCACCTGCTGGAGTCGCGCGGCAACATCGTGAACATCGCGTCGAACTCGGCGCTGATGGGCACGGCCTACACGGCGGTCTACGGGTCGTCGAAGGGCGCCGTGGTGGCGCTCACTCGGGCGATGGCAATGGAATTCGCGAAGAAACGCATCCGCATCAACGCGGTCGCGCCGGGAGGCATCAACACGCCGATGGTGGCCTCGCCGAAGTTCCCCGACGACGCCGACTGGAAGCTGATCGAGCCCTACATGGGGTTCCGACGGATGTCGGAGCCCGAGGAGATCGCCGCGGCGGTCGCATTCGTCGCGTCGCGCGATGCGGCCGCGCTGCACGGCGCGATCGTCTCGGCCGACACGGGCCTCACGGCTGGCTGACCGAGCGTCGCCGCGGTGCGGCGGCGTGCTCAGTGCGGGTGGTCGACGTGGCGCTGCCGCGCCGTTTCGATCTCGACGAAGGCCGCGTCGCGTCCGGCCCACTCGCCGATCTCGGCGGACTTGCCCGGCTCGAGGTCCTTGTAGATCTCGAAGAAGTGGCGGATCTCGTTGATCAGGTGATGGTCGACGTCCTCGATGTCGTCGATCGACGCCCAACGGGGGTCATCGGCTAGGACGCAGAGGATCTTGGCGTCGTCGCCCGCCTCGTCGTGCATGCGGAACACGCCGACCGGACGGGCCCACAGGTGGCAGCCGGGGAAGGTGGGCTCGTTGAGGAGCACGAGCGCGTCGAGCGGGTCGCCGTCGCCGCCCAGGGTGTCGCGGATGAACCCGTAGTCGGCCGGGTAGGTGGTGGCGGTGAACAGGTGTCGGTCGAGCCAGAGCTCCCCGGTCACGTGGTCCATCTCGTACTTGTTTCGAGAACCCTTCGGAATCTCGACGATCACTTCGACTCGGTGCTGCGGGGGCATCCGCCGATCCTACGGGCGCACGCGCGCCGAGCGAATGCAGCGCGAGCGCGCATCCACTCGGCCAGACTGTGCGCATGGAGCCCCGCCGGCGTATCGCCCCACCTGCGCGCCCTGCGGTGCAGGTCGGGAGGATCGTGGAGGTTGTCGTGACCGGGTTCAGCGGTCCCGACGTGGAGGTCAAGCTCGCGGACGGTCGTCGCGGCGTCATCGCCCGATCGGAATTCGCCGAACCCCCGACGGTGGGCTCGGCTGTGACGGCAGCGCTCCTGGCCCGGGACGACCCGGCAGGGCGGGTCTGGCTGAGCCACAGCTGGGCGGTTCGTCAGGTGGCGTGGGATCGCTTGGAGGCAGCGCACGCTGAGGGCGCCACGGTGCCGGCCGCTGTGATCAAGGTGGTGCGAGGCGGACTGCTCGTCGACGTGGGCCTGCGAGCGTTCCTGCCGGCGTCGATGGTCTCGACGAGCCGGTCGAGGACCTGACGACGATGGTCGGCCGGACGATCGACGTGCTCGTGGCGGAGCTCGATCGCGACGCTGACCGCCTGGTGGTGTCGCGGCGCGAGCTGGTTCGCCGTGCCCGCCGTCAGTCGGAAAAGGAGATCTTCGCCGAGGCGGTTCCCGGCTGCGGGTTCGGGTGAGCGTGGTGTCGGTCGCCCCGTACGGGCTGCACGTCACGCTGGGCGGTGTCCGAGGCCTCATCCACCGCAGCGAGCTGGCCTGGGGACGAGAGCCCTCGCCGGGCAAGGTCGCCGCCGTTGGCGACGAGCTCGACGTCGTCGTGCTCTCGGCCGATCGCCAGAAGCGCCGGTTGTCGCTCTCGCTGCGCCAGACCACGCCCGACCCGCTCGCCGCGATCGAGGTCGGCAGCGTGGTTTCGGCGACCATCACCCGCATCGTCGACTACGGCGTGTTCGCCCGGCTCGACGACGCCGGCGTTGTGGGCCTGGCGCACCTCAGCGAACTGTCCGACCTCCCAGGCGTTCGACCGGATCAGGTCGTGACCGTCGGGGAGGCCGTGCAGGTCCGGGTGCTCGGCGTCGATCACGCGAAGCGCCGGGTCGGGTTGTCGATCCGCCAGGCCGTCTGGCCCTGACCGCCGCCCCGCCGGCTCGTTCGCGTCAGCCCGAGAGGTCGATCGACGTCGGGGTGCTCGAGGGCGGCGGTGCGGTGGTTGTCGGGGTGCTCGACGTCGACCCGGTCCAAGGCGGTGTGGTGGTCGTGGTCGAGAAGTGCTGGGTCCAGTCCTCGATGCCGGGGACTCGTGTCCGGCACTCCAGCCAGAGGGAGTAGTCGTACCAGACGAGGCTGGCCGTCGAGCCGTCCTGGCAGACCTGGTTGAGCCAGTTGGTGCGATAGGAAGCGCCGACATACTTCGAGCAGAGGCTCGCCCAGTACCACCAGTAGGTGTTGAGCGGCTCCGAGACCCAGGTCTGGGGCCCTCCGTTGTAGGTGAAGTCCACGGAGCTTCCGCCGATGCAGTACTGCGTCCGCCACGTGGTGATGTTGATCTCCGGGTGGTAGACGCCGCAGCGGGTCCAGCCTTCGTCGGTCATGAGAAGCCACCAGACGTCGGTCCAGTGGCAGAAGTCCGCCTCGGAGAGTGTGGTCGTGGGCCCGGCGGTCGTGGTCGGTCCGGTGGTCGTGCTCCCGCCGGCTCCACCGCAGGTCGGGTCGAACGGGTCGGCGCAGTTGTTGCCGTTCGACGCGGCGATGGCGGACAGGTCCAGGTGGTCGTTGCCGGTAATGCCACCGAAGATGGTCGGCATCGTCAGGTCGGGGAGGACGACGCGGATGTCGTTGGTCGGCTGGTCGGTCGGTTGTGCCTGCGTGCGTTTGAAGCTGATGCACTCGTTCGAGATCGCCGTGTCGATGGACGCGATCTGGGCGAGCGGATTCGGATCCTCGCAGTTGTTCCAGGCTGTGGCCGCGTCGAGGCCGAGGTCCTGGCGCATGATCTCCTTGATGCGACGGCTGGCCCCGTCGTAGTCCTGATCGTGGTTCGCCAGGTACTGAGCGCCCGCGATGGTTGCCGCGTCGATGGCGTGCTGGGCCTGGGCGAGGGCCTGGTTTCGCTGGCCGATATCGACGGCGAGCGCGGTGAAGGTCAACAGCCCGACCATCGCGATGCTCGCTAAGACCAGGATGGCCGCTCGTTCGTTGTGGCGCCGCCGAAGAAACATGTCTCTAGCGTGCAAAGAGTGGCGGTCCAACCACAAGCAGTAATCAAGCCTGTGGTCGGTAGTCCATCAGGCCCAGCGGGTGCTGCCCGATCGCCCCCCGGCGCTCAGCTGAAGACGACCGTGCGGTTGGCGTAGGTGAGCACCCGGTGGTCGAGGTGGAGCCGAACGGCCCGCGCCAGCACGGTCTGCTCGATGTCGCCGCCGAGTTGGATCAGACGTTCCACGTCGTCGCGGTGGCTGACGGGGGTGACGTCCTGACAGATGATGGGCCCCTCGTCGAGGTTGACCGTGACGTAGTGCGCCGTCGCACCGATGATCTTGACGCCCCGTTCGTGGGCCCGGTGGTACGGACGAGCGCCGATGAATGCGGGGAGGAACGAATGGTGGATGTTGATGATGCGGTTGGGGTAGCGATCGACCAACCAGGGCGGGATGATCTGCATGTAGCGGGCGAGCACGACCAGGTCGATGTCGGCGGCGTCGAGCGCGGCGAGCACGGCTCGCTGCTGCGACTCGCGATCATCGGGGTCGACCGGCAGGTGCAGGAAGGGCACGCCGAATCGCTCCGTGACCTCGCGGTGGTCGTCGTGGTTCGAGATGACGATCGGGACCTCGGCGCGGATGTCGCCGAGCGCAACCCGCGACAACAGGTCGTACAGGCAGTGCCCCTCCTTCGACACGAGGATCGCGACGCGCCCGGTCGCTGTCGGGTCGCGCCGCTCGAGCGTCATCCCCAACTCCGCCGCGACCGCCGCCAGATCGGCGCCGAGAGCGTCGGCGTCGGCATCGGGCGCCAGCGTGTACTCGATGCGTTGCAGGAAGAGCCCGTGCGCGGCGTCGGTGTGCTGGTCGGCAGACACGATGTTGGCGCCGTGACGGTGCAGGATGCCCGCCGTCGCGGCCACCAGACCCGGACGGTCGGGGCAGGAGATCAAGAGCACCGACACGGCTCTACGCGATCTCGAGGCGGTCGAGTTCCCAGTAGGCCCGCAGTGCCACGACCTGCCCGGCATCGTTCACCCGGTACGTGAACACGCCGCGGGTAATCACGGTCGCTCCGCCGTCGAGCGTGGTACGGATCGTCCCCACGTTCGCCACCTCGTTGCCGGCCGCCCACGATTCCGCGATCTCGAAGCTGACCGCGTTCGGGCCGATGACGGCGTCGTAGAACGCGGCGATCGCATCCGCCCCGCGGTGCCCCTCGCCGGACGGGTCGAACGGCGAAGGCCCGATCGGGTCCTCCACGATCGCGTCGGCGCTGAACAGCGCGAGCCAACCGTCGCGGTCGCCAGCTTCGACCGCCGTCATGGAGCGAAGGGAGGCGTCGCGAGCGGGGTGTGGGAGAAAGGGATCGGGCAGCGTTGGCACCGATCGAGCCTAACTTCCGATCCGCCAGGGACGGTCGATCCGAGTGGGAAACCGTCCCGCAATGGGTGATGCCCGACCTGGTTGGAATCGGCCACCGGCGCCAGTAGTCTGCCGTCACTATGTGTGCAGCACGCTGGGGGTGCGCGGTGTCGGTCATGTTCGTCCACCCCGCATCCTCCGATGAGCGGACCGCGCGATGCCGAAGCGCCTGGCGCTCGATCCAGGAGTTCGTGAGTGGGCGTTGAGCAGGTTGTCAGGCATCGCCTTCACCAGCTTGATCTCGGGCGTGACCGAGGCGGCGTTCCTCGTGGTGCTCGCCCGAGTGGCGTTCAGCCTCACCGAGAAGGCCGACTCGATCGAGATGCCGGTGCTCGGCCGGATTGGGCTCGGTACCGGACTGCTGATCTCGCTGTGCTTGGTGCTGCTGCGGCTGGTGGCCGGCGTCCTGGGGAACTCGCAATCGGCAGCGCTCATCGCCGATGTGGTCGCCGACAACCGGCGCGCGCTGGCCTCTGCCTTCCTCCGGTCGTCATGGGAGGTCCAGCAGGGTGAGCGGGTCGGCAAGCTGCAGGAACTCCTAACCACGTACTCGGCGCAGGGTGCGACGCTGATCATGAGCTTGATCGCGGCGATCGCCGCCGGATTCAGCCTCGTGGCGCTGATCGCCACGGCGGTGGCGGTGGACCCCATCGGTGCTGGGCTCGTCGTCGTCACGATCGCGTGTTGAGCACCTTCGCCGCTCAGATCGATGGTCGGCCGAAGACCTTCGCATCCTCGGGCATGAGCTTGGGCGTCGCTGGCGAGATCTCGCAGCTGGGCCTGAGGTGCAGGTGTTCCACGTCCGGAACAGACCGACGCCTCGTCGACGAGCGCATCGTCGAGAACGCCCGGTGGGAGCGGAAGCTCGGGCCTGCGGTTGGTTCCGGTCATCTATGTGACGCTGGCCTACCTCGCCGTTGTCGGGGGTCTCGCTGCGGTGCGGGCGGCCGGTTCGGACAACGTGGCATCGATCGGTGCGGTGATGCTCGTAATGCTGCGGTCGCTCAGCTACGGCCAGAACCTGCAGAACTCCACAGCGAACGTCACGTCGAACATGCCCTTCGTCAAGACGATGCAGGAGCAGTTGCGGCGGTACCGGGCCGCCGAGCGAGTCGATGACGGCGAGACCGTCGGACACGTCGGCGTGCTGGAAGCGCGCGACGCATCCTCGCCTATGTCCCGGCACACCGGTGCTCGCCGATCTCAACCGCGATCCAGCCGCGCAGGTCATCGGCATCGTCGGGCCTTCCGGCGGGGGCAAGTCGACGCTGGTGCAGTTGCTGCTCGGCCTCCGCCGGCCCGATTCCGGCGACATCTATGCCGCCGACAGATCGCTGTCGCGCTGCCGGGCCGAGGGCCGGAAGGCCGTTCGTCCCCGCCGAGCCTCATAGCGGGACGGTCCGACAACATCCGTTCCCGATGTGAGCGACGAAGCGATCCACCGAGCTGCCGAGCTCGCTCACCTCGCCGCCGATGTCGCGACCTTCGACGGCGGTTACGGCCGTGACGTCGGTGAGCGCGGCGGGCATCTCAGCGGTGGTCAGCAGCAGCGGCTCTGCATCGCCCGGGCGCTCGTCGAGGATCCCGACATCCTCATTCTGGACGAGCCCACCAGCGCCCTCGACATGCGCAGCACCTGTCCGCCAGCGCTCGGTCCGCTTCGAGAGGACATGACCATCTCTCATCGCCCACCGCCTGCGACGCGCATCTGCGATCGCCATGTGATTCGGCGCGTGGTTCGACACGCCGGACCCTGGCCGCGACGAACGACTTCCAACGAAGCCCTGACCCTGGCGGGTTTGACCGTGACCGGGAGGGCACGGAGAAGGGGCCACGCGCCTGGGCGACGAGGCCCTCAACACGGGCCGCCTTCCAGTGCGGTCGCCCCGTGCCGACCGGTCGACCTGGTCGACTGGATCGATCCGCCCGACGAAGTGCGCGAGCGATTCGACGTGATCGTGATCCCCGAGGCCAACGCCGCCAACCCGCACCGGGACTCGGATCCCGTGCGTGCGATCGACCGGTCGTCGTCGTTGGCCTTGGGGCTCAGGCGGCGTCGTCGGGCGACGATGTGTCGCTCACGCCAGGGACGGTCGCGTACCTTCGAGCGCTGTCCGAACGCACCGAGGTGCTCGGCGTTCGAGGCGAGTTCTCTGCTGCGACCCTCGCCCGGATCGGCGTGTCGAACACGCTGGTCATGGGCTGCCCGTCGAACTTCATCGCGCGAACGCAACGCTCGGTAGCGCCCCCGAGCCGCGCCCCCGGGGGTGGGAGTCACGCCGGCATTGCGTCACCTCAAGTCGGTGGAGCGTCGCTGTATCGCTGGATGGCGCAGCGGGCGTGTCCCCAAAGCGGTCCGCGCCGCTGGGGGTGGTCCGACACCGCCCGAAGGTGAGGGACTGTGACGCCGCCGCCAACGCCCCCCGCGCCGCCGCCCCCGGGAGCTGCTCGGCCGCCGTGGTGCTCAGCCACGATGCGCAACTCTGCGACACGGAGTGCCCCGCCCGCCGATCGGCTGGCATGTATGCGTCGCCCGAGCGACCTGCGGCTATGGCTTTGGCTTGAGCGTCGCCCCCCTCGGCCGGTACCGGTCGGTGCTCGCCGCCGGCGGGATCGTCACGACCGAACACCTCGACCGGATCGCGTCGGTCGGCTGACAAGGGGTCTCCATGCGTGCGCTCTGCTTCGGGTTCCACTACACGCCGCTCGCTCTGGATGAGGCGGTGGCGGCGATGCGCGGCGGCGGAATCGACTCCGTCTCGTGGCTTCTCCACCCGAATCGACTCGATGAGTACGGACCGCAGATGCGTCGACTGGGTGTCGACGTCTACACGGGCACGGTCGCCGATGGGCTTCCTCGTGCGGGTACGCCTCCGCCGACGCCTGCGGCCGAGCACGACCTCCAGTTTCTCGTGGACCGCGAGGGCAACTACCGGCACGCGTGGGAGCGGTCGCTCGCGCTCGAGGTGATCCGCCGCCACGTGCACGTGCTTGAGCACGTGCGCCCGAGTGGTGTTGTTCGGCGAGGTCCCGCACGCGGCGTGCAGCTACCGCTCTACCGGCTCGCCCGCCTTCGAGGCATTCCGGTGGTCACCCTGCGATGGGGACCGACGCCACTGCACGTGAATGCGGTCGGCGACATCGACCAGCGTCTGGTCGATGCCGTTGGCGGCGGACCGTCGGGACCGATCTCCGAAGCCAGCGACCGGTATGTGGCCACGCTGCGCGGTGACTACGAACAGGCACGGCCGGCCTACAGCCGCGATTCCAGCTCGTTGGAGGCGAAGGTGCGCTCGCGGCTGAAGCAGGGTCGACTCTCCGTCGACCCGCGTCTGGTTGCCGCGACGGTGGAACGTGCCCGCCTTCGGAAGGACTACGAGCAGCGTTCCGTGCCCGTCGACCAGCTGACCGGCGATCTCATCTCGGTATTCCTGCACATTCAGCCGGAACGGACCACCTGCCCGGAGGGGGCAGGGCGCAGTTCTGGAGATCGCCGAGCTGGCGAGGCCGACCGCCCGGCTGGAAGGTCGTGGCGCGAGCACCCGTCCCGGTTCTCGTCTGGTGCAGACATCGTCGTTCTACGACGAGGTGCTCGCTCTCGGCAACACCGTGTTGGCGAGCACCGAGTCCAGTTCGTTCGCTCTGGTCGACCGTTCGCGCTGCGTGGCGACGGTCAGCGGCACGATCGCGTTCGAGGCGGCCGTGCGCGGCACCCCCGCCCTTGTTTTCGGCAACGCGGTCTATCGCGGCTGTCGCGGAGTGGTCGATGCCGGCGCCCACCGGGGTTGCGCGGTCGACTTCTCGACGCTCGACTCGTCGGCGACGCAGGGCGACCCGGTCGAGGAGTTCCTTGCCCGGTTCGACCACGCCCCGATGACCTGGGTCGCGGAGTGGACTCCGAGCATCGATGTCCGACAGCTGCGCAACACGGGAGCTCCGTTCGCGGAACTGCTCCCCCGGGCTATCGAGCACTACACGGCGGGTTGACCCTCGCCGCGAACGCCGATTCGCCGGGCGGGGACGCCGGCCCAGATCTCGTCGCAAGCGGTCGACGCTCGAAGCACGGCGTTGCTGCCGACGACGGTGCCGTCGGCGAGGTCGCAGCCGGGGAGCACGACGACGTGCGCCCCGAGCCACACATCGTCGCCCAGCACGACCGGCGCGTGGTCGTAGCCCTGGTGGCGGATCGGGACGCCGCGATCGTGCCGATGCATGCTCGTCTGCAGGTACACGTAGCCCGACACGAGGCAGAGCTTGCCGACCGTGATGGAGTCGCCGCCGTTCAGCACCGATCCGATGCCGATCGCCGATTCTTCACCGATGTGGACGGTCGACCCGTTGGCGGCGATGATCCGCACGCCTCGATCGAGCTTCACCCGGGCGTCGAGGCGTACGGTCGCTCCGCCGGTGACACGGATCTCAACGTCCTTGCGAAGGATGACGCCGTCGCCGATCTCGAGGCGCGAGCCGTCGCCGACTGTCACGTCCGGAGGTGCGTCGGCGGTGACACCCGAGCCGATGCTGACGGCGGCGGTGGGCGACAGCCCGCCGAGATGGGTGGCGAGAAGATCGATTGGCGGCATGTGGTTACTCCGTGGCGGCGAGGTCGACGCGGTCGAGGTGGGCGACCGGGGTGGTGAGTCGGCGGCCGATGGCGGCGTCGGAATGCCATGCCGGGAGACCGTGCTCGGGTCGGAGCAACACGAGGTCGCCTTGTTCGATGACGTGTCCGGCAGGAAGGTCGCGGGCGAAATAGGTGCCGCGACGGAATGACGTGACGTGTCCGGTCTCGATCTCGGAGTCGAGCGGTCGCTTCTCTCCGTCGCCGAGCACCTCACCGATGATCCGGAGTTCGGCGGCAAGTTCGCGCACCTCGTCGGAGGTGAGCGATACCGCGTGATCGCGGAACTCCTTGCCCTCGCGCGTGTCGGTGAAGTGGAACTCGAGCACCTGCGCTCCCAACGCCGCGGCGACGCGAAGGGCGACGCCGTCGGTGGTGTGATCCGAGTACCCCATCGCCGCTCCGGTGGCACGACCGAGCGTCGTCATAGCGGCGACGTTCGCGTCGGAGTGGCTGAGCGGGTAGACCGATGTGCACTGCAGCACCGCGAGCCGATCGGGATGCTCATACGCCGAGTCGACCGCCCGGATCGCTCCGACTGCGGCGTGCACCTCCGGCACGGTGGACAGTCCGGTGGAGAGCGCGATCGGCTTCCCTCGCGCCGCGAACTCCTGCAGAAGACGGTGGGCCGTGAGATCTCCGGACCCGATCTTGTAGAAGTCGAGGAACTCGTCGATCCACACCAGCGGTTCGAGGCTCCACACCGAGGCCATGTATCGGACCTCTGCGTCGACGCACATCTGTGCCAGCTCGCGGTGCTGCTCGGGCTGCAGTTCGAACCGTCGAAAGTGCGCGTGGCGGTCGGGGCTCTCGTGTCGGTTCACGAGCTGCTCAGCGGTGTAGATCTGGAACTTGACCACATCGGCACCCGAGCCGATCGCCAGACGCGCAACTCCTTGGCGTAGTCGAAGTCGCCTTCGTGGTCCCGCCGATCTCCGCGATCAGCATCGGCCCGTACCGACCGCCAACCGCTCCATTGGTCGTCGGTCACGTCGCGCCCTCGTCTTCGTCGACAGGATGTGTTCGATCAACCCGTGGTCGTACCAGGACTTGAGCTGCACGCTGTCGGATCGGGCCATCACGGTATGGCCGACGCGGCCGCTGACCCGGACATCGGGCTCGATGAGGTCGCCACAGCACGTGTACCGCACCGTTGTCCACGAAGAGGCTCTCGCGCTCGTAGCGCAACCGATTGGTCATTCCGGGGTTCAGCGGTTCCATCCCCGACCTCCCATGGCGGAAATGGATGTCGAGATCCTCGTAGGTGGTCAGGACGTGATCGGAGTCGTAGAGGAGCAAGCTGTCGACCGCCTCTCGAATGTGGTCGCGGGTGCGGAGCGGTGTGTGAACGCTGAGCAGTGCGACGATGTCGGGGTAGAGACCCATCTCGCGTTCACACCGTTCGACCGCGTCGACCAACACGTCGGTGAGTCGGCTCGTCGGTGCCGACAGTTCCGTCGGGCGAAGGAAGGCGCTGACGTCGCCGCGGGCGACACAGTGGTCGACGACAGCGGCGTCGTCGGTGGTCACGACCACGGATTGGAAGCATCCGGCTGCCAGCGCCTCGTCAAGGGTGTGGTCGATCAGCGCTCGCCCGGCGAGCGGCGCGAGCGCCACGTTCTCGAGGTGGCTGTAGGTGTTCTTCACCGGAACCACGCCGAGTACCTGGGGCGAGAATCCGCCGGACCACCGGTCGACCGCCTGCCGTTTGATCGCACGCCGCGACGCCAGCAGACGGTCCTCGTCTCGTGACATCGATGAACCGTGCTGCCGGTAGAAGAACAGCGGTGTGGACACGCTTGCGACTCGGTACCGATGCGACAGCTTCAGCCAGAGTTCGTGGCCGTCCTGCGAGTCGAACGCCTCGTCGTACCCGCCGGTCACCTTCAGGGCGCGAAGGCGCACCATCGTGCATGCCCCGTGTGGGGGCAGGTCGGTCATCTCGGTTTCGTCGCCGAGCCGCTTTCGACGTTCGACGCCGAGCACCTCGCCGCTCTCGCCGATGTAGGTCCAGTTCGGGTACACGAGTGCGAGGTCTCGGTCGGCGTCGAGGCGGTGCGCCAACACGAGCAGTGCGTTCTCGTCGAGGTAGTCGTCGGCGTCGAGTCGCATCAGATAGCGGCCGCGGGCGGCCTTGATCGCGTCGTTCGCGCACGAGCGCAGACCTCTTGGCGCTTCGGTGGAGAACAGTCGAACGCGCGACGGCGAGCGGGTCACGTATTCCTCGGCGATCGCTCGCGAGTCATCGGTGGAGCCGTCGTCGAAGATGAGCAACTCCCAGTTCGGGAGGGATTGGGCGAACACGCTGTCGAGGCATTCGGCAAGGAACCGGGCGTAGTTGTGGCACGTGACGTATACCGTCACCGTCGGTCGGTCATCGGCCATCGGTGTGGCTTCTCCTCTCCGCCACCTGCACGGCGGGCACTCCGGACATCACTGCGTACGGGTGAACGTCACTGCTTACAACGGATCCGGCCCCGACGACGGCGCCGTCGCCGATGGTCACCCCAGCGAGCACCGTGACGCCGGTCCCGAGCCACACGTCATCGCCGATCGCGATGGGCTCGGTGCTCATCGGCTGTTCGCGGATCAGTCGTTCTCGGGCGATTCCGTGGTTCGCATCGACCAGGTAGCAGAACGGCGCGATGAGGCAGTTCGCCCTGATCCGGATCTCGGAGGTGGCGAAGACGTGTGTGTGGTAGCCGACCGTCGTCCATTCGCCGATGGCGATGGATGCCGTTGGGTTGGTCGGGCAGATTCGTGCGCTCTTGAGGATGGCGTTCGCCCCGATGGCGACGCGTTCGGGGTGCGGAGGAACTCGACGCCTCGCTCGAGATGCGCCGTCGCCGAGTGCTCCCAGTCGTCGCCCATCGCCGTTGTTCCATACGCTGGGCCAACGAGCGGTCGAGGTACTTGCGGACCCCGCCGTCGACCCGCTGGCGGCCGGTGCTCACGACGTGATCCGCTGCAACAGGTCCAGCACGTCCTGGGTGCCGTAGGTCCAGTGGGGGTGATCCATGGCCGTGATCAACGCCGCGAAGCGCTCCAGGTCGTCGGGGTTGTCGACCACGAGCCGGCAACCGGGTGCGGCGACGATGCCGGCGCCGAGGCGTTCGATGTGGAAGCGGTCGTCGTGGCGGTAGAGATGCATGGTCACGTGCTCGCGCTCCTCGTCGTTCATGTGGACGAGTGCGCGCTGCATGGCGTCGGACCGGATCAGCTCGACCGATGCCCCTGGGGGAACGACCCGGGGATGCACGTTCGACACCAGTTCGACCCCTGGAACGGAGGCCGCGACCTCGACGGCGTCGGGGTAGAGATCGACCGCCAGCAGCGGGCTGTCGCCGTTGGCCCGGAACCACCACTCGGCTCCGACCGATCGGGCGGCATCGAGCGCGAGCAGCAACGTCGTTGAGTGATCCGCGGTGGAAGGCGATGTCCTCGGAGCGACAGAACGCCTCGATGGGATCGTCCGACGGATCATCCGACGTCGCGACCACGATGGCTCCGACGACGGATGCATGCCGGAGCCGGTCGATCGCGTAGCCCAACAGCGGCCGACCGGCGACAGTGCGCAACGCCTTGCCGGGAAGCCGGCTGGACGTCATGCGAGTGAGCACGACAGCCGCCGGGAGGTTCGTCGGAACGTGCACGCCGTTGCCGACGTCAACCTTGGTCACGATGCTCGGCCCCTCCTGCACCCACTGCGTTCGGCGGGGAGTGTACCGGCGGCCGGGGCGGATCTCGCTGGGTCGAAGTCCCACTCGCGGCTCGGGGAGCCGAATCTTCGGAGGTGAGCGGGGCGCGGTCGTACAGCGGTATCGTCGGCGGCAGTTGGCGCGTGTCCGGCGCGGTGTCCGTCGCCGTCGGTGCGGCCTGGCAGACTCTGCGACCGGCCACCTCCGGCCGAACCCCCGACGATGGCGACCTCGATCCGGCTCCGACCGTGGCAGAAAGCCGCACTTGAACGGCTGTTGGCGAGCGACCGCGACGATTTCCTCGCGGTGGCGACGCCGGGCGCGGGCAAGACCACGTTCGCGCTCACCGCGGCGGCGAAGCACCTGAGCTTCGCCCGGACCGATCCGCGTCGGGTCACCGGTGTGGTGGTCGTCGCCCCGACCCAGCATCTCAAGGTCCAGTGGGCCGAGGCGGCGCACCGGTTCGGGCTGCACCTCGACCCGGACTGGAGCGCCCGGGACGGTCGGCTTCCGGCCGACATGCACGGAATCATCACCACCTATCAGCAGGTCGCGACTCGGCGCCGGCGCTGCGCGACGTCGCGCAGGGCTGCTTCGTGGTGCTCGACGAGATCCACCATGCGGGCGACGATCGAACCTGGGGATCCTCGGTGCTCACCGCCTTCGGTGGGGCGCGGCGGCGGCTTTCGTTGTCGGGTACCCCGTTCCGGTCCGACACATCGGCCATCCCGTTCGTCGACTACCACCTCGACGAGGCTCGGCCCGACTTCGAGTACGGCTACGGCGATGCGCTCCACGATGGTCGGGTCGTGCGCCCGGTCTACTTTCCCGCCGTGGGCGGCCACATGGAATGGCTGGCGCCCGACGGCACCCATACGGCCGCCTCGTTCGACGACGCACTCGACGCCGCCCGTTCCAACCAGCGCCTTCGCACGGCGCTGTCGCTCGAGGGGCAGTGGTTGCAGACCGTGCTTGCCGACGCCCATTCGCAACTGCTCGGGCTGCGCCGCCAGCACCCCGACGCCGGTGGTCTGGTGATCGCCATGGATCAGGAGCATGCGGCGGGTATCGCCAGCCTGATCAAGCGGCGATTCGGCGTGACGCCGACGGTGGCCGTGTCGGACGACCCGAGCGCCTCGGCGCGCATCGCCCGGTTCGCCACGTCGCAGGAGCCGTGGATCGTGGCGGTCCGGATGGTGTCGGAGGGCGTCGACATCCCTCGGCTGCGCATCGGCGTGTTCGCCACGAACACCACCACGGAGCTGTTCTTCCGCCAGGCGGTCGGTCGTCTGGTTCGTTGGACGCCGGGTGTGCGGCGCCAGAAGGCGTTCCTGTTCATCCCCGACGATCCTCGTCTGCGCCGCTGGGCCACCGGAATCGCCGAGCAGCGCCGTCACGCACTGCGCGCACGGGAAGGCGAGGACGAATTCGCCGCGCCGAGCGCCGACCTGGACGACCGCGACGCCGCCGAACACGCCGGTGACGATGCGGAACAGATGTCGTTGTTCGCAGTGATCTCGGCGGTCGCGGCCGATGTGACCGTCGCAGGGCCGTCCGTGTTCAGCAGCGACCACCCCGACGAGTGGGACGACGATGGGGACGAGCCCGACGACGATCACGAGTTGCGGGTGGAGGTCGTCGTGCCGCCGCCGGCCGCCGGGCGGGGCGCCGAAAGCGACGGGCGAACCCGCCGCCAGATCAAGGCGGATCTGCGCGACAAGAACGCCGAGCTTGTACGCGAACTGGTTCGGTTCACGCCGCTCGACCATCGCCAGGTCAACGCGGAGCTGAATCGACTCGCAGGCATTCGAAAGGTGACCGAGGCGACGGTCGACGACCTCGAACGCCGGTTGGTCCGGGGTGAACGTTGGCTCCGGAGCCTGTAGCCGTGGCCAATGAGCGAACGAGCGAACGAGCGAACGAGCGAACGAGTGAACGAGTGACCGGGCCGCCGGTAGCTTGGGTGGGGCGTCGGGAGGGACCGCGACCGGCCTGCTTCGTCGGGCGCGGGACAGTGTCGTCGGGGATCAACTGGAGGTGTGACGTGGGTCTGCTCGGGCATCGGAGACGCCGATGGGCACGAACGGCGGCCGCCGGCGTGCTCAGTGCAGCGGCGATCGTCGGAGGGTGCGCTCCGGTCGCGCCGCCCGACCACGAGGGCGGCGTCGACCCGGACCTCGTGAGCGGCGCGAACGATGCTCGGTACACCGAGCGTGGGCCGTACGACGTGGGGGTGCTCACGGTCGAGATCCAGCGCGGCCGCAAGATGGAGGTGTGGTACCCGGCCGTGCCGCAGGGTGCATCGGCCCCCAAGGAGACGTATTTCATCCGCGACTTCCTGGCGCCGGGGTTCGCGGCGCTCCTGCGGCCCGATGTCAACCCGCCCTTCTCCACCGATGCGATCCGTGGCGCGGCGCCTGCTGCGGCTCCCGGCGCCGGGTTCCCGTTGGTGCTCTTCAGCCACGGAGCGATGTCTTTTCGCCTGCAGTCGACGTTCCTCACCACGCACTTGGCGTCGTGGGGATTCGTCGTGATGTCGCCCGACTACTTCGAGCGGGGTCTGCAGTCGCTGGGCGGAACGCCGCCGGCTCTGCCGCGCACGGCGAGCCAGGTCACCGATCTCGCGATGACAGCCATGACGGACCTCTCGACAACCGGCTCGCTCGCCGACCGGGTCGACCTGTCTCGGCTGTTCCCGATCGGCCATTCCGCCGGCGGGTTCCAGTCCACCGATCTGGCGGACCGTCGCGTCGACGTGTCGTCCTGGATCGCCATGAGCGCCGGGGCACCGCTCTCGCCGACGCTGCTCAATCCCTTCCCGCAGGTTCCGGCGGCGATGACCGACCCCGACGCGGCGGCGATGTGGATCACTGGGCGTGACGACGAGGTGGCGCTGCTCGCGACGGTGCGCGACGCCTACCGGTACACCGCAGGCGAGAGGAAGCTGGTCGTCGTTCCCCGCGCTGGCCACAACAACGCCATGACCGACATCTGCGAGATCGGTCGCGAAGACGGTGGCCTGATCGGGATCGCCCGTTCCGGCGGGCTTCCGGTGCCGGATGCGGTCGCGATCCTCGCCGAGGACGGCTGCGATTCGCCGCCCAACTTCCTCGGCCCCGAGGTATGGCCGGTGGTGCGGCACTTCGTGACGGCCGAGTTGCGTTACCGGGCGGGGCTCGACGCCGAGCCGGTCGGGCTCGGATCGGGCGTGGTGTCGGCGTTCGGTGCGGCCGCCCCCGAGTATGAGCACGCCGAGTAGTCGTGGCCGGTGAGGTTCCCGCCCCGGGCGCTGCAGTTACCAGGCCGCCCGGGGCGGGAACTCGATCCCGCCGCCGGTTGGGGCGTCAGCCTTGGAACAGCTCGCACACGATGATGTAGCCGTCCCAGGCGCCGCCCTGGATGTTGGCGATGCCCACGCCGACCTTCGTGTAGCTCCGGCTCAGGATGTTGCTTCGGTGGCCGGGGCTGTTCATGAGGGCGTTGTGGGCCGCGTCGACGTCGACGTTGAGCGCCAGGTTCTCGCCGGCCGTTCCGAGGCCCAGCGCTCGCAGATTCTGGTGGATGAGCTGCGGGGGGCTGAGGGCGGCGAGGTGTTCGGCCCAGCTCTGGCAGCTTGCTGCGAGGCTCGCGTCGGGCGTGAGCTGGCCGACTCCGGCGGCGGTCCGCTCGGCGTTGATCAGGTCGATCATGTGCTCGGGGGTACACGCAGTCGTCGGGAGCAGCATCGCCCCGACCAGCAGCAGCGGAATGAGTCGGGCGCTCCGGGCGCGGGCGGTTGGGGCCACTGCGTCGGGTGTGGGGGAAGGTTGGTCGGGCATGGCGTCACTCCTTGGTCGCGGATGAGTGCCTGCCGATTATGACAGTTCCATGACGAAATGTCACCGAATTGTCATGATTTGCCGCGGCGCTGGAACTCGCCCGACGGCCCGCGTCTCAGATCGGCAGGTCGCCGGTGGCCCGTTTGGTGGACCGCTCGTCGCGGAACGCCGCGATTGTCCGCTGCGCGATTCGCATCTGATGCACCTCGTCGGCCCCGTCGGCGAACCGTGCCCACCGCGCGTGCTGGTACATGTGGGCGAGCGGGGTGTCGGTCGAGTAGCCGAGCGCGCCGTGCACCTGAATCGAGCGGTCGATCACGCGGTTCAACATGTTCGCGACGAAGTGCTTCGCCATCGACACCTCGCTCTTGAAATCGAGCCGGTGATCGATCCGGTACGCAGCGTGCAGCACCATGAGCTTCGCCTGGTAGAGCTCCATCGTGGAGTCGGCGATCATCCACTGGATGCCCTGCTTCTCCGCCAGGATCGAGCCGTGACTGAAGCGCTCGAGGGACCGCTCCACCATCATGTCGAGGGCGGTCTCCGCTTGAGCGATCCAACGCATGCAATGCGCCAGGCGCGCCGGGCCGAGCCGGTACTGGCCGAGCATGTGGCCGTGGCCGCGACCGCCGAGCATGTGCGCCGCGGGCACGCGCAGGTCCTCGATGACGATCTCGGAGTGACCCGTGCCGCCGTGCATGGTCTCGATCTCGCGCACCCGCTCCCAGCCCTCGCTCGGCACATCGACCAGAAACGCGGTGTTGGCCGCCTGAGGCAGGTCGGGGTTGTCCTCGGTGCGTGCGATCAGGATCGCGAACGAGGCGCGCCGGGCGTTGGAGATGAACCACTTGTGTCCGTTGATCACCCACTCGTCGCCGTCCTGCACGGCCGTGGTGCGGATGAGCGTGGGGTCCGAACCCGCGACCTCGGGTTCGGTCATCGCGAAGCAACTCATCGCCGTGCCCTCACACAGCGGGCGCAGGTAGCGCTCCTTCTGCTCGTCGGTGCCCCAGTGCAGCAGGGTGTGCATGTTGCCCTCGTCGGGCGCCATGCAGTTGAGCGCGAACGGCCCGTAGTACGCCTTCGCGGCCTCCGCCTGCACCATCGCGAGCTCGACGTGGCCGAGGCCCATGCCACCCCACTCCTCAGGCATGTGGGGCAGCCACAGGCCCAGATCGTGCGCCTGTCGACGCAGGTCGAGCAGCAGGTGGATGTACTCGGCGCGGTCGAGGTCGGCCTCGTTCTTGATCTGCGCCTCGGCGGGCGCGACGACGGTCGTGATGAAGTCGCGCACCCGCATCCGGAGCTCCTCCAGCTCGGGACTGAGCGTGAAATCGATCGACATGGATCCTCCCCGGTGGTGTGGGCGGGAGACTATGCCGCCGACGGCCTCGGCGATCGGGGACGCACGGACCGGATGGCAGTACCCTCCGCCCATGGGCGACGGCGATGGCGACGTGGTGACCGGGTCCTTGGAGCCGACGGGCCGGTTCTCGACCGCGGGTTTGAGCCGCTGGTGGCACGCGGCGGCACGCAGCGACGAGCTCGCTCGGGCCCCGCTCGGCCGGGTGGTGTTCGACGTGCCGGTCGTGCTGTTTCGCGATGCTTCGGGTGCCGCAGCGGCGCTCGTCGATCGGTGCCCGCACCGAAACGTTCCGCTGTCGGTCGGCCGTTGTGTCCATGGCCAGATCGAGTGCGGCTATCACGGCTGGCGTTTCGACGGTGCGGGGCGATGCTGCGCTGTGCCCGGTCTCGCAGAGCGCGGTGACCCGGACCGGGGTGCCCGCCGCGTCGCAGCTCTTCCCGTGGTCGAGTCCGATGGGATGGTGTGGGTGGCCGTCGGCGCCGGCGGTCCCGCAACGGCCGAGCCGCCGCGCCTTGTCGGCGTCGGCGAGCCCGGCTACCGGACGGTCGGCCTGACCCTCGACGTACCGGGCCCGATGCTCGCGGCGGTCGAGAACGCGCTCGATGTTCCGCACACCTCGTTCCTGCACCGCGGGCCCTTTCGTGGCCGCGCCGAGCGGGTGCCGGTCGGCGTGACCGTCCGGCACCGGGGCGACGCGATCGAGGCGGTGTTCGAGGGAGAGCCCGTGCCTCCCGGGCTCATCGGCCGTCTGCTGAGCCCCGACGGCGGGGTCGTGGAGCACACCGACCGGTTCGTCGCTCCGGCACTCGCCCAGGTCGAGTATCGGCTGGGGTCGAGGCACATCGCGCTCAATGCCTGTTACACGCCCGTCGACGATCGATCGTGCCGCCTGATTGCGATCGCGGCCTACCGCCTTCCCATCCCCGAGTCCGTCGCCCGCAGTGCCTTGCTCCCCCTGGCCCGGGTCATCCTCGGTCAGGACAACCGGATGCTCCGGCTGCAACAGCAGACGGTGGAGCGGTTCGGTGGCGAGCGGTTCGTGCATACGCCGATCGATGTTCTCGGCCCGCACATCACCCGTCTCGTCCGCCGCCTCGAGCGCGGCGAGGCGACCTCCGGCGCCCTTCCCGCCGACGAACAGGTGACGCTGCTGACGTGACGCCGACGCGCTGCGATGGCCTCCGCGGTGGAGGACCCCGCCGCGTACGATGCCGAACGACACGGGATGGCCGCACGTCGGTTCGTCGGGACGAAGGGAGCGCTATGGCTGGTGAGGTCCGGCTCGAGATCGACGGGGCCATCGCGACGATCACGAACGATCACGACGATCGCCACAATGCGTTCGACGACGCGATGGATGCCCAGCTCTTCGACGCGCTCGCCGAGCTGCGGGACCATCCCGAGGTTCGGGCGGTCATCTGGCGCGGGGAGGGGCGCTCGTTCTCGTCGGGCCGCGACGTCGGATCGATCGGCACGCTGCGCGTCGAGATGAGTCATCACGAGCTGATGCGGCGCGGCCATCGCGGCATCCAGCAGGTGTGGGATCTCGACGCGCCGGTCATCGTCGCTTGCAAGGGCTGGGTGATGGGCGGGTCGTTCCAGCGGGCGTTGCTGTGCGACCTGCGTGTGGCCGCCGAGGGCACTCGGTTCCGGCTCCCCGAGCTGACCCATGGGGTGATACCCGACACGGGCGGCATGTCGGTGCTGTTTCAGATGTGCGGACACGGCGTGGTCAGCGACCTCGTGTTGACGGGTCGCGTGATGGACGCGGAGGAGGCTCTGCACCACGGCATCGTGAGCCGGGTCGTGCCGGCCGACCGGCTCGACGACGTGGTGCGCGAGATGGCCGAGCAGATCGTCGCGACGCCCGCGGTCAGCGTGAAGCTGGCTCGGCTGGTGGTGAGCCACCTGTCGCGCCCGCAGATTCGCGCCTCGATGGATGACGAGATGATCTACCAGACCTTCGTTAGCCGCAGCGACGACGCCGCCGAGCGCCGCGCGGCGCAGTCCGACGACCGGCCGCCCCGCTACACCGGAAGCTGACGCACGCGGTGCGTCCCTGGAGAACGGAACCTCGATGACCGACACGATCGGCCTCGCGCCACCACCCGAGACGGGCGCGTGTGCGCTGCCCGACGGCACCTACGACGGCGCGTGCATCGTCGTGACCGGGGGTGGCACCGGGCTCGGCAAGGCGATCGCAACCGAGTTCGCCCGGCTCGGCGGATCGATCGTGGTTGCCAGCCGTAAGCCGGAGCATCTCGAGGCGGGCCGCGTCGCGATCGAGTCGATCGGCGGCTCCGTCATCGTCTGGCCGTGTGACATCCGCGACGACGCGTCGATCGCAGCGATGTTCGACGCGGCGACCGAGCGGTTCGGCATGCCGACCGTGCTCGTGAACAACGCCGCGGCCAACTTCCCCGTTCCGGCCGAGGACATGTCGCCGAACGCGTGGCGCACCGTCGTCGATATCACGCTCAACGGCACCTTCCTGTGCTGTCGCGAGTTCGGTCGGCGTCACCTGCTCGCGGGCACGCGGGGGTCGGTGATCAACGTCGGGGCGTCGTACGCCTGGACGGGTGGTCCCGGCTTCGCGCACAGCGCGGCCGCGAAGGCGGGCGTGAAGAATCTGACCGAGTCGCTCGCCGTCGAGTGGGGCCCGTACGGGATCCAGGTGAACTCCATCGTGCCCGGCCTGTTCCCCCATGCCGACATGACCGCCGACATCCGCAGCAACGTCGGTCGACTCGATGACAAGGCCGATCGTCAGCCCGCCATGCGGTCGGGCCAACCGCGCGAGCTCGGCTGGGCGGCGACCTTCCTGGCGTCGCCGTACGCCCAGTTCATCTCCGGCCACACGCTGGTGGTCGACGGTGCGAACTGGCAGCGGCGGGCGCTGACGAACCCGCCCGTCGAGACGATCCGGTCGCAGATGGGCAGACCGCCCTTCGGCGCCGAGAGCTGACGGACGTTGCGGCGTCGGCGTCGGGCTCCGTCGGGAGCGCAGCGCAGACCGTCAGTCGTGTTGCCAGGCCGCCCCGCCCCCCCCCGCCCGGGCGCCCGGCGGGGCCCCCGCCGCGCCGCCCCCCCCGCCGCCCGGCCCCCCCGCCCGCCGCCGCCCCCGCCCCCCCCCCTCCCCCCCCCCACCCCGCCCCCCCCCCCGCCCCCCCGCCCCGCCCGCCCCCGCGCCGCCCCGCTCCCCCCCGGGCCCCCCCCCCCCCCCCCCCCCGCGGCCCCCCCCCCCCGGGCCCCCCCGGCCGCCGGCGGCCCCCCCCCCGCCCCTGGGCCGCCGCCGGGCGCGGGGTCCCCCCCCCGGCCCCCCCCGCCGGGCGGGGCGGGGGCCCGCCCCCGGCCGCCCGCCCCGCGCCGCGGGGCCCGCCCCCCCCCCCCCCCCCCCCCCGCCGCGGCCCCGCCCTCCCCCCGGGGGGGCCGGCGGCCGCCCCCCCGCGGCCCCCCCCCGGGTGTTTCCCCCCCCCCCCCGCCCCCCGGGGGGCCCCCCCCCCCGCGGCCCCGGCGGGCCCGCCCCCCCCCGCGGCCGCCGGGGCCCCGCCGCCCCCCCGGCCCCGGGGGGCGCGGTCCTGGCCTGAGAGGGAGGGTCACGTCGAGCCGCGCCCCCGCCGCGCCACGGAGCGGGCCACCATTTGGTGGCAAGCACGATTCGGCTGCGCGCATCCGACGTCGTCGCGAGCAACCGTCCGATGATCCGTTCGCTCTCGCCGGAGCCGTACACCTCGGCGGTGTCGATCAGTGTCGGACCGTTCTGAAGCGTCCGGTCCCACGCCTTCACGGATGGTCGCCTCGGTGAGGGCGGAGTCGTAGCCGCCCATTCCCCAGGTCTTTCGATCGCCTCATGCCCAGGTGCCCAATCCGAGCGGTACGACGGAGGCGTCGATGCCTGCCAGGCGACGGGCCGGCTCCTCGAAACGGTTCGAATCGGTCACTGGCGTGGCTTCGGGTCGTGGTGCGTTGCTATCGGACGCTGACGTTGACGGTGCCGCTGGTGGTCACCGTGCTGGGGTAGGTGAACACGCCCGCTTCGTCGAAGCGGTAGCGGCGAGTGGCCCCGGCGGGGATCGTGAGCGGGCCGACGATGTGCGTGCGGTCGTCGCGGTTCACCACCTCGAGGGTCGTGCCACGGTCGACGGACAGCCGATCGTTGATCACGGTGACCGTACTTCCGGCGTCGATGCCGTCGCTGGTGCCGCGCTCGATGGTGACGTGCAGCGTGTCGTACCTGCCGAGGAGCAGCACGAGCGCGCCTGCGCACGCCGCCACACCGACCGCTGCGAGCAAGACTCCGCGCGTACGTGTCATCGGGTGCCCGCCGCCAGCGCCGGACCGACGGCGACGTCGTCGACCGTGCCGGGCGACAGGTCGTAGCGACGCGCGGCTCGGCTTGCTGCGCACGGCTCGCCCTTCGACCCGGACGCGAGGTTCACGTCGCGGTCGAGGATCGGCGAGGCGGCAGAGAACACGCCCCACGGGCTCTCACAGCCGGGCACGACCCACGCGTGGCTCATCCAGCCGTCGTTCCGTTTGCCCTTGCTTCCGCCGAGCGCCACGCATTCCGCCTCGGTCGTCGACGAGTCGCCGATGGTGACGCCGTCGCGCATGCACAGCCCGACGTGTCGGTGGTAGTGGTCGTTGCCGCCGGTGAACCCCTGCGTCGGCTCCGAGGCGCCCTGCTTCAGGATGTAGTAGCTGAGGCCCACGACTCGCGAGTCGGGCTCGGTCCCGTCGTAGAGGATCATCTCGGGCTTGTCGGCCTCGAACGTGCCGTCCACCAGACCGAAGTTCATGTAGTGCGCGGCGATGCCGGGCACGTACGGGGTCACCATCCGCCACCCGGCGGCCTCGGCGTCCTTGACCGTCGGGTACTTCAGGGCCGTGTCGCGAGCGACCCGAAGCTCCTCCGCGAGCGCCTCGCATTGGCTCGTATCGACCATGGCCTTCCATGGTTGCGGTCCGACGTGGCCCCCGTGTCCGGCGTTGTCATCGCCCGATGCAGCGGCCGTCGTGGCGGTCGCTCCGTGCGAATGGCCGCTGGTGGCGTGCGAGGAGCGCAGCCACGAGAGCCAGGCTCCGTAGTCGGTGTCGCTCGCCTGCGACAGTCGCACCACGAGTCCGGCAGCGGCTATCTCGCTCGTTCCCGCACCGTCGGTCGCTCCGATCAGCTCGTCGAGACCGGCGGAGCCGCGGCCGCCGAGTGGGTCGGGCGCGGCGACGGCCGACATGACGCTCTCGTCGGTGGCCTGCGCCGCCATCGCGCCGCCGCCGTAGATGTCGACACCCAGCGTGCGCGCCTCGTTCCAGTACGCCGCCGGGTTGAAGCCCTGGTCGCATCGTGTGTCGTCGACGAGTTGCATCTCGCCCGCATGGTTGGCGTCGGTGCCGTTGGCGCCGTGCGAGTGGCCACCGGCGGCCACGGCGGTCTCGCCGGTGTGGCCGTGCGAGGCGGCATCGGGCGACACGATCGCGGCGGTTGCCAGGCCGAGGGCCGCCACGCCTCCGATCAGCGGCGTCAGCGCCGACGAGCGCCTCACCGGCGCCGAGGTGCCGAGCACGGCGATCGATGCCAGCACGGCGACCGTCTGCAACGCCACGGCGATCAGGTCGACGGCGCCGATCTCCTCGGCGACGCCGGCGTGCGCACCCCACGGCAAACCCGAGGTGCGCGACCAGAGCCACACGCCGATCAGCGCGAGGTTCACGACGATGGCGATGCCGTGGGTGGAGTCGCGTGCGTCGCGGCGCAACAGCGCTGCGGCGAGCCAGAGTTGCGCCCACCCTGCGACCGCGAACCCCACCGGGTCGAGCAGGGAGTCGCCGGCGTGTTGAGGCACCATCGCGAAGTGGATGATCGCCGCACCCGCTAGGCATCCCGCTGCGAGATGGGCGACGGGGTGGCGGCTGTTGCCGTCCGGCGACGTGGCGTCGCGATCGTCAAGACCGGGCGCTGGGCGCCCGGTGTCGGTCTCGGTCTGCATGGTTTGTGGCCCCCGTGCGTTGTTCGACCCCACGGTAATCCGGTCGAACCGGTTCGCGGCGGGCGCTGCGGGCTCAGAGGGCTCGGAGGGAGCTGCCGGCTGAGCCGGTCAGCCGCGGGCCTGAGCCGGGCGCTGCGGGCCCGAGTCGGTCAGCCGCGGTCGTCCGTGCTGCGCAGGACGCGCCCGCTGAACGCGCCGGTGTGTTCGCCGTGGTCCATGAACGGCTCGCCGTTGACGATCGTGTGCTCGATGCCGCGGGCGCCCTGCACGAACCGGGGCGCACCTCCTGGGAAGTCGTGACGGATCTCAGGAATCTCCAACGCGATCGCGTCGAGGTCGATCACGTTGATGTCGGCGTAGCCGCCCACGGCGACCCGCCCGCGGTCGCGATAGCCGACCAGGTCAGCTCCGCGGGAGCTGAGCATCGCGACGGCCTGTTCCACGCTCAGCACGCCGCGGTCGCGCACCCAGTGTGCGAGCAGCCAGGTCGGCTGGGACGCGTCCATGATCTGCGTGGCGTGGGCGCCGGCGTCGGCCAGCCCGATCACCGTCACGGGTGACGTGAGCTGCTCGACGATCGCCTCGTCGCGCTGGTTCATCACGGGCCAGTTGATGACCGTTCGACCGTGGCTTCGGTCCATCTCGTCGAGGTACGCCTCGACGGGACCGATCCCGCGCCGGCGGGCCAGCGCTCCGAGCGAATCGTCGGCCGAGAATGCATAGCGGACGGGTTCGTCGACGGGCATCAGGTACATCGAGTCGTACGACTCGGCCGTCTTGTGGGCGCCTTCGGCGATGAGGCGCGCTCGGCACTCGGGGTCGCGGATGGCGGCAACGCGACCCGCGAGGTCGTGTGTGCGCAGGGCAGCGAACGATGGCAGGTCGTCGATGAGGGTGTTCGCTGCGAACGAGAAGAGCACGCCGACGCAACGCGGGGTGATCTGCGGGTGGAGCCGGGCGCCGTCGGCGTTCGCCTCGATCGCGAGTCGGATGACGTCGCGGTAGTGATCGCCGAGCGAGGTGATCTGTTGCAGGTTGAAGGTGAACGGTCGGCCGGTCCGCCGGCTGAGTTCGGCCATCCACGCGAGCTCCTCGTCGACCCGCGAGATCGAGCCCTGCTCCTCGTTGTACCGGGGGGCGCTCTCGATCACGCCCCGCCCGAGCTCGCGCAGCGGATCGGCGATCGCCATGAACTCCGACGGATCGGACCAGGTGCCGGGCACGTTGCGGCCATCGGGCACGCGGTGGAACAGGCTTCGTGAGATGGAGTAGCCGAGCGCGCCCGCGTCCATCGCCTCGCGCACCAGCGCGGCCATCTGGGCGAGCTCGTCGTCGGTGGCCCGGTAGTCGGGCTCGCACGAGCGGTCCCCGGCGACGTAGAGGCGGAGCGCGACGTCGCCGACGTACCCGCCGGCGTTCAGCCCGAGGGGCAACGCCTCGACGGCGTCGAGGTAGCCGCCGAAGGTCTCCCAGTTCCACGGGAGCCCGTCGAGAATGCACGAGGCCGGGATGTCCTCGACCGACTCCATCGCCGTGGCGAGCACGGCGCCCTGGCCCGGTCGGACGGGAGCGAAGGTCATGCCGCAGTTGCCGAGGACGACCGAGGTCACGCCGTGCCAGCACGACGAGCTCATCGTGGGGTCCCATCCGACCTGCGCGTCGAGGTGGGAGTGGATATCGACGAAGCCGGGCGTCACGAGGCGGCCCTCGGCGTCGATGGTGCGGGCCGCCGCCTCGCTGCGCAGGTCGCCGATGGCGGTGATGCGATCGCCGTCGATCGCAACGTCGGCTCGGTAGCCCGGCGTTGCGTTCCCGTCGACGACGGTGCCGCCTCGGATCACCAGATCGTGTGTCACGGTGGCCTCCCCTGTGGTCGTGTGGGTCGGCGCTCATGGCGGGCCGACGCGGCGACCGTAGCCCGCATGGCGGCGGTCCGGCTGCCGATCGTGGAGGTCGCCGGGCGCCTGGTGTCTCCACGGTTGAACTGTGGAGAGGGTGTGCTGGTGGGGCGCCTGGTGTCTCCACGGTTGAACTGTGGAGGAGTTCCGTTTGTGGTGGTGGGGCCGACGCGAACCTTGCGCTGTTGGGAGCTATGGGTCGGACGGCCGACGGTTGCCCCCGCGAAGGGCGGCGAGCTCAGCCGCCTGTGCCGGCCACGTCGCCAGCGTGGGTGCGAGCCGGAGCCCGGCATCGGCGAGTGTGCGGCGAAGGTCGGCCTCGTTCGATGCGGCCACGCTGTCGAACGTCGCGTAGCCGGCCTCGCGAAGCACCTTGGCGATCTTCGGGCCGATGCCGTCGATGGCCGCAAGATCGTCGGCGGGTTCGGGCTGCCGGCTTCCGCCTCGTCGGCGGGTTCGGGCTGCGGTTCGGGCTGCGGTTCCGGTGATGCGACAGGGCCGTTGGTCGCAGGCCGTCGCGGCTCGGGCGGGCGCGTGCGTCGGGCAGGGGGCTCCGGCGGTGCCGTGTTGCGGCGGGTGAGGATCCACCACACGAGGGCGAGGATGCCGACGACGATCAGCAGGCGTCGGCGCACACTTCGGCATTGCACGGGCCCGACTCTAGAACCCCCTGAGGGGTGCGCGGTGCGGACTGCGGACTACACTCGGTCTCGTCCGAACGCGACGACGCTCCCTCCGTCGTGCGGTCGGCGGGGTTGGCCACGGCGGTGGCGATCGTCGATGCGTCCTCCACTCGTGTGGCGGACGGCGTCGGATCGTTCTGCCGGGCCCGTCGAGCAGCGGTGAGCCCGCTGCATCACCAGATCGTCGAGTTGCCGGAACCGAATCACCGGCGCCGAAGGTGTCTCCTGTATGACCACTCTCACCCACTCGCCCGTTGCTCCGGTCGTCGACTTCGACCACTGTGTCGACGACGAGTTGTACGGCCTTGCCACCCGCGAGCAGCGGGAGTGCCTCTTGGCCGACCGCCGCTCCTGGCGGATCGGCCTATCGCGTCGCTTGGTCGACGTCGACGACGCACTGACTCGCGCCCGCCAGATCCGCGGCGAGGAGCGTGAGCAGATCGTCGCCGATCTCGAGGTGGAGTCGCGTTCGCTCGCCGAGGCATGGTTCCGTGCCACGGGCGAGCGCATCCCGACGACGCCGGCACCGTCAATGCCGACCGCTGCGATCGCCGAGCGCGCTGCCGCCTCCGAACCCGTCGCCGACACCGTTCCCGACGAACCGGGCATCGCCGAACTGCAAGTGTCGTGGCGGCCCGGCAAGGTGATCGTGTGGGCAGGCGGCCCCAATGCGGCGGGCATCGACGAGGCGGGCGTCCGCCGACTCCTCGCGGCCGCGGGCGCACCGTCGTCGGGTTGGGAGCGTCACGGGAGCGTGCCGGTTCCGGGTGGGGCGTCGGCTCCAGCGCTCGCGACGGCGGTCGGCGATGTGCTCGGGTGGCTCATTGCCGTGGGTGCCGACCAGGCCGACGGCGACCTGGGCCCGAGCCTCGCTTGGATCGGCCGGGTGGCGATCTGGGGTGTCGAGCTCGCTGCGCTCGGTTCGGTGGTGCCGCTGTTGCGGCAACGCAAGCGCGCTCGTGGGAGCGGCGGCGGCGATCACACGGGCTCGTACTCGGTGCGGTGGACTCCGGCTCTCGTCGAGCCGTCGCGCCTCAAGGCCGTCGCCGCGGCCATGCCGGGAGCGGTGACGGCGCTCGACGCCAAGTCCGACGCGCCGACCGTGGTGCGTTCGATCCTCACGGGCGTGGTCGACGCGATCTGTCGCGACGCGGCCCGGCGGTATCCCGTGCCGGCCCCGCCGCCGCAAGTGCTCACATCGAACGACGTGTCCGAGGCCTACCTCGGTCGTCTCGACGGTTCGGTGTTCGATGCTCCCCTGAGGGTGGGCAGCGAGGCCGTCGCACGCCTCGACCGCTGGTCGCGGTCGGTCACCTCGGCCCACGAACGGCTGGTGTTGCAGCTCGATCCGCCCGACTCGGGCGATGCGTGGCGGGTCGCCGTGCTCGCGCCGGGTATCGAGAGCGCGCTCGTGTCGATCGAGGAAGCGATCGTCAACGCCGGGTCTGAGCGTCGCGATCTCGAAGAGGAGATGAAGCGCCTCGAGCGGCTCTTCCCCGTGTTGCTGCGGCCCGGTGGGTTGCGTCGCGGGCAGGTCATCCTGAGCCAGACCGAGGCGTGGGACCTGATGAGCGAGATCGGCCCGAGGCTGGTCGACGCAGGGTTCGACGTGCGGGTGCCCGCCCTGTCGAAGCGTCCGGCGACGGCCGCGCTCCGACTGCACGCGGCGTCCGAGGGCCAGTCGGTCGCCGGCGCGAGCCAGCTGGCGGCGGTCCGCTGGTCGGCGGTGTTCGACGATGTTGAGCTGTCGGCGGCCGACATCGCCCGGCTGGCGCGCGAGGCCCGTCCGCTCATCCGTTCCGGCGGCAAGTGGGTTGCGGTCGACAAGGCCGACCTGCGAGCGGCCGCGCAGGCGTTGGAGGACCGGGCGTCGAAGACGAGCATGACCGGGGCGGAGATGCTCCGTGCCGCGCTCGGCCTCGACGACAGCCCGCTGGCCGGCGGGGTGACCCTCGCCGGATCGACGTGGGCGTCGGAGCTGCTGTCCAAGGCCGCCGAGGTGGCGACGGCTCCCGTGGTCACGCCGCCGGGTTTCGTCGGCGAGCTGCGGAGTTACCAGGCCGAGGCCGCCGCATGGCTCGGCTTCCTCGAAGCGGTGGGGCTCGGCGGCTGCCTGGCTCTCGACATGGGCCTCGGCAAGACGCCGACGATGCTGGCCCACCTTGCGTCGGGCCGCGACGACGGCGACCGAGCGCCCTCGCTGGTGATCGCCCCACCCGCGGTTGTGGGTAACTGGGCATCGGAAGCACGCCGGTTCACCCCTGGGCTCCACGTGGTGGTGCATCACGGCGCGAACCGGGCGAGCGACACCGAGGTCGCGGCCGAGGCCGCCCGTGCCGACGTGGTCATCACCACCTACGGGACCGCAGTGCGCGACGTGGAGGCGTTGTCACAGATCGAGTGGCGTCGACTGGTGCTCGACGAGGCACAGGCCATCAAGAACCCGGCGAACGACACGTCGCAGCAGTTGCGGCGGCTCAACGCTCGCACCCGCGTCGCGCTCACCGGTACACCCATCGAGAACGGTCTGGGTGACCTGTGGTCGATTCTCGACTTCACCAACCCAGGGCTCGTCGGGCCCCGCCCGCAGTTCATCGCGGCGTTGTCGCGCGACGGCGACACGTCCAAGAAGATCGAGGCCGAGGATGCGATGCGGGCGCTCAACGGCATCCTCGTCTTCCGTCGCACCAAGGCCGAGCCGGCGATCGCCGCTGAGCTCCCCGACCGGATCGATCAGCTCGACCACTGCTCGATGACGCCCGAGCAGGTGGGCCTCTATCAGGCGGTGCTCGACAAGCTGGTCACCGGAAACGCGACCGAGGTGGGGGAGGAGCCGCGCAAGGGGCAGATCCTCGCGGCCATCACGGCGCTCAAGCAGATCTGCAATCACCCGGCGGCCTACCAGGGCGACGATCGCCCTCTGGACGCTCGGTCGGGCAAGCTCGCCCGGCTGGAAGAGATCGTCGAGTCGGTGTTCGCCGCCGACGAGAAGGTGCTCGTGTTCACCCACTTCGCCGAGTGGGGCCAGCGCCTCGCTCGCCACCTCACCGCCCGGACGGGGCAGCGGGTCGAGTGCTACCACGGCGGGCTCGCGCGAGGCGCCCGCGACCGCATGATCGAGACGTTCCAGGCGCAGTCGGGGCCGGGTGCGCTCGTGCTGTCGCTGAAGGCCGGAGGCACCGGACTCAACCTGACCGCAGCGAGCCACGTGGTGCTCTACGACCGATGGTGGAACCCGGCGGTCGAGGATCAGGCCCGCGACCGGGCGTGGCGCATCGGCCAGACCAAGACGGTGATCTGTCACCGGCTCGTGTGCCCGGGCACGGTGGATGAACGCGTGGAAGAGGTGGTCGCCGGCAAGCGGCAGATTGCCGACATGGTGATGCCGAAGTCGTCGTCGCTCGCGGATCTCGACACGACGCAGCTCAAGAAGGCCCTCGGCATGCAGCCCGACCTGCTGATCACCGAAGAACTGCAGGCCGGCGTCGGCCGAGGCACACCCGGCGGAGAGGCGGTGCAGTCATGAGTTCACGTCGTCGAAAGAGCCCGGCGCGATCGAAGACGGCGCGCCGCGCCGCGGCCGCGGCCGACTTCTGGGGGACCGAACCCGACCAGGTGGAGGTGCCACGGATCCGCCGGTCCGACGATCCCTCGGCGGTCGTGCGATCGCTCGGTCAGCCGCCACTCCCCGGACGCGACGCCGTGGCGCCGCACTACTACGAGGCGATCTACGAGAAGGCGGCCGGTGTTGCTGCGGCGCTGGCCGCGACCGCCGGGCTGCTCGTCACCGACGACGACGCCTGAGCGCCGCGCCTGCTGCGCGAGGCACCGCGTCAGCGAAGCGCGCCAGCGAATGGTGCGTCCGAGGCGCGGCGGGCGACGCGACTCGGTGTGTGGCTACGACTCGTTCAGGGCGCGCACCTCACCGGCTGCGTCGCCACGCTCGAAGAAGTCGACGGTCACGAAGTTGGGGATTCTCCCGCCCCAGTCCGCTCGGCACGATTCGATGCGCTGCGCGAGGAACGGATTCGAGTTGGCCGCGTCGGCAAGCCCGGTGCTCGCGATCGGGTTGGTCAGGAAGTTGTTGAGGATCACCAGTCGATTGGTGAACGAGCCCCGGTTGACCCCGCAGGTGAGGTCGCCGGTGGCGGCCGCCGACCAGTTGGTGTCCCACGCCTCGGAGAACGCGGGCAGGAGCCAGGGCCGCTGGCCTCCCTGCGAATCGGTGAGCACGACGACACGGCGGTCGGCGGCGATCATCTCTCCGAGCGTCGGCCACGGAGTGCCGACCGCATGGTCGAACAGTCGGGGTGCGAGGCCCGAGTCGGTCATCGCGGTATCGAGGTCGGACGCGCTCACGTAGTTCTCGAGAATGAGGGTGATCACCTCGCGTGGATGGTCGTCGAGCCACGCCTTGATCTCGGCGAGGCCGGTGACCAGTGAGAGATGGCCGATCGCGCAGTACTCGTGGCACAGCAGCACCGCGTCCGACGGCAGGTCCGCAGCGGGCAACGGGCTCTCGCCGTTGCGGTGGATGTCGAGCATGAGCGCCCTGACACCCCGGTCGAGCTGGCCGGTGAAGGAGTACGTCTGGTTCGGACCGAGAAACGAGTACGCGGACGAGCTCATCGCATTGTGGGTGGTGAGGTACGCGACCTGGTCGAATGAGCGGGTGCAGAGGGCATCGACGCCGTTGCAGCCCGTCGGTGAGTCGGGAGGATCAGGCGGATCGACCGGCGGGGTGCATGCCGCGAGACCGGACGCCACGGCAACCACGAGTGCGCTCCCGGCCCGCAGCCGGCGACGGAGAGTTGACATGGTTCGAGTATGGCACCGCCGTTCCTCGCATCGGCGGGTGCCGCGACGCGAGGATTCGGGCGGGGCTGCGACGCCCAGCTACGCGTCGACCACCGCGATCGCGTGCTCGGGGCAGTTCGCGATCGCAAGCTCGGCCCGCTGTTCCTGGCCCTCGGGTACGTCACCGTCGTTGAGCGCCGTCGCGTTGCCGTAGTCGTCCACGTCGAACAGCTCACCGGCCAGCGCGTAGCAGCGGTTGTGTCCCTGGCACTTCTCGGGATCGACGATGATCTTCACGGGTGGGCTCCTTCTCGCGGTTCACGGGTTCGCGGCCATGATCGCGCCTCGCCGCACCGCTCGAGGACCGCAGCGGGCCGGGAGCGCACCGACTGGGCGACGGGCGCGGCGTGGATAGCCTCCGCTCTCATGTCCCCCCTCCCGCGTGAACTGTCCGTCCGTGACCTCACACCCGCCGATTTGGATCGGGTGCTCGAGCTCAACGAGGCCGAGGTCCCCAAGGTGGGATCGCTCGACTCGGATCGGCTCCGACAGCTCTGGCCCCTGTGTCGCGATCGGTTCGGCGTGGGTGTCGTGCCCGATGCCTTCTGCCTCACGCTCGGCCCCGGAACGGCGTACTGGAGCGCGAACTACCGATGGGTGTCCGAGCGGTTCGAGTCGTTCGTGTACCTGGATCGGGTGTGCGTCGCCCCGGCGGCCCAGCGCCGCGGGATCGGCCAGGCCATGTACCGGGCGGTCGAGCGGCGCGCCGCGGCCGATCAGGTCGATTGGTTCGTGCTCGAGGTGAACTCGCGTCCCGCGAACGTCGAGTCGCTCGCCTTTCACGAGCGGCTTGGGTTCGCCGAGGTCGGCCGTGGGGAGCCGTACGGCGACGGGGCCGAGGTGGTCTACCTGGCTCGCGATCTCCGGGCCGTCCGTCCCGGCGACTGATCGTTGCGCCGCAGCCGAAGGAGCGTCGCGTCGAGGTAGGAGCCGTCTTCGAAGCCCACCGGATGGTCGGCGGGCGCGCCGGTGACGGTGCGGTCGGGCAGAGTCCAGCCGGATTCGTTGACGGCCTGGTCGAGGGCGGTGAGGAACGAGCGGCGGTCGACGCGACTGGAGCAGCTGGCTTGGAAGAGCTGGACCTCCGGCGCCGCCACGTCGAGCGCTGCTCGGGTCAGGCGTCGGTACGCGGTGAGGGCCGACTCGACCTCGCGCTGGCGCCGTGCGAAGGCCGGTGGATCCACCACGATCACGTCGAAGCGCCGCCCGCTCGCCCGCAGCCGGGCGAGCACCTCGAACGCGTCGCCGCACGCGGTGTCGTGCTCGCACGAATCGACGCCGCGGCGGCCGCGGTTGCGTTCCATGTTCGCGATGGTCGCCGCGATCGCCGCCTTCGACTGATCGACGCTGAGCACGGAGCGTGCTCCGCCCACAGCGGCATGGACCCCGAATCCGCCGGTGCAGCAGAACACGTCGAGCACGTCGCGGCCGCGGCTGTGCGATGCCACCAGCCTTCGGTTGTCGCGTTGGTCGAGGAAATGGCCGGTCTTCTGTCCGTCGAGCAGGTCGACCCCGAACCGCACGCCGTGTTCCAGGAACACGATCTCGTCGTCGAGCGGATCGCCCCACACGACGCGACCCGCGTGTCCGGCGTCGGCCGGGACGCCGACGGCGGCGGATGGGAACGGGGGTGGGGTTGCCGCGTTCGCGACCGTGCGCGACGTGCGCAGGACGATCCGCGCTGGTTCGAGCAGGTCGGCGGCGACCGCGACCACGCGGTCGAGGTGCGGGAGCCACGCAGCGGTGTCGAGCGAGATCACCACGCTGGTGTCGTATCGGTCGACGACCAAGCCGGGCAGCGCGTCGTTCTCGCCGTGAACCAGCCGGTAGGCGGTGGTGCGTCGGTCGGACGTGAACTCCGAGCGGCGTTCGACAGCGCCGGCCATGCGCGCACGCAGGAAGTCGGTGTCGACGGTGGTCGGCTTGCCGTGGTGGAGGATGCGGATTCGGATCGGTGACGTCGCGTCGTACAAGCCGATCGCGGCGAAACGCTGACGCGCGTCGAACACCACCGCCAGGTCGCCGGTCGCAGCGGTCGCGGGTGCTCGCACGACGGAGCGGTCGAACACCCAGGGGTGGCCGCCGCGGACGCGGCGAAGCGCATCGGGCGTGAGGGTGACGGCGATGGTGGCGCCCAGGCGTTCGTTCACGACAAGGCCCCGACAGTCCGGCGCACGCGTTCGGCCGCACGCGCTGATTCGTGCGGCGGCAGCATGGTGATGGAACGCCAGAGCCCGTCCATCTCGCCGAGCCGGGTGAACACTCGGGAGAAGTAGTTGGCCGGCGGCGGCACCTCGCCGCGGGCCAGTGCCTCGATCGCCCACGGGTAGGCGTTCGCCAGGTCGCCGCGGTACCACGCGACCGCCGCGCTCAGCAGGTGCTGGTGGTTGGGGTTCACGCGGCGAAGGTCGATCGAGGCGAGATCGTCGTAGCGGTGGGCGTGCAGGAGCGCCCAGGCGAGCGTGGTCATGGCCCCGGTCGACACCAGATTCGCATCCGGCCCGCGAACCGCTGCGAGGAGTTGCGGCACTGCGGTGTCGATGTGGCCGCGAAGCAGTTGGGCGTGGGCGGCGCGGAGCTCGACCATCCGCCTCCGCCGCGGCGTGAGCGGCAGGTAGCGAAGGTTGGTGGCGGCCAGGGCCGCCCACGCGACGGCGATCCACGCTCCCTGCTGGTGCGCCGCGACCGCCGCAATCCCGATGAGCACCGCGATCGACACGGCGCCGACGGCGGCGATGGTGCCGGTGCGCGTCTCGCCGGCCGCCTCGAACACCTCACGGGCGATGTGGCCACCGTCCAGGGGCATGACGGGGAGCAGATTGAGCAGGCTCCACCAGATGTTGACGAACCAGTTGGCCTGCTGGAACCAACTGGTCGGGTCGGCGCCGGCCACCACCGTGCCGGCATGGATGACCATGCCGAAGGCGAGCCCGGTGACGGGTCCCGCAAGCGACACGGCGATGGATCGAACCCGGTCGAGCGTTCCGTTGCCTTCAACGGCGGTGAGTCCGCCGAACAGCCCCAGCTCGACGGTGGGGGCGAAGCCGAACCGGCGTAACGCGATGACGTGGCCGGCTTCGTGCACGAGTACCGACATGGTGACCAGCGCCGTCCACCCGAGGTAGCTGGCGAGGTGGTGCGAGAACGGGATGCCCAGCACCAGAACGGCCAGGATGAACCCGGCCTTGATGCGAAGCGGCGTCGAGCCGACGCGCATCGCGAGCCCGTGCCGGTTGAGGGTCATCGACAGAGTCTGGCCGAGATCGTCGAGGGTTGTGGTGCGCTGTGGAGCCTGGTCCCGCAGCGGGGGTCGGTCAGCCCACCAACCCCCGCGCGATGGCGACGGTCTGGATCTCGTCGGTGCCGGCGTAGATCTGCAGGACCTTCGCGTCGCGGGCCAGCTGTTCCACCTGGTACTCGGCCATGTAGCCGTTGCCGCCGTGGAGCTGCACGGCTTCGAGCGCGACGGCGGTTGCGGCCTGCGCCGAGTACAGCTTCATGGCCGACGCCTCCGCGAAGGTCATCGTCTTGCCGGCCTTGGACAGCTCGATCGTTCGGAACACGAGGTTCTGAACGTTCATCCGGGCGACCTCCATCATGGCGAGCTTCTGCTGGATGAGCTGGAACTCGCTGATGGGATGCCCGAACTGCACCCGGTTCTTCGCGTACTCGATCGACAGATCGAGGCACTGCTCGATGATGCCGAGCGACATGGCAGCGACGCCGGAACGCTCCTGTTGGAACGTGGCCTTCGCCCCGTCGCGGCCGCCCTTGGACACCTCCTCGGTCTCGCCGACCAGACGGTCGCGGCCGACGCGGACGTCGGTGAGGAACAGCTCGCCCGTGGGCGACGAATGCATGCCCATCTTGCGAAGTGGCTTGGACTGCTCGAGGCCGGGCATGCCACGGTCGAGCACGAAGCTCAACACCTTGCGGTCCTTCGGATCGTTGCCCTCGTCGAGCTTGCAGATGAACACGATCGTGTCGGCATAGGGGCCGTTCGTGATGAACGTCTTGTTGCCGTTCAGCAGGTACTCGTCGCCGTCGCGTCGTGCGGTCGACAGCATCGAGCCGAACGCGTCGGACCCGCTGTTCGGTTCAGTGATGGCCCACGCGCCGACCTTCTCGAGCGTGAGCAACTGCGGGACCCAGCGCTCCTTCTGCGCGATGGTGCCCTTGGCCTGGATCGCCGAGGCGGTGAGCCCGACCGATACGCCCATGGCGGTCACCATGCCGGGACAGTGCCGGCAGAGTTCGATGATCGGGATGAGCGTGTAGCCGGCGTCACCGCCGCCGTGGCGCGACGGCTTGTCGTCGTTCACGGCCTCGCCCGCGGCGACGGCCTTCTCGTGCGCAATCCGCTTCTCGAACGTGGCCCGCGCCATCTCGTCCATGCCGAACGTGGCGTACAGCTTTCGCAGCACGTCGTAGGGCGGGGTGTCGCCGTGCTCGAGGTCTTCCTTGATGGGGAGGATCTCCTTGGCGATGAAGTCGCGCATCGCCTGGCGGAGCATGAGGTGTTCGTCGGACCACTCGTACATGGGCCCGACGATACTTGACCGCTCGGTCAAGATCGAGCCCGATCGTGCGGGATCGTGTGCCCGGGACGGCGCTTTCCCCGCGGAGAACCCGCTACGCGTCGTCGCCGAGTGCGGCCTCGATGGCCGAGACGATGGCCGCGTCGTCGGGCGCGAGCGTGGGAGAGAAGCGAGCGACGACCGAACCGTCGCCGTCCACGAGGAACTTCTCGAAGTTCCACCGGATGTCACCCGAGTGCCCCTCGGCGTCGGCAAGCTCGCACAGTTCCGCGTAGAGCGGGTGGCGGTCGGGTCCGTTGACCTCGATCTTCTCTGACAGGGGAAACGTCACGCCGTAGTTCAGCGAACAGAACGACGCAATCTCCTCCGGCGTTCCCGGCTCTTGCTCGAGGAACTGGTTGCACGGGAACCCGATCACGGTGAACCGCTCGGGTCCGAAGCGGTCCTGGAGCGCCTGGAGTTGCTCGTATTGCGGTGTCAGTCCGCACTTGGAGGCGACGTTCACGAGGAGCGCGACCTTGCGCGCTGATGGTCGAGCAGGTCGGGCCGACCGTCGAGGGACGCGATGGAGAGTGCGTGGATGCTCACAGAACCGGCCTCCTGATGGGTTGATCCGGCCGAGCGTACGTCGCCCGGCGGTACGTTGGGCGCCGTGATGCCTCGATGGTGAACGCCGTTGCGCACGACGCACTGCACGTCGTCGGCTCGTCCAACGCGTCTGGTGACGATGTCGTTGCCGCCCTCATCGAGGCGGCCGGGCTGTACCGGGTCCCGGTCACGATCGACCGGCTGCGCGGTCAGGTGCGGCGGCTCGACGAGCGCTTCCGCGTTGTCGTCGTGCAGCCCGAGACGGTCGACCTCGCGGATGTGGCCGACGTGCTGCTGGGCGCTCCGGACCGGGCGTACCGGTCGCCGGTGGTCGTGGTCTCGACCGGTGCGCCCTCGGCGCCGGGGATGTACTCGGCGCCCGCCTCGGGGTCGAGGAACTCGCGGCCGTGCACGTTGACGCCTCACCCGCCGCGGCGGCCCGGCTCGCGGCGTTCGTCGCCAGGTCGTCCGACGAGTGGCACATGCGGCTTCGATCCAGGCTGCTCGCCGGGGCGATCGAGGGCTACTGGGAATGGGACAGCGACCGCGATCGCGTGCGTTGGTCCGATCGCACCTGCGAGATGCTGCGGGTCGCGCCGGGGACGGCGCCACCGCGGCCCGACGATCTCGCCCAGTTCATCCACCCTGCCGACTGGCTCACGATTCGCGCCCTGGTGGTCGGTGGCAAGCTCGTCGATCGCGGCGCCGACCTGTCGGGCCATTCGGTCGGAACCCGCCTGCGGATCCGCGGCGGGGACGGCGTGTTCCGCGAGTACCTCGCCAACGCGAAGACCGTGCCGGACGATCGTACGGGTCGGCCTCGGCTGGTGGTCGGCAGCCTGCTCGACGTATCGGAGCAGCTCCGGCTGGGACGCGAGCTACGCGCTTCTGAGGCGCGGAACTCGGTGCTGTTCCACTACATGAACGACGCGGCGGTCATCGCCGACAGTGCGACCGGCATCGTCCTCGACGCGAACGAGGCCGCAGAACGTCTCTGGGGCCGGAGCCGTGCGGAGCTGGTCGGTTCGCACCAGTCCGGGCTGCACCCCGACATCCTCGATGCCCAGTCGCGGGCCGCGTTCCGCGACCATGTCGAGCGGCTCGGACGCGATGAGCGAAGCTCGACCGAGATGCCGATCAAGCGGGCCGACGGCAGGACCGTTATCACCGAGATCAGCGCCTCGCTGCTCGAGATCGGTGGCCGTTCGGCGGTGCTCGGCATGTTCCGCGACGTCTCGGAGCGCATGCGTTCCGACCAGCTGATTCGCGAACGCGAGTCCGAGCTGCAGCTCACCTCGCGCCTCGCCGCCATGGGCGGCCTGGCGGCCGGCGTGGGTCACGAACTCAACAACCCGCTGTCGTATGTCATCGGCAACCTGTCGGTCATCCAGGATGCCGTGGCGGCGTCGGGCGACCGGGACCTGATCGACGCCGTGCACGATGCGGTCCAGGGTGCGACACGCATGAAGGAGATCGTCTCGGACCTCGCCGCGATCACGCAGGCCGACGACAGCATCGCCGAGTGCGACCCGTGCGAGGTCGCTCGCATCTCCATGCGACTGGCCATGCGCGACCTGCGTCACCGCGCCGATCTGGTGACCGAGCTCATGGCGACGGCGCCGGCGGCCATCACCAGCTCGCGTTTGAGCCAGGTGCTGTTGAACCTGTTGTCCAACGCGGCCAACTCGTTCCTGGTCGCGGATCCGCACTCGAACGTGATCGTGCTGCGGATCGAGCAGGTCGACGGGGTGGTGCGGATCACGGTGCGCGACAACGGGGCTGATCGCCGTCCGTTCAGTGGATCGCTCTCGCTGCCCTTCGGCCTCGCCGGCGACGTTCGAACGCGGGCGCTCGAACTGTCGATCTGCGAGCGGTTGCTGGCGGAGGTCGACGGAACGCTGTCGGTATCTCGTGGCGCCGGCGGCGGGTCGGTGGCGACGGTTGAGGTTCCGGTCGCCGGGGTCGATCCTCACGAGGGGCTCGCTCCGGTCCGGCTCATCTGCGATGCGCGGGTGCTCGTGCTCGACGACGATGAGCTCGCCGGGCGGGTGCTCAAGCGGATGCTTGGGTCGACCTTCCACGTGACCGTCCGACACGATGCGTCGACGGCGCTCGAGGAGCTTCTCCAGAACGAGTCGTTCGACGTGGTGATCTGCGACCTGATGATGCCTCGCCTGACCGGTGAGCAGCTCTACTGGGCGCTGGCCGAGGAGCGCGGCGATCTTGCCGACCGGATGCTGTTCGTGACCGGTGGCGGCGTGACGCCCGAGGCATCCGAGTTCGAGGCCGCGATGCGGCGCTCGGGCCGGGTGTTCCTCAAGCCCGTCGACGCCAACGAGTTGCGGGCCGCGGTGCGCGGGGTGCTCGACGCCTAAAGGTCCGCCAGATCGAGCGGGAGGTTCGGCGCTGTCAGGCCGCCGTCGATCTCGATGATCTTGCCGGTGAGGTAGCTGCCGGCGGGGGAGCAGAGGTAGAGCGCTCCGAGCGCGATGTCGAGGGGGTCGCCCAGCCGTCGCAGCGGTGTGTTGGTCTCCATGGCCGATCGCAACCCGTCGTCGGTGACGACCGTTTCGAGTGCCGAGGTCGCGGTCGCCCCGACGGCGATCGCGTTCACCCGCACACGGGGAGCGCACTCGGTCGCCATGAGCCGCGTCAGGTGGCTCAGCGCTGCCTTTGCCGTTCCGTAGGCGGCGAACCCACGATCGGTGAGGCGCCCGATCGCCGAACTGATGTTGACGATCGACCCCCCGCCGTTGGTCAGCATCGCGGGTATCGCTGCTTTCGACAGTTCCAACGCCGTGGTGACGTTGAAATGGAACGCCTTCTCGAACATGGCGGCGCTCGTCTGCAGCAACGGACGGGGGAACGAACCGCCGACGTTGTTGATCACGATGTCGAGCCGGCCGAACTCGTCGACCGCCGCCTGCACCAATCGGGGCAACTCGTCGAGGTCGGAGAGGTCGGCGGGGACGCATACGGCTCGGCGGCCGAGCGCCTCCACGTCGTCGGCGACCTCGCGCAGCTGGGCCTCGGTTCGGGCGCTGATGACGACGTCGGCACCCGCCTCCGCGAGCGTGCGGGCGGTTGCCGCGCCGATGCCGCGCCCGGCCCCGGTGACGATGGCGACCCGGTCGGGGACCAGGAAGTGGTCGGTGATCATGGGTCTCATCATGCCTCTACGCTCTCGGGGTGATCCTCGTCGATGCCCAACGGGTCAACGCGTCCCGCCCCGGTCGGCCGCTCTTCCGAGACCTGTCGCTCACGGTGTCGACCGGCGATCGGCTGGGGATCGTGGGGATCAACGGCTGTGGCAAGTCGACGTTGCTGCGCGTGTTGGCGGGGCAGGAACGACCTGAGAGCGGTGAGGTGCGCATGGGTCGCGGGGCTCGGGTCGCCATGCTCGCGCAGGAGCCCGTGCTCGCAGGGAGCAGCGTCCACGAGGCCGCCGGAGGCACGTGGGAGTCCGATTCGATCGTCGACCGACTCGGCCTGGGACATCTCCTCGACACGCCGGTCGATCAGCTGTCGGGCGGCCAGGCGAAGCGGGTTGCGCTGGCGCGGGCGCTGGTCGAACCGGCGGACCTGCTGATCCTCGACGAGCCGACGAACCATCTCGATCTTGACGCCATCGCGTGGCTGGAGGAGCGGCTCGCCGGCTGGGCGGGCGGTCTGGTGCTCGTCACCCACGACCGTCATGTGCTCGATCGCGTGACCAACCGTGTGATCGAGCTCGACCGTGGCGACGCGTTCGTGCACGAGGGCGGCTACGACGCGTACCTCGACGGACGGGCTGCGCGGGCTGCGCACGACGCTGCGGCCGAAACGGTGCGCCGCAACCTCGCGAGGACCGAACTGGCGTGGCTGCGACGGGGTGCCCCGGCGCGGACCTCGAAGCCGAAGGCGCGCATCGCCTCGGCGACCGCGATCGTCGAGGGTGGGCCACGGGCAGCGGCTCGCGAGGGCGAGCTCGACCTGCACCTCGACACCCCGCGCCTGGGTGACAGGGTGATCGAGCTGCACGGTGTCGGCCATCGGTTCGGCGAAGACGACTGGCTCTTCCGTGGGCTCGACCTGGCGATCGACCCGGGCGAACGGCTCGGCGTCGTCGGCCGCAACGGTGCCGGGAAGTCGACGCTGCTCGCGGTGCTCGGCGGGCGTCTGAGCCCGAGCGAGGGGCGAGTCGATGTCGGCTCGACCGTGCGTATCGGGTGGTTCGATCAGATGGGGCGAACGCTCGACCCCGATCTGCGCGTGCGTGACGCGATCGCCGGCCCGCACCGCCAGCCCGATCATCGCGATCGAGCCCTGGCCGAGCGCTTCTGGTTCGACGGGGACGCGCAGCACGCCGATCCGTCTGCTGTCCGGGGGAGAACGACGTCGGCTGCAGTTGCTGATGGTGCTGGCGCAACATCCCAACGTTCTGTTGCTCGACGAGCCGACGAACGACCTGGATCTCGACACCCTGCGCGCCCTCGAGGACTTCCTGGACGATTGGCCGGGCGCCGTGATCGTGGTGAGTCACGACCGAGCCCTTCTCGAGCGAGCCGTCGCCGACGTGATCATCTGCGACGGCGAAGGCACCGCCGGCCGGCGACCCGGCGGCTACGCGGCCTACGAGCAGGACTGCCGGGTCGCGCCACGTCGCCGAGGGGCGGTCGCCGGCCTGCGGCCGGCCGGGGCGAGCGGTGGCGACGTTCGCGGCGGCACGAGCGGTCGCACATCCGGCGGCTCGACGGCCGGCTCGACGGGCGCCGGAGCTGGCGGCTCGGACGGTGGGGGCGGGGCTCGCAGCGCAAGCGTGACGAGTCCGTCCACGCTGCGCCATCGGATGCGCGAGATCGAGCGTCGTCAGGCGACGCTGGGGGCAAAACGCGACGAGCTCACCGCCGGCCTCGCAGCGGTTGCGGCCGACCACGAACGGCTGGCGGCGCTCGCCGGCGACCTTGCGGCGGTCGACGCAGATCTGGCGGCGGTCGACGAGGCGTGGTTGGAACTTGCCGCCGAGGCCGAGGACCGCGGGCTCACGATCAACTGATTCGACCGCCGCGTCCCGGCCGGCAGCGTCGTGGCAGGCCGTCGGGCAGCCGTTCCGGCCCGGTCGTCGAACGCCAGTCGTTGAGTGCCGGTCGACCCGGATTCTGTGCTCGAAGTCGGCCGCTCCCGGAATCAGCCCTTCGGGCCGGGCGACGCGGACCGGGCGGCCCACGAGAACACGCCCTTCGACATGGTCGAGCGTTCCTGGCGGGCCCGCTCGGCAAACACGGTCGCGCGTGCCCGGCGGATCTCCTCGTCGGCAGGAGCGGCCCGGCCCGCGAACTCGATGAGGTGCCCGGCCAGTCGGTGGTCGCCCGCGCTCGACAGTTCGAGCGCCCGTCGCGCCAGCCGATCGGCTCCGCCCGCGAGCGAAGCGACCTCGGCGGCCACCGCGTCGTCGGGCGCCGGCTTGAGGTGCGCCGGGTTGCCGTCGTACCAGCCGCCGTAGAGCCGCCAGATGCCGCGGACGACGAACTCCGGCTCGTCGTAGACCGGCTGCAGCCAGGGCGCATCATCCAGGTCGGCGGGCGGGCGGACGCTGTGCAGGATCTCGTCGAGGGTCGCCCCGGTGTTCATCGCGTCGATGGTCTGGTCGAAGATCGACTCGAGGTAGCGGGCGGTTTCGGTGAGCACCCGCTGCACACGCTCGGCTCCGGCGATCGGGAGTCCGTGGCCGGGGAGCAGCAGTTCGGGACGGAGTGCCGCCATTCGACGGAGCGCAACGGCCCACTCGTCGCAGTACCGCTGGGCCTTCTGCGGGTTGCCGCAGTTGGGGCTGGCCCAGATGAACAGGTCGCCCGTCAGGACCGCGCGGTGGGCCGGATCCCACAGCCAGGTGCCGTCGTCGGTCTCGCCGCGGGCGTGGTGAAGAACCAGGTCGAGGCCGCTGGCGCGAATGCCGAGCGTGTCGCGGTAGACCTCGTCGGGGTAGCGGTAGTCGCCTGGGAACAGGGGCGCAGCGAGCTGGAACTGTCGCTGGTTGATCGCGGCGTTGTAGCCGTTGGTGCGCTCGTAGCGCCGGAACCGTTCGGGGGTGCGTTCGTGCGCAATCACATGGCAGGGGTCGGACTGTGCGCGCTCGAGGAGCGGCACCGCATAGATGTGGTCGACGTGGCCGTGGGTGAACACCGCGGTCCGCAGCGGGAGGGCGGTCCAGTCGCACGCGCTGCACGATGGCGGGTGCGTGCAGCGGGCTGCCGGCGTCGACCATCGCCAGTCCTTCGTCGTCGCGGTACACGATCGAGTTCGAGAACGATTCGACAAAGGCGAGGTCGGGCGCGAGTTCCTGCAGCGTCGCTCCGGCCGCGAAGGCGACAGGATGGTGGTCGTCGATCGAGCGTGCGCCGTCGATGATGGCCTCGGACAGTGCGAGCAGGTCGGTCATGTCGTGGTCCCCCGTTTGCCGCGTCTCGGTCCACGGTAGACGGCACTGTGCGGGCAACTTCGCCCAATGGGGGTGCCCTTGTTGACCCGGAGGTCGCCCAGTACCCTGACCGCAGAGCCCTGGGCGACACCACATCGGTGCCGTCTCGATGCCTGGGAGGGTCTCGTGCGACGAATTGGAATGGTTGCGAGCGTGCTGACAGCGGTCTCGCTGTGCACATGGACCGGCGTCGCCGGCTCGCAGGAGACCACCACCACAACGACGGTCGATCCGGTCGAGACCACCACCACGACGACGACGGCAGATCCGGTCGAGACCACGGTCGCCCCGGAGACGACGACCACGTTGGTCGAGGAGACCACCACGACGACCTCGACCACGGTCCCCGAGGAGCCGCTCACCTTGGCGCCCGTCGAGCTCGTCGGCCAGCACGTCGACAGCGGTTCGCTCTCGGTCGACGCCCGGTTCAACCGTGATCCGGGGTCGGATTGCTCCCGCACGGCGGATCTGGCCGGTGCCCAGACCAACGTGCTGCTCGATTCGGCCGGCAGCATCGGCGGGGTCTACGGCCTCGCCAACGCCGGTGCCGGCAAGGTCGGCGTGTTCGTCGTGGGCATGGGCGCCATTCCGGTCGGCGTGGCCGTGGTGAGTGCGTCTGACGGCGACTGCGAGTTCGACGCCATCGGCGTCGGTACGTACGCGTCCACCGGAACCCAGGCGAGCTTCGACGGCGTCGGCATCGGCGTGTATCCCGGTGGGTACGACAACCCCGACTTCATGAATCGGTTCAGCGTGACGGCGAGCGTCGGCTCCACGTCGACCCCGGCGCAGCTCGACGCTGCGGCGACGACCCAGTTCGTGCTTCGGCCGCGACCGGGCCTGAACCTCGGCGGCTGAGTCCGCACCGAACGGGTCGACGCCGCGGGGCTGTTCGGCGCCTCGACCGCGAGCGATGTGTGCCGCTCGGCACTGATGAGGCTCGGCACTGATGAGCGACTCGGCGAACCGCCGCTAGTCGGCGGCGCTGCGGGCCAACAGCGATGACTGGTGGCTGGCGCTGCTGCCGAGGCGAAGCGACCACACCCGGGCCCGCGTCACGAATCGGTGCGCGGTGTGCTCCCAGGTGAAGCCGATGCCGCCGTGGTTCTGCACGTTGATCTGGCTGTTGTCGATGGCTGCTCGTGTGGCAACGATGCGCGCCGCGTCCACATGGAAGGCGGCGTCGTCGCGCCGGTCGCGTCGCGTGATCGCGGCGTAGGCGACCTGGCACGACGCGATCTCCGCTCGGGTCGCCATGTCGGCGCAGCGGTGTTTGACCGCCTGAAACGCACCGATCGGCTGGCCGAACTGCTCGCGGTCCTTGCCGTACGCGACCGATTGGGTGACCGTCGCTTCGGCGAGCCCGGCGAGCCCGGCGGCGACCAGCAGCGCCCCGTCGAGCAGCACGTCGATCGCGTCGTCACCGCTCAGCGCTGCCAGCGGCTCGCCGGTGATCGCTCCGTCGGTGTACGCCACCGGAACGAGCTCGTCGATCGAGTCGACGGCGCTCGCCGAGACGTGCGCGGCGTCGACCACCCTGATGCCGGCCTCGTCGACGACGAGCACGAGCGACGCGCCGGGGAGGTCCTGCACGGCGAATCGCTCCGGGTCGAGCCGTTCGGCGAGCGCAACGCGGTGCGATCCCGCGCCGATCGCCGCGGTGAGCTCGGCGTTACCGGCGAGCGCCGCTACGTGCGCGGCGAGCACCGTGGCCAGGAACGGGCCGGGTGCACAGGCGGTGCCGAGTTCGCGCATCACGAGGCTCTCCTCGATGATGCTGTAGCCGACTCCGCCCGCGGACTCGGGCAGCCCGATCAGGAACCAGCCCTGCTCGGCGGCCGCCGACCACAGTTCGTCGCCGAGCGGCTCGCCGAGCTGGTGTCGGTCGGCGAGCACGGCTCGAACCGTGGAGACGATCTCGTCTTGTTCGGAGGTGGGAAGGAGGTCCATGTCACACCCTGGGTAGCCCCAGGACCCTTTCGCCGACGATGTTGCGCTGGATGTCGGTGGTTCCACCACCGATCGTGTACGCGAAGCTCTGCAGGTACGGGCCGGTCCAGTTGCCGTGCCCGTCGATCGACGTGAGGCGCAACGCGTCGGCACCGATGATGTCGAGGGCGAGCTGGTACACGCGCTGGTGGAGTTCGCCGTGGAAGAGCCGCACCATCGACCCCTCGGGCCCGGGCACGCCGGTGCGAAGCACGCGGCTGATGCCGGCGATCGTCATGGCGCGCAGGGCGGTGACCTCGGCCCGTGCCGTCGCGAGGCGGCGGGCGATCTCGTCGTCGGCGATGGCCGCACGGCGTCCGTCGGGGCCGGTGCGTGTTCGGGCCTCGTCGATCAGTCGTTCCACCACGGCAGCAAGCTCCACCTGGTCGGCCATGAAGGCGGTGCCGCGCTCGAAGCTCAGGGTCGACATCGCGGTGCGCCAGCCGTCGTTGATCTGGCCGACGACGTTGGTCAGCGGGATGCGCACGTCGTCGTAGAAGACCTCGCAGAAGTCGTTGACGTGGCTCATCGTGGTGATCTCGCGGATCTCGATGCCCGGGGTTCGCATGTCGCAGATGACCCAGCTGATGCCCTTGTGCTTGGGCGCGCTGGGGTCGGTGCGGACGAGCAACTCCTGGAAGTCCGCCACGTGCGCGTAGCTCGTCCAGATCTTCTGGCCGTTCACGACCAGTTCGTCGCCGTCGATCTCCGCGCGACACGACAACGACGCGAGGTCCGACCCGGCGCCGGGCTCGGAGAACCCTTGGCACCAGACCACGTCGCCGCGCAGGATCTTCGGCAGGTGGAAGGCCTTCTGCTCGTCGGACCCCGACACGATCAGCGTGGGGCCGCCGTGGTTGTTCCCCACGAAGGTGCACGAGTTGTTCAGCGTGAACGGCGGTTCGGCTCTGGCGAACTCCTCATACCAGATCATCTGCTGGATGTCGGTCAGGCCGCGCCCGCCGAACTCGACGGGCCAGTTGATGCCCGCCCACCCGCCGTCGTAGAGCGTTCGCTGCCAGGCGAGATCGAACGCTCGCATCTCGTCGCCTTCGGGCGGTCTGGGGCCGGCCGGCAGGTGTTCCGCGAGCCAGGTCCTGGCCTCCTCGCGGAACGCGTCTTCGTCGGGCGTGAAGTCCAGGTTCATCGCCCGTCGACGATACCTGACGGGCCGTCAGGAAACGGAAGCGCCGGCAGCGGTGCCGGTTCGTGGCGCGGGCTGGCCGCGCGGTCGCGGGGCTAGGTGATGCCGAGGGCGACGACGGCGATCACCAGCGCCATCGTCCCGACGAAGTCCGCGACCGCAGTCACGATCGGCACGCCGTAGGTGTCGGGGTCGACGTTGAAGTGCCAGGCGCCGATGGTCGCGAAGTACGACACGGCGGCCACGACCGCCATGGTGGCGATGGTGGCGAGCGTGGCTGCGGCGAGCACCCATCCGAAACCCGGCTGGCCGCCCGAGCCAATACGGGCGACCAGTGACGCGCCGAGCGCGTTGAGCAACAGCAGTGGCACGGCGAGGCCGAACACGAGCGAGCCGTCGCGTCGCGCTGTGGGACCGGGCGAGAACGTCGGCTCGACCGAGCCGATGTGGAGACCGGTCGACACGCGGCCCGACAGGATGCCGCCGAGTGCGCCGGCCGAGGAGACGAATGCAGGTTGTAGCACCCAGATCGCCGGGAGCGTGGCGAGGAGGTGCTGTTGCTTCTGCAGGACGACGCCGGCGAGGGCCGAGAGCGCGAGCGCGACGGTCAACACGGGGAGCGACTCGCGGGTGATCGTGGAGAGCAGCGAGTGGGCCGACCGCCACGACCAGACGATCGCGGCGGTCGCGGCGAGAGCGATGGCCAGGCCGGTGATGCGGGTGGATGGACCCGAGCCGACGAGTTCGGCGGCGACCCACAAGGCCGGGATGGTGACCACGTCGCCGAGCGTCGACACCGTCGGCGCGACGAGGTTGTCGAGGTCCCACGAGTAGCGCACCGCTCCGATCGCGAGGAGCACGGTTGCCGCGGCCACGACGAGCGAGCCGATCACGCCGCCGATCACCGCGATGGCGACGAGTTGGAGGCTCGAGACCATGTCGGTGACGCCCAGCGCCGTCCCGATCGCCGTCGCGATGCCGGCGAGGACGACCGACAGGAACGATGTGAGGGCGAACGAGGCCACGAGGTTCTGGCCGAGCACCGAGTCGATCCGCCACGACACCCGGAACGCGCCGGTGTGCAGCGACGTCGAGAGACGGTTGCCGAGCGTGGAGAACACGTTGCCGCGCAGCCCGATGGCTGCCGGAACCAGGATCAACATGGGGGGCAGGCGGCGCCATGTCGATTCGAAGCTGACGAGCATGAGGCCGGCGCCGAAGCTGGTGATCGAGTTGAACACGAGCGCGATGAGGCTCTGCCGCGCCGCGCTGTCGGTCGGCCCCAGCAGGTCGACGAGTCGCCGCAGCGGCCGAACGGGGCGGTCTCCCCTGGGTGCTGGGGTGCCTCGGGCCATCGGGTGGACCCTATCGCCGCTCCCGCGTCAACCCGGCTTGAGGGGTACGGCGGGGGTGGCCGTTTCGTCGCCACGTCAGGCGTCGCGGTCAGGGGCGAAGGATGACCTTGCCGGTGTTCTGGCCGGTGAACAGCGCGTTCAAGGCGTCGACGGCGTGGTCGAGTCCGTCGTAGAAGCACTCGACGTGGCGAAGCTGCCCGGAGTCGACCCAGGTCCGCAGCGCCGTCATGATCTCGTCGAACCGGGCCCAGTGATCCATCGCGATGAACCCCTCCATCCGTGCCCGACGCGAAATCAGGTTCAAGTAGTTCGCCGGCCCCGGCTGCTTGCGTTGCTCGTTGTAGACCGAGATCGCGCCGCACAGCACGATGCGTGCGCCGCGAGCGATGTGGCCGAGCACGGCGTCGAGCACGGGTCCTCCGACGTTGTCGAAGTAGACGTCGATCCGCTCCGGGCAGTGCTCGGCCAGCGCTGCGGCAACGTCGTCGGTGCGATGGTTGATCGCCGCGTCGAAGCCGAGTTCCTCGGTGATGAACCGCGCCTTGTCGTCGGTGCCGACGATGCCGACGACTCGACAGCCGAGGATCTTCGCGATCTGCCCGGCGAGCGACCCGGTTGCGCCCGCGGCGGCGGACACCACGACCGTCTCGTCCGGCTGCGCCCGTCCGATCTCGGTGATGCCGAGGTACGCGGTGAGCCCGGTCGCCCCGAACACCGACATCATGGCGGGCAGGTCGGTGTCGGGCGGAAGCGGCGTGGTGAAGACGTCGTCGCGGATGACGCAGTACTCCGCCCAGCCGCCGAGCGTGTACGCCAGGTCGCCGACGGCGAACTTGTCCGACCGGGTCTCGATCACGCGGCCGACCGCGCTGCAGCGCACGGTCTCGCCGATCTCGACCGCCGGTAGGTAGCCCTCGCCACGGTTGAGCCACGTGCGCACGGTCGCATCCATGCCGAGGTACATGATCCGCAGCAGCGCTTCACCTTCGCCGAGTTCGGGAGCGGTGTCGTGGATCAGCTCGACATCCGCATTGAGCAGCAACCCTTCCGGGCGCCGTTTCAGGACCACCCGGCGGTTGAGGGGACGGGGTCGCTCCATGGGCGCACCGTAGCCCCGGAGGCGCACCGTAGCGGCGTCGTGTGCGGCGGGCCAGCGGTCGGCTATCAGTCGGCTATCGGGGCAGGAGGTCGTTCGCCGGGTTGGGATCGACCCCAGCCGTCTGCGTCTGCCAGCGAGGCAGCGCCGAGCCGGAGAACCCAAGCGTCACCGAGGCCGCGCCGGACGGTTCGATCTGGCCGAGGCTGCACGCAGCGGCGCTGGATGAGCGATCGAGGATGCACCCGTCCGCCTCGGAGGGAACGTCGATGTCGGACGGGGCTGTGAAGACCACCGTCGTGAGAGCGGAGTCGGGCCCGTTGTTGGTGATCCGGGCGGTGCTTCGTCGGGCGCCGTCGAGCTCGGGCGCGATGATCACGCCGTTCAACCCGATGTCGGAGGTCGGCGCGACCTCGACGGGCACGGGCAGCCGTTGTGTCCACGCGGATTGCCCGATGCCGAACACGACGGCCGAGTTGCTCGTGCACGCCTGACCGTCGGGGACGATGCCGAACGTGTCCCAGCCGCCCAGGTTGGCCCCGCCGTTGTCGATGCCGACGGCGCCTCGGTTCGAGATGCGCATGAGCACCTTGTAGGTCTGCCCGCCGGTCATGGCGAAGGGGGCCGAGGTTGCCGAGCCGAACGTGGGTTGGTTCAGCACGATCGATGCGTTGGTGAGCGGCGACTCGATCGGTGCGATAGCGACGTAGCCGCCGTCGTCGATGCCGAGACCGCACGCCCGGAAGGCCCCCGACGTCGGCGGGGTGACGGCGGTGACCCACTCCCAGGATCTCGTGACGGTGGCGGCGAACGGGTCGGGGAAGGCGTCGATGGGGCCGTCCGCGTCGGGCGCGAGTGCGGGGCCGTCGATCGTGCCGTCGCAGGCGGCATCCGGGGCGGTGCCGCCGCCCGCAGTATCCATGAGGGGGCTCGGGCTCGTGACCGGCCAGCACACCGACAGGTCGCCACCCTGTCCGTCGGCCTCGTGATCCCATTCCCGGGCCCAGATTTCGCCGGCCGCCGGGTCGAACTGATTGGTCGTGACCGGCAGGAACCAGCCGAGCCGCTGACCGAGCGCTCCGGCCGGGTCGGTCTCGCGCACGCCGATGACGAGGTTGCGGGATTTGCCCGCCGCAAGCGCTCCGAGGCCGCACGTCACGGTCGTTCCGGCCACGGTGCATCCCGAGGTCGACGACGGCGCCGAGAACTCGATGCCAGCCGGCAGCGCGAGCCGCGCCGCCACACCGGTGGCCATGACGCCGGAGACGTTCGTGACGCGCGCCGTGATGTTCGCGGCGCCGGCGCCTCGCCCGACACGCGTGCCGGTGATCGAGTCGATCACCAGCCGAACCTCGTCGCTCGATGCGGCGCCCGCCTGCTCGGCCGCCCCCAAGGTGGTGATTCCGATGGCCACAGCGGCGCCGACCGCGAAGGCGCGGCGGAGCGGACGGCTGGATCGGGGAGACGGATCGGCGGAAGCTGGCATGGTTCCTCGTGGGACGGACGCTGCGCGGGAGTGCGGCAGGTCGTCGCGCTCCCCATTATCGGTGGCGGACGGCCTCAGGAGAAGGCATGACGTCCACATCCGGGAAGATCGACTCAAGGCTACAGGCCGCGGGCACAAACCGCCCTGCGTGAAAATGAGCGCGCAAGGCGGTTGCGGCCGGCGTATGGCGCTCAGGTTCGCAGCACCGCTCGAACCTGCGTGAGCAGGTCGTCCTCGTGCTCGTGGTACACCGTGGTCACCCCGGTTGCCTCGCCATGGGCGGTGGCGATCCAACGCATGACGTCGTGGCAGTCCTGGGCGTCGCGCACTCGGGTGATCGGCCCGACAGCGCAGGCCGGATGGTCGCGTTCGAGCGAGAGCGCCACCGGCAACACGTATTCGCACGTCAGCATCAGGTTGATCGTGCCGTTGTACAGCGGCTGGAGGTGGAGGCTCGCGTTGTTGCCCGGGTCCTCACCGCGGCGTTGCCGCCATGTCGTACGGACCTTCTGGACCAACCCGGCGGCGAGGCGGAGGTCCTGCGAGCCGCTCGCGGCCATGGCGAGGACCTGGCCGCCCACGCTGAGTCGTTCCTCGAGTTCGGCGCGCATGGCGAGGTTGTTGGCGCGCGAGATCTCCGGATCGAGGCGCGCCCGTCGCCGGCTCGCGGTCTGGGGAACGCTGTAGAAGCAGCGGCACACCGCCTGGAGCACTTGAGGCGTCGGTATGCCGAACACCTGTGTGGTCGCCACCATCTTCGACAGCATGAGATTGCACCGCGGGATCAATTGGTTCACGTCGATGCGTTCGTCGAGCACGCCGAATGTCCGCGTCTCGGCGACGAGCGCGAGTTCGAGCGCCCCGAGGATGAGCGCGATGTCGATGATCTGGCCGTGGTTGGTGACGAGGGCGATGTTGCGCCCCTCCGCGACCAAGAGGTGGTACACCTCGGTCATCAAATGATCGAGGGTCGGCGAGGCGAGCGTGTCCACCAGATCGCGGTCGAAGTGGGGGTAGGCAGCGCGTCCGTACAGGTGGATGGCCTCGGCGGTTGACGGCTCGGGTTCCACCGCAACACAGGTGGGTTGGTGGAACGCCAGCGACGCGCTGTACGAGATCGGCTGGAGCAGCGTGTGCGACGATCGGACGAGCCCGGCCATGCTCCGGTACACGGCTGCCGGGTCGGCATCGGCGAGTCGGCGCCGTGCTTGGTCGACGATGCTTTCGGGCTCAATCGAGGGTTCCGCCGCGGGTTCGTCCACGCGTCGAGCCTACGGCGAGGGGCGGTCTACGCACCCGTCGCGACCCGCCAAGAGCCGTCGAAGTTCGGACGGATCCTTGAGTTGCCGGAGACGCTGCCGATGATTGTGTGGTGAATGAAACGGTTCGGACAGGCAGGGAATATTCCCAGGGGTCTGGACGGTGCGTGTTGTGTCGGGCACAATTGGCGGACGTATTGGGTTCCTGGGGGAGCCCGATCTGATGGAGGGTACGTCGTGATCAAGCAACTGGCTTCACGGCAGTCTGCGCGCATCCTGGCTTTGGTCGTCATGGCCGCTGGTCTGTCCGTGCCACTGCAATTGCCTGCTGGCGCGAGCGCGGCTGCGCCTCAGCCGGTCGCACAGGCGGGCCCCGTCAGCTCCTGCAACGAGTACGTTCCCACGAGCCTCACCGTGAGCTCACCGGTGGTCAAGCCGGGGGGCAAGGTGACGGTGACCGGGTTCGGTGTGCCTGGCGACACGGTGACGATCCGCATGACGCGCATGGGTGGGTCGACCTCCGTGGTGCTCGCCACCGTGGTCGTTCCGCCGTCGGGCAAGTTCAGCGTGCTCGTGACCATCCCGTCGGGCACACCCGCCGGCCGACATCGGATCACGGCCACGAGCGCACAGTGCCCGGAGGCCGCAGTCGCCGACGTGTTGGTGCGGTACGACCTGGGGTTCTGCAACGATCAGCAGCACTGGGTCGTCGATCCTGGCGCAAAGATCAAGTGGTACCGCCCGTGGGTGATGACGCCGGGCGGATCGATGCAGATTTCGATCGAGCCCGACTCGTTGGTTCCGCCGATCCCCGGTGAATTCCCGAAGGTGGTCTACACGGGGGCGGCCTCGGCGGCCGGCTACGACTTCTTCAACGTTCCCTCTCCGCTCGCTCCCGGCCGCTACCGCGTGCTGCAAACCGGCACCGACGTGCTCGGCAAGCCGACGACGTGGTACTGCGGAACCTTCCGGGTGAAGGACGGCGGCTCGACGAGCACGACGACGTCGACCAGCACGAGTACGTCGACCTCGACGAGTACGTCGACCTCCACCAGCACGTCGACGTCGACGTCGACGTCGACCTCGACGAGCACGACCTCGACGAGCACGACCTCGACGACTGTCCCGAGTGGGTCGTGCACGACCAAGGACGTGTCGATCAGCGAGCTGGTGTACACGGGTCACTCGTACAGCGAGGTGATTCCAGTGAACATCCCGGCGGGGGCGGTGTCGCTGCCCAACGTGCGTGTCTGGGACGGCCACCAGGGGCGTTCCTTCGACGTCCAGCCGTCGGAGTCGATCGAGGTCGAGTTCCTCGATGCTGCGGGCAACGTGATCGCAGTGTCGCAGCCGTCTCCGGATCTTGCCGATGGCGTGGAGTACGCCGAGTGGGTCGGATCGCTGGGAACGGTGACGTTGCCGATCGCAGCGAAGGGCGCGCGGTTGCATCACCGTCCCGATGCGTGGGGCCCGCTTGGACAGCCGAACAGCATCCGCGGCGTCGACATGGAGCTTGCGTGGGACTGCTCGGGTTCGCCGGTGCTGTCAACGACATCGACGACTTCGGACATCGGTGGGCCGCCCTCGCTTCCGACGACGGTAGCTCCAACGACGGTCGCTCCAACGACCGTCACGCCGACAACGATTCCGGTGGTCGCCGGCAACGGTGTCCTCGACGCGACGGCGAACCGAGCTGTGTCCAACATCGGCAGCAACGGCACCGCCGCCGTGGCCGGCACCTCGCAGACCCGGTCGACGGGTTCGACCTCGGGTTCGGGGCTGGCGTACACGGGGTCGACGGTTCGCCCGCTCATCCTCGCCGCGGTGTCCCTGATCGCCGCCGGGGCGCTCTTCGTCCTCTCGGCTCGCCGGCGTCGCCGGGACTGACGCCAGGCGCCAAGCGCCAAGCCGCAGATACCTGAATCGAGTGGGGCCCGCCGTGTGCGGGCCCCACTCGCGTCCGCACGTACAGTTGCGGAATGACTGAGCGTTCCACCTCACTCGCCGGCATGTCGGCGCTGGTCACCGGCGGCGGCAGCGGGATCGGGCTCGCCGCTGCGAGTGCCCTCGCCAGCGACGGCATGCATGTCACGATCATGGGCCGATCGCCCGACCGGTTGGCTGCCGGCGCCGAGGCGCTCGCCGCTGTCGCTGCGGACGGGGTCGAGGTTCGAACCTTCGCCGGTGATGTCTCCAGCGAGGACGACGTGGCGGCAGCCGTGGAGGCGGCCAAGGTGGACGGGAAGCTCACCACGTGCGTCGCCGCTGCAGGCGACGGCACGCTCGGGCCGGTGATCGCCACCTCGCTCGACGAGTGGAACCGGGTGCTCGGCGTGAGCCTGACCGGGGTGTTCCTGACCTTCAAGCATGCGGGCGCCGCGATCGCGGCATCCGGTGGTGGCTCGATGGTCGCGGTGTCGTCGGTGGCATCGAGGCTGACGCATCGATTCATGGCGCCCTACGCCGTCGCGAAGGCCGGCGTCGACATGCTGGTTCGATCGACGGCCGACGAGTTGGGCGTCGCCGGAGTGCGGGTGAATGCGGTCAATCCCGGCATCATTCGCACCGATCTGGTGGCGATGGTGACGCCGGAGGATTCGGTCGGTCGGAGCTATCTGGACAACATGGCGATCGCTCGGTTCGGCGAGGTGGAGGACGTCGCTCCGGCGATCCGCTATCTGTGCGGCCCCGAGTCGGCGATGGTCACCGGGGTGTGCCTGCCGATCGACGGCGGGCATTCGCTGCGAGCCGGGCCCGACTACGGCGAGTGGGCGCGCGGGCTCTACGGCGACGCGGTCGACGGCGTCGTCTGACCGCCTGGGCTCGTGAGCACCGAGCGCTGTTGGCCGCGTCGCTCGAACGCCTGGCGCAGCAGGTGCCCCCGAGGCTCGGTGAGGTAGGTATCGGTCGGGTCGATGTGCCGACGGTCGGTCAGCTCCCAGCCGCTCGGGAGTCGAGTGCGGCCGGCGTGTCGCTCACACAGCGGGTGTTGGCCGGTGCCATCCTCGGCAACCGTGTCGAACCACGCTCGGCGATGCGCTGCATCCATCGTGAGCACGGCAACGGCGGGTTCGTTGCACCCTGGCCTCGCACACGTCCGACTCATGGACGGAATCTAACCGCTGCGCTCAGCGAGATCTACGTGCCACCGATCGTGTTCAGGCGCCGATCCCGGCCCGAAGCTGGATGTCGGTGATCTCGACGCCCGGCGGCATGCGCAGCGCATGCAGAACGTTGGCGGCGATGTCGTCGGCCGCCAACTCCGAGCCGTTGTCGAGATCTGGGTAGATGCTGGTGACGCGCACGCCGTCGGCCCGTGCGTCGTCGCGGATCCCGTCGGCCAGCATGCGCATCCCGGCGCGCGTCATCGAGTACAGCGCGCCGTCGGCCGAGCTGCGCAGCGCGGCCGAGGTGTTGACGAACACCACGTGACCGCGGGCCGCTCGGAGCGACGGGAGCAGGCGCTGCGACAACAGGAACGGACCCCGAACATGGGTCGCGTACTGATCGTCGAGCTGCGCCACGGTCGCGGTGGTGAGGCTGTCGCCCCGGGGCGTCCCCGCCGCGTGCACGAGGATGTCGATCGGACGGTCGATGCGGTCGACGAAGTCGGCGATCGAGTCAATCTGTGCGCTGTCGGCAAGGTCGCCTCGGAGGAAAAGCGTCGTGCCTCCCGGCGCCTCGGCGACGGTTCGGCGGAGCGCGTCCACGTCGTGGCCGACCACGCAGACCCGAGCGTCGGTCGCGGCGAGCGCGTGGGCGACGGATCGCCCGACGCCGAAGGTCGCGCCGGTCACCACGGCGAACTTCCCGGCGAGCGGGTCGCTGCCGGCCCGACGGTCGGTCACGTCGGTGCGGCGTCGCTGCGACGTGGTCGAGGTGCGGGGGCGATCGCGGAGATCGATCACGTCGGGCTCTTCCATCCCGCCGCCGGATGCTCGGTGCGTGTCGTCTCGCTCGATCACCGTGGTGATGGTGATGACCTCGCTGAGGGCCGTGTCCTCGGTCTCGACGCGAATGTCGATGCCGCCGAGCGTGAGATCGGCGAAGCGGGCGTGCCCCGGATCGGGCGGCCCATCGGGTTGCTCCTCGGTTCTCGCGTCCACGCCCGCCTGCCCAACTGCTCACTCCGGCTGGGCCCCGCTGACCCTCACCGATGCGTCGCAGAGTACGGAGACGAGGTCGATCGATCAAGCACCCACTGCGGCGGCGGGCGCAACGGTGACGATCAGCGGAAGATGGTCGCTGCTCCACACCGGCGGAACGAGGGGGGCGCGCAGGTCGACGCCTCGACCGGCGATCCAATCGATGCGCCGGGTCGGTCGCTGCGTGGGGAACGTCGGCGGGGAGTCGACCGTGGTGAAGCCCGCCGCCTCGAGCCGCTGCATGACCGGGTCGGGACCGAGGTTCAGGTCGCCCAACAAGAGATGCGGACCCGGCCGTTCGAGCAGCGCCTCGATCACGACGTCGAGTTGTGCGAGGGCCGGCTCGCGTCGGTTGTGGAGGTGGGTCGCCGCCACGGTCGCGAGCATGTCGCCGAGGCGAACGCGGGCGAGGATGGCGACGCGTGCCTCCATGCCGAACGACGGCAGCGCCACGCGCTGCAGTGCGTGCGGCGGGGTGCGGGTCGCGAGCGCGATGCCGTACTGCCCGAAGCGGCCGATCGAGGTTGCCCGGGCGAACTCCACGTGCAGGCCCGTGGCACGGGAGGTGGTGCGCCCCAGGTTGAGGTAGCGGCTCCGCCGAACGCGAACGTCGACCTCCTGCAATGCGAGGAGGTCGACGTCGAGGGAGCGAAGCGTGTGGACGAGCCCGCGACGGTCGACGCCACGCGCGGGCGGAGCGCCGTGGCGCACGTTGTACGTGGCGATCCGGATCGGCCGGGGAGGATGCGGGTTGCCCACGATCGCTACTCGCGCAGGTCCGGAGGGCGGGCTATCAGTCGCCGAGCGCGTCGTGCATCCGCGTCGTGGCGTCGATGTAGTCCTCGACCATCTCGAAGATGACGTCCTTGGTCTTTCGGATCTTGTTCATCTGGCCGACGACCTGGCCGACCGGGTTGAACTGCACCTTCAAGGCCGCTTCCGGGTACTTGTGGCCGCGGGTGACCGCCTCGCCGGTGATCATGAACTGCAGCGGCATGCCGAGTGGCTTCGGGTTGTCGGGGTTCTCCCAGGCTTCGGTCCAGTCATTGCGCAACATGCGGCACGGCTTGCCGGTGAAGCTGCGGCTGCGGACCGTGTCCTTCGACCCGGCCTCGATGTACTGCGCCATCTGGGCCGGCGGAATGTCGGCCTCTTCCACCGTGAGCCACAGCGAGCCGGTCCACACACCGGACGCGCCCATCGCGAGCGCTGCCGCCATCTGGCGACCCGAGCCGATGCCGCCCGCGGCGAGCACCGGCGTCGGCGCGACGGCGTCGATCACCTGCGGCCAGAGCACGATCGAGCCCACCTCACCGGTGTGGCCTCCGCCTTCGGAGCCCTGGGCGATGATGATGTCGAGGCCGGCTTCCTTGTGGCTGAGCGCCTGTCGGGGCGAGCCGCAGAGGGCTGCGACTAGCCGGCCGGTCGACTGGATCTCGTTGATGATCTCGGCGGGAGGGGTGCCGAGGGCGTTGGCGATCAGCTTCACCTTCGGGTGGCTCAACGCGACCTCGACCTGCGGGCCGGCCGTGGCCTCGGTCCAGCCGAGCAACTCGGGCGCCTTCTCTCCCTCGGGGAGCTCCGGCACATCGTGGTCGGCGAGGAGCTTCTTCACGAAGGCGCGGTGGCCGTCGGGGATCATCGCCCGCAGTTCGTCCTCGAGCTTGGACGGGTCCATCTCGCCCATGCCCTCGTACTTCATGGGGATCACGATGTCGACGCCGTACGGCTTGTCGCCGACGTGCTCGTCGATCCACGCAAGTTCGGTTTCCAACTGCTCGGGAGTGAAACCGACCGCGCCGAGCACGCCGAGTCCGCCGGCGTTGCTGACCGCAGCGACGACGTCGCGGCAGTGGGTGAAGGCAAAGATCGGGAACTCGATTCCAAGGCGTTCGCACAGCTCGTTCTGCATAGGACGACATGGTAGGCCCAAAACTGGAACGCGTTCTCGCCGCGTGGAGCGCCACACGTCGAGTCCGCAGCACCGGTCGGCTCGGCCCCGGGAGTGCGGGCGATCGCGGCGGATCGGTGGCCGATAGCGTGGCGCAATGCGCTCCCCCCGTCGTCATGCCGTCGTCGAACTCGAGCCGGTGTTCGCGGCGATCCGGCGGCGCCACGAGGTGCAGGTCGAGTTCTCGCCCGAGGTTCGCGACGCAGCGGCGGCAGCGGCGGCACGCGGTGCCGCCGCCGGAGCCCGGGCCGATCGGCGTGAGGTCGACCTGGTATCGATCGATCCGGCGGGAAGCCGCGACATCGACCAGGCGCTGGCGCTCGAGCGGCGGAAGGGCGGCTATCGGTTCTGGTACGCGATCGCCGACCTGGCGGCGTGGGTGGAATCCGGTGACCCGGTCGATCTGGAGGCGCGCCGACGCGGCACCACCGTCTATTGCCCCGACGCCCGGGCGCCGCTGCATCCGGTCGAGCTCAGCGAGGGCGCGGCGAGTCTGCTGGAGGGCGCCGAACGGCCGGCGGTGCTGTGGCGCATCGACCTGGATGATCGCGGTGCGGTAGCCGACGTCGCGGTGGAACGGGCGCTCGTGCGAAACCGTCGCGCCATGAGCTACGTCGACGCGCAACACGAGATCGACGCAGGAACGGCGACCGGTGCGCTCGCACTGCTCCGCGAGATCGGCGAGGCGCGCCTCGCACTGGAGCGCGAGCGCGGCGGGGTGAGCCTCAACCTTCCCGAACAGAACGTCGTGCGCGTCGACGGCCACTACGTGCTGCGGTACGACGCCGGATTGCCCGTCGAGTCGTGGAACGCGCAGCTGTCGCTGTGCTGCGGGATGGCGGCCGCCGAGTTGATGCTGTCGGCCGGCGTGGGCGTGCTGCGCACGTTGCCCAAGGCGGACGCTCGCTCGCTCGACCTGCTTCGCCAGCACTCGTTGGCGCTCGGCGTCGCATGGCCCGCGGGGCTCTCGTACCCGGAGTGGGTTCGCTCGGTGGACGTGTCGACCCCGGCCGGCGCCGCGTTGACCACGCAGGCAGCGCGGACCCTGCGCGGAGCGTCCTACGTGGCGTTCGACGGCGCGCCGCCTGCCGACCACGCGCACTCGGCCATCGCCGCGCCGTACGCGCACGTGACCGCACCGATCCGCCGGCTTGTCGATCGATTCGCCAACGAGTGCGTCTTGGCGGCAGCGGCGGGCATCCGCCCGCCGGGCTGGGCGCTCGACGCGCTCCCGTCGGTCGCCGGATGGATGGACGCTGCGGCGCGGCGATCGTCTGCGGTCGATCGTGAGGTGATCGACGTGACCGAGGCGGCCGTGCTCGCGCACCGCCTGGGCGAGGAGTTCCCCGCTGTCGTCACGAACTCCGGCCGTGGGTCGAGCACGATCCAGCTTGCCGAGCCGGCCGTCATCGCCTCGGTGGCCGTCGAGTTGGCTCCGGGCACGACCTGTCGCGTGCGGCTCGACTCCGTCGACATCGCGGTGCCGCGAACCCAGTTCTCGGTGGTCTCGACCGCGCCCTGAATGCGCGCCGGGCCCGGGTGCGCCTCGGGCCTGAGCGCGCGTTGGGCCCTTGGGCCTGGGCGAGCGGCGGGCCCCGCCCGCCCGCCGGCCCGCATCCAGCGCCTCCGCCCGACGCAATCCAGGCTCAGCGGTGCATATGTGCACCGCTGAGCCTGGATCGCCGGGTCGCCGGGGCCGCTCAGTCCCAGAGGTCGGCGCAACGACAGGCGTTCAGTCGCAGTCGACGGCCACTCCGAAGGCGGTGCACAGCTCGCGGATCCGTTCATCGCTGAGCCTGCCGATCCGCTCGACGAGTACCGCGACCGACACGCTCTCGACCGAATCGAGGTTCACCGCACAGAGTCGGGGGATCGGGTCTTCCGCTGGTTCGAGGACGACCTCACTCGGTATCCCGCGGATCGTCGTCGTGCACGGTGCAACCAGGCAGCGGTGCAATCGTGGGATGGCCGCGTCACGAGACAGCACGACGACCGGCCGACGACCGATCTCGGGAAGGTCCGACCACCAGACCTCGCCGCGCCTGGGCAACTGGATCATGAGCCGGCGGCGGCCTCACGGAACGAGGTCAGGTCGCCCCACTCGTCGGGCTCATCGAGCGGATGCTCGTCGTAGGCCGAATAGCTTGCGTCGACCTCGGCTCGCCTGCTTGTCGCGAGCAGAGCTGCGAATGCCTCGTCCAGAAGGGCCGCGTCGGTCGAACCCGATCGCAGGCGCCGTGCTTGCTCGAGGAGCTGGCCGTCGACCGTTGTGCTGACCCGAACCCGCGCCATGGCATAAGTATGCCATGGGCATGCCACTTCGAGACGGGTGCGCGTGTGCGGTCGCCCCTGGCCAGATGGCTTCGGATCGGTCTCGTGCGGAGTTCGCAACCTGCGGCTTCCAGCGGTCGGGCCAGGGTTTCGACCGACGGCGAGCGCCGACCGGACTCGTACGCAGAGATCGCCGGCTGGCTCGTTGCGGCTCGTGCCGCGAGTTCGGCCTGAGTGAAACCTGCCTGGCGACGTGCCATTCGAATCAACCGGTACGAGCATGCGTTGGATCGGTGCGCATGGCAGGAATGCATTGGAACCACGATCCACTCGGCGAGTTGCGGCACGGGCGCGTTCGTCGACGAGTCCGGCTCAACCCGGATGAGTAACGATGCCGACGCGAGGAGGTCGCGGTGAGATTCCACCGTGCCCGGAAGTACCTCGAGTTCGATGAGGTCATTGGCGTCGATCGTGAGAATCCTTGCGACGCTTGGGTCGGCGCCGTCGGCGCCGTCGTCGCCGACGACGACGTGATCACCGACCAGGCTGCACCGGTGTGACGCTCTCGAACGCGGTCCGATCGTGCCGTCTCAGACGCCGTCCCACGGCCGAGTGCGTCTCGTCGTCGCCTATCCTCTGGCCGGCAATGAGTCTTGACTCATTATGAGTGATAGCTCATAGTGTGTCGGTGTGGGATGTCGAGGTCACGGATCAGTTCGTCGAGTGGAACAAGTGGTACGAGTGGGCGGTCCCACTCGCCGATGACCTCTACGACGAGTACCTGGAAGAACTCCGCACGGAAGGATTGATCTGATGGCACGAACCAAGTTCGCGACCCTTCGTGACGACGTCATCGCCAAGGACGGCGCGTCCGAGCGGATCGCCGCTATGCATGCCGAGGCGATCGAGGAGATCCGCCTGTTTGAGCTCCGCCACCGCGAGGCTGTCAGCCAAGCAGAGCTCGCCGGTCGGCTCGACGTCACCCAGGGTGCGATTTCCAAACTCGAACACGCCGATGACGTCCGGGTCTCGACGCTGCGCCAGTACCTCGAAGCGCTCGGCGCTCGGCTCGAACTCGTCGCGGTCTTCGACGACGAGGAGCGCAGCGTCCCCGTCCATCTCGGCCGAGACAGCGCGGCGTGAACTCAGCGACGTGCCTCTCGCCGGTGGCCTTGATCCGATGCGCTCGGCGTTCGCGCCGCCATCGCGGTGTCCGCCAGATCGAGTCGAATCGTGCGGCGGGGGACGGGCTTCGTCACGAGGTGCAATGTGTCGTAGCTCGCCCAGTTCTCGATCGGGTGTCGCGGGAATCAGGTTCCGCCCGCGTCCGCGGTCAGAGCCGCCCGCAGGTCGAGGGTCGAACCTGTCGGTAGTTCGCGATGCGCTCGCTCCCCCGGCATGCCTCGGTCACCGAGCGACCCGACCGAGAGTCCGTACACTCCCGAAGATCTCGAACGTCCAGGTCGCGGAGCGTCGCACGCTTTCGTCAGCCATCAGGCCGTTTGGCGGACCTGACCCTTGTGGACGACGGTGTCCCGCGTCCTCCGGCGGCGCGCTTGTTGCTGATGAGGTCTTCTGCCGAGATGAAGCCGACGGACATCTCTCCGACGTCAACCAGCACGCGATTGCTCCAGCATTCGTCGAAGCGAACGCCGCTGATCGAGGTCAGTAGGTCGATTCGCGTTGGCGGATAGCCGAGTTGGACGACGATGTCGGGATCGAGGAAGTCCTCGGCAGTGAGGCCGAGGGACCCCATCCCGAAGTCGTCGAGAGCGCGGACGACCCGCTCCGCGTTCTCGGGGTCGATCATGAGCCACACGTCGAGGTCCTTCGTCGCCCGGGGGTAGCCGTGGGCGGCCAACGCGTAGCCCCCGACGATCAGGAAGCGGACGTCACGAGCGGCGCAGCACTCGATGAACTCGACGAAGTCGTCGGTCAGGAAGCGCATCACCACACTCCAGGCTGAGCTCGGTGGCCATAGCGAGACGTTCCTCGACCGGTCGTGTGCGCCAGTAGTCCGCCCACGACCGATCGTCGTCGCAGAGTCGACGCTTGGTAACGACTGGAACGATCTGCCTCACCCGGACAGTCTACGAGCGACCGCTGAACGCTTCGACGCCGATCGCGGCCGGCGAGCGACTGACCGGAAATCGGACCGCGGACGGATTCGAGCAAGCGCGCGAAGGGGTCAGATTCGTGCACTTGGCCTGAATCATCCGTGTTCTAGGGGGCCGAACCATCGGCGCAGTCGCCGCTCCGTGCTTGGCTCGGCTGGCGGGGCACTGAGCTCACGAGTCGAGCTCGTCGGCGCGAGGTCGTTGTCGACGACGTCTTGGACGATGGCGTGGTCGGTGTCGAAGTAGCGGTGCGCGAGGTGGTCGCGCATCCGGGCAATCTCCTTCCACGGCACGTCGGGGGCGCTGTCCAGCAGAGTTGGTTCGATGGCCTTGACTGCCTCGCCGATCTCGATCAACCGGACGCGGACCGCGTCGTAGACCATGCCATCGCGGAGGTCGCCCCTGGACAGATGACTTCGGATCGCGTCGACGGCCTCGATGATGTCCTGCAACCGGGCTTCGTCGTGGCGGCTCAAAGTCGCAACGCCTCGGCGAGGACCTCGTCTCGCAGACGTTCCCGCAGCGCCGTCGGGGTGCCCACGTCGACCTTGACGCCCAAGGCCTCCTCGAGTTCAACGCCGATGGAAAGGATTTCGATCGGTCGCGCGTCGGGAGCGAGTTCGACGAGGAAGTCGATGTCGCTGCCCGGGTGCTCGTCTCCCCGCGCGACCGAGCCGAAGATCGCGACAGAATACCCGTGGTGGCGCGCGACGATCGCCTTGATCTCGTCCCTGCGAGTCTCGACCAGAGCTCGCAGCGGTCGCATCGCGACATCCGGCATGTCGCGAGTCTACGACCTCGTGCTCGTTCAGCGATCGGTCTCGACGATCGGTCTCGGACCCGGCGGAGCGGTTCCAATGAGGCCGCTTACCCCTTGGATTTGTGCCCTTGGCAGGACTGTTTTGGAACCACGATCTGCTGGGGGAGGTGGCAGGGCTATAGGCCCGCGCTGACGAGGGCGTCCCAACCCGGATGAACCTACGACGCCGAAGCGCGTAGGTCGCGATGAGATTCCACCGTGCCGGGAAGCACCTCGAGTTCGATGAGTCCGTCGGCATCGATGGTCAGAATCCTCGCGACGCTTGGGTCGGCGCCGTCGTCGCCGACGACGACATGACCGCCGACGACAAGCCGAGTGCCAGGCCGTGCGTCGGTCGTGCGAGCCCAGAGGTGTCGGCCTTCCGTCATGTCCATGAAGTCGACCGAAATGTCGTGGGTTGTGGTCACGGCGAATCCCTTCTGTCCCTGCATCAAAGGCTACCCCCGCGAGGCTCTGCCCGGGTTGGGGATCTCGGCGTCGAAGCTCACCTGGAGACGGGCAATCGTGAGCTCGCTGAGATCGGCCAGCACCAGGGTGAAGTGTGGGTGCTCGAACGACGCGAGCAGCGCGAAGCCCTCTCCCCGGAGCCGCCCGCAGGTCGAGAGCCGAACCTGGCGGTAGTTCGCGATCCGCTCGCTGGTCTGGCACGCCTCGGTCACTGAGCGGCCGATCACCGCCTCGATCGAGAGTCCGTACACCCCGTAGATCTCGAAGGTCCGGGTCGCAGCGCGTCGCACGCTTTCGTCAGCCATCAGCCCGGCACGGAGGACGACGGTCGCGTCGTCTGGCGGCACATCGGCTCGAAGCGGGAGGGGTTTGATCACCACCCGGAACCTATCGAGGGTCAGTGACAGTGATGCCTGCGCCCGAACCCACGATTCGGCCGGACGAAGTCGCACCGACGATTGCCGCCGTTTCGTCCCGGTTCCAATGAGGCCGCTTACCCCTTGGATTTGTGCCCCCGGCAGGACTCGAACCTGCGACGCACGGTTTAGGAAACCGACGCTCTATCCTCTGAGCTACGGGGGCGGTCGCAGCATCGTAGGGGCTCGCGCGGGCGCGATCGTCAGCGAAGGTCGTAGTGCGATGGGTCGGGGCGGCGGGTCCACGACCAGTAGTCGACCAGTCGCCACGGCGACAGGATGAAGATCTTGCCGGCGTCGTTGCGGTACCAGCTGTGCCGGATCGTGGGGTGCCCCCAGATCATCGTGTCGAGCTCCGCCTGGAGCGCCTCGTTGTAGGCGTCGTGGGCGTCGGCGCGCACTTCGATCGAGCGGTGGCCGCCGGCGAGCACGCTCGTCAGGCAGCCCATGACGTAGCGGATCTGACATTCGCTGTGGAAGATGAGCGACCCGCCGTGCGCCAGGTTCGTGCCCGGTCCGTACAAGCAGAAGAAGTTCGGGAAGCCGGGCACGGTGATCCCGTACAGCGCGGTCGGCTCGTCGCCCCACTGCTCCGCCAACGACACGCCGTCGCGCCCGCGGATGTCCATGGGCCAGAGGTAGCGGTTCGCCCAGAAACCGGTCGCGAACACGATGACGTCGGCGGGCCGAAGCACTCCGTCCACGACGATCCCGCCCGGCTCGATGCGTTCGATCGGCTCGGTCACCAAGTCGACGTGGGGCTGCACGAGCGCGCCGAGCCAGCTGCCGTTGTCCTGCAAGGTCCGTTTGCCCAGGCACACGTAGTCGGGCACGACCTTGTCGGCCAGGTCGGGTCGATCGGCGACCTGATCGAGCATCCATTGGGTGAAGAAGTCCCGCGCCGCGTCGTTGAGATCGTTGACGGCTCGGTCGGGGAAGGCGAAGTCCGGGTCGATGCGCATCGCCGGCAACCCGCCGTCGCAAGCCGGCCAGAAGATGAGGAAGCGGAACCATCGCCCATAGAACGGCAGGTGGCGCATGGCCCACGCGACGCCTGGGCCGACCTGTTCGTGGTAGTTCGGATTGGGGAACATCCACGGCGCGCTGCGCTGGTACACGTCGAGGTGGGCGACGTCGGGCGCAATGGTCGGCACGATCTGGAACGCGCTCGCCCCGGTACCGATCACCGCGACGCGCTTGCCGGTCAGGTCCACGCCGTCGTGCCACTGGGCGCTGTGCATCCACTCGCCCTCGAACCGATCGCGTCCCTCGATGTCGGGCAGCTTCGGGCGGTTGAGCTGACCGACAGCGCTGATCACGGCCGTCGCGTCGAGGGTCGCGGTGGCTCCCGCTGCGTCGCGGATGGCGACCCTCCATCGGCCGGCGTCGTCGTCCCACGCCGCGGCCGTGACCTCGGTCTCAAAGCGGATGTGGTCGATCACGCCGTGCGATCGCGCCGTGTTCTCGAAGTAGCGCTGCAGCTCGGGCTGACGGGCGAAGAACTCCGGACCAGTCGTCGTTCGGGGCGAACGAGTAGCAGTAGAAGTGGTTGCCTACATCGACGCGACAGCCCGGATATCGGTTCTCGAACCACGTGCCGCCGACCGCCGGGTTCTTCTCGACGATCGTGTACGCGATGCCGGCCTGGCCGAGCCGAATGCCCGCGAGTACACCCGACATGCCCGCCCCGATGACCACAACATGGGCATCCGATTTCGCGTCCTCGGGGACGCGGGCTCCCCAGTGCTCGTCGCGATCGTCGACGCCGTCGAGTTCCAGTTCCTCCAGCAGCAGGGGCACGTACTCCTCGTCGACCGGACCGGCCACGAGGAACTCCATCATCTTGTGGACGGTCGCGGCATCGGGTGGTGACGGCAACACGGACCCGGCGTCGCGGTACTCGCGGATCCTGTCGAGCGCGAACGCTCGCGCCGCCGCCTGGTCCTCGGGCGACATGAAGCCCTGCACCTCGTTGAGGTAGACCCCGGCGGGCCGGAGGGCGCCGTCGAGAATCGAGGCGTCACCGGTGAGGTGCACGAGCGACACGAGCAGCGTCGGCACGCTCACGTCGTTGAGCGCTGCCGCGATCGTCGCGTCGTCGTCGGTGATGGGTGCCCCGGCGAAGCGGGGGCGTGGTGTCGCGTTCACGGCCGCCTCACGAGTAGTCGACGATCGTCGGCAGCTGCAGCTCCGCGAGCTCGTGTGCCCGCGCAGCGATGCTCTCGGCGTGATGATCGTGGGTCAAGATCAGGAAGCGCTCGTCGCGGATGGCCGAAACCACGCGATCGCCGACCACGCTCGGATCGAGCCCGCCCTCGTCGACGATGTCGACCAACACGTCATTGATGAAGCGCTGTTCGTCGCTGGTGTCGGTGCCGGGCTGTGGACCGCGGTCGCGCGCCGTGTGTGCGATCGGGGTCTTGATGATGCCGGGGCACAGCACCGAGGCGCGCAGCTTGGTTCCCGTGGCGATGAGATCGTGGGCCAGCGTTTCGCCGACCGCGAACGCGGCGAACTTCGACACGCTGTAGGGGCCGGCGAACGGCGTGCCGAACAGCCCGGCGACCGACGCGGTCGTCACCACGTGGCCTTCGGTGTCCTGCGCGATCATTCGCGGCACGAACCGGCGAATGCCGTTGATGACCCCGTCGATGTTCACGCCGAACGCGAAGTCGAGGTCGACCTTCGGGCGCTCCCAGAGCAGGCCGCCGAGGAACACGCCGGCGTTCAGGCACAACACGTGCACCGCTCCGAATTCGGCGAACACGGCCTCAGCGGCCCGAGCCATCGCTTCGACGTCGCTCACATCCCCGCCCCCGTGACCACGGCCGTCCGGCCCGCGAGTTCCTTCATCGGCAACACCCCCTGGCTCGCTGATTCGGGTCACCTTACCCTTGCGATTTGGACAGGTGTCCGATTACCATCTGGACACATGTCCAACTCGGTGGGGGTACCGACGACGGAGCGCCACTCGCTCACGCCGCGCCAACGCGACACCGTCGACCGCCTGGTCGACGCCGCGGTCGAAGAGGTGCGGTCGGTGGGCTTTGCGGGGCTGACGGTGCGCAACGTCGCAGCGCGTGCCGGGGTCGCACCCGCCACCGCGTACACCTACTTCGATTCCAAGGAGCACCTGGTCAGCGAGGTGTTCTGGCGGCGCCTGGACGCGCTTGCGCCTGCGCGCCTCGACGGGCGCCGCTCGCCGGCGACGCGGGTGGGGTCGATGCTGCGAGAGGTCGCCATGCTCGTCGCGGACGAGCCGGAGCTGTCGGCGGCGTGCACCATCGCGCTGCTCGTCGACGAGCCCGCGGTCCGGCGACTGCGCGACCGCATCGGGGCCAACATCCATCAGCGTCTCGTCTCGGCGCTCGGCGTGGACGACCCCGACATCATCGGCGCACTCGAACTGGCCTATTCGGGAGCGATGCTCCAGACCGGTACCGGCCACCTGTCGTATGACCAACTCGGCGATCGTCTGGCCGCGACCGCACAACTCATTCTCGGGGGGCGCCGATGAGCGTGACCGGAACCGCCGCCGAAGGGCCCGTGCACTTCAGTCCGTACGCGTATGAGTTCCACGAAGACCCGTACCCGCTCTACGCGCGGCTGCGCGCCGAGGCGCCCGTCTACCGCAACGACGAACTCGGCTTCTGGGCGCTGTCGCGCCACGCCGACGTGGCGGCGGGCTTCCGCGATTCGGTGCGGTTCTCCAACGCCGAAGGGGTCTCGCTCGACAAGCTCGCGTCGGGCCCGCACGCCCACAAGACGATGTCGTTCCTGGCGATGGACCCGCCGCGGCACACGCGGATGCGCGCACTGGTCGCCCGCGGGTTCACGCCGCGACGGGTCGTCGACTTGGAACCGCGCATCCGTGAGATCGCGATCGAGTACCTCGATGCCGCCCGCGACGCCGAGTCCTTCGACATCATTCGCGACTTCGCCGGCCGCCTGCCGATGGACGTCATCAGCGAGATGATGGGTGTGCCCCGAGCCGACAGAGACGAACTGCGCCGCCTCGCCGACCTCTTGGTGCATCGCGAGGAGGGCATCGAGGACGTGCCGCCGGCGGGCATCGAGGCGGCGTTCACCCTCTTCGGTTACTACGCCGACATGATCGCCGAGCGCCGCCGGCGACCGACCGATGACCTGACCTCGGCGCTGCTCATCGCCGAGATCGACGGCGACCGCCTGGCCGATGCCGACATCGTTGCGTTTCTCTTCCTGATGGTGGTTGCCGGCAACGAGACGACCACCAAGCTGTTGGGCCACGCGCTCTACTGGGCGTGGCGCAACCCCGACGAACGCGCCAAGGTGTGGAACGGCAGCCACTCCATCGACGAGTGGGTCGAGGAGACGCTGCGCTACGACACGTCGTCGCAGCTGCTCGCCCGTACGACCCTGTGCGACGTCGAGGTGCACGACCAGGTGATCCCCGCCGGAGACCGCGTGGTGTTCCTCGTCGGCTCGGCCAACCGCGATCCCGAGGTGTTCCCCGACCCCGACCGCTACGAGATCGGGCGCGACACGAGCCAGATCGTCTCGTTCGGCGTGGGGCGGCACTTCTGCATGGGCGCTTCGTTGGCGCGGCTCGAAGCCCGGGTGGCGCTCGAGGAGTGGATCGCCCGGTTCGGCTCGTACGACATCGATCCCGACGGGACCCGACGTGTGCATTCTGCGAACGTCCGCGGGTTCGCGACGGTTCCGGCCACGCTGCACTGGAGGGTCTGATGGCCGACTTCCCCGACCACCCGTTGCGACGTCCCGCCCTCGTCACCGGCGCCTCGTCGGGCATCGGCGCCGCAGTCGCCACGGCGCTCGTCGCGAACGGGCATCCCGTGGTACTCGCCGCCCGTCGCGTCGATCGGCTGGAGGAGCTCGCTGATGCGCTGCGTTCGGGAGGGGGGCGAGGTCGATGTCGCTTACCTCGACGTGACCGACGACGAATCGGTGGCGGCGGCGCTCGACGCGGCGACCGACGTGTTCGGCTCGATCGAGATCGTCGTGTCGAACGCCGGCGACATGGAGCCGGCGCCCGCGCACGAGGCCGACACCGGGCGCTTCCTGCAGCAGGTCAACACCAACCTGGTCGGCGCCCATCGCCTCGCCGTCACCTTTCTCGGCCCGATGATCGAGCGTCGCCGGGGCGACCTGGTGCTCGTCACCTCGCTCAACGCCCGCCTGCCGCGGCCGCTCACCGGCGCATACAACGCATCGAAATCGGGCCTGGAGGCCTTCGGCCGCACCCTGCAGATGGAGCTGGAGGGCACGGGCGTGCGCGCCTCGATCGTGCGGCCCGGCCCCACCTTCACCGAGATGGGGTGGAGCTGGGACCCCGCCATGATCCGCCGCTGCCTCGCCGACTGGGAGGTGTGGGGGCTGCTGCGTCACCACCACTACCTGCCCGCCGACTCGATCGCCCGAGCGGTGGTCGACGTGGTGAGCGCGCCGCGAGGCACCCACCTCTCGCTCGTGGAGGTCAACCCCGAGGCCCCGATCGAGCCGGCCGCGACGGCCGAGCCGGCCGAGCCGGCCGCATCAGAGCCAGCAGCCGCCACCGACGAGGAGTCGTCATGACCGATACGTCAGCGTCAGCCCCAGCGACCGCCCCGCCGATGGTGTCGGGATACGGCGACGACGGCACGCACCTGGAGGAACTCCGCCACGACCCCATCGGGCTGATGGCCCGGGTTCGGGAGGAGTGCGGCGATGTCGGCGCCTTCTCGCTCGCCGGGCGGCCGGTCGCGCTCCTGTCGGGCTCCGAGGCCAATGAGGCCTTCTTCCGCGCCGCCGAGGAGGAACTCGACCAGGCCGAGGCGTACCCGTTCATGAAGCCGGTGTTCGGCGAGGGCGTGATCTTCGACGCGTCGGCCGAGCGGCGGCGCGAGATGCTGCGAAACCAGGCGCTGCGCGACAAGTACATGCGCGGTCACGCCGACAAGATCGCCGCCGAGATCGAGCGCATGGTCGCCCGCTTCGGCGAGTCCGGCGAGTTCGAGATGCTCGACTGGTTCGCCGAGCTCACGATCTACACCTCGTCGACCTGCCTCATCGGCGCGAAGTTCCGGGAGGATCTGACCCGCAGTTCGCCGAGCTGTTCCACGATCTGGAGAAGGGCACCGACGCGCTCGCGTTCGTCGACCCGTACCTGGACATCGAGTCGTTCCAGCGCCGCGACGCCGCGCGCGTCGAACTGGTCGGGTTGATCGACGAGATCCTGCAGAAGCGGCTGGCGCTCCCGCCGGCAGAGGGCGACGACCGCGATCTGGTCGACGTGCTGCTTTCGCTGCGCCACCCCGACGGCACCCAGATGTTCGGCGCGGACTACGTGACCGGCATGTTCATCTCGATGATGTTCGCGGGCCACCACACCACATCCACCACGCTTTCGTGGACGCTCATCGAGCTGTTGCGCAACGAGGGGGCCATGGATGCCGTCGTCGCCGAGCTCGACGAGTTGTACGCGGACGGCCGTTCGGTCAGCTACCAGGCGCTGCGCGAGATGCCCCGCACGGAGGCCGCGATCAAGGAGACGCTGCGGCTGCATCCGCCGCTCATCCTGCTGCTGCGAGTGGCCAAGGTGCCGTTCGAGGTGGGCGGGTTCGTGGTGCCCGAGGGCTGGCTGGTGGGCGCCACGCCAGCGGTATCCAACCGGATCGAGGAGTCGTTTCCCGACGCCGATCGCTACGACCCCGGCCGCTATGTCGACGATCGCCAGCAGGACCTGGAGAACCCGTGGAACTGGATCCCGTTCGGCGCCGGTCGGCACCGCTGCGTCGGAGCGCAGTTCGCCATGATGCAGCTGAAGGTGATCCTCTCGGTGTTGCTGAAGGATTGGACCTTCGAGTTGGGGCAGCCGCCGGAGTCGTACGTGAACGACCATTCGAAGATGGTCGTGCAGATGCAGCGCCCGACGACGGTGCGCTACCGCCGTCGAGTGCGGGGCGAAGTGTGATGGGGCTGCGCGTCGAGATCGACCGGGACCTCTGCCAGGGCCACGGCGTATGTGAAGGCGAGGCGCCCGACGTGTTCGAGGTCTCGAAGAAGGGCGAGCTGACGGTGCTGCAGGCCGACCCCGACGCGTCGTTGCGCGACCACGTGGCGGCAGCCGTCCGGTACTGCCCCACGCACGCGATCTCGCTCATCGAAGTCGAGGACTGACATGGACGATCCGCTGCTGCTCATCGACGGCGAACTCGTCCCGGCATCGGGTTCCGCCACCTACGACAACATCAACCCGGCGACCGGCCGGGTGATCGGCGTCGCACCCGACGCGTCGCACGGCGACATCGACCGCGCCGCCGCCGCGGCCCGCCGGGCGTTCGACGAGTCGGGTTGGGCTGACGACGTCGCGTTGCGCGTGCGCTGCCTGCGCCAGCTCCGCTCGGCGTTCGAGGCCCACGCCGACGACATCCGGGCAGACACCGTCGCCGAGGTCGGATGCCCCGTCTCGCTCACCTACGGCGCCCAGCTCGACGTGCCCGTCGAGGGGCTGGGGTACGCCGCCGATGTCGCCGAGGGCTACGCATGGGAGACCGACCTGGGCGAGGCAGCGCCGTTCGGCATCCGGTCTCGCCGCACGCTGCGCCGCGAACCCGTCGGCGTCGTCGCAGCGATCACGCCGTGGAACTTCCCGCATCAGATCAACCTGGCCAAGGTGGGCCCGGCGCTCGCCGCGGGATGCGCCGTCGTCTTGAAGGCCGCGCCCGCAACACCCTGGGCGGCTACGTGGCTCGGCCGTCTCGTCGCCGAACAGACCGACATTCCCGCCGGCGTGCTGAACGTGATCACCTCGCAGCAGAACGCGATCGGCGAGGCGCTGTGCACCGACCATCGGGTCGACCTCGTCTCGTTCACCGGCTCGACCGCCACGGGACGCACGGTGATGGCCGCGGCGGCGGGCACCCTGAAGAAGACGTTCCTCGAGCTCGGCGGCAAGTCGGCGTACATCGTGTTGGACGACGCCGACGCCGCGACCGCCGCAATCGGCGTGGCGTTCCAGATCATGGCCCACGCCGGGCAAGGGTGCGCCATCACCACGCGGCTGCTCGTGCCCCGCGAACGCCACGACGAGATCGTCGACCAGGTGATCGCGATGATCGGGAGCATCGGCTGGGGCGACCCGACCGACCCCGGCAACTTCATGGGCCCGCTGATCTCCAAGACCCAACAGGACCGCGTGCTCGGATACATCGCCACGGCGGTCGCCGAGGGAGCGACGGTGGCGACCGGTGGCCGGATCGGACAGCTCACGGGCGACCTCGCCGGAGGGTTCTTCGTGGAACCGACCGTGCTCGTCGGAGTCCACCAGGACTCGACGATCGCGCAGGAAGAGGTGTTCGGGCCGGTGCTTGCGGTGATCCCCCACGACGGCGACGACGACGCGGTCGCGATCGCCAACAACTCGGCCTTCGGCCTGTCGGGCGCCGTCGTGTCGGCCGACGTGGAGCGTGCTCGCTCGGTCGCTCGCCGGGTGCGCACCGGGACGATCGGCGTGAACGGCGGCATCTTCTACAGCCCCGACGTGCCGTTCGGCGGGTACAAGCAGAGCGGGATCGGCCGCGAGATGGGCGTCGCCGGGTTCGAGGAATACCTGGAGATCAAGTCGATCGCCGAAGGCATCTGACCGTGCAGCCGAGCTCCGGCCCGCAAGCGGGTCAGTCGTGGAAAGGGGTGGCATGACCACCGCAGGATTCATCGGACTGGGCAACATCGGACTCCCGATGGCGAAGCGCCTGCTCGCCAATCCGGACGGCCTCGTGGTGTTCGACGTGCGCCCCGAGGCGTGTGCACCCCTCGTGGCGAAGGGTGCGACGGCCGCCGCCGACGTCGCCCAGGTCGGTCGGGAAGCGCCGGTGGTGTGCGTCGTCGTCCGCGACGACGACCAGGTGCGCGACGTGGTTGGCCAGCTGCTCGCGGCGCCATCGCCCGGTCAGGTGATCGCGATCCATTCCACCATCCGCGCCGCGACGGCCGAGGAGTTGGCTGCCACCGCTGCGGCGGTCGGCGTCCACGTGGTCGACGCGCCGATCTCGGGCGGAGCGATGGGCGCGGCACAGGGCACGCTCGCAGTCATGCTCGGCGGCACCGACGAGGCGGCCGAGCGGGCCCGCCCCGTGCTGTCGCACTTCGCCTCCAAGGTGAGCCTGCTGGGCCCGGTCGGCGCGGGCACCCGCGCGAAGCTCGCTCGCAACCTGATGCATTTCGTGGCGTTCACGGCGGCAGGTGAGGCGGCCCGCCTTGCGCAGGCCGCAGGCATCTCGGTCGCCGAACTCGGCGACATCGTCCGTCACAGCGACGCGGTCACCGGTGGGCCCGGGGCGATCTTGCTGCGCGGGTCCGCCGATCCGATCGAACCGGGCGACCCGTGGTTCGCCATCATGGAGAACGTGGCGTCGCTCGGCACCAAAGACCTGTCGCAGGCGCTCGAACTGGCGGGCGAGCTTGGTGTCGACACGCCGCTCGCTCGGCTCGCCCTCGAACGACTTGCCGGAGAGCTCGGCCTGCCGGGCACGGAAGGAGACTGATGTCCGAGACCCCAGAGCCCGCAGAGAGCCCCGGGACCCCTGAGGCGACCGGGCCGTCGCCGACGCGACGTGCCGGGCTCGAGAAGATGACCGAGGTGTACGGCTGGGAGGTGAGCGACGGGCCGGGGGACTTCTTCGGGTACACCGTCGATCATCTCTTCGCCGAGATCTGGAATCGGCCCGGGTTGAGCAACCGCGACCGGCGCCTGCTGCTTATCGGGCTCTGCATCGGGTCGGGGCAGGAGGACGTGCTCGACATCCAGCTTCCCGCGGCGCTCGGCAACGAGGAGCTGACCGACGAGGCGCTGCGCGAGATCGTGATCTTCATCGCCCACTACGCCGGCTGGCCGCGTGGCGCACGTCTCAACAACCAGGTCGAGGGGATCATCGCCCGGCGCGCCCGCGCCAGCTCCTGACAGAGCTCACCTCGCGAACTGGGCTCTCCGCCCGCACCGCGTTCTTTCCGAACTGGGCCGATTCACCGACCCCCAGGGTCGGTGAATCGGCCCAGTTCGAGGGGTGCGCGGCGAGGGGCGGCCGGATCGGCCCAGTTCGAGGGGTGCGCGGCGAGGGGCGGCCGGACGGGCGGCCGGATCGGTAGCCTCATTCGGCATGGCCCAGCCGCGCTCTCGTCTCCGCCTCGTCGGCCCGGACGAACGAGCGACGCCACCCTCGGAAGACTCGGTGACGGCAACCGACGCAGCGTCGCTCGACAGCGGTCTGGTCCCGCCGGATGACCCTCCCGGCGAGCCGGCGCGAGAACCGGGGTCTCTTCCCGAAGGCGAGCGTCGGCGAGTTGTCGGTGCGCTTGCTGTTCTCCTGCCCGTGTTCGCCGTTCTCGCCGTGCTGGTCGTCGGTTCGGCAGTGGCCCTCCGCTTGCTCCTGGATCCCGTCGGCGATCGGATCGCCCGTGGCGCGCCGTCAACCCAACCGGTTGATCGGGGTGGCGCTGTCAGCGCGTCGCCGACGTCGGTCGCGTTGTCGACCCCGCCGACGATCTCGGTCGGCGACCCTCCGCCGGCGGTGGTCTCCCCGCCGGCGGAGGGAGCGCCGAGCCTGATAGCGATCCCGGTGGCGGAGGGAGCAACTGCGATCGCCCCCACGACCGCACCTGCTGTGACGGCCCCGCCGGTGGCATCGGCGCGAGTTCGCGTGTTCAACGCGTACGCCGACGCGCTCGATGTGTGGGATGTCGCGAGTGGCGCGCCGGTCCGCTACGGGACGGTGCAGTACGGCGCGTTCGCCGAGCTGGCGCTCGACGGCCGCTGGCTGCCGAGCGGTGTCGATCTCGAGCTCAGGTTCGTTCCCGCCGGCGGCGACCCCACCGCTGAGTCTGCTTCGCGTTGGAGCTTCACTCCGCCGGCCGGTTCATCCCAGACGCTCGTGTTGTCCGACAACGGAGGTCTTCGGGTGCTTCGAGTCGACAACGACCGCGCCGCGCGGGCAACGCCAGAGGGGCAAGCACACATTGTGCCGGCGGTCTTCCATCTGATTGTCGGCGGGCGCCGATCCCACCAATGGGCGACCCCGGGCGGTGGATGCCTCGGCCATCTCACCACCGACAAGGCCGAGTTCGACGTGGCCGTTGGCACCGTGCTCGTGCTCGCCGACGGTGGAGATCCGACCTGCGGTGTCGCCGTGAGCGGAGCATTGGGAGTCGCCGCTCCGGGGGCCTTCGTCGTGGTCGGGCTCGACCAGGGGGCAGGGGTGCAACTCGTCGCGCTGCCGCTCTGATCGCGCTGCCGCTCTGATCGGGCGGCCCGGCTGGTCCGCTCAGAGCAGAACCGAGAGCTCATCGAGGCGCCGCCACACGCCGTCGCGGCCGGCTGAGGGCAGCTGGACGACCATCTCGGTGATGCCGAGCCGGGCGAAGTAGTCGACCTTCTCGGCGGTAGGCACCGTGCCGAACGGCACGATCTGCAGCTCGGCCGGGTCGCGATCGACGCGTTCGAAGGCGGCGTGGAGCGAGGGGAGCGCGGCGGCGACACCGGCGCCGCCATGGGGCAACCATCCGGTCGCGTACCCGGCGATGTGTTCGAACAGCCGGGGGCCGGCCGCGCCGCCGACGAAGACGGGAACGCCGGTGCGTCCGCCGACGACCTGAACCGGCTTGGGCCACGCCCACGACGGGGGGAACGACACGTGCGCGCCGGAGAACGACGCCTCGTCGTCGGACCAGAGCGCCTGCATCGCGAGGACGCGTTCGCGCACGACGTCGCGGCGCTCGTGCTTGGACACGCCGTGGTCTTCGAGTTCCTCGATGTTCCAGCCGTACCCGACCCCGAGCCGCAGGCGGCCACCGGAGCACACGTCGAGTGACGCGGCGACCTTCGCAGTCACGATCGGCTCCCGCTCGGCGAGCAGTGCGACGCCGGTGCCGACCACGAGGTCGGTGGTGACGGCGGCGGCCATCGTGAGCGCCACGAACGGATCGAGGCACCGCTTGTATTCCTCCGCCAACGGCTCGCCCATGGGTGCAGGAGTGCGCCGGCTGGTGGGGATGTGCGTGTGCTCGGGCACCCAGAGCGAACTGAACCCGCGGTCCTCGAGTTCCCGCGCGAGTTCGGCCGGTCCGACCGTCAGGTCGGTCAGGAAGATGTTCGCTCCGAAACGCACGGCGTCAGCGATCGATGTCGAGGTGGAGCATGCGGATCGCGTTGCCGCGCAGCACCTTGTACTGCACGTCGGCTGGCAGGTGATCGACCATCGCGGTGGCCACCTCGAGCGTGTGCGGCCACGTCGTGTCGGTGTGTGGGTAGTCGGTCTCGAAGGTGACGTTGTCGACACCCACGCGGTGGAGCGATTCGAGGCCGTGCTTGTCGCGGAAGAAGCAGCCGTAGACCTGCCGGTAGTAGTAGGTCGACGGGGGTTCCGGGATGAGATCGGCGACCCCGCCCCATGCACGATGCTCCTTCCACACGTCGTCGACGCGTTCGAGCACGTACGGCAGCCACCCGATCTGCCCTTCGCTGTACGCGAGGGTCAGGTTGGGGAAGCGCACCAACACACCGGAGAACAGGAAGTCGCACAGGCTCGCCATCGAGTTGTTGAAGCTCAGGCTTGCGGCGACCGCGACGGGAGCGTCGGGCGACGTGGCCGGCATGCGCGACGACGAGCCGATGTGCATGTTGACGGTGGTCTGTGTCTCCTCGCACGCTGCGAAGAACGGGTCCCAGAAGCCGGAGTGGATCGAGGGAAGCCCGAGGTGCGGTGGGATCTCGCTGAACGCGACGGCGTGGCAGCCGCGGGCAGCGTTGCGACGCACCTCGGCGGCGGCGAGGTCCGCGTCCCAGAGGGGAACGATGCAGAGCGGAATGAGGTGGCCGTCGGACTCGCCGCACCACTCCTCAACCATCCAATCGTTGTAGGCCGTGACGCATGCCAGGCCCAGGTCGCGGTCGGTCGCCTCGGTGAACGCCTGCCCGCAGAAGCGGGGGAAGGTCGGGAAGCACAGCGACATGTCGGTGTGGTTCATGTCCATGTCGGCGATGCGGGCCTTGACGTCGTAACAGCCGGGTCGCATCTCGTCGTAGGTCATCGGCGTCATGGTCATCTCGTCGCGCGAGTAGCCGACAGCGGCGACGTGTCGCTTGTGGATGTAGACGAGGTCTTCGAAGACCCAGCAGTCGGCCGGGCGGCCGTCGGGGTCGAAGGTCTGCTCGTACGCGCCGCCGCCGATGTGGCGCATGTGGCCGATGCCGCGCCGCTCGACCCGGGGTCCGGCCGCCCGGAAGCGTTCGGGAAGCCACGTCTGCCAAACGTGCGGGGGCTCGACGACGTGATCATCGACGCTGATGATGCGTGGGATCGTCTGATCGACCGCCGCTGCCGCGGGATCGCTGGTCATGGTCATCGACGCAGCTCCTTCGGTTCGCTCGAGCGCGATCCGGTGAGCATACATCTCGACAATGTCGTATGGTCAGGCCTCGGCATCGATCGCAGCGGCGGAGGAGGACTCGTGGCATCCCGCACCCCCGATAACTTCACGTTGACCGACCCGGAGTTGTACGACGATCCGTGGGACATCTATGCCTGGCTGCGCGAGCAGGGCCCGTGGTTCGACGAACGCTCCGGAATGTGGGCGATCACGCGCCACGCTGACGTGATGGAAGCGTCTCGCGACGCCGAGCATTTCAGCGCCGCACAGGGAGTCCGTCCGATCAGCCTCGTGCCGCTCTCGATCGTGTCGATGGACGACCCCGAACATGCGCGCCAGCGGCGGGTCCTCTCGAAGGGGTTCACGCCCCGCCGAGTGCGGACCCTGACCGACCATGTGCGCCAGATCACCAACGAGGTCATCGACGAGGTGCAGGGTCACGGCGCGATCGACTTCGTGTCGGACCTTGCCATGCACGTGCCGCTCATCGTCATCTCCGAGCTGCTCGGCCTCGACCCGAGCCTACGCACCACGCTCTATGGCTGGAGCGACGCGATGATCGGCGCCGAGGGGCACGAGGATCTCGACCATCCCGCCGCCCTCGCCGGTGCCGTCGCGTTCGGCGAGTACACGACGCTGATCGCCGAGGCGATCGAGCAGCGCCGGAGCGACCCCGCCGATGACCTGCTCTCGGTGCTCACCGCGGCCTACGACGACGGCGACCTGACCTACGACGAGGATCTTGCCGCGAACTACTCGTCGCAGGAGGGGATGAGCGAGCTCACCAACGACGAACTGCTGATGTTCTGCGTGCTGCTGATGGTTGCCGGCAACGAGACGACGCGGAACGCCATCGCCGGTGGGCTGCGCGCGTTCACGTTGTTCCCGGGGGAGCGGGCCAAGCTCATCGCTCGGCCGGAGCTGATCGACTCGGCGGTCGAGGAGATCGTGCGATGGACGTCGCCGGTGTTGAACTTCGTCCGCACCGTCACACAGCCGGTGAACCTCGGCGGCGTCGACTTCGCCGTCGGGGACCGGGTCCTGCTGCTGTACCAAGCCGCCAACCGCGATGAGCGCGTCTACGACGATCCCGATGCCTTTCGGATCGACCGTGCGTCCAACCCGCACCTCGCCTTCGGCTTCGGTCCGCACTACTGCCTCGGAGCGAACCTCGCTCGCATGGAGATCAAGGTGGTGTTCGAGGAGCTCTTCCGGCGCCTGCCCGACATCGAGGTCACCCGACCCCTCGACCTGCCCGAACGCAGCGCGTCGGCGTTCGTCGCTGGCATCCATCACCTGCCGGCGCGGTTCACGCCGATCGGCTGACGGATGCGACGACACGGCTGGGGTGGCCGACTCCCGAGCACCGACGACGAGGCGGTTGAGCGGATCGTGGCGACGGCCCGCGAGCTGATCGTGGAGCAGCCCGACGTCCCGCCGAGCATCTCTGAGGTCGCCGAGCGACTCTCGATCACTCGCCAGACCGTCTACCGGTACGTCCCGAGCGCGAGGGCGCTGCTCGCCGGCGCGGTGCAGCTGGGCGTCGACGACTTCCTCGATGCCGTGTCGAGCCATCTCCGCGGGATCACCGACCCGGCCGGAGCGATCGCCGAGCTGATCGCCTTCGCACACGAGGAGCTGCGGCGTCGACCAGACCTGGCACTGCTGCTCTCGACGGGAGGCACGTCACCGACGGACTTCACCTCGGGGGTCGCCATGTCGCTCAACCGGGCGATGCTGGACCAACTCGACGTCGACTGGTCGGCCTACGAGAGCATCGACCTGGACGAGCTCACCGAAGTGGTGCTGCGGTGGCTGCTGTCATTCGTGTTCTCCCCGGGAGAACGGCCACGGACCACCCAGGAGATCCGTGCCTTCGTGCGGCGATGGCTCGGCCCGGCCCTCGCCGCGGGCGCGCCCGGCGATCACACCGACCCGGTCCCGACGCCACGTCGGCGCCGACGAACCACCACCACTAGGAGGATTCCATCATGAGCGGTTACCCACGCGACGAGATCGAAGCCATGGTTGAGAAGTGGCTCGACGCGAACCGTCGAGCCGAGACCGAAGGCGACTGGCGTTTGATGGCGGAGTGTTACGCCGAGGACGCCACCTACGGCTGGAACTACGGACCGAACGTGAACTTCATGGCAGTGGGTCGCGACGAAATCCGGGACTACGCGATCGGCCTCGAGATGGATGGCCTCGACGGCTGGACCTACCCGTACGAGACCGTGGTCATCGATGAGTGCAAGGGCCAGGTGATCGGGCTGTGGCGTCAGGTCGCGGACGCACGTCGCCCCGACGGTTCCGCGTACGAGATCGCAGGAATCGGCGGCAGTTGGTTCAAGTACGCCGGGAACATGGAATGGGCGTGGCAGCGCGATTGGTTCGACCTCGGCAACGCTGGCGCGCTCTTCATCGAGATGATGCAGGCGGACGTCCTGTCGGACGGCATGACGGCTCGCATGCACCGGGCGCTCGGATCGCAGCCGGGGCACTACTCGCTCGCCGACACCCCGGCGCCCTTGTGGCCCGAGGATCGCTGAACGGCACGGCGTGTCGATGTCGTGGAACTTTTCGACGGCGCGCGACGACAGACCAGCCATGCGTTCACCCACGAAGTCGCACATTCGGCCCAACCGTCAGCTCGCAGCGCTCGCCGTCGGGTTCCTCGCGATGCTGTTCCTCGCGCAGCCTGCGGCGGCGCACGGCGGGGAGGTCGCGATCGACGTCGTGCCCACCGTGTCGGGGACGACGGTGACCTTCGACGTGCACCTGACCTTCGAGGAGGACGGGCACAACGTCGCGGGGCAGACGGTCGACGTGAAAGCGGTCGGCCCGACCGGCACCAAGACGGCCCAGCTCCCCGCTTCGGATGCCGAGGGCCGCACGTCCGGGGCGATCGATCTCGACGCCGGAAGCTGGTCGGTGACCTTCACCACCGAGGAGGGCACGGCCACGATCGAGCAAGTGGTCGATGGCGTTGGCGACACCGCCGCGAGTTCGACCACCGCGGCGCCGGGCGACGCGACGACCTCGACGGCACCGGCCGCGGACGACACGACCACGGACGACACGACCACGAGCCCGAGCACGATCGTGGTTCCGGTCGCGACGTCGGGCGAGGGCGTTGGTGGCGCGGTCGATGACAACGACTCGTCGGCCCTGGTGCCGATCCTGATCGGCGTGCTGGTGGTCGGCGCGATCGGCGCGGGCGTGGTGTTCAGCCGTCGCCGCTCTGCCGGGTCGGCCGACTGACCGCCAATCGGCCGAGCGCCAATCGGCCGAGCGCCAATCGGCCGAGCGCCACAGCGGCGGCCGACGCTCCCCACAGCGGGAACGCAAGTCCGACCGCAACGACCGAGACGATCGCCCCACGTCGGGCGAGCGCTGTCGGTCGTTGCCTCGCGTCGGGGTCGCGCCGGTCGGTGTCGGCCGTCGCGTCGGCACCACGATCCGGGCCGGTGTCGCGTCGGCCGGTGTCGCGTCGGCCATATCCGATCGTGCGCGTCGGCCGATGCCGTGCGCGGGGTCGTCGCCGCACGAGCAACGCGAGTCCGGAGAGGGCGCTCCAATCGATCGCCACTGCGGCGATCGTCGCCGCGGCGCTCGACCACGCTCCGAACTCGACGCCCACGTGCGCCTGTTGGACGGCGGCCGTGACGGTGGTGAGCGCCCGGTCGCCGTCGCCGCGTTGGTCATCGAGCACGGTGCCGTCCGTCGAGTCCAACACGACTCGGCGGACGTCCTTGCTGGGTGAGGGCCACGCCGTGCGGAGGCGGATCGGTTGGTTCGCTGCGCTCGGGCCGAGGCCGCCACGCAGCTCGATCTCGTACCCGCGACGCATGCCGAGGCGGTGCGCGATCCCGGCGACCTCGTTGAGGGTGAGTCGGGTGTCGCCCGCCGAGCCGGCGTGTCCGACGTGTCCGGCGTGGTCGTTTTCGTCGTCGTGGTTGGGCTCACGCTGATCGCGACGCGGGCTCGGTGCGAGACGGTGTGTCGCGTCGTCGGCGTGGACGATCCGATTCCACGTGGCTCCCCAATAGGAGGTCCAGAGCAGGCCGCTGCCGAGGGCGAACAGTGTGGCGAGTGCCGCCATGGCGCCGGGCAGGACGTGGCGCCGCACCCTCGGATCCGCAGCACGCTCCGAGCCTCCCGAGCCTCCCGAGCCACCGAGGTCGTGTCGTCGGTGTCGCCACCACAGGACGACGCCCGATGTGACCATCACGATGGACCATCCTGCGACGAGCTCGAGGACGATCTCGGCGATCGGCACGGGAATCGTGGCGGGCCCGTCGTCGACGAGGGCGGCGATCGTCGGCAGATCGATCGTGGGACTGTCGATGTCGAGCGTTGCGTGCACCCGGGTGGCCCACGCAACGAGCCCGTCGCCGGCGCGGCGTGCCGAGCACGCGTGCGCGGTACGGATCGACCGACACGATCAGGTCGTCCGGGGCGCTCGCGAACACCACCTGGGTCGGCGACTCCGGACCGGCCGCCGTGACGACCCGCCGCACCGTCGCTCGTCCAGCGCCCGCCCCGCCCAGCGCCCCGGCCGCCCCGCCGCCCGCCCCGCCATGCGCCTCTCCCTGTCCGGCCGGCGTGGTGGTCGGCATGCGCTCGACGCGCGCGACAGCGGCGGCGACCTGATCGTCGAGCGTGCGCTCGGTTCGCCCGCGCTCCACGTGAAAGAGGTCGGAACGCAGCCATCGATCGAGGGTGTTCCCGTGGAGTTCGATCACCCCCGATGTCGCCAGCACCACGAGCGCCGGCAAGGTCACGATGCCCGCAACGCGGTGGAGCCGCCACAGCTGCCGATCGGTGAGCAGGGGGCGCCGACCGGGCCGCACGCTCGGAGCGCGTGGGGGCGCTGGCGCTGTTGAATCGGGGTGGTCGGAGTCCATAGGCGTTCGACGGCGAGGCGTGGTCCCCATCGTTTCACGCGCTCTCGCCTGTCTCAGTCTGCGACGACACGCCCGCGACGGTGCGTCTACGTTGCGGGCATGTGCCGCAACATCACTCCACTGCGCGGCCTCGATCCGGTGGCAACCCCGGATGAGATCGAGGCAGCCGCCCGCCAGTATGTCCGGAAGGTCGCGTCGGCCCCGTCGGCCGCGCTGATGAACACACCCGCGTTCGAGGTCGCAGTGGCTCGTGTCGCGGAGGCGACGACCGAGTTGCTTGCGTCGCTGCCCGCGCGTCGCGTGCCGCCCAAGGTTGATCCGCCGTTGCGACGGATCGCCGCTCGCGGCTGACTTCGCCGCCCACGTCTACGACTTCGCCTCGGCCCACGAGCCGACGATCGCGAGGTCGATCGGGAAGCGCACTGCGAGTGCGGCCGGCGCGGTTGGCGCGTAGGTGCGGTGTGCCGCCTCGGCGAGTGCGCCGGACAGGATCGCGGCGACGCGGTCGGTCTCGGCCGTTGGAGCGTGGATCAGCAACTCGTCGTGGAGGCACAACACGATCTGCGATTCGGTGCCGGCCAGACGGGCCCTGACCGTGACGGCCCACGTCTTGAACAGCTCTGCGGCTGCGCCTTGCACCATGGCGTTGCGTCCGTAGCGGCCGCGGGCCGCCGCCTGGCGGCGAAGGTCCGACTCCGCGAACTCGGTGGCCGGAGCGCGCCACATCGGAACCCGTCGGCCGCCGAAGGTGAACAGGTCGGTGCCGACCTGAGCTGCGGCGTCGGCCTGATCGAGGAAGGCCATCGCGACCGGGTAGCTCGATCGGAGCCCCCGTAGAGCCGCCGCTCCGAGCCCGGTCGTCTGGCCGTACATAGCGCCGAGCATCGCGACCTTGGCTGCAGGCCGGTCGACGGCGAGCCGCCGAGCGACCGGCAGGTACAGGTCGGCCTCGCTGCACGCGGCGATCAGCGACGGGTCGCCCGAGATCGCGGCGAGCACGCGTGGTTCGATCTGCCCGAGGTCGGCGCGGACGAATCGGTGTCCGGGGTCCGCGGCGATGAAGCTCCTCAGCTCACGTGGCAGGTTGTGCAGGCCCGCAGTCGCGGTCATGCGGCCGGCCGCCCCGTCGGCGCCGTCCCAGTCGCCGCGCAACCGATGCGTTCCGGCTGTCGGACCCTCTGCGACGTATTGGTCGAGCCAGCCGTAGCCGTAGGTCGTGGCGATCCGTTCGAGCTTGCGCCAGCGGAGCAGATCAGGGATGAGCGGGTGCGCATCGACCAGCCGTTCCAGCCTCCATGCCCGGGTGTCGGGCACCTCGATTCCGACGCGACGCAGCAGCGAACGAACCTGGCCGGGGCTGCGCAGGTCGAAGGCCGATCCGTTGGGTGCGTGGCGCAGCACGAGTTGATCGCGTGCAGCGCGTGCCGCGGCGAGGTCGAACTCGGATGCCGGTCGCGGCCCGATCAGGTTCGAGAGGAGTTGCTCGGCGGCGGTGAGGTCGATCGGGAGTCCGTCTCGTCGCAGTTCCGCGCAGAGCAGCTCGATCGCCGATTCCGATCGGGCGGTTGTGTCGAGCCGGGCGCTGCCGCTTTCGGCGATCCATCGCTGTTGCAGGTCGGCGGCTGCGAGTGCGAGCCGTGCCCAGGCCTCGCCATGGGCCGCGCCGGGCTGGGGCGTGTCGTCGCTCCAGCCGGCATGCAGTGCGCCGTCGCCGTGGAGTGGTTGGTCGGGATCGGGAAAGCGGTCGTGCTCGTGGAACAGGTCTGGCATGTCGCTTCGCCCGCCGGCGATCGGCGCGGGCGGAGGCAAACCGTGGAGGCGCGCCCAGACGGCTTGCGGCTCGGCTCGGTGACCGCCAACGGCGAGGCGGTGCACCGCCGCGAGGTCCCAACACCGGGTGAGCCGGACCTCCGCCGCCACGAGATGGCGGACGGTGTGCTGCGACCAGGTGACCCAGCGCGGCCCCACCTCGCTGTCGAGCCGCCGGACATCGTCGAAGCCGAGCGGTTCGACGACGGTCTCGTGTTCTCGACGGGCCGCGACCATTGCGCCGTCGGACCACACGGCGATCGCGAGGGCGCGCCGACACGCGTCGGCCAGGGGAAGCGTGACGACACGTCAGCCGGGGGGTGTTGCGAGCGCTGTCGGACCGTGAATCGCCGCCCACGCGTGGATCAACCCGGCGTGGGAGTAGCCCTGGGGCACGTTGCCGAGGGCGATGTCGGTTCGCGGATCGAACTGCTCGGTCATGGTGCCGGTCGGGCCGGCGAGGGCGACGAACCGCCGGTACAACACCTGGGCGTCGCGGCGCCGGCCGATCACGTGCAGCGCCTCGATCAGCCAGGCGGTGCACACGAGAAACCCGCCTTCTCGTCCGGGGAGTCCGTCGTCGTGGTGGTAGCGGTAGACGACGACGCCGTCCTGCAGCGCGGCCTGTATGGCGTCCACCGTCGCCGCGAGGCGTTCGTCGTTGTTGGGCAACAGGCCGCACGTGGCGAGCTGCAGGAGGGACGCGTCGATGTCGTCGCTTCCGTAGGCGGCCGCGTAGCTCGATCGGGTCGAGCTCCAACCCCGGTCGAGGATCTCGGTCGAGATGGCCGCCTGGGCCTCGACCCACTCGGCCGGTTCAGGGCGGCCGAGGCGGTTGAACAGCCGGAGCCCCCGCTCGATCCCCATCCAGCACATCGCCTTCGAATGCACGTGATGTCGGGGCGGTCGACGCTCCTCCCAGATGCCATGGTCGGGTTCGCTCCATCGGTGGACGATCGCGTCGACCAGCGACCGGGCCAGCGCGATGTGTCGCGCGTCGAGTGTGCCCGTCGAAGCATGCAGACCATCGATCAGGTCGAGGATGGGGCCGAACATGTCGAGCTGAAGTTGGTGCTCGGCCAGGTTGCCGACTCGTACCGGTCGCGAGCCGCGGTATCCGCGAAGCGTCGCGATGATCGCCTCGGGCACGTACTCGTCGCCATCGAGCGGGTAGAGGGGACGCAGGTGCGACGCGTTGGGCAGTGCATCGACGCGCTCGGCGAGCCAGTCCAGGTAGGCGAGTGCCTCGCGGTCGCTGCCGACCCGGACCAGCGCTCGGCAGATATGCGCCGCGTCCCGCGGCCAGCAGAAGCGGTAGTCCCAGTTTCGGCTACCGCCGATCGCCTCGGGGAGGCTCGTCGTTGCAGCCGCCAACACCGCCCCGGTCGGCTGGAAGCAGAGCGCCCGCAGCGTCAGGGCGCTACGGCGAACGATCGGGTCGTCCGTGGTCAGGCTGTCGGCCCACGCCGACCACTCCCGGTCGGTGTCGCCCTGGGCGCCGCGCTCCACGTCGCCGTGGGGATGCTCTTCGCCGCCGTGATCGATGACGAGGTCGAACGTGATCTCGCTCGCGGCGCCGGTCGCCGGATCGGCGGTGATCGACGCGACGGCAATTGGATCGGTTTGATGCCCCTCGATCGTCCACTCGACGCCGGGCGCGTGGAGCGACAGGGTGAGGTGACCACACCTCGCCGTGATCGAGTTGTCGCCGATCGCCCACACCGGATCGGCGCGGCCGAAGTCGCCGCGCGGAGCGAACTCGACTCGCATGGAGGTGGTCGCCAGAAGGCGCCGCACGACGCGAGTCGTCGATCGGTGGGGATCGGGGGCGACGAGCGTGTCGGTGAGCACGGCGCCGTTCCACCGGGTCTCCAGCGTCATGGTGTCGCCGACATATCGCTGGTCGTTGACCCGGCGGCCGTCGAGGGGTTCGACTCGCCAGTACCCGGCCGTGTCGCCGCCGACGATCGACGCGAACACCGACGGCGAATCGGGCCGCGGGGCACAGAGCCAGCAGAGGTCGCCGTTCGGGCTGACGAGTGCGATCGCCGAGCCGTTCGCCAGCACCGACAGGTCTTCGAGCGGCGGCGCATTTCCGCCACTCATCCACGCGGATCGGCGATCCGCCACCCGCGCCAGCAGGTGGGCGACCGACTCGGGGTCGTCGACCCGGAACGCGGCGGTCGTTTCGCCGCAGCCGACCTTCACCGAGACATCGGGGCCGCGTAGGACCGCGAAGGCGTCCTCGTCGGTCTGGTCGTCGCCGATGAAGAGCACGGCATCGGCGCCGAGCCGGTCGCGCAAGGCTTCGAGCGCGTGACCCTTGTCGGTCTCGACGAGCGAGAACTCGACGACCCGCTTGCCGTGGCGTACGCGAGCACTCGTCGGCGCGGCGGTTGCGATAGCCGCCTGGACCGCACGGTCGCGGTCGGCGGCGTCGACGCGACGCACGTGGAACGCGGCACCGGCGGGCTTCGACTCGACCATCGATCCGGGGAAGTCGGCGGCGACGATCGCGAGCGCGGCGACCAAGGTGGCCAGGTGACTCCGCACTTCGTGGGAGAGGTCGGATTCGAAGCCGACATCGAACTCGGAGCCGTGCGATCCCACCAGGTGGACCTCGTCGGGCATGCGACTGAGCGCCGCCAGGTCGCGCAGCGATCGGCCCGAGATCACCGCGGTGTCGGTCGCGTGCAGTTCGGCAAGGGCGCGCATGGCGACGATCGATTCGCGAATGGGCCGTGCGTGGCCCGGGTTGTCCACGATCGGTGCAAGCGTTCCGTCGTAGTCGCATGCCACGAGCACATGTGGGTGTTGGGCGAACGCGTCGATCGCTCGCGCGAGCTCGTCGGAGATCATCGGGCCCTTTCCAGCTCCTGCAAGAACGTGCGGGACCACCAAGCGGCGTCCTGTTGGTGCACAGATCGGGCGAGACGGCGCATCGTACGCCGTCGTTGATCCGATGGCGTGGCGAGCGCTGCGAGGATGGCGTCCTTCACGTTCGCGATGTCGAACGGGTTCACGAGTTGTGCGCCCCGGAGTTGTCCCGCGGCGCCGGCGAATTCGGAGAGGACGAGGAGTGCGGCGCGGTCGGCGTTCGCTGCGACGAACTCCTTCGCCACGAGGTTCATGCCGTCGCGCACCGGCGTGACCAGCATGACGTCCGCGACTCGGTACAACGCAACGATCTCCGCGAGCGATTGGCCCTGGTGGAGGTATTTCACTGCCAGCGATGTCATGGTTGCGAAGTCGCCGTTGATCTGACCGACGAGTCGGTCGACCTCGGATCGCACCTCGGTGTAGCCCGGAGTGTCGGATCGTGTCGGCTGGGCGATCTGCACCATCACCGCCCGCCGCGGGTCGATGAGGCCGTCGGCAAGCAGCTCGCCGTACGCTCGTAGACGGACGGGGATTCCCTTCGTGTAGTCGAGGCGGTCGACGCCGAGGAGTACCTGCCGCTCGACGCCGAGCTCGTGGCGCAGCTCCGCCGCGGTCCGCTCGCACTCGTGCGATCGTGCGAGTGCGCCGATGGCGTGTGCGTCGATCCCGACGGGGAAGTCGTCGCAGGTGATGGTGCGACCGTCGTGGAAGAGCGCGTTGCCGACGGGCCTCGCTCCGACCAGGCGTCGCGCGATCCGCCGGAAGTTCGCGACGCCGCCGGGTGTCTGGAATCCGATGAGGTCGGCGCCGAGGAGGCCCTCGATCAGTTGCGTTCTCCACGGGATGCGAAAGAAGAGCTCTTGGGGCGGGAAGGGGATGTGGAGGAAGAAGCCGATTCGCAGATCGGGTCGACGTGCGCGCAACAGAGCGGGCACGAGGTGGAGGTGATAGTCGTGGATCCATACCGTGGCGCCCGGTGCCGCTGTGGCGGCGGTGTGCTCCGCAAATCGCTCGTTCACCTGCCGATAGGCGTTCCACCACGAACGGTGGAACTGCGGAACCTCGATCGTGTCGTGGTAGAGCGGCCAGAGCGTGGCGTTGGCGAACCCCTCGTAGTACGCACTGACCTCGTGCGCGGCGAGCGGAACGGCGACGAGCCGCACGCCATCGCAATCGAAGGGCTCGGCGTGGTCATCGACGCCCCCGGTCCATCCGACCCACGTCGCGTGCCGGTCGTGGAGCGCCGGAGCGAGGGCGGCAACCATCCCGCCGGGACTCACCGACCAGCCGCCCTCCACCGTCGCGTCGCGGCGCACCGGGAGGCGGTTCGCGACCACCACGATCGGGGTTCGCTCGGTGGGAGGGTCGAGCACGTCGGGGTGTGGCTTCATGTACTGCTGCAGTTCCCGAGCGCGCCGGTGCGGGCTCGTCGGTCCGACCCCATTCAAGTTCCTGCCGCCCGGCGGCGCGGCGCGATGTCACGTTTCGGCGGCATCCTCGTCTGTGGGTGTCGAGTGGTGGCATCGCGGGACTGATTGACGAAGTGGACGCGGCCGATGCCGACCCCAACGTGGTGATGCCCGCCCCGCAGTTGACAACCAGATGGTTGACAATGCCGGGCGCCCGTCCTACCGTATTCAACGAACCAGTTGAGGAAGGGTGGGCATGGACGACGAACGGTTGTCGAGGGTGTTCGCGGCGCTCGCCGATCCAACCCGGCGAGAACTCGTCGCTCGGCTCGCTGTCGGCGACGCGACCGTCGGCGAGCTCGCCGAGCCGTTCGACATGTCGCTTCAAGCGGTGTCGAAGCACCTGAAGGTGCTCGGCGATGCGGGTCTCGTCTCGCAACGCCGTGACGCGCAGCGTCGGCCGTGCCATCTCGAGTCCGAGGTGTTCGACCTCGCGTCGAAGTGGCTCGAGCGGTACAGGCTGCAGGCCGAGGGTCGATACCAGCGACTCGATCGGGTGCTGGCCGAGCTGGTGGATCAAACCGACGCGGCACCCCGGAGCGCCGCGCGAAACCAAGGAGCACAAGCATCATGACGACATCGCACAGCGAAGCAACGATCTCCGCCGATCCGGACGTGCCGATCGTTCGGATCGTCCGCGACTTCGATGCCCCGGCCGAGTTGCTCATGCGGGCGCACCTCGATGCCGAGCTGTTCTGCCGCTGGGTTGGCCCCGATGGGATGGAGACCGAAACGGTCGACTGGGATCCGACCACCGGCGGACGCTGGCGTTACGTCGCTCGCCGCGACGGCAACGAGTATTGGTTCCGCGGCTGCTTCCACGAGGTCGGCGAGCGCCGCATCGTTCAGACCTTCACCTGGGAGGGCCAGCCCGAGGGCGTGGCGCTCGAGACCCTGACGTTCGAGGATCTCGGCGGCGGTCGCACGCGGCTGCGTTCGCAGTCGCTGGTCGACAGCTTCGAGGACCGCGACCAGTGGCTCGCGAGCGGCATGCAGACAGGCATCGACCAGGGCTACGCCAAGCTCGATGCCGTGATCGCCGAGCTCGGGGCATGAGCGCCGCCGACGAGCATCGCTGCGTCGCTGCCGAGTTCACCGCAACGGTCGAGGGCGTCCCCGACGGCGGGTGGGATCGTCCGGCTCCCCCGCACGGCTGGGTCGCGCGCGACGTGGTGCGTCACCTGACCGAGTGGTTCCCGGCGTTCCTGCGCGGCACGGCGGGTATCGAACTGCCCGCCGGTCCGTCGGTCGATGTGGATCCGGCCGCGGCGTGGCGAACGCAGACCGCCGCCGTGCAGGCGCTCCTGGACGACCCGGAGCGCGCCGGGGCCGAATACGAATTCGGGCCGATGGGCCGATCGTCGCTCGCGGAGGTGATCGACCGGATCTACACCGCTGATGTGTTCATGCACCGCTGGGATCTCGCCCGCGCGACCGGACAGGACGAGACGCTCGATCCGGAGCGGTGTGCCGCGATGTACGAGGGGATGGCGCCGATGGACGAGGTGCTTCGGGCGAGCGGTCACTACGGCCCGCGTCGCGGCGCCCGACGATGCCGACGCTCAAACGAGGTTGCTCGCGTTCATCGGTCGCCAGCCGTAGGACCGCCCGCCGGCGGCGCAGCCGAGCCGGCGCCGGGTGCCTGCATCTCGTGGCCCGGCCAGCGGGACGCGTCCGCGTTCTGCCCGAATCAGGCCGCGGCGGAACGTTTCCTCGAGAGCGCGTCGATCGATGCGAACAGCAGCAGAACGCCGCCGTTGACGATGAACTTCGGACCGGCAGCCGAGAAGTCGATCGAGCCGAGTTCGCCGAGCAGCGGCAGGCCGTTGTTGATCAGGGCGAAGACCATGCCGCCGAACACAGCGTTGATCACCCGCCCGCGTCCACCGAACAGTGACGTTCCACCGATGACGGCGGCCCCCACGGCGATGAGCAACGTGTCGTTCCCACCCGTTTGTGGGTCGACCGAATTGAGTCGTGACGCCAGGATGAACCCGGCGATGCAGGCGAGCGCCGCCGTCGTGACAAAGGCGGAGATGCGCAGCCGCGTGACGTTGATGCCGGCCCGGCGAGCCGCCTCGGGGTTCCCGCCCGCTGCATAGAGGTGACGGCCCCATCGCGTCCGATTGAGGATGAACGTCAGCACGACCACCAGCGCGAGCACAACAGGCACGGCGATCGGGACGCCCCGGATGTTGTTGCCCCGTGGTTCGTTGAGCAACCACGTCATGGCGCCCCAGACGACCCCGATCGCGACCGTCTTAGCGGCGATCGCTGCGACGGGCTCGGTGGTGAGCCCTTGCGCGGCGCGCGCCCGGACCTTGTTCAGCGCTTGCCCGGCGAAGCCGAAGGTCACCAACGCCCAGAGGGTCCACCCCAGCGGCACCGCAAGGTTCTTGTTGGCGAGGGCGACGATCACTTCGTTGTCGACACCGATGGTCCCGCCCTCCTTGGTGATGAGGAGCAGGACGCCTTGGAACGACAGGAACGTCGACAGGGTGACGACGAATGACGGGATTCCGACCTTCGCGACGAGCCAGCCGATGCCGAGCCCCATGACCACCGCTGCGAGGAAGGACAGTGCGACCGCGACGACGAGGGAGTCGCCAGCGTCGAGACGGGAGGCAAGCACGGCGGCGCACACGCCGGCGGTGTACCCGGCCGAGAGATCGATCTCACCGAGCAGCAGCACGAAGGTGACGCCCATCGCGAGTACACAGATCGGGGCAGCCTGCGTGAAGAAGTTCCCGAAGTTGAAGCGCGTGAGGAAACTCTCGGGTCGAAGTGCCCCGAACACCACCGTGAGGATGAGCAGCGCCGCGATCGCCGGGGCGAGCCCGAGGTCGCCGCCGGTTCGAAAGCGGCCGAGGTAGGCGCGCACAAGCTCGCGCAGCGACTGCTGTTCGGTGTCGATCGCGAAGTCCGATTTGGCGGTGGACACCGCAGCGCTCTCCGGCGCGGTTCCCGTCTCGGCGCTGGTCATGTCGGTCCTCCGCGTCGGTCGATGCTGCCGTTCCCGGCTGCGTCGGTGGCCATTCCGATGTCGCCCGAGCGGCCGGTGGTGATGAGTTCGACGACCTGTTGTCGGTTCACCTCCGAGATCGGCACGTCGGCGACCATGCGTCCCAGGTAGAGGCACGCAACCCGGTCGGCCACCTCGAACACGTCGTTCATGTTGTGTGAGATCAGGACGACCCCGAGCCCCTGCTCGGCGAGCCTGCGGGTGAGCGCGAGCACCTGAGCGGTCTGTGCGACACCGAGCGCAGCGGTCGGCTCGTCCAACACGACCACCTTTGAGTTCCACAACACCGACTTCGCGATCGCGACGGTCTGTCGTTGCCCTCCCGAAAGGCTGGAGACCGATTGCCTGATGCTCTTGACGGTGTGAACGTTCAGCCCCGACAGCGTGGTGCGGGCCAACTGTTCCATCTCGCCGTCGTCGAGCAACCCCCGTCTGGTTACCTCGCGTCCGAGGAACATGTTCTGGACGATGTCGAGGTTGTCGCACAACGCCAGGTCTTGGTACACGACCTCGATTCCGAGCGCCGCAGCATCCTTGGGGCCCTTGATGTGCACGGGCCGACCCTCGAAATGCAATTGGCCCGAATCGGCCTGGTAGATACCCACGGTCGTCTTGACCAGCACCGACTTGCCGGCACCGTTGTCGCCGACGAGCGCTGTGACCTGGCCCGGGTACACGCGGAAGTCGACGTCGTGTAACACGTGGACAGGGCCGAAGCTCTTGTTGACCCCTGTGAAGTCGATGATCGGATCGACGGCCCCGGTCACTACCTCCCCTTTCTCATCACCGCCACGTGGGTGAGTCGGTCGTTGGATCACTCGTTTCGATGCCGCGTCGCGGCATCGAAACGAAGCGGGCCGGTGGACGTTCAGCCCACCGGCCCGACTCAGTCAACCATGTTTCGGATCACTCGATCCCGGCGTCGGCGCACTCCGCCTCGAGGCCTTCACACACCTCGTCCTGAGCGACGAACCCGTCGGCGATCACGTCCTTGACGTTGTCCTTGAAGATCGCAACGGGTGTGGCCAGGACCGACTCGACCATCTTGCCGGTCTCGGTGTCCTCGACCTCGCCGTTGGTATCGGGTTCGTCGCCGCTCGCCAAGGCGATGGCCGCTTCGGCCGCGGCGTCTGCCTCGACCTTGATCGCCTTGTAGACGGTCATGCACTGGTCGCCGGTCAGGATATTGCGCAGACCTTCGACAGTTGCGTCCTGTCCTGTCACCGGGACCTTCAGGCCGTTCTTCTGGAGCACCGCGATCGCGGCGCCACCGAGTCCGTCGTTCGCTGCGAGCACGCCGTCGACCGAACCGCCGGCCGTTGCCAGCATCTGCTCGAAGATCTGGCCGCCCTTCTGGTTGTCCCAATCGGGCACCGACTGGTCGTCAACCTCGGTCCACTCACCGCTGTCGAACTTCTTGTTGATGACTCCGTCGTAGCCCTCCTTGAAGAGGGTTGCGTTGTTGTCGGTCGGGGAGCCGTTCAGCACCGCCACCTTCGGCTTCGCGGTGCCCTTCTCGTCGAGGCACTTCGTGAGCCCCTCGCCCTGGAGCTTGCCGACAGCGACGTTGTCGAAGGAGATGTAGACGTCGGCTCCGCCGCCCAGGGTGAGGCGGTCGTAGTCGATCGTCTTGATCCCGGCGTCTTTCGCCTTCTTGAGGATCGTCGCTCCCGACTCGGAGTCGAGGTTCACGATCATCAGCACCTTGACTCCCTGGGCGATCATCGAATCGGCGATCGTCGCCATCTTCTGCTTGTCGCCTTCGGCATTCTGGATCACGGCCTCGAACCCGGCGCCAGCGATGGCCTCGTCGAGGAACTTCCGGTCGGCGGTCTCCCAGCGTGCCGACGACTTGGAGTCGGGCAGGATCACGCCGATCTTGGTGCCGCCGCTGTCACCCCCCGAGGTGTCGCCGGAGCCCTTGTCGTCGCTGTCGTCTCCGCATGCTGCGAGTACCAACGAGCCGGCTGCAAGTACCGTCACCGCTACGCGAATGAGCTTCCGCATCTGTGATCCTTTCGCCGAATCGGCCGGGTGGCCACTTCTCGTGCGGGACCGTAGGTGTGCTGCCGTGAACGAGTCGTGAACATCGCCACGTCAACGTGAACAAACTGTGAATGGACCCACGAAGCGGTAGCCCTGGCGGGGTTCGGTCACGATGTACTCCTCGTTCGCGAGTCCGAGCTTGGAGCGCAGGCGTCGAACGTAGACCCGCGTGTACTCGGTCTCGGTCGCGTACCCGGGTCCCCAGACCCTGCGGAGCAACTCGGCGTGGCTGAGCAGACGATTCGGATTCGTCACGAAGTGGCGCAGCAAGGCGAATTCGGTCGGTGTGAGGCGGACCTGTTTGCCCTCGCGGGTGACCAGCGATGCGGAGAGATCCACCACTACTCCGTCGAACTCGATCGAATCGCCGCTGTCGGTGGCGGCCGACCGACTCCGTCGGAGGGTCGCGTGGATGCGGGCGAGCAGCTCCTCCATCCCGAACGGCTTGGTGAGGTAGTCGTCGGCGCCGAGGTTGAGTGCTCGGACCTTGTCGTCTTCGCGCCCTCGGGCGGACACCACGATGATCCCGATTCCCGAGCGCTCCCGAAGGTGACGACACAGCTCGAACCCGTCCTCACCGGGAAGCGTGAGATCGACGAGGGCGATGTCGGGTCGGTGCAGTTCGGCCAGGTCGATCGCGTCGCTTCCGTCGGATGACACCACGACGTGGAAGCCGCGCACGACGAGGTTCGAGCGGAGGAGGTCGACGATGTTGGGGTCGTCCTCGATGATCAGAACCGAGGTCGGGACCATCATGCGGGAATGACCTCCGGTTCGATGGGGAGCGTCACCACGACCACCGTCTCGTCGTGGTCCCGGCCGACAATCACGTCCCCGCCGTGGGCATCGACGATGCCGCGAACGATCGCGAGTCCCAGACCCGCGCCGCTCGATCGCTCGTCGCGCACGGTCGCCTCGAACGCTCGCTCCGCGATCGATTCGTCGAAGCCGGCGCCGTGATCGCGGACCTCGAGGACGAGCCGCGATCCGTCGGCGCTCGGTGCGGCCGAGATCGTGACGGGCCGCGTCCCGTGTCGCAGTGCGTTCTCGGCCAGGTTGACTACGACCTGTTCGATGCGATCGTGATCGGCCCACACTGCAGGGAGGTCTGGTCGGAGGTCGACGGTGACGTCGTCGGGCAGAGCGCCGACGCAGTCGGCTGCCTCTTCGATCAAGAGCGCGGGATCACACCAGTCGAGGTTGAGGCGAAGACCCCCGGTTTCGATCGCGGAGGTGTCGAGCAAGTCGGCGACGAGCCGGCTGACGCGAGCGGACTCGCCGCGAATCCGCTCGATGAAACGCCGGCGTGCCTCCTCGCCCCAGGCGACATCGCCGCTGGCGAGGCTGTCGGCGTACCCGCGGATCGCGGTGAGAGGTGTGCGCAGTTCGTGGCTGAGCCGGAACAGGAACTCGCGTTGGAGAGCGGCCGACTGGCGCAGCGCCTGTGCCTCCTGCCGGCTCTCCTCCACCGCGCGGCGTTCGCTCGCGAGTTCGAGCGAACGGACGGAGTCGCCGAGAAGTGCCAGCTCGTCGTCGGTCACGGTGTGTGCGCCGTCCCACCACGCGACGAGCACTTCATCGCGACGATCCTGTGACTCAAGGGGGATGGCGACGATCGCGTCCTCCAGCACCGTCGACCGGCTGTCGCGTGCCTGCATAGCGGCACCCGCCAGCCGAGCGAGCACGACCTGCCCGAGCGGCGCGTTCGGGGCCGCGAGCTCGCTCGGTTGGAGCGGGGACGCCGGGTCGACACGCTCGCCGCACTCGCGGCCGTCGGCGAGATGAAACAGGGCGACCGCGTCCGAGCCGAGCCCAGCGCGAAGCGGCGGGAGAGCCACGGCGACCCCTTCGTGAGCAGTAGACGGCCCGGTGAGCGAGTCGAGCACGCCTCTCAGCGACTCGAGACGCTGATTGCGGCGCTGGAGTTCGTTCACCAGCCGTTCCCGCTCAACGGCGGCGGCCGCCAGCACGGTGTGCAAGGTCGCGAGTTCGACCTGATCGGGCCGCGGCTCGCCGCGGGTCTCGGCATAGAACGCGATGACGCCCAGGACTCCGTGGTCGGGTCCGTTCACCGCGATTGCCCAGAGGGAGCCGACGCCGAGCTCCTCGACCTCTGCGTCCACCCCGTCTCCGACCGCGACCGTGTCGGGTCGCGTGGCCGCCGCCGTCACGATCCGGTCGACCAACGCTCCGGGATGACACCGCTGCTCGACGACGTGAGCGAATTCGGGCGCCTGCCCGTAGCAGCCACGCAGGGTCATGCGGCCATGGTCCCCGGCGGTGTCTCGGAGGTGGAGGCTGACACCCACCGTGTCGAGCGCTGCCGCGAGCGCCGACATGATGAGGGGGAGCGATGCTGTCGCGTCGAGTGTGCCCAGACGGTCGACCAGGTCCCGCAACTGGTGGAGATGACGCCGCGCGGCCGAATCGGGTGGCAGTCCGGACAACAGCGCGGCTGCTTCGTCGCGAGTGGTGGTGGACGCCGGGCGGTCGGCGACGATCACGCCGCCCCGGAGCACGACCACCCGGTCGGCAAGCGAGAGCGCGTCTTCGATTCGGTGCGTGATCAACAGGATGCCGACCCGGGCCGAGCGAACCCGCCGGAGCAGGCGTTTGAGCGCCGCCGACTCGTTCACGCCCAACGACGCTGTGGGTTCGTCGAGCAACAGGAAGTCGGGTTCGGGGAGGAGTGCGCGGGCGATGGCAACCATCTGGCGTTGCCCACCCGACAGGTCCCCAACGTGTCGCCCGCTCTCCACGTCGGCGCGGTCGAGTCCGGCACCGATCCGCTCGAACATTCGGCATGCCTCTGCGATCATCTCGCGGTCGTCGAGCAGCCGACCCCGGCGCTTCTCGACGCCGAGGAAGACGTTGGCGACGACATCGAGGTTGTCGCACAGTGCGAGGTCCTGCCATACGACGCCGATCTCGGCGGTCTGCGCCCGGATCACCCGGCGGTCGTCCAACCACACCTGACCCGAATCCGGTCGTGCGAGTCCGGCGAGGCACGAGAGCAGTGTCGACTTGCCTGCTCCGTTCTCGCCGAGCAGCGCGACGATCTCACCCCGTTCGATCCCGAGGTCGACCCCGTTGAGCACGCGTCGAGCGCCGTACTGTTTCCGCACCCCCGTCGCGCGAAGCATCGGCGGGAGGCTACTGGTGCACTCGGGCCGCACGCTGGGGATCGTCGGGCGTGCCTCAGCGATCCGGAACGCGCGCTCAGGGCGCAATCTCTCGGTGGAGCCGACAACGTGACCGAGTGAGGTGGTCGTGGCGACGACAGCGGCCCGCCGTCCGCAGATCGCATCGTCTACAACGGGGACGCGACGCCACCCGCCGTCTCGACGAGGCCGATGTCGAATGCCCGAGGAGGCCACGCTGCAACCTCGGAGCAGAGTCGGCCACCGGACCGCCGCCACCCGCCCCGCCCCCACCCCGGTAACGACGACACCGACGACGTGGCCGAGCGCATCGAGCCCGTGGCTACGTCCCCTTGCAGTTGTCGCAGACGGGAGTAGCTGAGCGACGTTTCGCCATCCACGAGTCACCACACCTGCTGCACATGATCATTCGATGCTGGAACGGCAGGTTGTGGGCGCACGCCACGGCACCATCGAGCCGGGTCGCGACCAAGCCAGCGATTTCGCCGAAGTCGGGGGCGTCGCGAACCATGCTCGACGAGATCTGGTGGAGCCACGTCGGCCCCACGTCGCGATGCGGGTTCACAAGCGTCTCGAACTCGTCGACCTGCCACGTCTCGATGGCTTCTTCGAACCCGATCTCCTTGACGGTCATGTCGGGTGCCCGGTCGACCGACGGTGGGCCGCGTCGACCAGTGTCGCGATCAGCTCTGGGACATCGGTCCTCACAGTTGCTTCCACCGACGCGCGGTCGACGGTGACGTAGCCGTGGGCGATCCGGTTTCGAAGCCCCCACATCGCTCGCCAGTTGTCCCCGAACAGCGCTATCCGTCGCGTCTCCTCGATCCTCGATAGGGCGTCGATCGCTGCTGAGAGCCGCATGCAGACGGCATCGAAGACGATGTCGTCGGAGAGGTCGGATCGTTCAACGTACCCGGACAAGCGGGTCAGGTGTTGGGTCGCCTCGTTGATCAACTCGGCTTCGCTTCGCTTCATAGTGGGACCTCGTCGCGTTCGACGGTGGATCGAACGCCGGCTGCGAGGAGTCGACGGGGAACGAGATCGACCGGGCAGCCGACCACGTCCTCGATCGCCACCTCGACGCGAGCGAGCTGGAGAAGTCCCATGTCGCTCAGGATCGTCACGAGCAGATCGATGTCGCTGTCAGGCCCGTCCTCCCCGCGCGCAACGCTCCCGAACACTGCCGGTTCCCTAAGGCCGTTGCCCTCGAGCACCTCGATCACCTGTGCACGTCGCGATGCGAGCCGATCGCCCCGCGGACTCGACGGAACGAACCGACGAGGACGCCGACGAAGCACTTGGGAGACGTAGGGCTGGCTCACTCCCGCGGCACTCGCGATCTCTCGTTGCGAGAGCCCGTAACCGGCGGCCTTGGTCAAGGCCTTCTCGAACCGCTCTCGGGCGCGATGCTCCGACTCGACGGCACGGTCGAGCACGGACTTTGCCTTCTCGATCTCACGTCGTGCAGTTCGTTCAGTCATGTCGGCTTCCGATAACTGAGGTTATCGGGCGGTTACGACCTCGCCCGAACTTGCCTGCCGCCATGGCATCAAGCGCCTCGTTGGCAGCGGCATCAACCTGATCCCGATAAGCAAGGACATCGACGAGCCGGAGCCGGTGGTGAGCTCGGCGTGCAATGGGATCACCGATCAGCCCCTCGATTCGGTCTTGGCCGAGCTGCGCCGTCGAGTTGGCGGACCGCTTGGACGACCTCGCGGTGACGGCCTCTGCCGAGAACCGCGACAAGACCGTGACGAAAGAGACAGGGCCGGAGGCCGCCGGGGGCTCGCCGGAGGGCTGAAAACCCCTGAATCTTGCGGTGGAGCGGGTGAGGAGAATCGAACTCCCGTATTCAGCTTGGGAAGCTGATGTTCTACCATTGAACTACACCCGCGGGCGGCCAGACTGTAGCCGATCAGCGCCGGTTCGACGCCAGAACCCGCCGGGCTTCGAGGTACAGCAGGCGTGCCGCCATCGCCTGTCGCAGGCTCTCGCTGGAGTCGTCGCGGAGTCCTTGCCGGAACGACGGGTCGGTCACCGAGTACACGCCGAAGTAGAAGCCCGAGAACGTTGCGAGGAAGCCGCTGACGCGGATGAGCTCTTCGGTCAGCACGAGCCGTCGGCCCGACACCGTGAGTGCCCAGTACACATGCGGTTCGGTCCCCGGAACCCACGCCTTGATGAGTGCCTCGTCGGCGACCAGGAAGCCGAACACCAGAAAGAAGGCGCCCAGCACCGCGGCGACCAGCACCGCGAGGATCGTCTGGTTGCCCACGGCGAGCAGGAGCGAATTGATGCGCTGTCGTCGCGTCAGATCCACGACCGACGGCGCGTCCGTCGGCGCGACTGGGAGTCGCAGCGCAGGGGAGTCCGCCGGGTCGAGCACGGCGCGAACGTCGTCCCACGTGTCGAAGCGGCCCATCTCGTCGATGTCGGGCCGCAGGCTGCTCCACACGAACGACACCCCGACCGCCACGAACAGCAGCAGCGACACGCCGTACGCCGGCCCCTCCAGGTGCGCGAAGGTCTGCCACGTCTCGGCGGTGAGGAAGAAGAAGGAGACGAACAGCAACAGCATCGGGAGCGCTCGGGCGGCGGCGGTGCGAACACTGGCCAGCGAGCTCACCAGGCGCCTGGCGCCCCACGTGGCCAGCGGAACGATGCCGTACGACGTCACGAGGTACACCACGCCGAGTAGCAACGCGTCGAGCGCCATCAATATCGGCACGACCGACCAGTCGGCGCGAATGGCCTCGGGAAGGGTGTTGAGCGCTACCCACCCGATCAGGTCGGCGATTCCCAGTCGGCGAGGCCGGGTGAACGGCTTGCGCCGCCGAGCGACGTTGCCGACGACCCAGATGACCAGCGGCGACACCACGGCGGCAGCCGCGTCGACGATCACATCGACGCGCGGTTCGACGACAACGGCGAGAATCGCGACGGCCACGGTGAACACCACGAGGAAGGGCGCGGCGCGCGTCCACACCTTGGTGGAAGCGTCGTAGCGCTCGATGTAGTGCGGCACCCCACGGCGTACGAACCAACGCTCGATGTCGTGGATCGACGCGATGAGTGCGGCGTCGCCGGTCGAGCGTGCTGCCTCGCCGTCCGCCACGCCGTTGCGTTCGTCGTGATCTCCGGTGGCCTCCTGCACCCTTCCATCCTGACAGCCGCTACCGTCGGGCCTGATGATCCTTTCGGACCGCACCATCAGCGCCGCGATCGCGGAGCAGCGCATCGTGATCGATCCCTTCGATCCTTCGATGCTGCAGCCGTCATCGGTGGACCTCACGCTCGACTACCGGTTCCTCGTGTTCCGGAACCACACGCGTGCCGTGATCGACGTCAAGGAAGACCTCGCCGACCTCACCGAATTGGTCGAGATCGACGCCGACGGCGTCTTCTTGCTGCACCCCGGCGAATTCGTTCTCGGCTCGACCGCCGAACGCATCGCGCTGCCCAACGATCTGGTCGGGCGCATCGAAGGCAAGTCGTCGCTCGGACGACTCGGGTTGCTGATCCACACGACGGCCGGGTTCGTCGACGCAGGGTTCGACGGGTACATCACGCTCGAGCTGTCGAACGTCGCCTCGCTGCCCATCACGCTCTACCCGGGCATGCGCATCGGCCAGATCAGCTTCCTGCAGATGACCACCCCGGCCGACGTTCCCTACGGAGCGGCGTCGCTCGGCTCGAAGTACTCCGGCCAGGTCGGCCCGACGGCGAGTCAGTACTGGCGCAATTTCCAGCGGCCCGGCACCGCGGGGTGACGATCAGCTGAACCGGATCGACGGTGTCGGATCGTCGAGCATCGTGTCCATGCCCTCGCGCACCGACATCGACTCGACTTCGGCGATCATGCGCGCCCGGTACACGGGGCGCTCGCTGTCGGCCCGCTCGATCGCGCGCCCCACCGCCTGGATCAGCTCGATCGCTCGGTAGGGGCGCAGCAGGATCTCGTCGGCCCCCGACTGCCAGGTGAACACCCGCTGACGCGGCGTGTCGATCACCAGCACCATCCGCGCGGTATTGACCCGCGGGTCGTGATGGTTGCGAACCGCATCGAGCAACTTCACCGATGCCCCGGTTCCGGCCGTCGAGAAGCTCGACACCACCGCGGAGATGGGGTTCGGTTCGTTGGCCAGCGCGACGAGCGCTACCTGATGGTCGTTGACTTCTGCGACCTCAAAGCCTTCCCGGCGGAACAGCTTGCCCAGCAGCCGTGCGGCATCGGGGTTGTCGTCCACGATGAGGAGCCGTGGTGGCCCCTCGTATCGCGGCGTCTTGTCAGTCTTGGACCTTTTCAGCAAGGGAGGCACTCACAGGTGTCGTGGCTTCTAGAGCCTCGAGGACGTGCATGGCGATGTCCGCCACCTTTACCTCATCGTCCTCGACACCCTGAGCTTTAGCCCCGTCGTCGATCATCACGTAGCAGAACGGGCAGGCGGTCGCGATGCGCGACGCCCCGGTGGCGAGCAGCTCCTGGCTCCGCTCGACGTTGATGTTCTTGCCGATGTGCTCCTCCATGAACATGCGTGCGCCGCCGGCGCCGCAGCACATGCCCTTGGTCCCGTTGCGGGGCGCCTCGACGATCTCGATGCCCTTGAGTTCACCGAGCACCTTGCGGGGAGCGGAGTACACGTCGTTGTGACGGCCGAGATAGCACGAATCGTGGTACACGACCCGCTCGTCGAGGCGGGCATCGGTCATGTCGAGTCGGCCGGTGTCGATGAGCCATTCGAGGAACTCGCTGTGGTGCACGACCTCGTAGTTGCCGCCGAGCTGCGGGTACTCGTTCGCCAGCGTGTTGAAGCAGTGCGGGCACTGCGTGATGATCTTGCGCACGCCCATGCCGTCGAGGGTCTCGATGTTCTGCATGGCGAGCATCTGGAAGATGTACTCGTTGCCCGAGCGCCGCGCCGGGTCGCCGGTGCAGTTCTCGGCGGGGCCGAGGATCGCGAAGTCGATGTTGGCGCGCTGCATGAGCTTCGCCATCGCCGTCGTGACCTTCTTGTTCTTGTCGTCGAACGAACCCGCGCAGCCGACCCAGTACAGGTACTCGGCTTCGAGCGGCTCGCCGCCGTCGAGCACGGTGATGCCTTCGAGGTTCTTGGTCCAGTCGGCCCGCTCGGTCTGGCTCATGCCCCACGGGTTGCCCGAGTTCTCCATGCCGCGGTACGCGGCGCCGAGCTCGGTCGGGAAGTTCGATTCCATGAGCGACAGGTAGCGCCGCATGTCGAGGATCTTGTCGAGGATCTCGATGTTCACCGGGCAGATCTCGTCACACGCCTTGCAGGAGGTGCAGGACCAGATCTCCTCGGCGGTGATCCGCTCGAACAGGCTGTTGGCGGTCACCTTGATCTCGGCGTCGACGCCGATCGGCGGCGGGACCACCGGGGACCCGGTCGCGGCCATGACTTCGCCGGTCTTCAGCACGATCTCGCGCGGGTCGAGCGGCTTGCCGGTCGCATGCGCCGGGCACACCGAGGTGCAGCGGCCGCACATCGTGCACGAGTCGGTGTCGAGGAGCTGCTTCCACGTGAAATCCTCGATCGTGGAGGCGCCGAAGCTCTCGAGTTCGGTCTCCATCAGGTTCGGCATGGCCTTCATGGCGCCCTTGGGGCGGTCACGCTCGCTCAGGTACATGTTGATCGGCGAGGTGAACATGTGGCGCAGCATCGTGCCCGGAATCATCGCCATGAACGCGACGAAGCTCAGGACGTGCAGCGTCCAGGCAACCCGGTGGCCGCCGGACAGCCAACCGGCGTTCTCGACCAGCTTGGCGAGCGGGTATCCGAGCACCGCGAACTTCTCGTGCGACGGCATGCCGTCGAGCGCGATGCGGAGCATCTCGGTGCCGAAGCCGGTGAGTCCGATGGCCGCGAGCACGCCCAGGATCATGGCGTGCTCGGGCTTGGACTTGATGCGGATGCGGTACGGCCGCTGGATGTAGCGACGCACGATCGCCCAACCAACGCCGACCAGCAGCATGATGCCGGCGAGATCGGCGACGAGGGCGAACGCTTCGTAGGTGCCGCCGTGCAGGAACTTCGCGTCCACGGGCAGCTGCAGGTTGATCTCGCCGATCGTGGTGATCGCGAGGAGGATCAGGAAGCTGAAGTAGATGAACGAGTGCATGATCCCGGCGGCGGGATCGCGCAGAAGGGTCTGCATGTACAGGCCGGCGCGCACTCGCTCGGCCCGCTTCTTCACGTTGTCGGGGGTGGTGGCCCGCCGTTCCGGCGCGCCGCGCTCCCAGTTGCGCATGCGCGCGGAGAAGGCGATCGCTCCGTAGAGGATGGTGGCGATCGTGATCACGTAGAACGCGAAGCTGATCGCGCCGGGGATGTTGTCGAACATCTCGCGGGTCGTGGAGTGGGTGTCGAGGTATTCCTCTTGCCATTCCTCGGCCCACAGCTTTTCGGCCAGGAAGCTCCCCAGGGTCATCAGCGCGAACCCTCCACCGATCACCAGGGGGATCATGTGGGGTCGGAAGCGCTTGGGGGCTGCGGTGTCGTCGATCGCAGGCGCACTCATGGCCGCCAACGTACTCGTTGGGGCCGTTCGGGGCGTAACTGTCGGGGCCCTCTCGGCGCTCAGCCGAAGACGTGTGCGTCGGCCTCGCGCAACCTCGCCGCCATCGACGCGAGCACCCTGCGGGCGAGCCCGGGCACGTCGTCGAGCAGCGACATGAACGCCTGATGGGTCATGACGAGCAACGTCATGGGGGAGGTTGCGACGACCGTTGCGGTGCGAGGTCCGCCATCGAGGAGCGCGAGTTCACCGAACTGCTGACCGGGCCCCAGCGTGGCCACATCGGTGCCCTGGATCGACACGCTCGCCTCGCCCGAAACGATGATGAACGCCTCGTGGGCGATCATGCCCTCGGTGGTGAGCACGCGGCCTGCGTCGACATCGATCTCGTCGACCACCCGGGCGATCCGCTGGAGCTCGCGCGTCGAGCACGAGCTGAACAGCTGCACGCGTCGGAGGTGTTCGAGGTAGCGGTCGTGCGACATGGTCGAACGCTACCGGTGGACACTGCGGCCGTGTCGCCCCGGCTCAGGGTTCTCGTGTGGTTCGACGGATGTCATGGCGGCTCGGCGAGCCTCCGGTCGACCGTGCGACGATCCCCACCGTTCCGGGTCATCTCTCCCAGAGATATGTCCATCTGTTGCATTGACAGGTGCTGGCAACGGCGGCAGAGTGGCAGGTGCCGGGCCCGAGTCGCCCGCCGACCATCGAGATCATCCGGACAGCCGAAGGGGGGTTGCGCCAGATGTCGAGTGCAACACGAGTTGAACGATCGCCTCCGTAGGGAGCACACGATCAACGGGCCTCAGACACACCTCGGCGTGGGGTGTGACCCCGAGGCCCGCCACGGAGACCGCCATACCCATCCGTCGCATGTCGCGAACCGTTGGATGCCGAGCTGGACTGGCCGTACGGGCGGCCTCCGGCACGCACCGGGTTCTCTCGCACTTCGCACGGGGGTGTGGCGGTTTCGCGTGCGGGCGCTGAGGCTCGTGGTCACGCCGCTGCGCGGCGGGACTCGACGCGGTACAACCGCACCGGCGCATCGTCGCGGATCTCCACGAGGCGGAACGTCTTCTGGAGTGTTTCCAGCGGCGCGAGGTGGCCGTACCGCGGCTGCATGTCGAACCACACGAGGCACACGTCTCGGTGGTGAGGTGCGCGCAGCCTCCGCTCGAGTTGGCGCAGGTCGTCGACCGTGTCGTCGGATTCGAGGCCGGTGAGGCGTGGACTCCACGTCGCCTCGATGCCCGCCTCGTACAGGGCGTTCGGGAGGTTCGAAACGACCTGGCAATCGGGAGGGATCACGTCGAGGGCGTCGGAGGTGCGCGCCTCGTCGAAGGACCGACCGTTGTAGTTGCCCTCGAACACGTCGGGGTCGGTGGTGAACCAGCCGACCATGCCCACGCCGACGGCAACGTTGAGCACCGCCCAAGAGACGACCGCGACGGGCGCGGCCCGCCCGATGAGCGATCGGCCTGCGCGCGGGTCCACGCGCAGCGCCGAGGCGCGATCGGCGATCACGAGACCGAGCGCGACCAAGGGCAGGTACGCGGGATTGAGGAGCCGGAAGTCGAGCCGGTTCAGCCCGGTGGTCGTTCGGGCGTAGACCATGTACACGAGGTAGGTCGTCGCGTGGACGGCGATCAGCCCAATCGGCGAACCGATGAACGACGCAATCTGACCGTCCGGTCCGGCGAGCGCTCCGGGCCGTCCGCCGGCGACCGCGAGCGCCGCGACTGCCACGGCGGCGGTCCCCGCGAGGCCGATGAGCGCCCACAGTGACCGCGTTTCGATCGCGACGCCGGGGATCAGGAAGTTGCCGACGGTCGCGAGCGTGTCGGCGACGTTGGGAAGGAGCCCTCGGGACGACGAGTAGCGCACCCCCAACGCCGTGCCGTCGACCGATCGGTTTCGGAGGACCCAAAGGGCGGGAACGATCACCGAGGCGCCCGAGAAGACGGCGGCGTTGGCGAGGCGGCGGGTGAACGGTCGGCCGCGTTCGGCGAGCAGCCACAACGCGCCGCTCGCGACGAGCGCGATTCCGGCATACCGAATGGAGAATCCGACCCAGACCAGGCCGGCCGACCCGAGCAGCGCGCGCAGCGGATGGTCGCCACGCACGCCCGGCAGCACGAGGAGCAGCGCCAGCACCACGGCACTGAAGGCGAAGTCGGTCATGAGGAGATGTCCGAACAGCATGCTGGAGGCACCCAGCGCCACGACGGAGGACCCCAGCCAGACCACGCGTTCCGAACGGATGTGGCGAGACAAGAGGAGGTCGGCCAGCACCACGACGACGACGGCGGTGAATGCGTTGAGCGCGATTGCGGCGCCCTCGGCCCCGAGCGGCGAGATCCGGTCGACGATCGACATGAGCGTCGGCCAGGTCGGTGGCCAGATGGTGACGGGGCGCTCGAGGAAGTAGCCGAGTCCCCGGCCCGATGAGAGGCTGTCGGCGATGGCGGTGTACCCGACCCCGTCGTCGCCGACTGCGATTCCGGCGCTGTTGGCGATGATGACGCCTGCGGCGCTGAGCGTCGCCAACACCCAGCGTCGTCGCGTCGGTGTCATCGTGAACCTCTCCCTCCGGCAGCGCCGGTGTCATCGTACGCGCCGGTGCGGGAACGGCTGTGACCGACGGCACCCGCGAGTGCGATTGACGGAGTTAGCATCTGCTTGCTAGAGTTAGCACATCACCTTGAAGCCCCACACCGACGCGAGGGGCCCCGTTCGGAAGGAACCGCCCATGACTGTCGTTCTCGAGAAGCTCACCGATGTCCAGGGTCAGGTCGTCGACCTGCTCGCCCAGACCAAGGAGCCCGTCACCACCGGTGTCAGCGCTGTCGTCGACTTCGTTTCGGAGCGCGTGCCGAACGTGCCTGCCATCCCCTTCGCCGAGCAGATCCCGACGCCGAAGGAAGTCATCGACAACCAGTACCGGTTCGCGAAGCAGCTCATCGACACCCAGAAGGACATCGCCCTGGCCATCGCCAAGGCCGCTGCGCCTCTGACCGACAAGGTGCTCGACCGCAAGGCCCCGGTTCGCAAGGCCGCAGCGAAGGTCGCTGCCAAGCCGGCCCGCACCGCCTGATCGGGAAGACATCGACGCCTTCGGGCGTTCATCAAGACGTCCTGTCAGCGGATCCCCCTCCGCGCAGGGCAGTCGCCGACGCTTGCCCCCCGAGCGTCGAGCGACGACGAGGGCCCCTCCCCCCTGGGGCCCTCGTCCCGTTTTCGGGTTCAGTCGGACGACTCGCGGCGGGCGAGGAGGCGTGCCGCGATCGACTCGCCGATGGCCAGGCTGGCCGTTGCGGCGGGCGACGGTGCATTCACGACGTGCACGGAACGGCGGCCGTCCACGAACTCGAAGTCGTCGACCAGCGTGCCGTCCGACCGGATGGCCTGGGCCCGGATGCCCGCGCCGCTGCGCACCAGGTCGTCGGCGGTGACCTCGGGAACGAGACGCTGGAGCGCCTTCACGAACGCTGCCTTCGACAGCGATCGGTACATCTCGGCCGCGCCGGTGCGCCAGTACTTCTTGGCCAGCTTCCACGAACCGGGGTCGCGTGCCATCTCCCACAGATCGACCCGGTTGGCGATCCGCCAGGTGTATCCCTCGCGTGCCAAGGCCACCACGGCGTTGGGCCCGGCATGGATCTCGCCGTCGATCATCCGCGTGAAGTGCACGCCCAGGAAGGGGAAGCGCGGGTCGGGCACGGGGTAGATCAGGTGTTTCACCAGCCCGCGAGCACTCGGCGTGAGCTCGTAGTACTCGCCGCGGAAGGGCATGATGCGCGCCTCGGTGTGGTGCCCGGCCGCCTGGGCGACACGATCCGAGTGCAGCCCGCCACAGTTCACGAGCCACGCCGCGTCGAGACGGCCGCCGCCCTCGAGATGGACTCTGGCGCCGCCGGCCGTCTCGTCGATCGATTCGACCCGCGTGGCGAACCGCACCTGGCCGCCTGCGGCCTCGATGTCGGCGGCGAGAGCGCGGCACATCGCCTTGTAGTCGGTGATGCCGGCTGCCGGGACGTTCAGTGCTCCGATGCCGTCGGCGTGCGGCTCGCGTTCGCGCAGCTGCGCGGGGCCGAACCACTCGGTCTCCAGCCCATGCTGTGAGGCGCGCTCCTGGAGCGAACGGAGTCGCTCCAGCTCGTCGGCACGGGTCGCGACGATCACCTTCCCGCAGAGGTCGGTCGCGATGTCGTGCCGTTCGCAGTACTCGAAGAGCAACTCGCGCCCGTGGCGGACCATCGTCGCCTTGTTCGACCCCGGCGGGTAGTAGATCCCCGAGTGGATGACACCGGAGTTGTGGCCGGTCTGGTGTGCGGCAACACGCTCCTCCTTGTCGATCACCACCACCGTGGCGCCGGGGAGTTGCTGTTGGATCGAGTATGCCGCTGCCAGGCCGACGATGCCGGCTCCGACGACGACGACATCGGTGTCACCCACGGGATGTCCTTACTGGTCGAAGAAGTCCAAGACCTCTGTGGTCGCGGAGAAGGTGCGATCCGTGGGGCCCGTGATCGGGTCCAGCGGGAAGCTCGCTCCGGCCCAAGTGTGCCCCGCGCCGCGCATCCTCCTGTATTCGAGCCGGTGCCCGTCGCAGGTGTAGCGATCGGCGGTGGTGGTCGAGGTGAGGGTGACAACGGTCGGAGCGGACGCGCAGCCATTGCGGTGGGCAAAGGTCTCGACGACTCGATCGACGTGCAGGCCCATCGGCGTGGCGAAGACCTGCTCGCTGCCGGTCACCGGCGCCCACCCGTCGGCCGAGCCGTGGAGAATGAGCGCATCGACCGGATCCGAGTCGGGGCACAGCGACGTGAGGTTCGAACCGCCCGAGGCCGCGATCGCCGTGAATCGCCAGGGCAGCTCGCACGAGAGGCCGACGGACATGGCTGCCCCGGCGCTGAACCCGGCTGCGAACACCCGGCCGCCGTCGACGCACACGGTGTGGGCGGTGCTTTGGATGAGCGCCTCGATCCACGCGATGTCGTCGATCTTGGTATCGAGGCCGCCCGGCACGGCCCACCGCGGGCCGGGCTGCGATCCCGTCGGGACCAAGACCCAGTAGCCGCGAGTGGAGGCCGCGGCGCCGAGCCCGGAGTAGTTCTCCCACGCCTCGCCGTCGAGTACGAACGGATGCAGGCTGACGAGCAGCGGGTACTTCACGCCCGGCTGATAGTTGGCGGGCGCGATGAGGCGCGAGCTGCGGTTGAGCGCTCGAACCGACGTTGGCGCCACGGTCGGAGCGCCGTCAGGGCACTCGCTCGGCAGATCGACGCGCTCTCGGGTGGTCGTCGGCGTGGTGGGCGGCGGGCTGCACGCAACGGTGGCCAAGGTCGCCGCCAGCGCGCCAAGCGCGGCGAAACGTCGAATCCTCATGGTGTCCCTCCTCGGATCCCCAACAACGAGTTCAGGATAGCGGTTCGAGCCCCACGAAGTAATCGCTGTTTAGTTAGGCCTCAGCCGAGTGTGGCAGCGCTCGTGACGACGTCCGCCGGACCGTGTGCGAGGGGCAAGGGCGCGTGGCACGCGCCCGGCTCGTGGCGGTCCGTCGGCGGGTGCAACGGCACGAGGTCGGGGTCGAGCGCGATCGCCAACAGCTGTTCGACGTCGTTGATCGACCACACGCCGGCCGACCGTGCCGGCCGACCGCGCAGAAGCCGACGAGCGGCTTCCAGATCTCGGGGGTCGGTTGCGCGAGCGCGCAACTCGGCCGCCGCTGTCTCCCTCGAACCGCCGAGAGCGGCGAGCCGTTGTGCATGCGCGGCGAGCTCGATCACTCGGCGTTCGCGGCGCGACTCCGGCATCCGTCGCAGGTGGATCCGTGGTTTGGTGGGAAGCCGTCGACGAATCTCGATCAACGACGCGAGCGCGCCGATGCCGCGGCGGAGCGTCACGGTTGAGCGGCCGTCATGTTGGAAGGCGACAGGATGAACCGCGTGGCGCCGGTACCCGAGCTGCTTGGCCCACGCCATCAACTCCACGTCGATCGCAAAGCCGTTGCATCGCAGGTGTGGCAGCACCTGTTTCACGAGGTCGCCTCGAATCACCTTGATTCCGGCCTGGGTCTCGGACAGGGTCGGATCGACCAACAGGTGGACGAGGCCGAGCATCATTCGCGAACGCATCGTTCGCGACGCCGAATACCGAACGCGGGCACCCGGATCGAACCGTTGCCCGACAACGAGGTCCCAGCCCGCATCGCAGAGATGCGACATCGCGCCGAGGGCGTCGGGTCCGTATTGTCCGTCGCCGTCGATGAAGCCGATCAGGCGGCCGGACGCCTCTCCGAAGCCGGTGCGCAACGCACCGCCCTTGCCGGTATTTCGCGGGTGGCGTACGACCAGGACGTGCTCACCTTCGACACCGTCGGCGGAGCCGTCGGTCGATGCATCGTCGACGACGATGATCTCGTAGCGGAGCCGGGCCTTGGCGAGCTCGTCCTCGAGATGCGGAAGGAACTCGCGGAGCCGATCGCCGGACTGGAAGTTCGGAACGACCATCGAGAGATCGATGCCGTGGGCACCGGGGTTCGTGGCTGGCACGCCCTGAGGTTCGGCAGATCCCGTTCGAGGCTGTAGGAATTGCGGGTTTGCGAACGCCAGCCTTCGAGGGCCGCCGATGGCTCAAGCCCGGGCGGCGGCCGGCCGATGAACGAGGGTGCAGGAATCGCAGCGCAGCCTCGGTGGCCCGTCGACATCGTCAGCGACCCGTGTCGTGGTGGCGTTGCTCGCGCTCGGATTCGGACTCCGGCTCTGGATCGCCACCACGACCGACAACGCGGATGCTCGGACCCTCGCATGGGGCTCGTCGTTCGTCGCGACGGGCTCGGCGACCCCCTATCGCGACATCGTTGCCAACTCAGACGGCGATCCGATTCCCCTCGGTGGCATCCGATCGTTGAGCCTCGCTCAGGGCTACCTCGGCGTCGCCGTCGGCGCGGTTCCGATGGCGATCGGCGACCAGCTCGGACTGATCCATCTCGGCGACCGGCCCGATGGTCATGCGTTCCACCAGGGCGAGCTGTTCGCCTACAAGCTCAGCTACCTGGTTCCTGAGCTCATCATCCTGTGGTCGATCGGAGCGCTCCTCGGTCCGCGACGCAAGCGCCTTCTGGGGTACGCAGCGTGGGCGACGACCCCATTGATGTACTTCACCTGGGGTCAGGGCATGCCCGACACCTGGACGATCGCCGCGATCATGGCGGCGCTCGCGCTGCTGACCAGGGCCGAAACGGCGGTCTCCGAACGGGCGATCACCCGCTCGTATGCCGCCGCGGCGGCCGTGATCGCGGTGGGTGCGTGGGGCACGAAGCTGCTGCCGATCGTTCTGCTGTTGCCCTTCGTCGTCGTCGTGAGTCGAGATCGACGGCTCACCGTACGTGCGCGCACCCGGGTCCTGCTGATCGCGGCAGCGCTGCAGGCCGGTCTGGCGATGCCCTATGTCGTCGACCCGTTCCTGCGGGCGAACGTGCTCGTCCGATTCGAGTTCGACATGCTGTTCAGCGGCCCGGGCGTGTCCACGGCCTCCGGCCTGTGGGCGGCGCAATTCGGGCTCATGGCGCTCGTCGCGCTCACCGTATGGATGGCGGCCGGGCCGAATCCGGCGGCCCGGGTACGACCGTGGACGATCGGGTCGGTCCTGCTCATCACGACGACCGGCGGGATCATCACCCACCTGTTGGTGTGGGCGCTCGTTGCGATCCTGCTGGTGATTGCGACCGACGAGCGGATCGCTGTTGGGCTTCACGCCGCAATGGGCCTCGGGGTCGCCTGGCATCTGCTGTCGTACGACTGGCTCGCGGGAATCTTCGTGTACTCCATCTCCCGCCGCCTGACCGTCGGGGGTACGCAATGGTGGCTGACCTCCCACGTGCCCGGATTCAACGTGCTTGCGGCGACGATCTCGTCCGCGATGGTGGTGTCGGTCGTGGCCCTCGCCGCGCGTCACTGGTCGCCTCGGCTTCGCATCTCGCGCGAACGCGTCGCACCGCTTCGGCTGATGGTGTCCGTCGGAGGGGTCACCTTCGCTGGGGCCACGGTCGCACTCGTCGCCGCCGGCGTCATCGCGAGCCGCGATGGCGTCGCACGGTGGGACCTCGGGTACGGAGCCTTCCCCACGGAGGAGCCGCTCTATCTGGCGGGCGGCGATTCCTACCGCTCCGAGGTCATCGATTCGGCGGAACCGGTGAACGTCGTGACGTTCCGCGTTGCCCGCGACACGCAACCGAGCCTCGACGATCTGAGGATTCGACTTGTCCGCGGTGGCAGGACGCTCGCATCGGTGCGGGAGCCGATCTGGCAGGCGGAGCCGCTGTCGGATCGCGGAGTGATTCGCGCGTCGTTCGACCGCACCGTGCAGCCGCTCGGCGCCCGCCTGGTCGTGGACCGCGTGGTGTCGTCCGGCCGTTCCGGGATGAGAAGCTCCTCATCGGACGCGATCTTGGCGCTCGAGTCCGTCGCGACGGCCGATGGGTTGGTCCGGCCCGCCATGACGCTTCGTCACGCCACTCCGGACGCGTTCGATCACCGACTGCTCGCCCACCTGTTCAGCCCGGTCCGGGTCCTCCTCGTGCCGTTGCTCGCCTGTCTGGTTGCGCTGTTCGCGGCGTGGCTGCTTCGACGAGGGTCCAGCCCGTGGGAACCCGATGACCGTGTCGATGAGCTTGATGCCGAATTTGCCGACCTTGTCCTGACCATCCACAAGGAGTACCGATGATGCCCCGCAGAATCCTGTCCACCGCCCGACGAACGGCGCCCCTCGCTCTCGGTGTGGTGCTGCTCGCCGGCGGGTCGGCGTCGGCCCAATCCGTCCCGGGCTCGACCACCGTTCCCGGACCCGTGCCGACGACGGCCCCTTCGACAACCTCGACGAGTCTGCCGACCGGACCCGGACACATCGGTGACCGGGTGTGGCTCGACCTCAATCGCGATCGCGACCAGGACGCAAACGAGCCCGGAATCCCCGGCGTTCGGTTGGAACTGTGGACCGGTGGCGCCGCGGTTGCATCGGCGACGACCGACGACGAGGGCCGGTACTCGTTCGATCACCTGCCGGCGGGAACCTTCGAGGTCCGCATCGTCGGCGGGCTCCCGGCGGGGGTCTCGGTGACCAGCGACCCATGGGGGATCGGTGCTCAGAGCGCCGTCGTCTTGCTCGGAGGTGCGAGCGGTGTCGACGCGATGAGCACCGACGCGATCGATTTCGGATTCGCCGGGCCGGGCGCGGTGTGCTCGATCGTGTGGACCGACGACAACGGAGACGGCGACCACGACTCGGCCGAGTCGACCGTCGCTCGGGCTGGGGTGGTAGCGCTCGGCCCGAACGGCATCACCACGTCGGTCGTGACCGGATCGGACGGCACCTTCTGCGTGGAAGGCCTGCCGCTCGGCGAGTGGCGATTCGCCGCAATGGAAGGGTCGTCGACGCCGCTGGTGGTCACCCTGACAGCGGCAGTTCCGCAGGTGAAGATCGAAGGGGTTGCAGTGCAGCGGCCGTCGACCCTCGCGTTCACCGGCGGGACGATCGCCGGGATGGTCGGCGTGGGCCTCGGCTCGATCACCGCCGGCGCAGGGCTCCTGCGTCGCCGACGCTCCCGGGCCTGACCGCGACCGTCGCGTTCGTCACACGTCGAGCGCTTCGAGGTCGATGAGGTCGGAGTTCTCGAGGAGGAACCGGCGCCGACGCGCCACGTCGTTGCCCATCAGCGTCTCGAAGAGCTCGCCGGCGTCCTTGGCCATGAATGCGTCGTTCATGGTGATGCGGCGGAGGATGCGAGTCTCGGCGTCCAGACAGGTCTCGGCGAGCTCCTCGACGTCCATTTCGCCGAGCCCCTTGAACCGCACCCACTGGAGGTTCTCGGCCTTGCGGTTCCCGCGGCACAGCTCGTCGGTCAGGCGGGCCTTCTCCTCGTCGCTGAACGCGTGGATCTTCTCGTCGCCGACCTTGACCGTGTACAGCGGCGGCTGAGCGGCGAACACGCGGCCGTCCTCCAGCAGGGGCCTCATGTAGTGGTAGATGAGCGTGAGGAGCAGGCAACGGATGTGACTGCCGTCGACGTCGGCGTCGCACAAGATGATGATCCGTCCGTACCGCGCATCCTCGAGGCGGAAGTCGCGGCCCGACCCGGCACCGATCGCGGTGATCAGCGCCTGCGCCTCGGCGTTCTCCACGACCTGCTTCAGGTTCGACTTGCCGGCGTTCACGACCTTGCCGCGCAACGGCAACACCGCCATGTACTCCGAGTTGCGTCCCGCCTTCGCCGGGCCAGCGGCCGAGTCGCCCTCCACGATGAGCAGCTCGGCGTCGCGGCCGTGGGTGCGGCAGTCGGCGAGCTTGTCGGGCATGCCGGTCGATCCCAGGTTCGCCGCCTTGCGCCGGGCTTCGAGCGACTGCTTCGCCGCGACCCGGTTGTGCACGGCCTGGGCGATCTTGTCGCGGATGGCGTTCACGTGTGTCCGACGCCCGCCGGATTCACACCATGTGACCAGGCCGTCCTTGGTGACGTCGTACACGATCGACTGGATGGCGGGCGTGCCGAGCTCGCCTTTGGTCTGGCCGCGGAACTGCGGTTCGGCGAAGGTGACCTTGACCGCTGCGACCATCCCCTCCTGCACGTCCGCCTTCTCGGCGCGGTCCTTGCCCTGCTTGGCGAGCTTGGCGAGCTTCTTCGTGGTCGTGAGCAGCGTGTCGTTGACCGCCTTGGTGAGCGCGCGCTCGAAGCCGGCCACGTGGGTGCCGCCCTCGCGGGTCGGGATCGTGTTCACGAAGCTGACGAGCGTGGTGTCGTACCCCTTGACCCAGCGCAGGGCGATGTCGACCTTGCAGGTCCGCTCCACGTCGGTCATGCGGCCGTCGACGGGTACCTTCTCCACGAACGTGCCCGTGCCGAACAACGTGATGACCTCGGTGACCGGCTCGCCGATCGACAGGAAGTCGACGTAGTCGGCGAGGCCGCCCTTGGCCACGAACTCCTCGGGCTCGCGCGGCTCGGCGCCGCGGCGATCGTGGAAGCGCACCTTCAGGCCGGGGACGAGGAAGCAGACCTGGGCGACGTGTTCGCGGACCTTGCCGTCGTCGATGCGTGCGTCCGGGTCGAAGATGTCGGTGTCGGGCCAGAACCGCACGCGCGTGCCCGTTCGCTTCGCGGGGACCTTGCGAACGACCTCGAGTTTGGATCCCGCCTTGAAGCCGCCGTTCGGGCCGAACTGTCCGGGCTTGCGGTCCTTGAATCCGAGCCGCTGGGTGGTGCCGTCTCGGTCGACCTCGGCGATGAGCTTGGTGGACAGCGCGTTCACGACCGGACGCCGACGCCGTGCAGGCCGCCGGACGCGGAGTATGCGCCGGACCCGAACTTGCCGCCCGCGTGCAGCTCGGTGAAGACGTACTCGAGCGCCGTGCGCTTCGCGTCCTTCTTGCCGGTCGGAATGCCGCGGCCGTTGTCGGTCACCTCGACCGAGCGGTCCTTGTGGAGCGTGACCTCGATGAGGTTGGCGAACCCTGCTGCGGCCTCGTCGACGGCGTTGTCGATGATCTCCCAGACGAGGTGCATGAGCCCGTCGGACCCGGTGCCGCCGATATACATGCCCGGTCGTTTGCGAACGGCGTCGAGCCCTTCGAGCACCTGGATGGAATGCTCGTCGTAGGCGTCGGTGGAGTTGGTTGCGTCGGAGGTGCTGTCGGTCATGGACGTCACCACCGTCCCTCGCCCGCGGCGAGGATCCGCCGCGGTACCGGCCGACTGATGAGATCGCGTGCGGTGTGGGGGATGGTCAACGGCTCGGGGTTGGGGTCGGGCTTGGCGGGCGCTTCTTCGGTGCCGACGACGAGGGTGAGCCCGGCCTCGGCGCCGACGTAGGCGAAGTCGAGGCGGCGTTCGTCGCGGAATTTGGTCAGCCGGACACCACCCGTGCCGCGACCCTTCGTTGGGACTTCCGCCGCGTCGGTGACCTTGGCGGTGCCGGCATCGGAGTGGGTCAGCACGATCGCGTCGGCCGCGCTGCCGGGCGCGCCGACGTTGCCGGCGGCGATGACGACGGTGCCGTCGGAGAGCTTCATGCCTGCAACGCCGCCGGCGCCGCGCCCCTGGGCGCTGATGGAGTCGGCGGCGCATCGCAACGCCTGGGCGTTCGAGGCGACCATGACGAAGTCGTCGGCGTCGGCAACGGCGAATGCGGCCACGAGTGTGTCGCCGGGCTTCAGGTTGATGACCGTGCGCCCGGCGGGCGTGCCGAGGATCTCCGCGGTCGTGATGCGCTTTGCTATTCCGGCGGCGGTCACCAGCACGTACGTCGCGTCGGCCGCGGCCGCCTGAGGGCCGACCAGCGTGAGGATCGACTCGCCTTTGGTGGTGGAGAAGACCTCGGCGGCCGGCGTGCCGCGGGTGCGGCCCGTCACCTCGCCCATCTCGGGGGTGCGGGCGCCGAGGGCTCGGCCGGCGGTGGTGATCGCGACGATCGAACCGAGCGTGGTCGTCTCGGCCCGGGCGATCACCACGTCGTGGCGACCGAACGTCGCCGGCTTCGGTCCGGCGACCGGTTGGCGGCCGACGATCTGGGAGGTCGACAGCGTGACGACGCACGGCTCGTCGACGAGCTCGGTAGCGCCGCCGTCGAGCATCGCCTCGAGCGACACGTCCTCGATCTGGTCGGGGCGGATGATGCGGGTGCGGCGGGGTCCACCGAAGCGGCCGACGAGCTCTTCAAGTTCGCTGAGCACGAGCGTTCGCTGGCGCTGCTCCGACGCGAGCAGCTTCTCGAAGCCGTCGATCTGGTCGTGGAGCGCGGACGCCTCCTCCTGGAGCTTGAGCTTCTCGAGCGCGGTGAGCCGGCGCAGCTGCATGTCGAGGATGTGGTTCGCCTGGATCTCGCTGAGCGACAGCTCGTCCATGAGGCGCCGCCTGGCTTCGGCGGCGTCCTGCGAGGTGCGGATGATCGAGATCACCAGGTCGATGGCATCGAGCGCGATCAGCAGACCGTCAACGATGTGGAGCCGGTCGCGGGCCCGGCCGAGCCGGTACTCGGTGCGGCGGCGTACCACGTCGAGGCGGTGCTCGGCGTAGAGGTTGCACAGGTCCCACAAGCCCACGGTGGTGGGCACGCCGTTGACCAGCACCACGTTGTTCACGCCGAAGGTCTCTTCCATCGGAGTGAGGCGGTACAGCTCGGTGAGCACCGCCTTGGCGTTGACGCCACCCTTGAGCTCGATCGTGATGTTCATGCCGGTCCGGCGGTCCTGCAGGTTCTTCACATTCGCGACGCCGGCGAGCTTGCCGTTGTTGACGAGTTCCTGGATGCGCGCGACGACGCGTTCGGGCCCGACCATGTACGGCAGTTGCGTGACGACGATGCCCGGTGGCGAGCGCGTGAGGTTGACGATCTCGGCGGTGGCACGCATTCGGAACGTGCCGCGGCCGGTGGCGTATGCGTCGGCGAGGCCGTCGTCGATGATGATGCCGCCCGACGGCAGATCGGGGCCGGGGAGCACCGCCATGAGTTCGTCGATGGTCGGCTTTGGGCGACGCCTGGTCATGACGAGCTTGATCGCTTCGTAGACCTCGGCGAGGTTGTGCGGCGCCATGTTGGTGGCCATGCCGACGGCGATGCCGGAGGTGCCGTTGACCAACAGGTTGGGGAGCCTGGCGGGGAGGTAGATCGGCTCGGAGCGCTCGCCGTCGAAGGTCGGTCGGAACTCGACCGTGTCCTCGTCGATCTCGGCGAGGAGTTCGATGGCGGCGGGCGAGAGTCGGCACTCGGTGTAGCGGTACGCGGCGGGCGGATCGTCGAGCGAGCCGAAGTTGCCGTGTGGGTCGACGAGGCGGATGTTGCGCGAGAACTCCTGCCCCATACGGGTGAGTGCGTCGTAGATCGCACTGTCGCCGTGCGGGTGGTACTTGCCCATGGTGTCGCCGACGACGCCGGCGCACTTGCGGTGGGGCCGGTCCGGTCGGTGCCCGAGTTGGGCCATCGAGTAGAGGATTCGGCGCTGCACCGGCTTCAGGCCGTCGCGTACGTCGGGGATGGCCCGAGAGGTGATGACGGAGAGCGAGTACGCGAGGAAGGACTCGCTCATCTCGTCGGTGACGGGCGTCTCGATCACCTCGCGTGCGAAGGACCGTTCGAAGAGGTCGCCTTGTGAGGGCATCGGTAGTGGACTCCGGGGGCTTCGGAAGCGCCGCACCCGCGTGCGAACGCCTGTTCGTGCGGAATCCTACCGGCCGCCAGGCCTCCGGTGGCGCATCGGTGGTGGATATCGCCGTTGGCGTCCATGCGCTGTGGTCCGCCCGCCGTGCAGCGCGCCCGCCCGGTGCAGCGATGCGCCCGGCGCAGCTCAGAACTCGCCGTGGAGCCGGCAGCGTGCGCGGACCGAGCGAGGTGTCACGACGACCGCGACTCGTCGTCCGCACACCGGACAGAACCGTGGCGGTTCGAGCAACGTGTCGGCATCGCCTGTGCCGCCGACTCGGCGCAGCCCGGTGGAGGGATCGAACGTGGGCGCGGCCGCGAGCACCGCCTGGGCGAGTTCGTCGACGCTGTCGGTCACGCTCAGCCCATCCTGGAATCGCAGCCAGTCGCGATTGGCCGCGTGGAGCGGATCGGCGTTGTCGTATCGATTCAGGTGGACATGGATCGGCGCAGCGATTGCCCGCTGCAGCCACCCCACCTAGAGCCGGACGGCATTGATCGTGCCGAGGGCGTCGTCGGCAACGAGCACGACCATGTCGGGGTCGATCGCCGCGGTGAGCGCCGCCGCGTCGCCGTCGCTCGCCAACGGCGACGCGGCGCCTCCGGCCAACTCGACGAACCCGATGTCGTCCGCTCGAGGCGGCCATGACCCGCTGATCTCGTCGCGCAGCGTGGCGATGTGGAGCGCGGGGCGCCCGAGTACCGCGGCCGCCATGGGAGGTGCCATCGGCACCGGATACCAGCGATGCGGCGGGCACACGATATGAGCATCCTCGCCGGTCGCTGCGCCGAGGCGATGAGCGTCGGTCGCGCCGTCGTCGGTCTCGAAGGACTGCGCCGGTTTGCGTGCGCCGACGGTTCGGCCCCGGTCGCGCAGCGCCGCGGCAACGGCAGCGGTCACCCAGGTCTTTCCGATCTCTGTGCCGGTCCCCGCGACGGCGACGAGCAGGTGTGGGCGACGTGGTTCAGCCATGGGGGACCCCGGTGAGTTCGGTGATGCGATCGCGTAGCTCGATCACGTCGCTCGGTTCGTGCGCGGCCGAGATCGCGACCCGCAGCCGCGACGTGCCCGGGGCGACGGTTGGCGGACGGATCGCGGCGACCAGGTAGCCGGCCTCGAGGAGAGCGTTCGAGATGCCCACGGCCCGCCGCTCGTCGCCCACCACGACCGGCACGATCGGGCTCGGGTGGCCTGGCCGGAACAAGGCGACGTTGGCGCGCAGGCGCTCGGTGAGGTGCTGGCCTTCGTCGCCGCGAACCAGGCCGACCGCCGCGAGAGCCGCCGCTGCGTCGACCGGCGAGGGCGCCGTGGTGAAGATGAGCGACCGGGCGCGATTGACGATGAGATCGACGATCGGGCGGGGCGCAGCGACGAAGCCACCGACAGAGCCGAGGGCCTTCGACATCGTGCCGACCACGACGGTCCGGCCGGGACGGGGCGTGTCGGGTCCGAGCACGGCGTGCGCCTCGTCGAGGACGAGCAGCGCGCCGTGGTGTGCGCACAGCTCAGCGAGTTCGGCGACGGGCGCAACATCGCCATCCATCGAGAACACGGCGTCGCTCGCGACCAGGCACCGTTGCCCGGCATGCTCGGCGAGGCGTTGTGCGAGGTCGTCGAGGTCGACATGGCGATACACCTCGACGCGGGCGCGGCTCAGGCGGGCGCCGTCGATGATGGAGGCATGGTTCAGCTCGTCGCTGAACACGACCGTGCGATCGCGCCCGGCGGCAGCCACCAGGGCGCCGATGGCGCCGAGGTTCGCGGCGAACCCACTGGGGAACGTCACGGCCGCTTCGGTGCCCTTCCACGCCGCGAGCGCCGCCTCGAGCCGGTCGTGAATCGGTCGGCCGCCCACGACCAACCTCGACGCGCCGGAGCCCGTTCCGAACTCCGCCGCAGCCTGTTGCGCGGCCGCGATCAGCGTTGGATGCGAGGCCAGGCCGAGGTAGTCGTTCGACGAGAACGACACGACGTCGCGGCCCTCGAAGGTGAGGAGGGGACCGGGTCCCGAGAGCGTTCGCAACGACCGCCACTGGCCGGCGTCGCGGGTGCCGGCGTTGGCCGCGGCAACGACGTCGTCCCAGTCGGTGGGGAGCGAGCCGCTCATGGCCGTCCGCTCACCCGAGCGCGCCGACGCGAGGGTCGGACCCCGGCCCGGCGATCGGCCCGGCCGCCGACGGCGTCAGGCCGGCGATCGCTGCGGCGACGACCGCGACGATTCGGTCGACCTCGTCCGCTGTGGTGGTGAGCATGGGCACAATGATCACCACGTCGCCGAGGGGGCGGATCAGCACTCCCTCGGCCACACAGGCGGCGGCGATACGGCGACCCCAGCGCAGGCCATCGCTCGGCGGTGCCAGCTCGATGCCGATCATCAGCCCGTGCTGGCGGATCGCACGCACCGACGCGAGCGGGGCGATCGTGTCGTCCAGAGCTGTCGCGAACCGGTCCGCGATCGTCGCCACGTTGTCGAGGACCGCCTCGTCGTCGAGTAGCCGGAGGTGTTCGAGCGCCACCGCCGCGCCGAGGGCGTTCCCGCCGTACGAATGGCCGTGATAGAGCGTTCGCGGGCCGAGATCGTCGCCGAGGAACGCGTCGAAGACGCGCGCCGACGCGGCGGTTGCGGCGACCGGGAGGTACCCGCCGGTGATGCCCTTGCCCATCGCGATCAGGTCGGGCCGAAGCCCGCACTGCTCCGAGGCGAACAGCGTGCCGGTCCGCCCGAAGCCCACCGCGACCTCGTCGCAGATCAACAGCACGTCATGGTCGCGGCAGGCGTCGCCCAGCGCCGCAAACGCGGCCGGATCCAGCATGTGCATCCCCGCGGCGCCCTGCACGATCGGCTCGACGATCACCGCCGCGAGCCGGTGAGCGTGCTCGGCGATGAGCCCGACCGCCACGTCGATCGCGTCGGGTCGGTCGAACCCGGGAGCCCGAAGGACCGGAAACCGAAGGGGATCGAAGATGTCGGTACCGAACCCGCCGTCGCCGACCGAGATGGCGCCCACCGTGTCGCCGTGATAGGCCCCACCGAAGGCGAGATATCGGTCGCGTCCGCTCACACCTTGGTTGGTCCAGAACTGGAAGGCGATCTTGAGGGCCTGCTCCACCGCGACAGCGCCGTCGGAGGCGAAGATCACGTGCGCATCGTCCATCGGAAGGCGACGCGCCAACTCCTCGGCGAACTCGATCACCACCCGGTTGCCGTGCCCCAGCATGGTCGTGTGCGCCACGCGGTCGAGCTGGGCACGCAGTGCGGCATCGAGTCGCGGCACCCGGTGGCCGACGGTCGTGACCCACAGCGACGAGATGGCGTCGAGGTAGCGGCGACCGTCCACGTCGATCAGCTCGCGACCTCTGCCGCCTCCACGATGATCGGCGAGTTCGATCCGTAGGCCGCCATCTGCGTGAAGCCGTGCCACACCACGGCGGCATCGCGCTCCACCCAACGGCGCGCGGTGTCGAATCCGGCTGCTCGGTTGGCCTCGTCGTTGGCCTCGTGATGGTCGGACACCGCTGTCGCCTCCGGTAGTTTCGGGCGAACGGTAGGCCCCATCGGCGGGGTCGCACGAGTCGAGCCGACCGAGGACGCGATGACCGAGCCCACCACCCCCACCCCGATCGCTGCCGCCCGGGCGGCCCTGCTCGACGAGCGGCGCCGGCTGAGCGCCGACGAGCTTGCCGCACTCGCGGCGCTCGGCGGCGAGCACCTTGGAGCGCTGTGCGATCTCGCCCACGAGGTGCGCACCACCTGGTGCGGCGACGTGGTCGAGGTCGAGGGCATCCTGTCGGTGAAGACCGGCGGCTGCCCCGAGGATTGCGTTCTGCTCACAATCGGCGCAGTTCGACACCCCCGTGTTGGCGACACCGTTCCTGGATCGCGACGAGATCCTCGCGGCGGCTCGCGAAACCGCGGAGCTGGGGGCATCGGAGTTCTGCATCGTCCTGGCCGTTCGCGGGCCCGATGAGCCGACCATGCAGCGCATCCTCGAACTCGTGCCGGACATCCGGAGTGAGACGGGGGTCAACGTGTCGGTGTCGGCCGGCATCCTCACCCGCGAGCAGGCCGAGCGGTTCGCTGCGGGTGGTGTGCACCGCTACAACCACAACCTCGAGACGGCCCGCTCGCACTTCCCGAAGGTGGTGACCACCCACACCTTCGACGAGCGATGGGAGACCTGCGAGCTCGTGACCGAATACGGCATGGAGCTGTGCTGCGGCGTGCTGCTGGGCCTCGGTGAGAGCGACGCGCAGCGCCTGGAGTTGATCGGCCAGCTCCAGCAACTCGGGCCCGCCGAAGTGCCGGTGAACTTCCTCAATCCGCGCCCGGGCACACCGCTCGAGATCCGCCCGCTCACGCCGGCGAAGGACGCGCTGAAGTGGATCGCCTTGTTCCGCATCGGCCTCCCCGACGTGATCCTGCGGTATGCCGGCGGTCGCGAGCTCACGCTCGGCGATCTGCAGGAGGCCGGGATGAGCGCGGGCATCAACGCGCTGATCGTGGGGAACTACCTCACGACGCTCGGCCGGGCGCCCGAGCAGGACCTCGAGATGCTCGATCGGTTGAGCATGCCGATCGGCTCGCTTTCGAAGGTGCTCTGACCCGCCGTGGTCAACCCGTTCCGACCGGCCGCAGCGGGGGCCGAAAGTGAGGCGGCCGTGTTCATGCGCGGCGCCGCCACGCCGAGGCCCGCGGGGGTGTGGCAGCGCTCGACCATGCCCGACCCCGGCTGGCCGGGCGTGGGGGCCAGCGCCGGCGACCCGGCATCGGCGGCGATCGGGCACGGCGCGGGATGGACGTGTGAGGTGCGGGCGTCGCACCTGCTGCTGATCAATCCGCTCGGCGAGGGTGCACTGCGCGCGCCGTTGCCGGCGCTCCCGATCGAGTGGATCACCGACGTGCGGGCGAGTTCTTCGGCGGTGCACTACGTCGTCGACGGGTCGGTACTGGCCGATGCTCCCGATCTGGCCCTCTCGTTCGTCGATCCCGCCGAGATCTGGGCCGCAACCGTGCGCACGTCGTTCGGCGATGACTTCGGCAAGGCCGAGCCTGTCGGCCGGAACGCGCCGTGTCCCTGCGGCTCGGGCCTCAAGTTCAAGCGCTGCCACGGCCGCTGACCTCGCGCCGCGCTCCGCTTCCCCTCTTCACCTCTTCACGTCCCTCCACCGAACGTCCCTCCACCGAACTGGGCCGATCTACCGACGGTGTGGGTACGTGATTCGGCCCAGTTCGCGCGTTGTGGCGTGCGGGGCGGCTGGCGGGCGCGGCTGGCGGTATCAGCCGTCGTTGACGACGTCGGCGATGAGGCGCATCTGGTCGGGGCTCGACGGGTACATCAACAGCGTGGTGACGGGTGAGTCGCGCCATGCGGCGAGGCGTTCCCGGATCCGGCCGATCGGCCCGACGAGCGAGATCTCGTCGGCGAACTCGTCCGGCACCAGCGACGGCCTCGTCGCGGCGGCCCTCGAAGAACAGGTCCTGGATCTGGAAGGCCTCTTCCTCGAAGCCCATGCGAGCCATGAGATCGGTGTGGAAGTTCTTCCCCTTCGCTCCCATGCCGCCGATGTAGAAGCCGAGCATCATCTTCACGGGCAACAACCCGTCGGCAACGTTGTCGCACACGCTGATGTTCGCCATCGCTGCGACCTCGAACCCCTCCTTCGCCGCGGCGAGTTGGTCGGCGTAGACCTCCTGGCGGAACGGCGAGTAGTACAGCGGGAGCCAACCATCGGCGATCTCCGCTGTCTGCGCGACGTTCTTCGGGCCCTCGGCGCCGAGGAAGATCGGGATCTCGCGTCGGAGCGGATGGGTGATCGCCTTGAGTGGCTTGCCGAGTCCCATCGAGCCGGGGCCGTGATACGGGTGCTGGTAGAACTCGCCGTCGAACGACAGCGGCTCGTCGCGTGCCAGGACCCGCCGGATGATCTCGACGTACTCGCGGGTGCGGGCGAGGGGCTTGCGATAGGGCTGGCCATACCACCCTTCGACGACCTGCGGCCCCGACACGCCGAGCCCGAGGATGAGCCGTCCGTTCGACAGGTGATCGAGCGTGATCGCGTGCATTGCGGTGGCGGTGGGCGTGCGCGCCGAGAGCTGCACCACGGCGGTGCCGAGCTTGATCCGGCTGGTCTGGCCGGCGAGGTAGGCGAGCGGCCCGAACGCATCGGACCCCACGCCTCGGCCGACCAGACCGAGTCGAAGCCGAGGTCCTCGGCGAGCTTCGTGGTCTCCACCAGGTTGGCGGGCGGCAACGCGCCCAATAGCCCCAGATCAGGCCGAGCTTCATCGGTTCTCCTTCGGTTCCTGTCGTCGTGCTCGTGTCGCAGCGTTGGGCGACACTTGCCCTGGAAGTTGGGCGTCCGCTTCTCCTTGAATGCCCGCGGGCCTTCCTTGGCGTCCTGCGAGCCGAAGACGTCCCAGCCGTAGGTGAACTCGTAGGTGAGCGCCTCGGTCTCCTCCATGCCGTTCGTCTCGCGGAGGGTCTTGAGGAGCGACTTCACGGCGAGCGGCCCGTTCGCCGAGATGACCGCGCGATTTCCTTCGCCTTGTCGAGCGCCGTGCCGTCGGGCACCACGTGGCCGATCAGACCCAGGTCGAGTGCGCGTTGGGCGCTGATGTGCTCGCCGGTGAGCAGAAGCTCGCACGCGATCGTGTACGGGATCTGGCGCGGGATGCGCACTGCCGATCCGCCCATTGGGTACAGCGACCACTTGACCTCGCTGATGCCGAACTTGGCGGACTCGCCGGCGACGCGGATCTCGGTGGCGCCGAGCAGTTCGGTGCCGCCGGCGATAGCGGTGCCTTCCGCGGCGAGGATGATCGGCACGGCCGGCCGCCACGTGCGCAGCAGCGCCTTCCACGGAAGGTCGGCGTCGGCGGCGAGGCGGGCTTGCACGTCGAGGCCGTCGGGCGGCGGCTCGTTCTGATGGCCGCCGGCCATCTCCTTCAGGTCGGCGCCCGAGCAGAAGTTGCCCCGGCGCCGGTGAGGATGAGGCAGCGGACGTCGGGGTCCTCATCGGCGAGCACGCATGCGTCGTAGAAGCGCACGAGCATCTCGCCGTTGATCGCGTTCTGGCGTTCGGGACGGTTGAGGGTGACGATCAGCGTGTGACCATCGCGTTCGGTGAGCACGGCAGACATGGGCGCGAGGCTACGTGAAAAACGAGAACACGTTCTCGTTGGGCTAGGCGGCGCCCGGGCGATCCCGTGCCGCGGCGTAGCGGGCGCGCAGCTCTGCGGCGTCGACCGCCGGGTCGGGATCGGTGACCGACGCGGTGCCGATCGACCAGCCCGCGCGCACCACGCGGTGCGGTTCGCCGAGTGCGATCGCTGCAGCCTGCACGCAGGCCCCGGCGGCGACGCTCTCGTTCAGGTCGGCCACCTCCACCGGCCGCCCCGTCAACGATGCGAGGGCGCGTCGGACGCTCGCGAATCGAGCGCCGCCTCCGGTGAGCAGCAGGCGTCCGTCGCTCACCGGAGCATGCCGACCGAGCGCGTCGAGGCCGTCGAGGAGCCCACACACGACGCCGATGATCGTCGCAGCGGCGACGTGCTCCGGGGTGGTCGTGGTGCGGAGACCGACGAGTTCGCCCGTTGCGGTCGGGCGGTTGGGGGTTCGCTCTCCGTCGAGATATGGCACCAGCACGAGATCCGGGCAATCGGCGAGCCCGAGGCCCGCGAGGTGATCGAACTCGTCGAGGCCACGACCGACGAGCGCGGCCATCGTGTCGATCACCCGGGAACCGTTGGAGGTGCAGACCAGGGGGAGGAAGGCGCCTGTGGCGTCGGCGAATCCGGCGACGGCGCCGCTCGCGTCAGCGGGTGGGGAATCGGAGACGGTGAAGACCGTGCCCGACGTGCCGATCGAGATGGCGGCGTCTCCACGTTCGAGCCCGAGTCCCAGCGCCGCGGCCATGTTGTCGCCCGTTCCGCACGCGACCGCCGTGCCGTTCCAGCACCCGACAGTCTCGTCGGGTGCCGCGACACGAGGCAGCATCGACAGCCAGTCGTTCGCGGCATCGACGATGTGCAACACGTCGAGGTCGTACTCGCCGCTGGTGGGCGACCAGTATCCGGTCCCCGAGGCGTCGCCGCGGTCGGTCACGAACTCGCCGGTCAGGCGCAGCGTCAACCAATCGTGGGGAGGCAGACGCGGGCCAGGCGCGCCCACACGTCGGGCTCGCTGCGGTGCAGCCACGAGAGCTTGGTGATAGTGAACGCGGCGACGGGAACAGACCCGCACCGTTTCGCCCAGGCGGCGGGGTCACCCAGCTGGGCGATGAGCCATCCGGCGTCGGGCGCCGACTCGGTGTCGTTCCAGAGCTTCGCCGGGCGGAGCGGTTCGTCGTTGGCGTCGAGCGCGACCAGGCCGTGCTGCTGCCCCGCCACCGAGATCGCGGCGATCTCGCCGGGCCGTGCGGAAGCCTCGGTCAGCGCGGCGGCCCAGGCCGACTCGAACGCGTCCCACCAGGCATGGGGTGGCTGCTCGGATCGGGGCGGGACCGCAGGCGGGTGAGCCGAGCGGCCACTGCCGACGCGGCGCCCCGATTCGGCCTCACGGATCTCGACCTTCGTGGACTGCGTGGAGCAGTCGACCCCTGCGACGAGCGTCATCTCGCCACCGTACCGGCCGGCGTGGGGATGGTCGGAGCCGACTCACGCCGGTGGACGCAATGCGGTCGATGCGTGCTCGCCTGCGAACGGGCTGAGTACGTTGGCAAACCGATGGGTCCTCGCGTCTACATCCATGAGTTCATCGACATACGAGGCCACAACCGAGCCCGCTACCTGCAGCACATGACAGCGAACTGGGTGCCGATCGGTCGCCGTGAGCGTGCACAGTCGTGCTTCGGAGTCTGGGCCGTCGTCGGCTCCACCGGCAGATGGCCGCAGGTTGTGAATCTGTGGGAGTACGACGGCTGGGACGCGCTCGGCCGGAACTTCGACGTCGAACTCCGCGGCGGTGGGCTGCAAGACCCGTCGCTCGCCGAGTGGTGGGCGGCAGCGGCCGACCTGCGGTCCGGTGGGTTCGATCGCATTCTCGTGGCGCCCGATTGGTCGCCGTCGGTGAGCGATCACGAGGCTTCGGGAGGCACCAACGCCGCCGGATACCTGCACGAGCTCATCGCGTGCGCCCGGCGCATCGGGGGAGGTGCTCGACGCCGTGCGGGACGCCGCCGTGCCGGGCTATCGCGTCCGCGGCCTCGCCCTGGTGGGTGCGTTCCGGCGGGCGATGGCCGACGACGACGAGGTCGTCGCTATCTGGTCGTTCGGCGACTGGGAATCCTGGGCGGAGTTCGAGCGAACCGATGCCGCGGCCGGCTGGCGGCGCGAGTGCGGGCCGCTCATCATCGCTCGCGAGCGCATCCTGCTCGCCGACGCACCCCTGTCACCGCTGCGGCTCGGCCGCCAGCCCGACGAGAGCGACCGGCGCCCATTGAACGACTGCAGAGCGACCGAACGCTGAGCGCCCGAGTGGGTGACCGATGTCGCAGGCGGGTTGAACGACTCATTCGCCATCGGCAGGACATGCTGATAACACTCAGGCTCTGGCCGGGGGGAGATCGGTCGGAGAACTGGAGGGTGTGCAATGGGCGACCACCGCGGTGAGCGAGATATCGACCCGACTGGCCAAGCACCGATCTACGGCGCGGCGGCCCGAAACCGGAGTGGCGTGGTCGACTCCACAAGTACGCCTTCTTCGTCACGCTTCCCGCAGGCTTGTGGTTGCTTGCCGGGGCTCACACCGCGGCGGCCCGAGTCGCCGTTGCCATCTACTGGGCAAGCCTCGCGGGCCTCTTCGGCACGAGCGCGTCGTACCACCTGTTCGCGCACTCCGAGCGTGCGGTCACCTGGCTTCGCCGGGCCGATCACTCGATGATCTTCGTGCTCATCGCCGGCTCGTACACGCCGTTCTGCCTGCTGGTCCTGCCGCGGGTGTGGGGAATACCGATGCTGGTTGTCATGTGGGTCACGGCGCTGGCGGGGATCATCATGAAGATGATTCGAGTCACCGCTGACGGTGGCCGGTCGGGCTCGTGGCTGTACGTCGTCGCCGGGTGGAGCGCCGTGGTCGCGCTGCCGAAGCTGCTGAGCGAACTCGGAGCGGCACGCATGGCGCTGCTGATCATCGGCGGCCTGCTCTACACGGGCGGAGCGATCATTCTCGGAACCCGGCGCCCGAACCCGAGGCCGGCGGTGTTCGGCTACCACGAGGTATGGCACGCGCTCACGATCGCGGCCGGCGCCTGTCACTTCGCACTCGTTGCGCTGATCGTCCGCTGAGCAATCCCGCTGAGCAGTCCCGCTCGACGCAGCGTCCGACTCACCGGACTGGGCCGATCCACCAACCCCAGAGGTCGGTGGATCGGCCCAGTTCGGTGCGGAGCGCGGTGCGGGAGCGCGGTGGTCAGAGGCGGATGAACTTCTGCTCGCCCATGCCGAAGCACTCGTCGACCGAAACGGGAGCTCCGTCGTTGTCGACGATGGTGCCGCTGCACCACCCGAACGGGCCGTAGTAGTCGGCGAGCGCGCTGCGTGGGCCGATGTGCTGTTCGTTGCGGACCGTGGGCTCGAACGTCACGTCGACCCGTCCCTCGGCGTCGCGCACGCGCCAGGGCTGATGCACGCCGCCCGGTCGCTCGAATCGCACCGGCGGCAAGCGGTGCAGTGCCGTGTCGATCCAGAGCGCACACTCGTTGAACGTGTCGGGATCGCGCACCTGGTTGTCGGTGAGATTGAACGCAAGCAGCCGCCCGTCGGGATCGCGACGCGCTCCGGTGACCCAGTCATAGGCCATCGGTGAGGGGTAGTGGCCTTTGTGGTCGTCGAGGATCAGCACCGAGCTCGCCTCGTCGAATCGGATGATCGTCGAGCCGGTCTCGGCGTCGTCACCCACCGCTCCGAGCCGAAGCGTGCCCGTCACGGGCATCGCGCATTTGTGTGAATACAGCGGCGTGCCGTCGGGAAAGGGATGGCAGATCACGAGGTGCGCAGCGTCGTCGCGGCCGAAGCGACCCGTGGCGACCAGCTCCATCGGCGCGACACCCTTGCCGCCGCGGTCCTCGGCAACGATCGCCAACCGGCCGTCCGCTACGTCGTTGCGGACCGTGACGCGCAGCGAGCCGCCGCGGCCGGTCGAGACCGTGCCGTCGAGGCCGCGGGCGACCGACAGGCGCGACGACGGCACCCGGTGCTCCCAGCGGCGCGCCTCGCCCGTGGTCGAGTCGACGACGACGATCTGCACCAGCCCGAGCAGCTTGGCGTCGTAGACCGCGCCGAGCACGAAGTAGCGGTCGTTCACCAACTGGAACGCCTGCCACTCCTTCAACCGCGAGCCGTGGAAGCGGCGTGCCGGGCCGGACCAGCGGTCGAGGAGATTGGCGTTGGCGATGGGGCCGTCGAAGGTTCCCCAGCGGTACTCGCCGTCGGCGAAGGCCTCGTGCGGCGCCGGCTCCCGGCGGCGCAGGTTCGAACGACGTTCGGGTGCGGGTGTTGCCATCGAGCGAGCGTAACGCCGGGCGGACGGTAGCGTTTCGCCGTGGCCGACGACGCGTGGGTGGTGGAACTCGACGGGCGAAGCGTGCGCGTGACGAGCCCCGACAAGGTGTTCTTCTCGGCGCTCGGTGCGACCAAGGCCGACCTCGTCCGCTACTACCTGGCGGTCGGCGAGCCGTTCCTGCGCGCCATGCGCGGGCGGCCGACGATGCTGCAGCGGTTCCCCGACGGCGCCTCCGGCAAGTCGTTCTTCCAGAAGCGCGTGCCGGCGGGCGCGCCCGACTGGCTGCAGACGGCCATCGTGTCGACACCGAACGGCACCACATCGAATGCGCTCGTGTTGGCCGACCTCGCGCACGTGGTGTGGGCCGTGAACCTCGGCTGTCTCGGCTTCCACCCGTGGCCATCGCGCGCCGACGACCTCGACCACGTCGACGAACTGCGGCTCGACCTCGACCCACAGCCGGGCGTGGCGTTCGATCGTGTGCGCGAAGCGGCCGCCGTGACCAAGGAGCTTCTCGACGAGGTGGGCGTGCCCGCAGGAGCGAAGAGCACGGCGAGCCGAGGCATACACATCTATGCCCGGCTGATCCCGCGTTGGGACGCGATCCAGATGCGTGCCGCGGCCGTCGCGATCGCCCGCGAGCTCGAGCGGCGGCGACCCGATCTGCTGACGGCGGCATGGTGGAAGGAGGAACGCGGTGACCGCGTGTTCGTTGACTTCAACCAGAACGCACCACACAAGACCGTGTTCGGGGCATGGTCGGCCAGGGCTCGTGTTGGCGGTCAGGTGTCCACCCCGTTCGCGTGGGACGAACTCGAAACGATCGACCCGGACGCTCTGACCATCGAGACCGTGCCGGGTCGTGTCACCGAGTTGGGCGATCCGTGGGCGGGGCTTCTCGATGGCGACGACGGCGCCACGATCGAGCCGTTCCTGGCGTGGTCCGATCGTGACCTCGCCGCCGGGCTGGGCGACGCTCCGTGGCCGCCCGTGTATCCGAAGATGCCCGGCGAGCCGCCGCGGGTCGCGCCGAGCCGCGCGAAGAAGTCCTGACCCTCGTCGTGACCATCGTTCTCACGTGGCTGGTGCTCGGCGCCGCGATCGTGCTGGTGGCCGGTGGCGTCGGCAAGCTCCTGCAGCCCGACGCGGTGCGCCCTCTGGTCGCGGCGGTCGTAGGCGAAGCCCGTGCCGTGCCGTGGTTCGGTCGGGCGATCGGGGTCGTCGAGGTGGCCGTGGCGGTCGCGCTCCTGACCGCACCCCATCCCGCCGTGCTGGGCGGTGCAGCGGCGCTGTTCGGTCTGTTCGCAGCGCTGGTGCAGGTGGCTCGGCGGCGCGGCGTGGCCTCGTGTGGCTGTTTCGGCGCGATCGAGACGCCGCCCAACGGTCTCCACGTGGCCCTCAACGTGGTTGTCGCCGCGGCGCTGCTCGTGGCCGCCGTGCGCTGGTCGGCGGTGGGCGGGACCCTGCTCGCGTGGGACGCCGAGCCGGCGTTGGATCGGCGGGCTGCTCGCTGGTGCGCTGCTGACGGTGCTGCCGATCGTGGCTCGCCCGCGGTGGTAGGCCCGTCCGATCAGGCCTGCGGCCAGTCGTTGCCGGGCCCAACCCAGAGCCGCTCTCGTCGGCACGCCCGCTCGTCGGAGGCGATCGCGTCGAGGAAGAACTCGTGGAACTGGCTCGGATACCAGAGCCGCCCGTGTTTGGCCGGCCCCATCGGCGCCGACACATCGACCGGACGCAATGCCGGGTCGAGCGCGGCGGCGTGGGAGGCGATCGCCTCGTCGTCGAGCCCCGATGCGTAGGGCCGGTCCTCGTAGAAGCACACGGAACGCTCTGCCGCCATCAGGCCCCCGGCGTGCGCAGCGAGGCGATGGTCGATGTGGTCGCCGAGGCCGAGCGGTGCGATCACCACGTCGGCCCCTCGGCCCATCGGCGCATCCGGTCGAGCACCAGGGCGAGCACGGGCGAGGTGGTCGGGTCGAAGGCGGGGTCGAGGAAGGTGGTCGTGTCGAGCGATCCGTTTCGCAGCACCGCCTCCTCGAACCCGGCGACTCGGAAGCGGTAGCCGAAGCGACGCGCGTTCACGACCTCCTCGCCGAACCGGATTGCGGAACCGAGTGGCCAACGGCCCCTGGTCGGATGGAACCACTTCGTCCAGTTGGTTCGGCCGAACAACACGCCGACGGTCACGCGGTGGATCGACAGCTCACCGTCGACCATGGCCTGCCCGAGGCTGAGGGGGGCATCGTCGAAGTGCGGCGAGACGACCAGGAGCTTCACGGCCTGACAGCGTACGGCGGAGCGTCGGCCGCGGTCGTCCCACGGCCGGACGGGAGCGACACCGTATGTCGGCAAGGCCCGGAGGGCCTTGCCGGGCGTCAGTCGGCCGTGGTGCGCTCCCAAGCCCGGTCGAGCATCATCCGTAGGCGCTGTGGAGCCTGCGCGCCGGCGACGCCGACGCGGCCGTTTGCCAGGAAGAACGGCACCCCGCTGATGTCGAGCTCGCGGGCCGTGCGGATGTCGCCGCGAACCTCCGCCCCATACGTTCCCGTGTCGAGCAGGGACCGAACGCCGGCGCGGTCGAGGCCGACGGTCGCCGCCAGATCGGCCAGCGTGTCGCGATCGCACAGGTTGGCGCCCCGGCAGAAGTAGGAGTCGAACAGCGTCTCGGCCAGGGCGTCGGCGCATCCCTCAACTCGTGCGTGCTCCATCAGCCGGTGCGCATCGAAGGTGCCGGAGCGTCGTGCGATGTCGAACCGGTAGGCGAGCCCGGCATCGGCGGCGACGCCTGAGACGCGCTCGAGCATCTGGTCGACACCGGCCCGATCGGTGTGGAACTTCGCCTGCAGCGCGGTGTGCAGATCGATCGACCCATCCGCCGGCGCATCGGGGTCGAGCTGGAACGCTCGCCAGCGCAGCGCCACCGCGTCGCGGTGCGGGAACTCCGCGAGTGCGGCCTCGAGGTTGCGCTTGCCGATGTAGCACCAAGGGCAGATCAGGTCGGACCAGATCTCTATGGTGAGCAGGGCGTCACGCATGCGGTCACTGTAGGGAGTCGGGCGGCAGCGGAAGCTGCACGACGAACCGCAGCTGAGGCGCCAAAGCGGCGACGAGTTGTTGGTATTCGAACACGCGGCCCGTTCGGCGTTCGGAACCGGCGCAGCCGCGTCTGGAAACGCGGCGACATCGTGGCGTTCCCACCATGTGGCGAACTCGTCGCTGGCGTTGTGCAACGCGTCGATGAGTGCGGCGACGGTCGGGTCGTCGCGCAGCGGCGTGATGTCGGCTCGGAACTGCGACAGCACCCGGCGCGCTTCGTCCTCCCAGTCGATGATGAGCTGGCGCGTCTCGGGCACCGCGAACATGGCCCACACGAGGTTGCGGTGCGGCGCCTCGAGAGTGGCGAGCTGTGGGAAGAGGGTGGCTTGCTCGTCGTTCCACGCCAGGTAGTCCCAGGTGTGTCCGAGCACATACGCGGGCGCCGGTGCGAGCGAGTCGAGCAGCCGGCGCGCCCATGGTGGAACATCGGGATTGGCCGATGTGGCGATTGCCACTCGCGGCGAGTCGGCGAGCTGGTGGAGATGGTCGGTCTCGACGGCGTCGAGGCGCAGCACGCGTGCGAGCGAGTCGAGCACGTCGGCCGACACGTTGATCTGGCGTCCCTGTTCGAGCCACGTGTACCAGCTGACCGACACGCCCGCGAGCAGTGCGACCTCCTCGCGTCGCAACCCCGGCGTGCGCCGCCGCGCCCCGGGCACGAGGCCCACCTCGGCCGGCGACACGCCGGCGCGTCGCGCGCGCAGGAACGCTGCCAGATCGGATCGACGGGCCACGGTGCCATCGAACCACACGAGGCGGCGCCGAGGGTGGTGGTGCCGCTCCTACCCATGGCGATCCCCTGTTCCGCCAGCACTGGTGCCGCCGGCGCGTCGGTGGTGTGCTCGTTCGATGTCGTCGACTCCGATCACCGCAGCTCCTCCGGCCGCCGCGGCTCCCCCGATCACCGCAGCGAACCCGATCACCGCAGCGAACCCGGCTGCTCGTTCCGGTGCCGCCCACGCGTTCCCGGTGCCGCACCCGTCCCTCGCCCCATCGTCGGCGATCCGCGACCTCCTGCGACTGACGGAGCGTCCCGGCATGCTGTCGCTGGCCGGCGGGCTGCCCGACCCTGCGCTGTTGCCGGCGGAGCGGATCGCCGCGGCGGCGCAGCGAGCGTTGGCCGACTCGCCCAGCCGCTCACTTCAATACGCCCCGACCGAGGGGCTCGCCGAGCTGCGCGACGTGATCGCTGCGAGCGAGGGGGTCGAACCCGAGCGCGTCGTCGTGACGACCGGTTCGCAGCAGGGTCTCGACCTGCTCGCCCGCGTCGGCGTGCGTCCCGGCGAAGTCGTGGCCGTCGAGCAGCCGGGGTACCTCGGTGCGATCCAGGCGTTCCGCTCCAACGGCGCCCGGCTTCTGCCGATCGCCGGCGACCGCGACGGCATGCGGACCGACCTGCTCGCCGAGCACCTCGCCGCCGGAATCCGCCCGCGACTCGTGTCGGTCGTGACCGACCTGTCGAACCCCTCCGGGTCGACGTTGAGCGACGCCCGCCGCGATCACCTGGCTTCGCTCGCCGAGCGGTACGGCTTCCTGATCGTCGAGGACGACCCGTACGGGCGGCTTCGGTGGCGCGGCCCGACCCTGGCCCGGCTTCGCTGCCGGACCGAATTCGCCGCGTCGCTCGGCACGGTGTCGAAGGTGATCGCTCCGGGGCTGCGCGTCGGGTGGATCGTCGCTCCGCTGGCGTGGCGCGACGAGTTGGTGGTCGCGAAGCAGTCGGTCGACCTGCATACCGCCACGCTCGATCAGCGCATCGCCGCCGACCTGTTGGCCGATGAGCCCTTCCTCGACCGACACCTGTCGGCGGTGCGGGCCTGTTACCGCGCCCGCTCGGAGGCGCTCGTCGCCGCGGCGAGATCGGTGCTGGGCGACCGATTGGAGGTCGACGACCCCGATGGCGGCATGTTCGTGTGGGCGCGCGTGCGCGACGTGGACGACGCCACGCCGGTGCTCGCTGCGGCACTCGACCAGGGGATGGCGTTCGTGCCGGGGTCGGTGTTCCGCTCCGACGATGCACCCGACCCGCGGATCCGCCTGTGCTTCACCACCGTCGACGAGCCCGGCCTGTGGGAGGCGATGCGGCGCCTCGATCGGGCGGTGACGGTGGCGGTGGCGACGGATGCGGCGGTGGTGGTGTCAGATCAGCAGAACCCTGGGAATTCTCACGAATCCTGGGACCCCGCCACCGCCCCACAAGCACAGGCGAACAGCCAGATCGCCGGGTTCCGACGACCGCCGCAGCCAAGCGCAATCCTGGAACTCGGTCCCCGTCCGGACCGTTCGACCGACACCGGATCTAACTCCGATCTAACTCGGCCTCAGCCACAACCTGCGGCGCTAGCCAACCGACCAGTCACGGCGCCGCGCAACTCGGCTTCCCCGCCAGGGACGTCGCCGACACGCACGACATCGGTGCGCGGCCATCTCGCGGCCCTGGTCCCCGGCTTCCAACACCCCGATCCGTTCGACCGCACCCACATCCCACGGTCTACCGCCAGTCGCGCGGAACGTGCTGGACCATCACACACCGCGCGATCACACCTGACTGGTTACCTCCGCTCGGCCCCCACTGCTCCGAGGATCGTCAATCAGACGTACGGCGGGGTCTGATGCTCCTATCGCGTGTCAAGCGGCGATCTGGGTGGTGAGCCAGTCGCGGTAGCGGTGCTCGAGTTCGTCGTTGCGGCGGAGTCCGCGTTCGAGTTCGCTAATGCGTGCTGGCCACGTGTTGAGGTGGTCTGCGGCGTTCTGGAGGGTGATGCCGGCAGCGTGGCGGGTGGGTCGCAGGTCTGTGGTGTCGGGTACGTGGTGTTCCTTGGTGAGCAGCCCGAAGATCTCGCGGGCGATGTAGCGCTTGAGGCAGCGGATGATCTCGCGGCTGGTCTTGCCCTCGGCTCGGCGTCGTTCGGCGTAGGCCTTCGTGGCTGGGTCGGTGGAGAGCCGGACCATGGCGATGCGCCAGAGCGCGTGGTTCGCCTGGCGGTTGCCGCCTTGGTTGAGTCGGTGTCGAACGGTGCGCCCCGATGACGCTTCGATCGGGGAAGCGCCGCACATCGCCGCGAACGCCGCGTCTGAGCGGAGTCGTTGCGGGTTGTCGCCCGCAGCGATAAGCAGGATCGATGCCACGTCCGCGCCGACGCCTTTCGAGGCGCGAAGCGCCGGGTTCGCTTGAACGGTGAGCTCGTCGAGTTGGGCTCGAAGCACGTCGAGTTCGCCAGTGAGCGCCTGGTAGCGGCGCGCCAAGGACCGCATCGCGGCGCGGGTGGCTTCGGTGGGATCGGCGACAGTCCCGGGGCGGAACCGCGCTGCCTTCTCGACACGCTGGGCGGTCTCCAGCGGCTCCATCACAGCCCGAAGTCCGTCAGGAGCGCACACCACGAGGTCGCGGATTTGCACGCTGATCATCGCCCTGGTGGAACGGGCCGAACGGAACGCGATGCGCAACACCCGGATCGACTCGACGATCCCATCGCGAGCCTTGGGTGCGGCGGTGGCCTGACCGTTGAGCGCGGCACGTGCGGCTGCTTCGGCGTCGATCGTGTCGTTCTTGCCGCGGGATCGTCGCATCTGTCGGTTCGGCCGATTCACTTCGACGACCTCGACCTCGGCCACCGCGAGGTGCCGGGCGAGACCAGCGCCGTAGCTGCCGGTGCCTTCGACCCCGACGCGCTCCACGGCCCCGAACGAACCCATCCACTCGAGTAGCTGCTGATACCCCGCCGGGTTCGCCGCGAAGCTCGCCGTGCCCAAGAGTCGCCCGGCGCTATCGAGTACCGCTGCGACGTGGAGGTCCTTGTGGGTGTCGACTCCGCCGATGACAACATCGTGTTGTTCGACCATGCTTGATGCCTGCCTTCCTTCTTGTTCAGTGGGACGGCACCACCAGCCGGGACGGCGGACAGGACGCTAAGGACGCTGCGCAAGGCTCCTATGAGGTCACGTTCGCCCGACCGGTTGGTGCGCGTCTCCGGCGAGAGCCCAGCCGACAGATCAGCCTGCAAGGCACGAAGCCAGTCAGAGTCGAGGGGTCAGACCGAACCCTCACCGAAGACGCCACCATCATTAGCGTCAAGAGAACGGTGTAACTGGTCGTGGCGGTTGTTAGTTGTTGGTGGGGAAGAGTCGGTCGCCGAAGGTGATGGCGAAGGCGTTGAGGGCTGGTTTCCAGCGGTTCATCCAGCGGTGTGCTCCCTTGCCGGTGGGGTCGAGGCTGCGGATCGTCAGGTAGAGGCACTTGAGCGCGGCCAGCTCGTTGGGGAAGTGCCCCCTCGCTCGGGTCGCCCGGCGCATCCTCGCGTTGAGCGACTCGATCGCGTTGGTCGAGTAGATGACCCGGCGGATCTCGACGGAGTAGTCGAGGAACGGGATGAACTCTGGCCACGCGTTGTCCCAGAGGCCCTTGATGGCGGGGTAGCGGTCGCCCCACGTGTCGTGGAACTCCGCCAGCTTGGCTTTCGCCTGTTCCTCGTTGACAGCGGTGTAGACCGGCCGGAGGTCCTTGGCCATGCGATCCCAGTCGGCGCGGCTGGCGAGGCGGAACGTGTTGCGGATCAAGTGCAGCACGCACGTCTGAACCACGGCGAGCGGCCACGTCGCCTCGATCGAGTCGGGCAACCCCTTCAATCCGTCGCAGCACACGATGCACACGTCGTCGACGCCCCGGTTCTTGATCTCGGTGAGCACCTGTAACCAGAACTTGGCGCCCTCACCGCCGGTGCCGGCCCACAAGCCGAGGATGTCGCGTTTGCCGTCGACAGTGACACCGATCGCCGTGTAGATGGGCCGGTTCGCGACCTGGCCGTCGCGGATCTTGACGACCATCGCGTCGATGAACACGACCGGGTAGACGCGTTCGAGGGGTCGGGTCTGCCATTCGGCCATCTCCCCCAAGATCGCGTCGGTGATCTTGGAGACCTGCTCGCGGCTCATGTCGGTGCCGTACACCTCGGCCAGGTGCGCTTGGACCTCGCCGGTGGTGAGGCCCTTCGCCGTGAGCGAGATGACCATCTCGTCGACACCGTGCAACCGGCGCTGGCGTTTGCGCACCAGCTTCGGGTCGAAGCTGCCGTCGCGATCGCGGGGCACGTCGATCTCAACGGGCCGACCTCGGTCAGCACCGTTTTCGAACGGGTGCCGTTGCGGGAGTTCTGCCCATGTGGAAAGACGAACAACAGCGCCGAGAACTCCCCGTCAACATCGCGGCTTGACAAGGGAGCGTCTGACACGCCCGAGGTAGGAGTTCATTTCGTCCGGACCAGGGCGTCGCCGAAGCCGTACGGGTGTTTGGAGGCGGCGCCACGTCATTCCGCTATTGTGCGGCGATGGCGAGGAGTGCGGGAGAGAACCGAGCGGCGCGTGCCGCAGTCGTCGACCGGGGTTCCGCCGCTGTCGGCGACACCGAACTCCGATGGGGAGGCAGCACCCACGTCGGCAATGCCCGACAGGTCAACGAGGACGATCTCGTCCTCAGCCCGCCCGTTTTCGCAGTGATCGACGGTATGGGCGGCCATGCCCGCGGTGACGTGGCCAGCGGCCTCGCCGCAGCGGGTCTCGCCGCGCTCGGCACCAGCGAAGGAGCCACCCACCCGGCCGACAGCGACGCTGTGATGGCCACACTCCTGGGGGTGCACGAGGCGATTCAGGCCGCCGCCGTCGGGGAGCGGATATGGGCACGACGGTCGTCGCTGCGGTCGTCGTCGATGTCGGTGGCGAGCTGGGTTGGGTGATCGCCAACGTGGGTGACTCCCGTGCGTACAGCTACGAGGCGGGTGCGCTGCACCAGCTCTCCGTCGACCACTCCTACGTGCAGGAGTTGGTCGACCTCGGCACGATCACATCCGCCATGGCGCGTGTGCATCCCGATCGGAACGTGGTGACGAGGGCGCTCGGGATGGGCGACGGCGTCGAGCCGGACTTCTGGTTTCGACCCATCCGTATGGGCGAGCGTCTGCTCCTGTGCTCAGACGGCGTCTACGGCGAGGTGCCCGATGCGCGGATTGCAGCCATTCTCCAGGCGGCAGGCGACCCCGGCGACGCCGTCGAGCGCCTCATGGCCGAAGTGCTCGCTGGACCGGGGCTCGACAACGCCACGGCGGTCGTCGTCGAACGCGTCGGCGAGCTCGCCGTCGAGCCGGTGGCGGCGAGCCCCGATGCAACCACCAAGGAACGGACGGCGCCGCGTCGCCGCCAGCGACGTCCGCGGGCCCGTCGCGTCGACGGAGCGTCGCCGACCGTGAGCGACGAGAGCCCTGAGGGGCTGATCGAGGTGCCGGAATGGTCGTGACGGAGTCGGTGCGGTTCGCGTCGGTGCGCCCGGGCGTCGCTATCGTGTCGGGCGCGTTACTCGCGCTCGTCGACGAAGCGCGAGCCGACAACGGGGCTCGTCGCGGAGCTGGCGACGATCGCGGCGATCAGCGATGAGTCAGGATTGGGCACGGTCATCGACGCCGTGCTGACCGCGCTGGTCGCGATGCAGCCGGTGAGCGCGGCGCCCTCGTTCGCGATTGTCGTCTGGGACGGTGCGCAGGTCGAGTTGCTGGTTCGTGGTCGGGTGATCGTTGAGGTGTGGACCGGCGACGGTGGACACGAACGCGTGACCGGCGTCGGCACTCACACGTGGAGAGGCCAGTCGTTCGCCGGCGTCGTGTCGCTCGTCGCTCGCCTCGACGACGATGCCGATCGGGCCGACTACCCGCTATGGTTCAGTGCGCGGTCCGGTGTGATCCCGGCGTCGACGATCTCGTGGCACCACGGCGAGACAGTCGCTCGGCCGTACGCTGGCCCGGCCGGGAGCGACCCCGAACCCGCTCGTGATGTCGATCCGCAACCGGAACCCGTTCCGCAACCGGATCCGGAACCCGATCTGCAACCCGAGGTGGCCGCGGCGGAGGAGCTCCTTCCCCCGCTCGCGCGCGGTGCCGTCCCTGCGGTGATCGTTGACGCGCCGTCCGGCGAGCACACCCGCCTGTACGACGGCGACAGCCCGTCCACGGACGATGTTCCCGCCGCCCTGTCGAGCGAGTCCGAGGAGCCGACCGGCCAGGAGTCGACGGCGCACGACCCGTCGCCCGTGGCGGACGACCCCTTCGGTGATTCGATGTTCCGCACCCGCTATCGCGATGATCTCGTCGCCGACCAGCGATCGACGGGCCTGATCGTCAGCGTGCCGCACGACGCCGCTGCGCAACAGGCACCCTCGACGCCGCCGCCCGCCCCGCACCTTGCTGCCGGGGCTGTCAGCGACGGACACACGGCGGCGATGTCGCCGGAGCTGCGCGCCAAGGTAGCTGCGCTCCGTGCCAGCACCGATGTCGGACCCGCAGCGGCCGCACCGACCGCACCGACCGCTCGTGTGCGCATCCCCGGTGGCATCGTGCTCGACCTCGACCGCGAGATCGTGTTGGGCCGGGCGCCCCATGCGCCCCACGGTGTGCGGTTCTCTGGGAAGATCCCCCATCTCGTCGAGGTCGGGCCGGGCGACGAAAGCGTCTCCCGCACGCATGCCATGCTCCGGCCCGACGGACCGAACGTCTTGGTCACCGATCTCGGCTCGAGCAACGGGACGAGGATCCTCGTCCCCGGCCGTCCCGCGGCGCGGCTTACCCCGCACGAAGACACCTCGGTGCCGATCGGCACTGAGGTCGAGCTGTCGCCGGGCGTCAAGATCTCGATCACCCGGGAGAAGGCACGGTGACGACGGCGCCCGTGATCCCCGGCTACGTCTACGTCGACGACATCGAAGTCGGCGGCTACTCGAAGGTCTACCTGTACTGGAACGAGAAGCTCGAGCGTCAGGTCGCCGTCAAGGTGCTGAACGAGGGCCTCGTCGAATCGGAGGCTCGGGCGATGGCGGCGGTGTCGCGACATCCCCACGTCGTCGAGGTGTTCGACTACGGAGCCACGAGCGACGGCCGCTCGTACGTGGTCATGACCTACTACCCCCGCGGGTCGCTGGCGCACGAGGTCGCGTCCGGCCCGCTCCCTCGCGAGCGGGTGTTGTCCATCGGCGTGAAGGTGTGGCGCGCTCGGCACACCGGGTCGGCATCCTCCATCGCGATCTCAAGCCCGCCAACATCCTGATCAGCGAGTGGGACGAGCCCGGACTGACCGACTTCGGTCTGGCAGCCCGTGGCGTCCACGGCGAGCAGGCTGCGCTCTCCCTGCCGTGGGTGCCGCCCGAGGTGCTCGACGAGATCGCTCCGGATGAGCGCGGCGACGTGTACTCCCTCGCCGCCACGCTCTACACACTGATCGAGGGCCACCCTCCCTATGTCGAGCCCGGCCTCGACAACCCTGCGAACACCGACGACCTCGTCTTCGCCCGAACCCTGCAGGGCCCACTACCGGCGTTCCGGACGAGGCAGATGCCCCAGCTGGCGTCGGCGCTCCTGGCGGGTATGGCCCGTGACCGGGACGCTCGCCCGTCCAGCGCGCTGCAGTTCGGCCATTCGCTGCAAGCCGTCCAGCTGGCCCTCGGCTACTCGAAGACGCCACTCAGCGAGACGACCCAACGCGGATCCTCTGTCACGGCGCGGGCCGAGACCACCGGCGACGCGCTCGACGCCGGGGCCACCCGCCACCGCGATCAGGTGCACGCCGACGGACTGGGCGCCATCGGGACGACCCGCCACCGGAGTGAGTTCCGGTCCGGCGAGGTGATCATCGACGGCCTTCCCGTGATCGCAGTGCCGTCGGGAGAGGCCCCGGTTGCTCCGGCGCGACCGGAGCAACCGTCGGTGGTGCTGCCGGCGGCCGATCCATCGGCGTTTGCACCGTCGGCGCCGGCTGCGGTCGAGGCCGATCGTCCGCGCCGGGTACGTCTCCTTCCGATCGTCGGAGCTGCCGCCGTGGCCGCGGGCGTCGTGATGGCCGTCGTCCTCGGAGCAGGAGGCGGCACGCCCGACGACCGGGGCTCGGACGAGTACGCCGACGACACGATCCCGACGCTCGGCACGGCCGTGGTCCGTCCCCAGGATATCGACGTCGTCTCCGGCCAGGTCACCTGGTCGTATGCGTCCGCGGACGCGCCCCATGTCACCTTCCACCTGCGCTGGACCGCGGCTGACGGCACGCTGACCGAGACCGACCATCCGGGTGGGAGCGGTACGGCAGCCGAGGAGACGATGCTGTACACCGCCCCCGTGCCGGCCGGCCCGGGATGCGCCGACGTGACGGCGGTTCAGGGTGAGGAATCGGCGGCGGCGGAGGAGGTCTGCGTCGGATGACTGGTGGTCGGGAGCAGACGGAGGTCGGACGATGGACGTGACAGTCGACTTCTGCGGGGAGCGGCTCGTCGCCAGGCCCGACGCACCCGTCGTCATCGGGCGCGACGGCGACATCACGATCGACGACAACCCGTACCTCCATCGGCGGTTCCTCGAAGTCGCGGTCGTCGACGGACTGTGCTGGTTGTCGAACCTGGGTGGCTCCCTCTCGGCGACGCTGAGCGACGAGGCCAACCGGGTCCAGGCATGGCTCGCCCCGGGCGCCCGACTGCCGCTCGTGTTCGAGCGGTCCGCGATCCGCTTCACCGCGGGTCCGACGACCTACGAACTGCACGTCGAACTGACCGAGTCGTTGTTCACGTCGTCGCCATGGCCGGAGGCGACGCCGACGAGCACGCGGGTGCAAACCCACACGATCGGGAACGTCCCGATGACCGACGACCAGCGAGCGCTGGTCGTCGCGCTGGCCGAGCCGCTCCTCCGTCAGAACGGGCGGGGGAGCGCAGCCATCCCTTCGTCCGCGCAGGCGGCGGCGCGCCTGGCGTGGACGATCACCAAGTTCACCCGGAAGCTGGACAACGTCTGCGACAAACTCACCAAGGCCGGGGTTCGCGGCTTGCACGGCGAACCCGGCCGACTGGCCTCGAATCGGCGGGCCCGCCTCGTCGAGTACGCCGTGTCGGTGGGTCTCGTCACCGTCGCTGACCTCGAGTCACTCCCGTAAGGCGTGTTCGACCCGCGGCTGTTATGGGGCCCGCTCGTTGCCTCCAATACTCCCGAAGGGACGTGACACGACCGTTCGTGAGTGTCAGCCATATCATTTGTCATCTGCGAAGCGGCATTGACCCGCCGCGGCGCGCCAACTATCTTCTGCGCCGGTAGGAGGGCAGGCTCGTGGAGGGTTCAACAGCGGTCAATGAGCAGGTGGCTTTGCCGTACCTTCGCCAATCCGACGCGGTCGAAGCCGTGCGGCAGGCGGCAACGGCGAGCAAGTACGCAGCCTCGATGGTCTCGGCCGACCGGCTTTCATTCGCACGGACTGTTCGGCCTCTATGGACCAAGATCGGTGCGGTGCTGACGTTTCCGTTCGGCCTGCTCTTCCTCCTCGTCAAACGCACTGAGACCTTCACCATTGCGGTCGAGGACAGTCACTCCGGCCGTTCTTTGCGCATCCACGGAACCATCTCGCCGAAGCTGCTTTCGCAAATTGAGGGTATCGCCACATCTGGCGGTTCACGTCCGGGCGCGGGCGCCGCGCTGTCGCCGACGACCGGCGACCACCAGCCGTCAGGTCTGGCGCCATTCGGCGCATCCACGCCGTTCTTCGGCGACGCATCGTCCGCAGCGCCGGTGATACCGGGCGCGTCGGTCATCCCGCCGCCGTGGTCCGCACCCGACGGTCCGGTCTCGATCCCGATGCCCGGCCCGGCGGTCCGTCCCACCGATCTCACCCGGATGCACCCCGGCCGCGAGCCCGGGCCGTCGTCGCCAGCGACCCGACCGGCCCGTCCCGCGGACCTGGCGTTGCGCCTCCCGGACGGCACGATCGTGCTGCTCGACGAGCGGACGTTCGTCGGTCGCGACCCCAGCCGGATGCGGCCGATGCCGGCCTCGTCCATCTCGGTGATACGAGCTTGTCGCGGACACGCCGTGTTCGAACGGGATGGCGCCAACCTGTGGGTCACCGATCTCGGCTCGACGAACGGGACGCTCGTGATCGATGCCACGAGTGGTCACCGCCGCGATGTGGTGGTCCACCAGCGGGTGCCGGTCGAGCCTGGCGCCACCGTGGTCCTGGGAGCTGTGCCGCTCGTCGTGGTGTCACAGTCGGTGCCGGCGTGACCGACAGCATCCTGTCAGTGCCCCGGACGAGGTCAGTGGGCCGTGGCGCCGGACTCCTCGGACGATCGACGTTGCGGGGTGCTGCGAAGCGTTGGCAGGGAGCGACCGTCCTCACGCTGTGCGGTGTGCTCGTGGTCATCGGGTTCCTCGTCGCCGGGTTCCACGCGGCGTCGATCGACCTGCACGATGCGTCGGTGTGGGTGACGAACAGCCGGGACGGACGCGCCGGCCGGATGAATACCGAGATCCGTCAACTCGCGGGCAAGGTCTTCGATCTCTCCCACGATCTCGATGTGCTACAGAACGCGTCCGACGTCGCGGTCGTCGATCGCGGCAAAGCCGTCAAGTCGGTCAACCGGGCGACCCTCGTTGCCGAGACGGTCCTCGAGCTCGACGGCCACGACGTCGTGGCGTCCGGAGCGTTCGCGGCGGTGTCGAAGGGCGGCAAGGGCTGGGGCGCAGCACTCTCCGACATCGCGTCGGTCGACTTCGGCGCTGATCCTGCGATCGAGGTCGGTGAGGGTGGGGCGATCGCGCCGGACGCCGAAGGTCGGCTTTGGGGTGTGTCGCTGACGGCCCGCGAGATCGTCGGACCGAGCGGATCGATCCCGCTCGAGGTCGATGTCACCCCGCCCGACGGCGTCGACGGTGGTGTCGCAGGCCGGGGCTGGTTTGCCGTCGTCGACGGCCGGCCCGTCGTTCTCGGCGGAGGTGAGGTCCAGATCGGCAACGTGTCGGTGGACATCTCCCGGTTCGGCGACGGCGGGATGCTCCAGGAGTCGGGGACCTCACCGGAGGACGACGAGGCGCCTGGCGTCGCTATCGCGACGAGCGAGGGCCTGGTCTGGATCGCGTACGAGGACGACGGTGTCGGTGAGCCGACGCAGTTGTACAAGGTGTCCGACATCGCCCCTCCAGCTCAGGCGGTCGCCCCGGTGATCGCCGGCGGCGGTGTGTGGGCTGCGTGGACGGCCACGACGTCCGACGTGGGATCGAAGGTCGAGATGGCGGTCGTCCGCGGCGGGGTGGCCCGTCCGAAGGGCACCGTCGAGCTCGGTCGGTCCGATGTGCGAGCCGATGTGCTGCGTTTCCGGACGAACGGCACGACCGCAGTCCTCAACGTGCTCGACGACGGCGTCACGGTGGTCCAACGCGATGACACGTTCGTGGTCGTGACGGGCAACTGGGAGCCCGACCCGAGCGATCAGTTCAACGACGAGAAGAAGGATGACAAGGACGGCGAGTCCGGCGACTTGGAATGCGATCCGAACGCGGCCAACGGGCCGCCCGCCGCAGGAGCCGACATCGCGGGCGCCCGACCGGGCGTGGCGACGGTGGTCTCGGTGCTGGGCAACGACCGTGACCCGAACTGCGATCTGCTCGCGGTTACCTCGGTGGGCCCAGTCTCGCCCGCCGGTTCCGGGATCGCCGAGATCGTGGACCGCGGTCGAGCGGTCCAGTTCACCGCCGCCGACGGGTCGTCGGGGACCGCGACCTTCACCTCCTCGGTGTCCGACGGACGTTCGCCGGAGCAGAGCGGCACCGTCACGGTGTCGATCGCACCCGAGGGCAACCGCGACCCGGCATGGAACGAGCGTGGCGAGGGCGCGCGTCGCGGTCTCGGTGGGGGGGACCGGCTCGTACAACGTGCTCGAGCATTTCAGCGACCCGGACGGCGACGCGCTCCTCCTGAGGTCGGCCGAGCTCACCGGCGCCGGTGAGGTCCGATCGTCGACGGACGGCGAGGTCGTGTTCGCTGACAAAGGCGCGGGCTCGGGGATCCCGGGGCAGCGCAATGTCGTGGTGACGGTGATCGACGGGCATGGCGGCATTGCGTCCGGCGAGTTGCTGGTGGATGTCGTCGCCGACGGCGACCTGAAAGCCGGAGACGACTTCGCAGTCGGCGTGGTCGGAGTTCCGACCTCGGTCGACGTGCTCGCCAACGACATGTCGATCGGCACCGATGGGGTCCGTCTCGCGGGGATCGAGGCGAGGTCCCGTCGGGTCTCGGGCCGTCGCGACGGGTCGTCGGGGACGCTCGTCCTCAGTGCGTCGGAGCCCGGCACGTACTCGCTCTCGTACCTCGCCTCATCGGGTGGGAAGTCGGCGACGGCCAAGGTGCGCTTCGACGTGCCGTCGCGACCAGTGGGCGAGAACGGGCCGCCGGTGGGCGTGAGGGACGTCGTCTCGGTGCCGATCGGTGGCGAGGCGGTGACCGACGTGCTTGCGAACGACCACGACCCCGACGGCGATGTGCTGGTCGTGACGGCAGCGGTCGCCGACGCCGACACCGGCGTCACCGCCACCACGGTCGATCACCGGGCGGTCAGGATCTCGGCCACGCGTCGGATCACCGAGCCGGTGCGCGTCGAGTACACCCTCACGGACGGTGTGAACGTCGCGACCGGCCAGCTGTGGGTGTACGTCACCGACGCGCTCGGCATCAACCTCCCGCCCCGTGCCCGCGACGACAACGCCGTCGTCCGGATCGGCGACGCCGTGACGACGAACGTGTTGGCGAACGACACCGATCCAGAGGCCGACTCCCTGACCGTCGTGGCCGACACCCTCGTGATTAACGGCGACGCCGGCGTCGGCGACGCATGGGTCGTGCCGGACAGAACCGGGGGCAAGGTTCGGTTTTTCGGCCGTGGGGTCGGGTCGGTCTCGGTCACCTATCGCGTCGTCGACGAAGTCGGCAACGAGGCCTCGGCGCTCGTCCACGTGCAGGTCCGGCCGTCGGAGGGGAACGCCGCTCCGATGCCGCGAGGCTTCGACTGGCGGGTGTACTCGGGTGTGAGACCAAGATCCCGGTCAACTCCGTCGGCGCCGACCCAGACGGTGATGCCGTCCTCCTCTCGCTCGGTGTTCCGCCGAAGAAGGGGCAGATTCTCAATACTGCCACGGCCGCCGCCGACGGCTTCTTCCTCTACCGCTCCCAGGACGGGGCCAGCGGGACCGACCAGTTCACGTACAAGGCGACCGACCCGTCCGGCGAGGTCGGCGTCGCCACCATCCGCGTCGGGGTGGCGCCTCGTCCACCCGGGAACCAGAACCCGGTCGCCGTCGACGACCCGATTCGGGTCCGCGCCGGCCGCACGGTCGCAGTGCCCCCGTTGTCCAACGATTCCGACCCCGACGGCGACCCGGTCACGCTCCACCCGGACGACCCCGCCCCGAAGGTCGAGTGGGCGGCGGTCAAGATCGACGGTGACCAGTTCGCGATCGAGGTCGGCGAGCAGGGCGGCTCGTTCCCGTACCGGGTCGTCGACGGGCGGGGCGGCGAGGGCTCGGCCTACGTGACGGTCGAGGTCGATCCGGAGGCCTCGATCCCACCCACGGCGACCGATGTGGTCGTCGAGTCGCAACCCGAAGGGGAACGGACCGCCCATGTCGACCTCACAGAGCACGTCGACGACCTCGACGGCGACCGGAGCACGCTTGAAGTGGCCACCGACGACCGGGAGGCGTCCGGCGGGGACCTTGCGTGGACGTTCCAGCTCGGTGACGCCCCTCGCAACGTCGTCTACACGGTGACCGACGCCGACGGCTTGACCGCCCGGGCGCTCATCCGGCTGCCTGCGGCAGTTGCCGACGGCAAGGGGAACCAGCCGCCGCAGTCGAAGGACGGTCCGAAGCTGGTCGTGGCCGACGGAGGGCCCGTCACCTTCAAGGCCTCCGACTACGCGTTCGACCCCGAGGGAAACGACGTCATCATCACGTCGACCGAGATCGTATCGACCGTCGTGGCGGCGAGGTTGGTGAACTCATCCGAGATCGAACTGACCGCTGCGCCCGAGGTATCGGGGCAGGGCTCGGTCGCGTTCGAGGTGACCGACGGCGCCGACCCGTCCGACCCGACCGGGCGGCTAGCGACGATCTCTGTGCCCATCGAGGTCGTCGGGACAACGAACGCACCGCCCACGCTGTCGCCCGGCTCGATCGAGGTCGGGCAAGGTGACGCGGCGAAGCGGGTCGACCTCGGCCCGTTCGCAGTGGACAACGATCCCGATGACCGTGGCAAGCTCACGTTCGCGCTCGGATCGGTGAGCGGAGCGGGGTGACGGCCGCGTCGAGGGCACGACCCTGGTCGTCGAGGCGGCGAAGAGCACGGCCAGGGCACACAGGCCTCGGTGCAGGGTGACTGTGAAGGACACCGAGAACGAGCCCGTGGCCGCGGAGTTCCCGGTCTCCGGTGGTCGCCTCGGCCCGGGTCAAGGCGAAGGCCAACCAAGACGACGAAGAGGCCTTCGTCGGGAAGCGGTCGATCTTCGACGTCCTCAAGAACGACGAGCAGCCGCCCGACCTCGACATCTCCGTCACCGACGTCGTCGTCAGCGAGGGTCTGGGCTTCGCCGCCATTCTCGACGGCAAGGTCGAGTTCACGCCCAGCGGAGACTTCGCCGATAACGGTGGCACAGCATCGTTGATCTACACGATCAACGACACGCTCGGAGATCCGGATCGGGCGGTCACTGGTCGCCTCAACGTGACGGTCAAGCATCCGCCGGCCAAGCCCGGCACACCCGACGTGTCCGACTCGGGCAACGGGTTCGTCGTCGTCAACTGGGAGACTCCGGCTGACGGGGGCGCGGACATCGACAAGTACGAGGTCGCGTGGACCTCATCGGGCAAGGGGCAGCCCAGCCAGGTGGAATGCTCGACGACGACGTGTCGGATCGAGAACCTCGTCAACGGCGCGGAATACCGGTTCACCGTACGCGCCCATAACGAGGTCGATTGGAGCGTGCCGTCGGACCCATCGGATCCGCGAACCCCCGATGCCCGGCCGGAGGCACCGCCGGTGGCGCCGGCACTGGCCTGGGACAAGACCCTGGCATCGGGCGAGTTGATGGTGTCGTGGGATCAACCGTCGTCCGACGGGGAGTGGAAGAACGAGGGAACCGATATTCTGGAGTACGAGGTCGAGGTTAATCCGCCACCGAGCGGTGGCAACCCGGTGCGGGTCGCAGCGCCAGCGACTTCGACGGCCGCGGTCTCGCACAAGTTGGTCGGGCTCGAGGATGGTCGCGACTACAAGGTCCGCGTCCGGGCGAAGAACGACGCAGTACGCGACAACGGCGGTTGGAGCGAGTGGTCGCCGTTGTCCGCCGACCCGCCGGGTGCGCAGAACTCCTCGCCGGCGAGCAAGCCTGGTGCACCTCCGGTTCCGCAGGTCGCCCGCGTCGACCATCCCGACCAGTCCCAGTTCCAGATCACCTGGCAACCCCCACCCCAGACCGAGTGGAATGCCTCGGCCATCACCGGGTACCGGCTGGTGACCATCCGCGATGGAGTCCGCTCGGAATCGCCGCTGAACGTTCCCGTCGGACTGAGCATGACGTCGCAGGTCGCGGCGGACTTCGACCACGTCTACTCGTTCGCCGTGATCGCCGTGAACAAGTGGGGCCCGTCCGATGGCGGCGCAGCCTCTGAGCCCGAGCGGGCCTACAAGCGACCTGAACCGATTCGAACCGTCGACGCGTCCGCAACGGGTGATCCGGGACGAATCGACCTCTCCTTCTCCGATCCCGTCGACAATGGCAAACCCATCACGGACTATCTCGTCGACATCGTGAGCTCCGACGGCGGGTCGGGAGTCGGGGCGTCTCGACGGGCCCGAGGGTCTGGCGGCGGGATCGAGGTCACCGGTCTCACGAACGGTCGGACGTACGCCTTCCGGGTGGCGGCATGCAACCGGACCGAGCAGGCGTACTGCGGGCAGTTCGACGGGACTGATTCGACCTCTCCATTCGGTCCGCCGACCGTCGCCCTCAACGTCAGCCGCATCGGCCCCAAGCGGTTCTCGATCCAGGCGACGCCGACATGGAACGGCCGCGCCGGGACCGTGACGCTGGGCGGACTGGGGTCGGGGCAGCGAACCGGATCCGGCGTCCTCGACTTCGATCCCATCGACCCGGCGTGGGGAACCGCGGGCAGCATCTCGGCCCGAGCCTGCGTGACGCCGGACGTGGGGGCCGAGCGATGCGCGAACGCCTCACCGGTGTCCATCGATGCTCGGGTCCCCACCTTCAATTCGTTCGATCTCTGGCAGGACGGGTCGTGCTTCTACAGCCAGGACCGCAACATCCCCAACGATCTACGCACCCGATGGGGGCGGCTCTTCGAATACCGGATCAACATCGACACGCACGGCGTCCCGCCGCAGTACTTCGGCACGTATGAGTGGCGATGGCGGTACGACCGCGGCGGGAACACCAGCAACTTCGAGGTGCTGACCGGGAACTGGAACAACCGGATCGGCGGCAGCGGGACGCTGTCCCCGTTCGGAGGCTGGGCCCAGGACACCGATCGGTTCTACTTCCGGGCCTGGGTCGACCTTCAGGGATATGGCCGCATCGAGACGAACGAGCGCGTCGACATCATTGCCGACTGCCCCGAGGACGGCCCGGGCCGATGATCCCCGACATCTGTGGAGCAGATCTATGAACAATGAACAAGCAGCCTGGTTCGCCGAGACCTTCGAGCGCCTCGCCTCGAACGTCGAGATCGCGATCGTCGGAAAGCGTGCCTCGATCCGGCTGGCGCTGACCTGCCTGTTGTCGGACGGGCACCTCCTCCTCGAGGACGTGCCAGGGACGGGCAAGACGATGCTCGCGAAGGCGATCGCCAATACGGTCCATGGATCCCACGGTCGTATCCAGTTCACGCCCGACCTGCTCCCGAGCGACGTCACCGGCACCACCGTGCTCGACCAGCGCACGAACGAGTTCGAGTTCCGTCCCGGTCCGGTGTTTGCCACGATCCTGCTGGCCGACGAGATTAACCGGGCATCCCCGAAGACGCAGTCGGCCCTCCTCGAGGTGATGGAGGAGGGGCGCGTGACCCACGACGGACACAGCTACCCCGTTGGTCCGCCGTTCATGGTCATCGCCACGCAGAACCCCATCGAGCAGGCCGGCACCTACCGGCTTCCCGAGGCCCAGCTGGATCGCTTCCTCATGAAGACCGCTCTCGGCTACCCGGATCGCGACTCGACGGTGCGGCTCCTCGCAGACGCCGCCAACCGGAACCGGTCCGACAGTGTCCCGCCACTGATCTCGGCGAACGCGGTGATCGAAATGGCCGCCCTGGCTGCGACGGTGCACGTCGACGAAGCCGTGCTCGGCTACGTGGCCGACATCGCCGAGGCGTCGCGTCGGCTCGACGACACCAAGATCGGGTTGTCCACGCGTGGTTGCCTCTCATACGTGCGGGCGGCGAAGACGTGGGCCGCCGCCGCCGGTCGTGTGTTCGTGACGCCCGACGACATCAAGGACCTCGCAACCGCCGTCCTCTCGCACCGGCTCATCCTGGAGCCGGAAGCCGAGTTCTCGGGAGCGACGGTCGGCGGGGTCATCGCGCACATCTTCTCGCACGTTGCGCCGCCGCAGATGAGCGGGGTCTGATCCACCGTGGCTCCGGCGACGCCGCATCGCTCCCCTCTGGAGAACCTGGGATCGGTCGCCCGTTCCGTCGGCCGCGCCCTCGGGCCGGTCGCAGCGGTCGTCTCGCCGGCGGGACGGTCACTGGCAATCGTCACGATCGTCTCCTGGTGGCTTGGACGGCGACTCGGGTGGATTGAGGGGACGTGGATCGCGGCGACCGGGCTCGTGCTGCTCGCCATGTCCGTGGTGTTCCTCCTCGGCGCCAGCCGGTTGTCCGTCGAGTTGGTGGTCCAGCCACAGCGGGTGACCGCCGGCGACACTCACCCAGGGGGGCGGCTCGTCGTGTCGAATCCGGGCGTGCGTCGGACCCTGCCGCAGGTGATGGAGTCTCGACGGGCGACGAGGGCTGGCCCTCGCGGTTCCATCTCTCAAACGCAACTCGGCGCCGCAGCCGTTGTCTTTCGACCTGCCGACCGCCCGCCGCGCCGTCATCGAGGTGGGCCCGGCGACATCGGTGCGGGTGACCCGCTCGGCTTACTGCAACGACGGGTCGGGTGGACCGAGAGCGTCAAGCTCTACGTCCACCCGCGCACCGTAACGATCGAGAACCTCGGAGCGGGGTTCCTCCGCGACCTCGAGGGGCAGCCGACCGTCGACCTGTCCGACAACGATGTCGCCTTCCATGCGCTGCGCGAGTACCAGCCCGGCGACGACCGTCGGTTCGTCCACTGGAAGTCGACCGCTCGCGCCGGGAAGCTCATGGTCCGGCAGTTCGTCGACACCCGGCGCTCACATCTCGCGATCATCCTCGACACCGACCCGACCAGCTACGACGCCGATGGCGTCGAGTTCGAGCACGCTGTCTCGATCGCCGGCTCGCTCGGGCTCCGTGCGTTGCGGGACGAGCAGCAGATCACGATGCGGACCGGATCGGGCCCGATCTCGTCGGGGCACGGTCGCGAGTTCCTCGACGGTCTCGCCGGGCTCGCGCTGGCTCGCCGGCCGATGCCGCTGTCGACGCTCGCCACCGACCTCAATGCGACGTCGCCCGAGATCTCCACGGTGGTACTCCTCACCGGGTCGGCGGCGTCGAGCGCTGCCCTCCAGGTGGCGCTCACGCGATTCGGCGAGAACGTGCGGCGGCTGGGCATCCATGCCCTGGACGGCGGCACGACCGTGGTGCGGCCCGTCGGCTCGCTGGCGTTGGCCCGACGTCGCCGGTGGTTTCGTCGGATGGCTGGGCGCAGCCCGACAGGCCGGTGCGCTGGTCATCTTCGTGTCGACCGCCGCCGCCTATTTGCTCCTGAGCGGCGTGGCGTTGCCGGACAAGGCGATCGCCGGCGTCCTTCCGAGTCCGGCATCGGTCTCCGGTGCCGCACGAACCTCGGTGACGGGGTGGGTCGAGGTGCTCACGACGTCGGCGCCGGTCGGCGGCGTCGGCGACCTGATGGCGATCCCGCTGCTGTGCGGCGTCCTGGTCGCCGTGCTTGCGACGAGCGCGGCCCTCCGGACCCGCGCGCTCCTCGTGCCGATGTTGCCGATGGCGGCACTGCTGGCCCTCACGGTCCTGTTCGGCATCGCGCCCAGCGAACGAGTGGGTCCAGGGCGGGGTCGTCGTCGTCGGCCTCGTTTCGTGGTTCTCGTTCAGGCGGAGCGGCACCCGCCGTTCGACCAGCGCCAGGGTGCTCGTCACGCGCCTCGTCGGTAGTGCCGTCATGTTGGGCCTCGCCGGCGGGGCGGCTGGGCTGGACCTCGCCGATCGCCTCCTCGGGACTGATGCCAAGCCGGGTTACGTTGCGTGAGCAGGTGGAGCCGCCGTTCGATCCCACCCGGCACCCGAGCCCTCTCGCCGGGTTCCGGCACTACACGAGCGACGAGGCGCCGAACCTGAGGGACGAGACGGTCTTCACGGTCACGGGCATGCCCAAGGGCGAGTCGCTCCGCCTCGCGATCATGGATTCCTACGACGGCATCGTCTGGCAGGTCGGCGGCGACGCCGACGGCGCCGAAGAGGCGTCGGGTCTGTTCCGTCGAATCGGCGAACGCATCGACACCGACGTCGTCGGCGACGACGCATCGGTGCGTATCGAGGTCGGTGCGTACAACGACATCTGGCTGCCGACGGTCGGAACGGTGACGTCGGTCCACTTCGAGGGATCGGTGTCCCGTCGTGACCAGTTAACCGGCGCGCTCCGATTCAACCGCTCCACCAACGTGGGGGCGATCCCGCGTCGTCTCCAGCGCGGCGACGTGGTCGACCTCGACGTGGTCGTCACCGAGCAGCCGGAGGCCAAGGACCTCCTGGGCCGTCAGCCCGGTTCGGCCCCGAATGCGATGAGCCTGACGTCGCCCAGCGGCGAGCCGGTCATGACCGAGGAGTTGTCGGAGCTCGCCACAGTTCTCACCGGTGACCTCCTAGCGGGCTACGACGTGACGGCAGCGATCGCCACGGCCTTCGCCACGACCGACCCCCGGTTCGGGTTCAGTGACGGCAACGTCGGTGAGCAACCGGCAAGCCCCGGTCACTACGCCGCGCGCCTGCGGTCGCTCGCCCTCGACGCCGAGGAACGGAAGGCAGCGTACGGCAACGGTGAGCAGTACGCAGCTGCGCACGCGCTGATGTCCCGCAAGGCGGGAGTGCCGTCGCGGGTCGTGATGGGGTTCTGCCCGCCGCCGTCAGGGTGCGCCGCAGGCAGGATCAGACTCCAGGGCTCGGACATCGCCGCGTGGACCGAGGTGTCCATCGACGTCGCCAAGCATCGGGGCCCCGGGTAGGGCTGTCGCCGACCGCCGACCCCGAAGCAACCCCAGTCCCAGGAGCCGGAGGAGCGGCCGCAACCGGAGTCAGCTTCCTACCGCCGCCGCCCCCGGTCACAACGCCTCCGAAGGAGGACGTCGAGTTCAACGAGCTCGAGCCGGACGAGGACGACGACGACGATTCGTTGCTCGCCCGCAGCGGGCGCCTGTTGCTCGCACTTGCCGCGTACGGCTCGCCCTTCATCGTCGTCGGCGCCGTCGTCGGCGCCGTGGTCGGCCTCAAGCGCCGTCGCCGTACCCGTCGTCGGGACCTCGGCACCGAGCGGGACCGTGTGCTCGGAGGCTGGCGCGAGTTGACCGATCTCGCCGTCGATCTGGGACGCCCCATTGCGCGCGCCAGCCGCGCCGCGAGGTCGCCGCGCTGGGACGTCGGAGAGGCGACGGCGACCGCTGGGCATGGCGGACCTGGCGATCTTCGGCCCAGTCGACCCCGACGAGGGCGATCTCGCGTACTTCTGGGACCAGGTCGACACCGCCCGCGACTCGATGCTCGCTGGCATGAGCCGATTCGAACGGTGGCGAACGACCATCAACCCTCGATCACTCTGGGTTGGGCGTACGTGAAGTTCAAGTTGACCGCTGTCGGGCGGACTGAGCACCGGGATGTGGTGGTCGACACGGAGCCACAGGCGACGATCTCCGCGATCGCTGCTCGGCTCGCGGAGCGTACCGACGCCCGCGTCGCGGGATCACCGGTCGGTCCGGCGCCGACGCGCCACGACGGAACGCAGACCTTGGTGGTGTACCGCGGTCACGAGCAGATGGTGCTCCGTCCCGACGAGGAGGTGGCCACGGCCGCAATACGGTCGGGTGACTTCGTGGCGGTCGCACCCGCCGACGTGTACCGGCCGAACCAGAGCGACCGGGCGGCGACGGTACGGATCCTGAACGGGCCCGACGCAGGCAAGGAGATCCACCTCCAGCGGGGCGTCGCAACGGTCGGCCGGGCCCCTGACTGCACGGTGGTCCTGTCCGACGGCATGGTGTCGAAGCATCATGCACGCATCGACGTCGCCGAGCAGGTCGAGGTCGCCGACAGCTTCTCGACCAACGGCGTGCTCGTGGCCGGCGAACTGGTCGACCGGTCATCGTTGGACCCTCGGACGTCGTCACGATCGGTCGCACCGAGCTGTTGGTCGTGGCGCACGGCACCGGCGGCTCAGCCAGCGGCGACGCGTTCAATCGGTCGCCGCGGCTCGACCCCATCTACCCCGGCCGTGTCTTCAAGGCCCCTGCCGTTCCGGAGCCTCCCCAGCGCCAACAGTTCCCGTGGATCTCGGTGATCCTGCCGGTGGCAATGGGTGCCGGCTTGTTCGCCGTCACCCGCGATATCAGCTCGGTGGTGTACCTGGCCTTCCTGCCGTTGCTGGGCGTCGGCATGTTCTTCGAGCAGAAGCGGGGCGCGAAAAAGGCGGACGCCGAGGCCGTGCGGCGTTTCCACGACAGCTGTGCCGACCTCGTCGTCCGCCTGCAGCGAGCGATCGAGGCCGAGCAGAGCGGTCGGCTGCACGAGCACCCTTCGACGGTCGAAGTCGTGACCGGAGCTCATCATCGGCGGCCGCTCCTGTGGACACGTCGCGCCGACCGGCACTCGTTCCTTGAGCTCCGCCTCGGTGTGGGCCGGCTCCCGAGTCGCCACTCCGTCGATCATCAGGAGGACGGACGGGGCGAGGTGGAGCTCCAGCAGGAGATCGCCGAGATCGTGCGGAGATTCGCCGACGTGGATGGCGTCCCGGTCGTGGGCTCGTTCCCCGAAGCCGGGGCGCTGGGTGTGGGTGGCCGGACCGAAGTCCGCTTCGATGTCGCTCGGGGGCTGGTCGCTCAGCTCGGCCGTGCCTGCACTCGCCGGCGGAGGTGGTGTTGGCAGTGGTGTCGACCGCCACCGCCGTGCGCGAATGGGAGTGGCTCAAGTGGCTCCCGCACACGAGCTCGGAGTTCTCGCCGCTCGCCGGCGATCACCTGGCCTCGAGTGGTCCGGCGGCGACGCGGTTGGTCGCGGCCATCGAAGCGTCATGCCGACGCCGGCGAGTGGCCAACGCCGGGCGGCCTCCGGCCATCGGCGTGCGGATCGTCCTGTGGTCGTCGCGGACGCCCGTCAGAACGGGCCGCCTCGTCAGCATCGCCGAGCAGGGTCCGCCCTCGGCATTCAACACCCTGTGGGTCGGACTCGTCCCTCCAGCGGCTGCCGGCCGTGTGCCGCCGCCCATCGACCTCGATTCGTCGCGACCGACGACGATTCGAAGCGCAGGCTTCGCGTCGGCCGCACCCGGCGGCTCGTCATCGACGGACAACTCGCTGCCGGTCCGGCTCGAACCGTTGGGCCGGGACGGCGTTGGCGCTCGGTCGGGCGTTGAGCCCGCTGGTCGACAGCGGCGCCCTCCCGCGGAATCGTCCGATGTCCCGAGCGCGGTCTCGTTCCTGGCAGACCAGGGTGGTGAGCTCGCCGATGACCCTTCCGCCGTCGTCGAGCGTTGGCGGCAGTCGGCGTCGATCTCATTCGACACGCCGCCCGGACCTCGCCGTGAGCGGACGCTGCGGGCGTACGTCGGCGCCGGCGCTGCGGGCGTGATGTCGCTCGACCTCCGCAACCAGGGGCCCCACGCGTTGGTCGGCGGCACGACCGGGTCGGGCAAGAGCGAGTTCCTGCAGACGTGGTTGATGGGCCTGGCCACGGCGATGAGCCCTGAGCGGGTCAACTTCCTGCTCGTCGACTACAAGGGTGGCTCCGCGTTCGGGCCGTGCTCGGAGCTCCCGCACAGCGTCGGCATGGTGACCGACCTCACGCCGCGCCTGGTGCGGCGCGCCCTCGTCTCCTTGCGCGCCGAACTGCATCGGCGCGAACATCCTCTCGGAATGGCGGGCCAAGGACCTGCTCGACCTCGAAAAGAAGGAAGGTGACGGGGCGCCCGTGCTCCCCCAGCCTCGTGATCGTCGTCGACGAGTTCGCGGCGCTCGTCGATGAGATCCCCGAATTCGTCGACGGCATGATCGACGTCGCCTAGGGCCGCTCGCTCGGCCTCCACCTGATCCTCGCGACGCAGCGACCGTCGGGGGTCATCAAGGACAACCTCGGGCGAACACCAACCTCCGCATCGCGTTGCGGATGGCTGACCCCGAGGATTCCGACGACGTGGTCGGCAGCCGCGCTGCAGCGATGTTCGACCCGTCGACGCCGGGCCGGGCGATGGTCCGAATGGGTCCTGGCCGTACGCAGCTGTTCCAGACCGCCTACGTCGGCGGGTGGACGACGGGCGATGCGCCGCCGCCCGGATCGAGGTCGCCGACCTTCCCTTCGCTCCCGGTCAGCATGGGGGCCACCGCAGTCGCCGGAACACGACGGGCCTCGCCCGCAGCTGTCCGACGACGCTCGCGACCTCAACCGTCTGGTTCGGACGGTCGGCGCCGCGTTCGAGTCGCTCCCGATGGTCCCGCCCCGTCGTCCGTGGCTCGACGAGTTGCGGTCGCACTACTCGCTGATCGAGCTGGCGAGCCAGCGGCTCGACACGAAGCTCGTGTTCGGCATGCGCGACGATCCGGAGGCACAGGCCCAGCACGAGGTGGTGTTCGAGCCCGACCGCGACGGCAACCTCATCGCCTTCGGTGCTTCCGGTACCGGCAAGACGACCCTGTTGCGCACGATTGCCGTCGCGTCGGGGTTCTCCGACAAGGGCGGGCCGAGCATGGTCTACGCGCTCGACTTCGCTGGTCGCGGGCTCGAGGTCCTCGAACAGCTCCCGAACGTCGGATCCGTCATCGACGCAGCCGACGACGAGCGGATCCGGCGCCTGGTGAAGGAACTGCGAGAGCTCGTCGATCGGCGCGCCGCCGACTTCGCCCGATGCGAGGCAGACACCATCGTGCACTATCGGGAGCGGGCGAACGAGCCCGACGAACCGCGCGTGCTGGTCCTCATTGACGGACTCGGCAACTTCGCATCCGAGTACGACGCTCCCGGGCGGTACGAAGTCTGGGACCGCCTCGCCTGGGTCGCCGCCAACGGCCGGGCTGTTGGTGTGCACCTGGTTGCCACTGCGGATCGCGTGAACTCGGTCGGACCGCTCTCTCCTCAGCTCGTTCCACGCCCGGCTCGGCTTCCGATTGGGCTCCGAAGCGGACTACTCAGCGCTGGGCATGAGCATTGATGCCTTCGACGAGTACACCCCGCCCGGTCGCGCCGTGTGGCGCGGTGACGAGGTGCAGGTCGCCGCAATGGTGAGGCCCGACACCGGTGGTGCGGTCGCCGCGCCGGATGCCGCCGACGCGGAGGAGATCGACCGCGCCTCGATGGCCTTGCAGGCTGAGGCGATTGCCGCGTTCGCCGGGGCCGCTAGCTGGGAGGGTCGGTTCAAGGCTCGACCCATCCAACGACTGGAGACCCGGATCAGCCTCTCCGAGCTGGCCTCGTATGGGGCCGTTGCCGAGGGGCTGGTGCCGATCGGGATCTCGGTGACACCCTGGAGCCGTCGGGATGCGGCCGTCGGGGCTCTGGGTGCTGTGCGGCCCTCCGGGAAGTGGGCGGAGCACCTGTCTGTGGACTATGGCCGCCGCTGTCCGGACTGCACGGCCGCACGGGCCGTCGGCGTATCTGGGGGTCGCTCACTCGCTGGCGGCCACCAGCATGACCTGGAGCATGCGAGCGTTCGGCGAGGAAGCGGTGGCACAGGCGGCAGCGACGGTCGGCACCGACATCGAGCAGGGAAGGTTCACCGGCGGCCTGGTCGTCGTCGAAGCGCTCGACGAGCTGCTCGGAGACGACGCCGAGGACGAGCTGGGCCGCCTGTTCAAAATGGCGCGGGAGGCGGGCGTGTGCGTGCTCGTGGACGGCGCCATCGACAAGTTCAACTACGGCGTACCGCGCTTGGCCTTGGCTTCGCGCCAGGCCATCGTGCTGCAACCTGACGCCGACGAGCTCGAACAGATCACCGGCCTGGCCGTCGGGCGCATCGATCGTGCCAGGTTTCCGCCCGGGCGGGCGTTCTTGTGGGCTGACGCCGGAGTCTCCCTCATCCAGGTGGCGACACCGACAGAGATCCCATAGGGAAGTGGTCCCCATTCCGGTTTCGAAGCGGGCACCACACAATGAAGACACATACAAACAACGGGCCGAAGCGGCCCAGAGGGAGAATCCATCATGTCGATCACACACGGTATGAATGTCGAAGAGGTCAAGGGCCTGGAAACGCGAGCTCCGCACGCATGCCCAGGCCATCGAGGACATCAAGGGCAAGCTGAACGCCAAGATCGACAAGGTCGCCGGCAACGACTGGAAGGGCAAGGACGCCATGCGACTTCAAGGACAAGGTCTGGGCCGAGCACCGCAAGACCCTCGACCGCATCGTCAGGACCTCCGTGCTGCGGCGGACCAGGCCAAGAAGAACGTCGTCAAGCAGGAGGACACGCGCCGCTCGCTCTAGCCGTCATGTGTGGCCGGGCGGTGGGCGAGTCCTCGGACCCACCCACCGCCGGGGCACGACCACCTCGCCCGGAGACGATGATTGATGACAAACATCACCCACGGAATGGACATTGCGGAGGTCGAGCGCCTCGGCGCCTACCTTCGGGACGACGCCGGCGCGGAGCTCGAGAAGGTGATCGCACTCCTCGACAAGCGGCTCAAGAGCACGTCGTGGAGCGGCGGTAACGCCGACGCGTTCAAGTCGAAATGGAAATCGAGCCACGCTCCCAATCTGCGCAAGATCAAGTCCGATCTCGCCACCTTCGGTCAGCTGGCGATCGACAATGCCGCCAAGCAGCGCTCGGCCAGCGACACGCTTGAGGGCAGCTCCGGCACCGGCGACTACTGCCCGGTCGATCAACCGGTCGGCGGTGGCGGCGGGAGCAGCGACGACGCCTTCCAGAATGCGATAGCGCCGATCGAGGATCTGCTCAATGACCTCGGGTTCGTCGGCAAGGCGTGGGACGGCATCGTCAAGGCGCTTCGACTTTTCAACCCCGACGCCCTCAAGATGCTGGGCAACCTGGTTGCCCAGAACTCGGACCTGATCAAGATCTTCCAGTCGCTCGACACCATCGGCGTCGGCCTCGATGTTGCGGGCTTCCTGGTCTCCTTCATGCAGGACACCGCGACGATGTTGTCGAACGGCTCGCCGTTCGACGAAGCGCTGGTGCACGGTCTCGCGTACGCCGGTGTGATCCTCGGGGCGGACAAGGGCGCCGAGTGGCTGGGCAAGGCGATCGGCACCGCGATCGGCGGTCCCGTCGGCGGATTCGTCGGATGGGGCGGAGGAGTGATGATCGGCAAGGCCTACGAGTTCGCCGACGGCGAGCTCGGTCTCAGTGATGGGGCAGCGGACCTCGTGCTCGACGCCTACAAGGACGCCAAGGCCGTCGCTGGATTCGTGGGTGAGGCTGCCGAGGAGCTGTACGAAGGGGTCAAGGATCTCGGGGGAGCGATCAAGGACGGCGCCGAGGACCTCTACGACGGAGCCAAGGACGTCGGAGGCTGGGTCGGCGACAAACTCGACTTCTGGAATGGATGATGACGAACGAACGAACTCTCGAACTCTTCACCGTGATCGCCGGCGACGGCTTCACCGGGCGGGTTGCCCTCGACGCAACGCGGTGGGCGATTCCCGACGATCCGCCGCAGCGACGAGCGATCGTTGTGCTGCGACCTGAACACGCCGAAGCCCCGTTCCTCCCCAACATCGTCGTCGAGGTGCGACCGGTGGTGGGCGTGATCGACCCCGGGGTCGGAGTTCCCCCCCGCGACCTCGACCTAGCGGTCGAGTCGCTCCGAGTCGGCGACCCGTGGAAGGAGGGATCATGACCCAACGAGGCCCCGAAGCATTCCTGACTCCGCGAACCGAACTGCTAGCAGGTGATCCCGACGGGACCCTCGTCGGACGGGTCCGCGCCGTGGTTGCTGGTGCGTCGACTCGGGGTCGTGTGGTACTCGCCGAGTCGGCATCGGTGCGGGCGATCGACGTGTGGGCCGGGCCCGGCGGGATCGTCACTCACGGCTACCGGAGGGACGAGGCGTCCGCGACTGCCGGTGGCCTTCACGACCCAGAGCTGGGGGCGGTCGTTCTCCACGATCTTCTCGCAGCGGCGGTGGACGACGTGGCGGTCGGCGACGGCTGCCCGCAGATGCCCGATCTTGGTCCAGTCCCGAAGCGGTCGTCGAGGCCGCCGCGGCAGGATCCTTGGGCGGTGCACGCGTTGCGGTGCTCGCGACCGAGGATGCCAGCGGACGGCACGGCATCGTCGTCGTGGTCGACAGCGCGGGTGATGTGTGGTGGGCGCAGGTCGGCGCCCCGGACGAGCCGATCGAGCTCAGCCTCGGGGGGTATGGAGCCTACTGGGCGGCCGTGTCGTCGGTGTATGTGCCCTACCTCGGCCCACCCCGGTCCCTGGCGGACGTCGTCAATTGACGCGTTCTGCTGCGAGGAAGGGCGTCTGCTCCCTTCCTCGCAGCACCGAGCCCCGCGGATCGAGGCTGAGCGTTCAGCGTGAGGCGGGAACCAGTTGGCGTGGAAGCCGAACGGGAAGCGCTGGGGGTGTTCCTATGAGTTTGTCAAGCGGGCTGGGGGAGATGCGACAGTCACCGCTGGCTTCCGCTCGGCGGGAGTGAGAGGGGGCTGCTCGTTGGTGAGCATGTGGAACAGGGCGCGGGTCTTGCGGTTCGTGAGACAGATCATGGCCGCGTTGTGGTGTTTCCCATCGGCTCGCTTCTTCGCGTAGTAGACGGCGCCTTCGCCGTCGGCGCGGATCGAGCAGAACGCGGCGAGGAACAGTGCGGCCTTGAGTCGCCGGTTCCCGCAGCGCGATCTGGTCTCGGATTTGAGGCTCGAACCGGACTGTTTCGTGACGGGCGCGAGGCCAGCGTAAGAGGCGAGAGTCCGGCCGGTCTCAAGTTCGAGATGTCGCCGATTTCAACCAGGATCGCTGTGCCGATCTTGACTCCGATCCCGGTCATCGAAAGCAAGATCTGGGCGAAAGGGTGGCGTCGGAACACCTCGGCGATCTCGCCTTCGAGTTGGTGACGTTGCGCGTAGAGACGGGGCCAGCGTGTCGGCCTGCTCCGCGATCACCCGCCCGTACGCGGCGGTCCCGGCCAAGACAAGGGTCTGCTGGTCGAGCGCATCGAAGATCGCTGTAGTCAGCGACGCGGCCGTTCGGGCCTGGTGGTGTTGCCGAGAAGTTCTTCGACACGGACCCGGCCCGCCGCGGATCGTGTCCGGTGTCGGATTCGCGAGAGCAACGCTCGGAGGCCAGCCTTGGCGGCGAGTTTCGGGCCGATCACCGCCTCAAGTGGCGGGTGGATCGAACTCAACGCGTCGCGCATCCGGTTGACCAGGCGGTTGATGTCGGCGCGGAGATCTTGGTCGTAGCCGCCCAAGACGGCGAGCTCTGCAACGAGCTGGTTGTCGGCGGGGTCCACCCATCGGAGCTGTTCGCTGAACGCCCGAGCGACGTCGCACAACACCTGAGCGTCACGTTGATCAGTCTTCGCTTGGCCGGGGAACAACTCCGCGGCCCGGTGTGCGACGAGGCCGAGCTCGCCGTGGAGGCGCTCGTCGTTGAACTACGACACCCACCGGCAGGTCGCGATCTCGAGGTCATCGAGGCCTCGCCAGTGCCCTCCGTTCGCCGCGAGGACGGCGGGGTTTCGGTGCAACTCGGTCTTGTAGAGCGCGTTCACCGCTTCGGCCATCGCATTGTCGTACGATTATCCGGCCAATGTGGGCCCGGACTGAAGTAGGGCTCGAGGAGCGCGTGGGTCAGTTGGCCTTGCGGCGAGGCTGGCGGGCTTCGATGTGGCGGAGTCGTTCTTCGTGTTGTCGGACTCGGTCGGCGACGGCTTCGAGCGCGGTTCGGAGGTGGCCGATCTCGGCGCTGAGGCCGGTGAGGGTGTTGGCCGACACGCTATTTGGCGACGAGACGACGCCCAACGTGAGGATGAAATCGACGGCCTTCGAGGAGCAATCCTCTGACGGTGCTCGACCGCCGCAACAGTCGTTCGTCTCGCTACGCTGCGGGCTCCACCTTGCCCCAGCCTCGCTCCATCGAACCCCGGCACCCAGGAAGGCAATGGGCATCCTCGCCGATCGTGTCGCCGCCATGGCCATCTCGCTTGACGCCCTACAATGAGGGTGCGTCGATCGTGGACGTGGTTGCGGTGCTCTTCGACGATGACCCGCAGCTGTGGGTTCCGGTAGAGGGTGGTGCGGCTGATGCCGGTGAGTTCCGCGACGACGGTGAAGGTGATCCGTTCGCCTTGGTCGGCCAATTCGGCGCAGGCGGCTTCGACGAGATCGAGGTTGTCGGTCATCCAGCGCTCGCTTCGATGAGCGAGTCAAGGCGGGCGAGAAGGCTGCGGTGGCGGTCGGCTTCGTCGATCCAGCCTCGTGCTTGGGCGTCGGCGGCGAGGGCCTCGTTGTCGACGCGTTGGGCGGAGAGCACAGCGATCGACGCGGTGTCGGTCCGGAAGCTGGGGCAGTGTTCACAGATGTTGGCGTAGGGGCAGGCACCTTGCGCTGGAGCGCGTAGGCAGTGACCGCCAGCCATGCGTGACTTGATCGCCGGGGCGTCACGCCAGTCGTCGCGGTCGGGGCTTGTGGTGGCGACCGGGATGAGGGGCCGGCCGTTGGGAGCGGGCGTCGGGGTGGCCATGGTGCCGATGCGGGTCTTGGCCAGGTCGAGGGCGCGCTCGAACTCGGCGTGACGGTGCCAGCCGTGAAGAGGTGGCGGAAGCGGCAGACTCATCTCGGCCGAGACGTGACCGAGGAGC
>JADJBW010000003.1 GCA_016703525.1 Actinomycetota bacterium | reverse complement strand
ACCGGGCCGGTTCCCGATCACAGCAGCGACGACGAGCCGATCACCAACGACGAGCTCGAACGACGCCTCGCCGGGTTCGTGGACTGGGAAGCAAACCGATGATCCCCAACCCATTGGATCTCATCACCGATGCCGCTGGTGCAGCCGCCGGCTGGAGTTGGGAGCAGGTCGCCGACGGCATCGCCCGCTGGGTGCTCGGCGCGATCGCAGAGATGATCAACGGCGTCCTCAACTTCCTCAAGACCACGACTCGGCCCGACGTCACTGACGCCTGGTTCTCCGGAAACGGGTCTCCCTACGCCGCGGTCCGCAACGTCAGCGCTGTCCTCCTGATCGGCTTCCTGCTCGCTGGAATCATCCAAGGGCTGGTCGCCGGAGACACCTCGGGAATGATCCGACGGGTGGGCGTGGACGCTCCCGTTGCAGTGCTGGGGATGATCGCAACCACGGCGGCGAAGGGGGTTCTCCGCCGACTGATCGAACTGATGTTGGCGGTCATCGTCTCGAAGCTCGTGATCTCGATCGCACTTGCCGTCGGGGTTGCAGCGCTGGGCGGGGCCGGTTCAGCGGCCGGCCCGGAGCCCGGTGTCGGAGAGTGGGCGGCTCAAGGCCTCGGCACACTCGTTGTCGGGACGTCGATCCTGTGTCTCGCCGCGTTCTCGCCGTTCGTGGTGTTGAAGTTGATCCCGGTCGCCGAAGCGGCTGTGGTTGCGCAGGGCGTCTCTCGATCCCCGATGAACACGGCTCGATCAGGGATGAACACCGCGTACTACGCCCGGTCGCTCGGTCGGCTCGGCGGACGGTCTGGAGGTTCCGGGTCGGCACCCGAGCCCCCTGCTGACGCGTCGCCACCGCCCTTCGGGCCGCCGGGGCTGGGCGGGGATCCGGGTGGCGGTGGCCCACCTGGAGGCGGTGGATCACCGGGCGGCGGTGGCCCAGCTGGCAGCGCAGGGACCGCCGCTGGTTCCGGTACCGGGGCGGCTGGGGCAGGATCGTCGGCGGCCGCAAGCAGTGCCGGATCGAGCGGTGCCTCAGGCGCAGGAGCCGGGGCCGGAGCCAGCGCAGGCGCGGCTGCTGCGGCAGGTCCCGCTGTGGCGGTAGTGCCCGTCGCCGAGGGAGCAAAGGCAGCCAAGTCCGCTGCGGAAGGAGTCGGCCACCAGGTCGCATCTGCAGTCGATGCAGGCACGCCCGATGCGGGGCAAAACGGGTGGCAACGCGTCCCGAACGAACCGCCGGCACGCGACTTCTCCGAACCGCTCCCTCGGGACGAGCCATGAGCGCATCCGGACGAACGTATCGATTTGCGGCGCGGGACCGAAGCGGATGGCTCCTCGGCCTTCAAGCGGGGCAGTGCATCATCCTCGGAGCAGGGATCTTCGTGGCCGGCGGCCTCTTCAACGTCGGCGCACCGTCGGCCGCGGTGATCGTGACCATCGCGATCTCGGGGGTCTTCGCCTTCGCTCCTGCCGGCGACCGCCCTGCATACGCGTGGCTGCCCGTGCTTGTCAGCTGGATCATCGGCGGACGTGGCGGGCCGACGTGGACCGCTTCGGTGCCGCGGTTCGGTCGGACGGCACCTGAATCCGCCCAGCCGGAGTGGCCGCCGTTCCTGGAGGGGCTCGAGCTCCACGAGCACGCCGGATGGCGTGCGAATGAGCCGATGGCCGCCGTCCTGAACCGTCGGACCGGCGAATTGACGGCGATGCTGCGCGTGTCGGGTCGGGAGTTCGCGCTCATCGATCGCCTCGAGCAGGAACGGGTGCTCGCCGGATGGGGCGACGCGCTCGCCGCTTTCTGCAAGGAGCGCAGCGCTGTGAGTGCCGTGCGCTGGTTCGAGTGGTCTGCGCCTGCAGATGCCTCGGAGCACCTGCGCTGGAGCCGCACGCAGATCGCGACCGACGCTGACCCTGAGATCGTGGATGGATACCTCGCGATGGTCGCCGAGGCCGGTCCGATGGCGACGCGCCACGAGACACTCGTGACGATCACCGTGGGTGGCCCCACTTCTGGCTTCGGCCGTCGGCAACGTTCCCGGCACGGAAGGGCTCTGGTGGACACGCTCCGCGACGAACTCAGGCTTCTCGCTGGTCGGCTGGACGCCACGGGCCTGATCGTCGATCGACCACTCTCCTCGGCCGACGTCGCCACGATGCTTCGGGCCCGACTCGACCCGTTCACCCGAGGTCTCGCCGCACCCGACCGACAGACGCTCGCCCAACTCGCAGGAGTGTCGCCTCGGTCCGCTGGCCCGATGGCGACCCGCACCGAGTGGAACCACCTCATGGTGGACGGCGCTGTTCACGCCTGCTTCGCGATCACCGAGTGGCCGCGGCTCGACGTGCCGCCCAACTGGATGGAGCCGCTCCTGCTCCACGCCGGTGGAACTCGAACGATCGCCGTCCACCTCGAACCGGTGGCGCCGTCGCGCAGCCAGCGTCAGATCGATCGCGATTCCACACGTCTCGTCGTTGATGCCGAGCAGCGATCGCGATCTGGTTTCTGGAGTGGGAGCCCGCCACCGACGAAGCGAGTCCGACGTCGCCGCACGAGAGTCCGAACTCGTCGCCGGCTACGCAGAGTTCGAGTACTGCGGCCTCGTGACCGTTTCCGCACCCGACCTCGAACGACTCGAGCGGTCGTGCACCGAATGGGAGCAGATTGCCGCGCACGCTGGACTGCAATTGCGACGGCTCAATGCTCAGCACGACGCAGCGTTCGCATGCACGCTTCCCGTCGGTATCGGCCCGACCGCTCGGAGCTGGGAATGAGACCGGGCATCGCACTCCCCCGTCACCGAGCTACGACAGCTCACCTGTGTTCGGCCTACCCTTTCGCCGCCGAGCTCGGCCTCGGCACTCAGGGCGTCTACCTCGGCACGAACCTGTTGACCGGTGGCGGTGGCTTCGCCTTCGACCCGTTCGAGGCGTACACGGCGGGGATCGTCACGAACCCAAACATGCTGATCGCCGGGGAGCCAGGGGTCGGCAAGTCGGCGACAGCGAAGACGTTCATCCACCGGTCGGTTGGAGTGTTCGGCCGATGGGTCGCGATTGCCGACCCGAAGGGCGAGTACCTGCTACTGGCTGAGTCGCTCGGGCTCACCGTCATCAAGCTCCACCCCGGTGGCACCTGCCGAATCAACCCGCTCGATCCCGGACCGAACCCGCCGGCCGATGCGGCCGAACGGGTGCGCCGTCAGGCCGACATGCTCGGAACGTTGCTCGGCTCGGTGCTACATCGGGACCTCACGCCGGTCGAGGACGCAGTGCTCGGCGGTGCAATGCAACACCTCGACCGGACAGGGATGACGGCACCGACATTGGCCGATGTCGCCGCTATCACCGTGGCCCCGACCACTGACATGGTGCCGACGTCTGTGGGACTCGATGATCTCGCTCGATCGGTAGAAGCGATCCCGTACGCCCTCGGCAAGCTGCTGGACCGATCACTCGGCGTGGCGAACCTCGCGATCGTCCACCGTCTGTCGGACCTCCGGTCCCAGACCGACGACGGCACCTCGGCGTCGAAGGTGTCCATGGGACTGCTCGCCGACACGCAGACCCGCGTGCTGTTTCGGCAGTCGACCGATCAGGTCGCTGAGGCCGGAGCGCTCCTCGGCCTGACCACGACCGAGGCGCAACTCCTCCCTCGTCTCGTCAAGGGGAGAGCGCTATGGAAGGTGGCCGGTCGAAGTGCCGTTGTCGCCCACACGATCGCGGCCCACGAACGCGAACTGTGCGACACCGACGCCGCTATGAGCCAACGATGAGGGGACGATCGCCGAAGCCCGGTCCTGGGCAGATCGAGGCGATCGAGGACCTCATCGCCGGAGCCTTGCTCGCCGCTGTCGGGGTTGTTGCCGCCTTCTCGCTCGTTGCGCTGGCGGGTGCCGAACTCGCATCGCTCCTGTCAGGCAACTCCTTCTTCCGCGCCGGGCTGGGAGACAGCATCTCAGCGCTCGCTGCGCTGCCGCACCACCTCACCGAACCGGAAGGTGCGTGGCCCGAACCCGCCGAGATCGTTTGCCGGGACCGGTGCTCTACTGGCTGGCGACCACCGGGTCGTCGCTGCGTTGGCGACGATCGCCCTGGTCGGCGCCCGTTGGTGGACGGGGCATCGGCGAAAGCGAGGCGCGTTCTGGGCAGGGGAAGGTGGGCTTGCCAGCGGCCGCGACGTCCACGATTTGGCGGTGCGCCACCCAACTCCGGGCCGCCTGACGCTCGGGCTCCACGGTCGGCAACTTCTCGCCGCCGAACCACAGACGAGCCTTGCCGTCGTCGGACCAACTGGTTGCGGCAAGACCGTCGGGTTCGCCATCCCGGCACTGCTCGAATGGAACGGGCCCGATCATCGCCACCAGCGTGAAGACGGACCTCCTTGATGCGACGCTCGCCCACCGGTCGAGCGTTGGGTCGACCTGGGTCTACGACCCGAGCCGCTGCACCGGGCTCACCGCCGCGAAATGGTCACCGCTAACAGCATGCCCCGACTGGGCCGGCGCGATGCGAGCGGCCGCGGGCTGTGCGAGGCGGCCCAGCCGAAGTCCGACAGCGTGACCGATGGCGACTACCGGTACAGCCAGGCGCGCAAGGGCATCGCACCATACCTGTACGCCGCGGCGCGCACAGGCAGAACGATGACCGACGTGGTTCGTTGGGTCGACACCCAGGAGCAGGACGAGGTCGAGGAAGCGCTCGTCGACATTGTCGGCCTCGATCATGCACTCGCCGAACTCACCAAGGCCCGCCGACGGGATCAGTTGCGGACGACCTACGCGGACGAAGTGAGGAACGAGGCAATGGCAGATGCCCGCGATCTCTACCGGGATGCCGAGAACGGGCGAAACGGTCAGTGGATCGATCAGGAACTGCTGGGCTGGCCTCCGGCGATCCAACAACAGGTGAACGCAGAGATCGACGCCGAACTCGAACGGCGCGTTGCCGAGCAGATGCGAACCGAGGCCCGCGACCTGGTGCGGTCCGAGGGCGAGCCCATTCCGGCGCTCATCGCCGCGCGGGCCCTGTGGGCAAAGGAGAAGCGTCTCAAGGGATCGGTGTTCGCCACGATGGAGAACGTGCTCGCCGGCTATGCCGACCCCGGCGTGGGCGAGGCGTCATCGACGAGCGAGATCGACGTCGCCGAATGGCTGACCGGCAACAACACCATCTTCGTGGTCGCCACGGCCCACGAGCAGGCGAGACTCCGGCCGGTGCTGACCGTACTCATTCAGCAGGCGATCCGCGCGCCTACGACGCTGCCAACGAGCGGGGCGGCACGCTCGAACATCCGTGTCTCGTGCTGCTCGACGAGGCCGGCAATATTGCACCGCTTCGCGACCTGCCCGGGTACGCGTCAACCGCTCGGAGCCACGGCATCACCTTGGTCTCCATCTGGCAGGACCTCGCACAGATCAAGGCCATCTACGGCGACCGCGCCCAGACCGTGCTCAACAACCATCGGGCAAAGCTGTTCGGTTCGGGCATCGCCGACGATCCGACACTCGAGTACGTCAGTCGACTGATCGGCGACGAGCGACGCACCGAGGTCAACAAGTCCGGGGACCTCCACGGCCCTCGGCGTTCCGTCTCCGAGCACACGTCCTGGAGGCGGCTCGCGCCGGTCGACGCGATCCGTCGGCTCCGAACGGGTGAAGGCATCCTCCTCTACGGCTCGTTGCCGCCGGTTTGGCTACGCCTACGACCGAGACGTGAAACAGGACGCCCGACCCGAGGCCGCGCATGGCGCATTTCGCGACGATCGCCCTCAACGAGCTCGGCGGCGTAGCCACGAACTGGCCTTGTGAAACGGCATAGGTCAAACGGCTCATTCGTCGGTGAGGTCGGCCGATGGGTGTGACATGGGCAGCGCACAGCAGATCGACCTCTCAGACGCGAGTGTTTGGCCGGTAGCGCCGCGTCCAGCCTTGTCTGTCATGACACCGGTTCTGTTCGGTCGCTACGTCGCCGCCAGGCGAGGTGCATGCGATGTCGCCCAGGTGACGGCGCGCTCGAAATGGCGACCTCTTGGTGGATGGCACTGGAGCGCGGCGAGGTCGTTCCTACACACAAACAACTCGTCACAATCGAACGCGGCCTCCGTGCGGTTGACCGTGCCGACGACCGAGTTCCGGAGATCTTCGCTGAACTCGAGGCCGCTCCATGGGGCCAACGCGCAACCGAGCTTCGACGGAGTGCCGGCCTGCCTGCCCCGACGCCAGTCGTGAATTCAGAGACCGAGGCGGCGAACCTGATCCCGGCCGTTGCAGAAATCTCCTACCAAGCGAGGCAACTGGTGGCCACGCCTATCGCCGTAGCTGTCGTCGGCTCCTACCTGATCTGGTGCCTCTGGCGAGGACCGCACACCTCTCCGTCATTCGAGGTGCCACCGAGCGATCTTGTCGCGTTCGTCGCGTCGGCCATCGCCCTCACGGTCGTCGCTTTCGGCGCGACGTTCGACCGGTGCTTGGGTTCGTGTGCGGCTCGACTGCGATCGAGGAAGGCTCGCGCCAAGCACTCAGACCTCTTGACGAGCCGAAAGCTGAATGGGCTGGACGGGGATGACCGCAGCGGTTGGTCGATGCCCTCAGCGCTCGCTCATCTCACGCTCGACACCCGCCCATTGGTGGCGACGCTCGGGGTAAGTCTTGATCGGACCGAGCGAATCGTCGCTGTACTCGCTTGCCTCATGCTCACCACCGTCGTGGTTGGAGTCTCCGACGGTGTAGTGAACGGCTGGAACACAGGAGCGGCCTTCTACGCCGGGCTGCTCGGATCAATCGCACTTCTTGCAGCCCGCCTACGTTCGAAGGTCGAAACCGAAGGCGACCGAATCTGGATCGCCGTTGCGGCTGGGCTCGGACTGGCTTCGGACAAAGGCACGAACGCCGAACGCTTGGTCGGCCAAACGGCCTAGCGCTTCTCGGTCACGGGAACTCCCGTGTCGGGCTGAGGACTCGGAGCCCCTCCGGGCAGGTAGCCACGCTCGATGGCATACGCCTGGTCTTCCTCGAAAACGCGCCGTTGCCGAGCCTTGATGTCCTCCACCTCATCGTCAGTGAGGTCGTCCGCCCCTTCACCAACGGGGCGAATCAATGGAGTCGCGACAAGCGCAGCGAGAAGGAGGCCGAGTCGGGGTCGCACCTCCCGAACGCTACCCGCGGCGCGGCCGCAGGGCGCCGACCCTCGACGCCGCGACTCGTGCGTCCTTGATTCAGCACCGGGTCAGCCTGTCGAGACGCGTCGCCCTTTCGCCCGCTCTGCATGGGACCCACGTTCTGAACTTCGCGACTCACCACTAGGGGCAGCACCAAACGTGGCCCGAGCGATCCCCATCGACATCCCGAAGCTGTACCGCTCGTCAAACTCGGCCTCCGTGCTCGGGACCGTCGCGAGTTCTCCGGCTGACTGGCGATGAGCGGCGCGAACTACTGCCCCCTCTGCCAGGTCACCAACTGCTGTCAGGTTCACGAACGTATTGTCCCCTGGCTTGGGAGCGCCCGGATCGCCCCACGTCCCGCCCCACGGACTGGACCGATCAATCAATGGCCCATCGCCCCGGAACACGAACCGGTGCGTGAGGTCTGGCCGGTTTGAATTCAGGTTTGCCATCGAGAATCGGTGAACGAAGGAGCACCGGAGCGCGTACAGGGCACTTATTTCATCCTCGTTCAGGGATGTGAACAGCACGAGTGCCGATCGAAATGGCTGCTCGTTAGCGCCCGGATTCGATGCGGTTTTTCCGAACGGGAACTTGATCCTGTCCTCGGCCGCAGCGTCGGGAGTCGCCAAGCGGAGCGCCTGGCCGAGTTGCTCGAGAGCGACGAGATAGGTCACGGCCCCGGACCAACTGAGCGTTGGTCCGCTCGCCTGGCCAGTCGAAGGGTCTCGACCGGTCACGCTCCGAGCATCTCGAATCGCGGCGTGGATAGTTGACTCGATAACCCAAGCCTTTGGGCCTCGCTGGAACTTGAACGGAGGGGCGAAATACCGATCGAGGGCGGTCACAGGCCACCAGTCTCGCGTGCCCGCTGCTCGAGGAGCTACTGGCGCGTCGCAGCTCCGGAGTCCTGAGCCCCCGCGCGCTTAGGTGGGTGTGACCGAGAACAGCACCACCGTTGAACTCCCCGACGACCCGCTCGCCAGCGACCTCGTCGTCGCGTGCGAGGAGGCGTGGCGGACGATCCAATCGCATCACCCGGAGCTCCCGCCCGTCGTCATGCTCCTTGGCACCGGGGTGGAGCGGGGCCGGCTCGTGAAGCTCGGCCATTGGTTGGGTGGTCGATGGCTCGCCGACGGCGACGTCCGAGGAGAGGTGCTCCTTGCCGGAGAGGCACTGCACCTCAAGCCCGAAGACGTGTTCGAAGTGCTGCTCCACGAGGCCGCTCACGGGATCAACGCAGCGAGAGGCGTGAAGGACACGTCGCGCGGCGGCCGCTACCACAACGCCCGCTTCAAGAAGACGGCGATCGAGGTCGGCCTCGACGTTGAGCAGGCCGACCCTTATGGCTTCGCTAAGACCTCGGTTCAGCCCGAGACCGCCGATCGGTACGCAACCGAGATCGGTCGACTCGCAGGGGCGATGCGAATTGCTCGCCGCATCCCGCAATCAGCGCTGGGCACCGAGACAACCGCTGAAGGCACCGAGACAGGGGGTCAGGTCGGCGGGGAGCCCGGGGAGTCCGACCGCCAGAAAGTGCGAACCGCAGAATGCGGCTGCGGTCGCCGTATGCGCATGGCTCCGACCGTGTTCGCACTCGGCCCAGTGACGTGCGGGACCTGCGGATCCGACTTCGTCATCGATCGGGACGCCCAGCGATCCGGGACCTCGCCCAACGGTTCGCAGGCAACTCGAGACAACTGACGCCGCAGACAACGCTCGGATGACTGCGCTGGCTCGCGCCGTCCTCGCGGTGGATGGGGTCCTTCACGGCCGCTCCACGATGCTGGGTCCGACCGAAGTTCGGGCGGGTGATCGAGTCTCGGTCTCGCCCACAGCGGACGTCCCCGACGGGTGGCTGCCCGAACCGGGCACCCCCGGCACGGTGACCGATGTCGACCGGGATGGCATCGAGGTCACGATCGACTTCGCAACGGCGGGCGTCTACGCCGTCGATGCCGGCGGCCCCTTGGCCCACGCAATCGTTCACGACTACTGCTCGTCCGACTACGCACTGGCTGCGTCCGTGCCGATGCCGGACGAGTCGGCGGCGGTGGAGATCGACCTGTGAGCGGTCCCGACCCCAGGGACCGACGCCCTTCGCTACGCCGAGGAAGGACGGCCGGTGTTCCCCTGCCACACGCCTACGCCGTCGGGTTGCTCATGTTGCCGACCGGACTGTGCTTCTCCCGGCAAGCATCCCCGAACCCGACAGGGCCTCAAGGACGCTACGACCGACGTCCGTCGTATCGAGGCGTGGTGGCGGCAATGGCCCGATGCAAACGTAGGTGTCGTCACTGGGCGGCCCTCCGGCCTCGTCGTGATCGACATTGATCCTCGTCACGGCGGTGTCGACTCGATGCGATCGCTGCTCAACGAGCACGGTCCCCTGCCGCCCGGGCCGCGGGTGCGGACCGGCTCGGGCGGCTGGCACCTGTTCTTCCGTTCGCCTGAGGCTCAGGTCCGGAACTCGGTCAATCGCGTTGGCGAAGGCATCGACGTCCGGGCGGACGGCGGGTACGTGATCGCTCCGCCAAGCCTGCATCCCGCCGGTGGCCGCTACGAGTGGACCCAGAGCGGAAGGGCTCCTGACCTCCCCGACTGGCTGGAACGTCTCGTCTCGCCACCTTCCGTCCCGACGCCGGTGCTACAGGATCCGATCCGAGTATCCGTCGCTCTCGACCGGTGGGCGGCAGCCGCACTCCGTGGCGAAGTGGAACGCGTTCGACACGCGGCAGAGGGTTCGAGGAACCACACACTGAATCGCTCAGCGTTCGCCCTCGGTCAGATCGCCGGAGCGGGAGTCATTGATGCTTCGGAGGTCGAGCTGCACCTGAAGGACGCTGCGAGATCCATCGGGTTGGGGGAACGGGAAGCGACGCTGACCATCCGGTCGGGTTTGGCGGCCGGACTCGCACGGCCTCGCGGACCGGCGGACCTCCTCAAGCGCCCGCCGGCGGCGCGACCCGCACCGTCGGTCGAACTTCACGACGAGGTCGACGTCGCGCTTCCATAGCAGCCTCCGTCAGGTTGTTCCTGACACCCAGCTAGGCTGACCACATGGTCTTGCGCCCGGGGCATCCTTCCAAGCCGGATGCGGACTCCGTCGACAACGTGATCATGGTGACGGCGAGAGGCTGGCTCGACGGGATCGCTTCGAGCCGGCGGGCGTTCCGCGTGGCACCCGCAGGTCCCTTGCGACGGGCTGTTCTTGCGGCCCGCCTATCCGATGCGTTCGATGTGCTCGCCGCCGAAGCCGTCGCAGAGGCTCGCGCCAGCGAGGACTGCCCGTCGTGGACCGAGGTCGGCCACGCGTTCGGAATCCGGGCGCAGTCAGCGCATCAGCGCTTCGGCCGGGCCAGCTCAGAGCGCGACGCCTGAATCGAGGTCGGCCTCGAAGCCGATCGCCTCGACCTTCCTGGCCGCGAAATCCCAGCTACCGGCAGCGACCGGGTCAGCTGGCCGGTCGCCGAGAAGCCCAGCGGGGCCATCGAGATCGGCGTCGAGGCCATCGTCGATGCCATACCGGTGTCGATGCATCGCGACCGCCGTCGCTGCCGTGGTCCATGCTGCTCGTTCGCGCTGGAGGCGCGGCTCTGGCCCCAGCTGTTCGACGATCTCGCCGGGCAAGTGTGCGAGCGGTCGCTGTCGGATACGTGCCTCGACCGCTCGTTCGGCAGCGGCGACGGTGCCGTGTTCAGTGATCAGGTCGTCGTGATCCGCCATCCACGATCGTCGTTCCTCGAGTTGGCGCTGCCCGGCATCGATTCTCCGGTCGAGGTGCCCAAGACGCCGCTGGAGACCTTCGGGCACGGTTGAGTCCTCAGCAGACTCGAAGGTCCTGAGGCGAACCAGGAGCACGTCACGCGACTGGGCGAAGCGCTCGATCAAGTCAGTCGGGTCGACAGGCGCCCTGGCGAAACGCCGATCCAAGCCTTCGCGCCTCTTCCGCAGCTCATGGAGAGGGAGCTGAGAGAGCGCTGCGACCTCGTCAAGGTTGCGGCTGAGGTCTGCGGCCATGGTGTTGGCTCGACGGCGGCCGAACGCATCGGTGATGTCGTCGAGGTTGTGCCGCACCGTCTCACGACTGTGATGGGTGTCCTGGTCGACTCCGACGGTGCCGTCGACGACGTACAACTTGGCGCCCCGACGACCTCGGGTGACCGCCACGTATCCCTCCTCGAACGCCGACGCGTCGGTCGGATGGTAACGGGCAACGTCGTGGGTATGGCCTTGGACGCCGTAGGTGGTGCGGGCATACCCGTGTTCGAGCCAATCGGCCTCGACGTAGGACCTGGGCACCCGGATGAGACCCTCACGCTCGAACTGGACGGACACCTCGCGATCGTCGGCATGAACATCGACCACGACGCCCACGGAGCCGTTCTTCACGAATTCTCGTGAGCCCGGCGACCGAAGGGTTCGATTGTTGCGACGAGCGACCACCTCGTCGCCGCACTGGAACTCCCGGCCGGCGATGCGGACGCTCGGCCCGGCCAGCTCGCCGGCTGCTTTCAGAATCACCCGGGCGCGCTCGTTGAGTGCCCGACGTGTCGAATTCGGGCCGGCGATCATCGGGTCGGCCGCTCCGTCACATCTCGCCGCGTACCAGTCGGCGACCATCGCATCGAACGACTCCCCCGCCGTTGCGGACCGAACGACCCGGTCGGCGTCATCGAGGCGCTGCACGGCATCGGCGATGAGCCCGTTGCGGTAGTCGTCGATCGCGAGCCGGTCGACGTGATCGTCCTGGCGGCGGTTCTCGGCGAGACGAACGAGATCATCACCCTGAAGGTGGCAGAGGCGGGCGAAGACCCCGCCGGCCTCGACTGCGCCGTGTTGGTCGGGATCGCCCACGAGCACGATGCGGCTGTCGCTGGCCGCGACTTGGTCAGCGAGGCGAGCGAGGTCGCGTGTCCCGATCATCGAGGCCTCGTCGACCACAACGGTTGTACCCACGGCGAGACCGCCGAACCTGTCCAGGTCGTGCAGCAACTTCGCGACGGTGGTGGCGTCCATGCTGGAGCGGGCGAAGGCTGCCTGGGACTCGAGTTCGGACGCTGCGGCGGCCGACACAGCGCAACCGAGGATCGGTACGCCCGACTCGACGTGGGCCGCAACGATCGCTTCGGTCGCGTAGGTCTTTCCGGCACCGGGACGGCCCTCGACCGGCAGCACTACCCGGTCCGATGAGCACACAGCTTCGACCATGCGGACCTGCTCGTCAGACAACTCGGGACGACTCGACACCACATCGGCGATCACCCCCGCGGTCGGGCGATGGTAAGGGCTGACCGTGCCCTGGTCAGCGAGCGTGAGGAGCCGACTCTCTATCTGCGCCAACTCAACCGTCGTCCACCGCTGCTGAGCCGACCGACCAACCTTGCGTCCGAACGACTCCGTAGCGTTGACCGCAACCACACCTGCGCCGGTAACGAAACGGTCCGCCAGATCACCAATCTCCGACGCTGTTGCCAACGAGCCCACCATCGTCGAGATCGCCTCGACGACGTCGGACCGACGGAAGGTCGACGCTTGTGCGCAGATGCCCGACGGGCTGCCCAGGAGCCCCAGGATCCGTTCTGCCTCGACGACGTCGAGGGCCGCAGCGCGATCGCCGCCGACGCACGACCGAGCAGTCGCCTGGTCAAACCCCAGGGTCGCCGCTTCCTCGACCCATCGCGCGGCCAGAGTCTCGGCGTCCACGGAGTAGTCCTTGGCCTTGCGGGTCTCCAGCGTCGCCACCTGCGCCGATCGGGCGGAGGTGCGACCGGTCGCTGCGAGTTCGTCCTCGATCTCGTTGCGACGCTTCGAGAAAAGGTCGATCACCGCTGCAGGAATCCCGTCGATCTCGGCGTGACCGTTGTTTGACGGATTGAACCTGACGCCGAGCCGGGCCACGAGTTCGTGACGAAGGTGCGCTTGGTAGAGGCACCCTGCCGCCTTGGCGTGCTCGAAGAGGTTGGACGACTCGACCGACCGCCACACGACCTCGCCCGCCTTGTCGCGGAACCGGGTCATGTTCGCCGTGACGACGTGAGTGTGGAGCAGCGGGTCGCCAGCCCGTGACGTCCGATGATCGAAGGCCGCGGCGATGATCCCGTCGGTCTCAACGCGACGGTTCGACTTCGGTTCGCGCGCCCGAACGGCGTGGTGCTCGTAGTACTTGACGACCTCATCCACGGCGGCGCTGTGCGCATCGCGGACCTCGGCCGCGATGTCCGGTCCGCCCAGCGCCCACAACACGCTGACCGACTTCGGTGGACGCAACGTGAGGTCATAACCCGGGCGGAATTTCTTCTCCTGCCTCGACTCGGCGAACCGGGTGAGCTCCGCTCCGGTCACCTGCCACGGGATAGGCCCAGATGTTGATGGCGCTCCACCGGCGGAGGGCCGAGTGCGTTCGCCGACCAAGTACTTCTTCGGAGGCGCCACCTCGGCGTTCGGATTCGTGGCGATCTGTCGTACGTAGCGTTCCCCGCCTTCGAGGAGGCGACGGACGTAGCGACCCGACACTCCGAGGAAGGCGGCAGCCTGCAATGCGTCGACCGTCTGATCCGATTCGATCGCGGTGGTGTCGGCAGAGCCGGCCGACTTGCGGTGGACGAGTTGCTCTCCGGAGCGGGGGTCGCGCCCAGCGAGCACCAAACGGAAATCCTCAGGAGCGACCTCGCCGGAGAGCCCGATCTCGGCCGCGAGCGAACCCACCCACCTCCCGGCGCTCTCGCCCCGACCCGTGTAGTAGTCCTCCGCCGACGACGCGACCTCGCCGATGTAGTACTCGCCCGCTCCCGGCGCAAGGAGTCCAATGTTCAACATGCCCACCTAAGCGCGCGAAGCCTGAGGGATCGGGCCTCCCGTTGCGTCGTGCGGGGGATCCCGTCGCCCGGCCGTTGTATTGCACGCTCTCCGGTCTGGACGCCTTACGCAATTCTGTCAACCCCGTGCTCCGCATCCGGGTCGCTGTGATTCCCACTCGTTACGCCACACATAGCGGGATTCCGGACGTGGCGGGAGCGAACATCAGCGGACGAGATGGTCGACTTTCTGGGCTTCTCCGGACGTTTAGGACGTGAGCGGGATGGCGATTCAGGGGGCCATAGGATTTCGCCGTGTCGGTGCGGCTCTGCGAGGTCAGCTCACAGGTCCCGAGCCTCCGTCAGTCGGTCGGACTTGGCCGGAGGATTGAGGGAACAGATTGGTCCAGCGGCGCGCTGCCGGTAGCTGGTCCTCGAACGCCTGGATTCGCAATGTGCAGCGCTGGTCGCCGCGAATGTGCGCAGCGAAGAACTCGATCGCAACCGTTACATCGAGGTCGCGGACCGGCAGGGGACGCCAACGACGGCGGCACGCCTTGCCGGAGGAGCGGGTCGAGCGACTCTCCTACCGTCCGACTGCCGCGCTCGAACAGGTAGTTAACGAACGCCCAGTAGCTCGCGCAGTCGTCGGCGGACACTCCCGGCTCAGCTCGCCGCTCGGATGTCAGGATCACGGTCGCGACGTTCGGGGCCGGCGTGAACTCTGCCGGTCGGACGACGGCGCCGATCTCGAGCGCGATGAACGGCGCAAGGGGAGAGCGACAACTTCGTCGCCCCGTAGAAACCGCTGACCCGACGGGCGAAGGACGTCTCGACGATCAGCGCGCCGGACACGAACGACGGCGAGAGCATCCAGCGCCGCACTAGCTTGGTCGAGGTGTTGAACGGTGGGTTGGCCGCTATGACGAACGGTTCGTCGGGAAGCGGGGCCTCGAGGAGGTCGGCAGCGAGCACCGTGACCCTCGGATCGCTGTCGTAGCGGGCGGCGAGCTGCGAGACGAGCCGGTGGTCGTACTCGATGGCAAGGATCGGTCCGGTCCGGATCGCGACGGCGGAGTCGGTGACCGACCCGGTGCCAGCGCCTAGGTCGACGCACAGGAGATCGGGTTCGCCACCGGCGCTGTGGACGAGCCGTCGCGCCGTTCGCTTGTTCCTGAGGAAGTTCTGGCCGAGCTGACGCGAGCGCATAGGTCCTCCATGATGTCGGTTCGACCGGCCTACGGCCAACCGTGGTGCCGACGCCGTCCGGCCCGTGCTCCAACTCGTCAGAGGCGAGCCAGGCTGGCCCGACACACCGACAGCGCCTCTTCGATGTCGAACGGCGTGTGCGCCGCCGAGATGAACCACTGGTGGTCCGGATGCAAGAGGACTCCGCGTTCAACGACGCCCCGATGGAAGCGGGCGCTGAGGTCAGCGGCGGAGTCGGACGGGAGGAACCGCATGAACGGCATCGGCGGATAGCCGACGACTTCGGCGGGGATCCCCAACTCCCCGACGATCTGTTCGAGCCCATCGAGGAACATCCGGCCCATGCCCCAGATTCGTTCGAGCGCATCGGTGTCACGGAGACGCGTTATCGTGCCGATGGCTGCTGCCATGTCCCCGGGGTTCACGTGGAACGATGACGAGACCTTCGTCGACCCGAGGCCGTCGAAGACCTCGGCAGAGCCCGTGACCGCCGAGATCGTGTAGCCGTTGGCCATGGCCTTGCTGAAGGTCGCGAGATCGGCCCGGACCGCGAAGAACTGTTGGGCTCCGCCCGATGACAGGCGGAAGCCCGACCGCATCTCGTCGAACACCAGCAACGCTCCGACGCTGTGCGCGAGATCGCGGACGAGCTGAAGGTGCTCGGCCGAGGTGACGTCGTCCTCGCAGGGCATCATGACAATGCAGGCGACCTCGCTCCCTCGGTCGGCGAGGATCGAACGCAGGCTCTCGAGGTCGGACGACTCGAACTCGATCGTCTCGCGGCGGACTCCGTCGGGGACGCCCGCACGCTGCTCCACCGACCAGTCGTGCCAGCCGTTGTACCCGCTCCGAACGACGACCGATCGACCGGTGTGGATCCGGGCGAGCCGAACTGCGGCGGTCGTCGCGTCGGAGCCCGTCTTGAGGAGGAGGACTCGCTCGGCACCCGGAATCGTGTCGACCAGCAACTCGGCGAGCTCGACCTGTCGGGGACTCCAGAGGGGAGCGAAGCAGACACCACGTTCGAGCTCGGCGTTCGCGGCGGCTGCGATGCCCGGGTCGGCGTGACCGAGGATCACCGGGCCGTAGCCGAGCAGGAAGTCGACATATCGATTGCCGTCGACATCCCACAGATGCGCCCCCGCCGCCCGGTCGATGTATCGCGGAAAGGTCGTGCGCCCGGCGGCGAGCGGCAGGATGTCACCCCGGGCGATTGCCCGGGCATCCACGACGAGCGCCCGCTCGGTCAACTCGTCGGTCCTCTGGAAGCGTCCGCGTTCGGCGGGACCCGCACCATCCTGATCTGACACCGTCGACCGCCCTTCAGATCGCCGGTCGGGCCGGAGTCGGCGGCGCGGCGAGGCGGACGGCCGGGTCGTCACCGAGATGGACCCAGGCGCCAGCTTCCGTCGCGGACCGGTAGCACCCGGCGACGATCTTCACCGTCCACAGCGCCTCGTCGAGCAGTTCGAATCGTTCGTCGACACGGGCGGGGTCGAGAAATCCGCGCCACACTGACTCGAACCACTCGCTGTGGGACGGATCGTCGAAGTTCGAGACGATCCGTCGAGACCCACCGCTTCCGCCGACCGACCAGTCCATCTGGTCGTCGATCACCCGAGCGTGCCCCCAGTCGCCGTACAACAAGTAGGACGTCTGGCGCACCGACGCGTTCCAATCGAGCTCGATCGTGAACCGCGAACCGTCATGGTACGACAGGTGGATGAAGGCGTAGTCCTCGGTGTCGCGGAACGGGCCGTCCCCGGGGCGTCGGAGATCGCACCTGACTCGATTCGGGCGCCGTCCCACAAACGCCGAAGCCAGGTAGAAGCTATGCGGGCCGTGGTCCTGGATGATCCCGCCGCCCGACGTCGCTCGATCGCGCCGCCAGTCAGGACTCCATTCGGGAACGCCGCGAGCGTGGCCGACTCGCTGGGTGCGGAGATGGCCGCTCAGCGGACCCTCCGAGCTCCGCCGCTCCGAGACGATCCGCAGCAGCGACTGGACCGACGGTGCGGAGAGGTAGTTGTGACTCGGGTAGAGGAGGCCTGGCGCCGCCGCACACGCGGCCTCGAGGGCATCGAGCTCGCGAACGGTCGGTACGAGGGGCTTCTCGCAGATGACAGCGAGGCCCGCCTCGAGCCCGAAGACGATGGCGTCGAGGTGGCTTCCGGGCGGCGTGCAGATCAGGAGCGCGTCGAGTTCGTCCACGTCAAGATCGGCGAGGTCACCGACGACGTGGACGCCGGGCAACTCCCGCCGGGCGGCGGCGCGCCGTTCGATGCAGACGTCCACCACAGCGACGACCTCGACGCCATCGAGTCGCGCGATACCGGCGAGATGGCCGCCAGAGATGAAGCCGTAGCCGACGAGCCCGATGCGCGACGGACGCGCCGCCCATCGTGCAGGTGCAGGAGGACGCAGCATCAGCGACGCGCGGGAAGTGGGATTCGGTCAACGGTTCACCGGGCGCGCAGTCGATGTCGTCGTATGGCATCCGCACGCCGCCCTGCCAGATCGAGCCGGCCACGACGTACCTGATGACGTACGCCGAGCGCCGCAGATAGGAGGTATTGGGAGTGGACCCGTGCCACACCATGGCGTCGTGGAAGCCGCCCTGACCGGAGGTGAACTCATAGGAGTGCAGCTCGTGGCCGTCGGCGTCCGGCGCCGTGGGCACCTCCGTCGCGTGGGGCCAGTGCTCGGCCATCAGCGAGCGGCCGTCGCCGAACGAGACGGGCAAGCGTTCGCCGAGGAGATGCGACCGCGGCACGATCTGCATCGAGCCTCGGGCCGCGTCCATGTCGCCCAGCGCGATCCACAGCGTCACCGCGGACGGCCGGTCGAGCGGCCAGTACGAGTAGTCCTGGTGGAAGGGCACCGGCCCGGTGTGCGGCTCCTTGACCACGATGTTGTCCTCCATCAGGAGCACTTCGTCCGCACCGAGCAGCTGCTTCGCTACCACGGCCGGACCGGGGTCGAACGCCACCTCGCGGAAGCGGTCGTCGTGACGCCAGATGTTGAAGAAGAACGGGAACACCGTGGGTGCCGGATTCGGGACGTCGGCGTACTCGAACCGCTTGCCGCCGTCGTCGCCGACGACCTCGCGGATCAAGATGGGATCGGTGAGGTCGAAGGTGTCGAGCACCGCCTCCGCCGCGAGATAGTCGTCGATCGCATCGAGCAGGACCATGGCTCGCTCCGGGGACAACACGTCCAACGGCGCGACGTACCCGAGATCTCGGAACTGGTCGAGCTGGCGGCTGCCGAGCCGGTCCATTCAGTCCACCTCCAGGGGAAACTGCCGATCGCGCTCAGGGAACGTGTAGGTGTTGTAGCGGGGATGGTCGAATAGGTGCAGCACGTACATCCCCTCGATCCAGGGACCGACCATCGGATGCAGCTTGGCGTTCAAGCCGTTGATCTTGCTGATCTTCCGGTTCGGGCCGGCTGCGTTGAACTCCGAGATCGCGAGCAGCTCGCCGGAGTACTCCGTGTGCAGCTCCTCGTGGGGGCCGACCGTGTCGTCGAAATAGCAGAGGACCCGTGGGAGGTAGCGGTCGGCGTCGCTGCCGAGCAGCGCGTCAAAGGCCGCCACCGTCGACGAGTAGAAGTCGAGGTCGAACGAGATGAAGCCGACCGGGCTGGGGGCGGACTCGATGAAGGTGCGACCGGTCTCGGCGATGTCGCCGAGGATCAGCTCGGCGGTCGTCAGCCGACTCCGGAGCAATGGCTCGTCCATGCGGAAGAAGCCTTCGGCCCATGAGTACGGCACGTCGCGATGATCTACGGGGGCCGGCATCCCGCTCCCGAGATCGAAGCCGAACGTCTCGACGGTGATGCCGAGGGTCGTCCGCATCTCGGCGGCGAGGCGTTGGAGCTCCATCAGTCCGTTGCCGCCGGCGACTCCCAGCTCGAGCGAGGAGATCGAGGTGATGCCCAAGGCGTTGGCCAGACGGGACGCCAACAACAGGCCGTAGGCGTACTGTGGGAAGTCCGACGCGCTGACCACTGCTGGAGGGCCATCCCCGAGTGGTTCGAGTGGAGCGGGATGTGGGTCTCGATCGCGACGCACGGTCAGTCGGTCCTGGGAGTCGCGGCGTAGAAGCAGCTCGACTGGAACTTGTCCAGGAGATGATCGAGGTCGGGGTTGCGACGCACCTCCGGGTGCCGAGGGCGCCGCGAAGTGTAGGTGAGCGTGAGCGTCAGCCGTTCGGCATCGTGGGGCCTGGTTCGGTGGAACAGGCGCGCCGCGTCGACCAGCACACACGTCGATCTCGGTCCGGTGACGGACTGCCAGTGCGACGGTGCGACGACCGCTGACATCACGTCGTCGGACACGGTAGCCGCGCTGTACCCGTCGCCTCGGTCGTCGACGACGTCGCGGCTCCGGAGGTGGTTGCACGGTTCGCGCCAGGAGTCCGGCACGTACTCGAACAGCCCGTTCGTGTGATCGACATCGGCCAGGTAGACGATCTGCCGCAGGACCCGTTCGTCCTCGCTGTCGACGTGCCAGTGCTTGATGCCACCGACCTTCCGGCCGACGTCGCGGCGGATGTGGACGCCGGTCAGGGCCGGAGGTGTGCCGAGATAGTGCTGCACCATCGCCAGATGATCGACGTCGAGCGCTGCGAGGTAGATCTCCGGGCGGGCGAACGACACGTGCGAACCGTCGGTTCTTTCGAGGTCGGCAACCAGATCGTCGAGCGCGCCACGCAAAGCGAGGTGAAACGGGAAGAAGGACGCCACGTCGGCGACGACGACGCCGGCGTCGCGGAGGGTGGTGGACAGGTCGCAGCGATCGGTCACGGGCGCAGCTGAGTCGGGCTTCCGCCTCATGCCGACGGCTCCGGGAGCAAGCGCAGGTCGCACAGGTTGTTGAGCTGGGAAGAGGCGCGGTCCATCACCGTCCGCTCGATCCAGCGGATCCACCGCTCCTCGCCTACCAGCGAGTCCCAATCGAACGGCTTGCCGTAGTACCCCTCGCCAGGGCCGTCGGCCCGGATCACACGCTCCGAGGATCGTCGGTCGGTCGCTCGGACGACGGCCCCAGGAGTCGGAGCCGGTTCGCCGAGCGAATCGAACCCCTCGCGGCCTCGCGCTGCGGCGAAGTAGGAGGGCCAGTCGACATCGACGGGGAACTCGTGGCCGCACTCGCGGTCGTAGGACGGGAGCACGATGATCTGTCGCTGGTACTCGACCAGTCCCCGGGCCGCCGAGTCCAGCGGGAACGTCGACTCGACCCAGTCGCCGATCAGCGAGAAGACGTCGTCGGCCTCCTGGCAGACCCGGACGAAGAGCCAGCGCGAGGGATGCAACAGGTAGCCGAAGGTCCCGACGCTGTCGAGGCGCATGTGGTCGCTGAGAAGGGGATCGGCGAGGAAGCGTTCGTAGTGCTCCTCGATCTCGGCCCGGAGCCCGGCGAGGAGCGGGTCGGTCGTCATGAGACCGTCGATCAGGCCGCGGTAGAAGTCCACGTACGGCACGTTGCGCGTCAGGCGGAGGTACACGGCGATGTGCTGGACGAATCCGGTGTTGTGCAGGCCCTTCACGACCGCGCCCCACAGAGCCATCCGGATCCAGTCGGCTCGGTCGAACGAGGTGCATCCCACCACGATGCGATCCGGCTTCTCGAGAAGGTTGACCCGCGCCGATTCGTCCCGCACCAGGTAGTCGAACATCGTCCGCTCGACAGCGTCGACCTCCCACGTGTCGATGAAGTCAGCGGCAGCGGCCGGCGCATTCGGGAGGAGCCGATACGACTGGATGAGGTAGTCCTCGTGGATGCCCCACTCCATGAGGTCAGTGAGGCAGCTCTGCCAGAGGTCCAGCGTGTCACCGGGGATGCCGAGGATCAGCTGCACCTCAATTGGCACGCCGAACTCCATCATGGAACGACACACCTCGACCTGGCGCTCGGCCGAGATGTTGCTCCTCGCCGTCGCCGCGAGCACCTCGCTGCGCGTGTGCTGGATCGAGAGCGCGTGGACGGTCGAGATCCCGCTCCCGGCGAAGCGCTGGGCGATGGAGACCACGCGCTCGGGGTGGTTCTTGGCCGCACTCCAGAAGATGTGGCGCGGGAACCCCGCAGCTGCGGAGCGAGCCTGGTTCAGCGCATCGGCGATCTCGACGTCACGCGGGAGGATCCCAAAGTTGGCGTCGGCGAGCATCACGATGTTGACGGCGTGCCGGGAGATCCAGTCGATGTCGGCGTGGACGCGGTCGATGTCGAACTTGCGGATCTTCGACATGGTGTTGGAGCCCCAGTCGCAGAAGCTGCAGCCGTAGGGGCACCCGCGGTTCGTCTCGAGGATGACGTCGTAGGAGCCCGGCTCCAGCCCGGCCAGGATCGAGTCGTAGTAGGCGCTCTGCTCGACATAGGGGCTGAAGGGGAAGGTCGCAGGCTGGATCGCCTCGCCCGTCGACACCGGGCGCCCGGATGCGTCGGGGACGTACAGGCCCGGAACGTCACGCATGTCGCGGTCGCCGACCACGAGCTTGTCAAGGATGGCGGAGAAGGTGATCTCGCCGTCCTTGACGGCGATCGCGTCGATCGCCGGGTTCAGGCGGAAGAAGGCCGGATCCTTGTAGTCGGGCTCAGGGCCACCGACCACCACGAAACAGTCGGGATCTGATCGTTTCACTTCCGCCGCGATGGCGCATTGGAGTCGCCAGTTCCAAGTGTAACAGCTCAGTCCCAGCACATCGATGGCTCGACCGGACGACGGCTTGAGCAGCTCCATCGGGTCGCCGTGTTTCCAGATGGGATCCAACCAGGTGTGCTGCACACCACCGACGACTCGCTCGCGATACGTCTTCAGCGTCGCCCACATGTACGGCAGGTACGGACGCGCATTGTCGAACTGGTTCTCGTCGGTCGGCCCCTGAGGCTCGCAGATGAGAATCGCCAATTGTGAGTGGTCCGACATGCCGGGCCTGGCCCCTTCTCTGCGCTGCCGCCCGCCAACGGTAGCATCACCGCCATGCCCGGTCCACGGCCTCCGCTCGAACCGATGTCCCGTGGACGACCGACGATGGAGCCGAGATACCACGGCGTGCCCTCCGGCTTCTCCCCCGGCGGAGACGACGAGCGCCTTCCCTGCGCCGTCATCGGGGCCGGCGCTTGGGGACGAAACCTCGTCGTCGCCGTCGACCAGCTGCTTGATCTGACCGCGGTGGCGACGACCGGATCTGACTCATCGGCCCGCTGGTTGAAGGAAATGATGCCCCGGGCATCACCGCCGGTTGATCCATCGATCGTGCTCGGGCTTGACCGAAATCGGGCGGTGGTCATTGCGACTCCGGCGGCGTCCCACTTCGAGATCGCCGGCCGTGCTCTCGACGGCGGCCTCCACGTCTTCGTCGAGAAGCCGGTGTGTCTTGAGGTCAACGAGGCCGCCGACCTTCGTCGACGTGCCCTCGCATTGGACCTCGAGCTGTTCGTGGGATACGTGTACCTCTTCGACCCCTACTTCGAGGCCCTGACGGACCTGACCGCGACCGGTTTGGTGCGCCGCGTCGCCGCCCGGTGGAACCGGCCGGGCCTTCGCGGCGAGATCGTGCACGAACTGCTGCCGCACGATCTTGCGCTTCTGATGGTGCTGCTCGGGGGCCCGCTCGGCGTTCCCCACGTGCTGGTCCACAATGCGCAGCGACTCGAGATCGATCTCGTCACGGCGCAGGGGGTCCCTGCATCGCTCCGGTATTCGACCGACGCCGCTCGTCCGCGACTCAAGGAGATCGACGTCTGGTCCGGAGACCGTCGCTTCCGGTGGTCGCCGGGACGGCTCGACGAGGACACGTCGCCGTCGGATCGGACGCCTCGTTGGCGTCCGGTCGCACTCCCGGCCGACCTTCGTCTCGATCACACGTCGACGCCGGTCGAGCGAGAGGTCGCCCGGTTCGCCCACAACGCTGCCTCCCCGGGCGACCGGATGGTCCAGTCCATGGATCTCATCGTGGGAGTCACATCGATCGTCGCTGACGTGGCCGGCGCCTGAGCCCATGTCGTCCGCCGAAGTCGTTCCCCTCGCGGGGGTCCGGATCGCCGTCGTCGGAGGCGGCGTGTTCGGGTGCACCGCTGCGCTCGACCTCGACCTCGCGGGCGCGATCGTCGACCTGTACGAGGCCGCGCCGACGATCCTCGACAGGGCATCGCGCCGCAACCTCATGCGATTGCACCGCGGCTACCACTACCCGCGAAGCGTGAACACCGCCCGGCTCGCACGTGATGTCGCTCCGGGCTTCGAGCGGTTCTACCCCACGGCGACCAGCTACGACCACGACCACTATTACGCGATCGCGGCGGAGGGATCCCGGACCAGCGTCGACGACTTCGTCCAGTTCTGCGACGACCTCGGCCTTCCGTACGAACCGGCGACTCCCGACTTTCTCCGACACGAAGCGCTCGACGCGACGTTCCTGGTCGACGAGGCCTACATCGACTACGAGCGACTCAAGGGCGTGATCGAACGCCGCCTCGCCCGGTCGAACGTTGCCGTCAAGACCGGTGTCCGGGCGACGCCCTTGGTCATGGACACCTACGACTACGTCGTGCTGGCGGGCTATGCCGCCACGAACTCGTTCCTCTCGTCGGCGTCCCTTCCGGTTCCTCGACGCCGACTCGACATCTGCGAGGTGTGCGTGGTGCGGTGCCCCCCGCTGGTCGGGCGGAGCGTGGTGGTCCTCGACGGCCCGTTCGTGTCCCTGGTTCCACTCCCCCGCACCGACCTGTCGCTCCTCTACCACGTCGACAAGAGCGTCCACCGCCGATACGACGACCTCGCCGCCGTCGAGAAGGACCGCCTCGCCCGACTCCTGGGCGGCACGATCCGCGCCGAGCCGGAGAGCACGAACTTCGAGGCCATGCGACGGGGCGCCGAGGAGTTCGTCATCGGCGCCCAGCACATCGAGTACCTCGCGTCGGCGTTCGAGCTGCGATCCGTCCTCGCCGACTCGTTCGACACCGACGCCCGGCCGACCGAGGTCACCTGGGTCGGCCCGAACGTGCTGATGCTCTTCTCCGGTAAGATTTCGACCTGCGTCGCCGGTGCCACGTGCGTCCGCGAGATGCTCATCCAAGATCTGCGAGCGCCCTCGACGATGGCCCCGCTTCATTCCCAACGGATCGCGACTCACTAGACCGATGGAACAGCCACCGCCCGAACAGCGCATACCGCAACCGAAGATTCTGCTCGAGGGCACCTCCTCACGTCGAAGACCGACACCGCCTTCGCCCTAGCGGAACATCCTCGCATCATCGGTCGACGGCTTCACCGGTGGCACATTCCGCTGGTCTCGTCGGAATGGGAGACCAAGGCCGACGCCCAGCCGACCAAGGGCCGGCCTGGTTCGAGCATGATCACGTTCCGTCCCGACGAGGAGCCCTGGGCCCTCGAGGCGTTCCACACCTATCTCCGGCTCTTCGAGCTGCACGTGGACTACTACTGGATCGTCGACCGGTTCCATCTGTCGACGATCAGCTACCAACGCTCCCAGTATGGCCGCGAGTGCGATCTCCGCTGGGTCGACGAACGGCTGGCGGCGGCGGGGTTCCGACTCGTCACGCTCACGCGTCGCCCGGATTCGTTCGAGATGGCTCGCGAGGAGCGCCTCGTCTATTCGGAGAACCCATGGCGCTACACCGACCTCGACAAGCTGATCCGCGATCAAGAGGAAATGCGCGAGCTCGGCGCAGCCTCCTGCATCACGTCAACCGAGATCGATGTGACTGACTTTAGCGTCGACCAGACGGCCGACCGGATCATCGACTGGGTGGAGGAGACCGAGGGCCTGTACCGCGCACCCGATCGCGCCGAGATCCTGGTGCAGTCCGTCGAACCTCACGGAGGTGTCGGTCGCTCCTCGTCGACGCCGCTTGGCGACGGGTTCGAGATCCCTCCGAGGTAGTAGCGCACCGACGCTCGGTGACTGCAGACGATCGGCACCCCGCTTCGAAGGAGCGCCTCGAGCAGGCAGTCGTCGGGGCAGTCGTTTCGATCGATCGCCGCCTGTAAGTAGTTCTCGGGGAGCGGGTGCGCTAGAAAAACCGAGCGGTCGACGAACCATGTCGAGTGATCGACCATCATCACTGGGTCGAGCGGGCCGGCGATGGTGCTGTTCAGGAATCGACCCGAGATGAGCGGACCGGCGCGGTCCTTCAAAACGTTGGTACCCCTCTCCCACACGCCGCGCCGACAGAGGCTGTGGTAGGCGACGACCGCCAAGTGGTCGTCCGCAATCCAGGGGAAGCGTTCGAGAAGATAGGCGCTGCCGTCAGCCCAGTGGATCGTTCGGTGCGAATGGGCGGCCGGCACTGCTGCCGCGGTGGCGGCATCTCGAAGCGACCGAAGGTGATCCGGCGTGAACTCGTTGTCGTCGTCGAGCAATGCGATCCAACGCGTGCGCGACTCAGCGACAGCGGCGTTGATGAGGCGGCCCATGCGGCCGTAGACGCTTCCTCGACTGGCGCTCGCCGGCCCGTGTTCCGATGCGAGACGCTTCCTCTGCACGATGCTCAGCCCACGACCGGGACTCGATTCCAGAGCGCCGAGAACGTCGGCAGATTCCTCGCATTCGTCGATGATCACCACATGCGTCACGTCGTCGTCATAGTCTTGGCCGCGGACCGAGGTGATAGCGCGGAGCGCTAGTTCTGGTCGAGCCCGCGTCAGCGTGATCACCGTCACGGAGTCAGTGGTCATGGCCCTCCATCGGCAGGAGCTCGCGAACCATGCGGTCGAGAACCTCGAACTGGACACTCGACGTCGCCGCCACAAGCCGGCGGTCGGCGCAGGCGCCGAGGTCGAACAGGTCGGCGCCGGCCCGTTCGCGAACCTCCCCCCCACTCTCGGCGATGACCAGCCATGCGCCGAGGTAGTCCCAGATCGACTGGGTGTTCCGGTGGTCGACGTAGCCATCGACCGAGCCGTCGGCGACGAGGCATAGGTCGTGCGCCGATGCCCCGGAGATCCTCGTCCACGCCGGTCCGTCGAGCTCACGACACGGATCGCCCGTCATGATCAGATCGACGGACCGTCGGACCGACCGCGCGATCACCGTTCCATTGCGGGTCGCGCCACCGCCTCGGATCGCACGATAGGTGGTGGCGGTGTGGATGTTGTGCACAACCGAGACCAGCGGGCCTGATGCATCGAGCGCGCAGAGGCTCGGGCCGTAGTGGCTGATGCGGCGACTGCAGTTCGTCGAGCCATCCACGGGATCGACGACGACCAGGATCGGTCCCGATCCTTCGTGGAAGCCCGACTCCTCCGACAGCACCCCCAGTCCGTGCGGCACCAGAGCTGTCCTTACGGCCCGGTCGGCCTCGACATCGAGGGCGAACTGGTCGTCGTGCCCATCGGCCCGCTGCAGCAGCTCCTCGGTCGACATCGAGCGGACCAGAGCATCCACCTCCATCGCCGCCGCCGAGAGCACCTCGACGAGCGCGTCGGTATCCATGAAGCGACTTTCTACTCGACGTCACCTGCGCGCTGGGCCCGCGAGAGCAGAACCCCAACTAGAATAACGAGCCCGTCGAGTCAGACCGCATGGAGAACGATGAGCCGATCCGAGGACCTGCTCTCCGAGCAACTGCTTTACTACCGGAACGGCGCCGCTCAGTACGACGCCGCCAACCGCTCGCTGCTCACCGCCAACGATGCCGACGGTCGGTCTCGACGGGAAGGGCGAGCCCATGCGGCGGAGGCGCTGGCCGTCGCGCGGGACCGATCCGTGCTCGAGATCGCCGGCGGCACGGGTGTGTACACCGAGATGCTCGCCCAGATCGCCGGTGACCTCACGGTGGTCGACGCGTCACCCGAGAGCCTTGACATCAATCGACAGACAACGGCCGGAGCCCCGGTTGCGGTGCGGTACATCGAGTCCGACATCTTCGGCTGGACTCCGACCGAACGCTACGAGGTCGTCGTCTTCGCCTTCTGGTTGTCCCACGTTCCCGAGGATGCCTTCGAGCGCTTCTGGTACCTCGTCGACCGCTGTCTCACGCATGACGGGACTGTGGTCATCATCGATGCTGGCGAGCCGGCCCACGCCCACCTGCAGAACAACGTCAACTTTTTCTCCGAGGACCGCGTGGACGAGTCCACGTCGGTCCGATACCTGCAGGATGGCGCGGCGTACCGCATCGTCCGGGTCCTCTGGAACCGCGAGCTGCTGGCCGACGAGCTGGCGCGACTCGGATGGACCGCCGAGTTCGCTGCTGCCGAGTGGCTGATCGGTCACGTGCGCCGGACCGCTTGATCGGTGAGCAGGTCACTCGACAACGACTTCCTGTCTCGGGCCTACGCGGCCTTCGACATCGACTCAGCCGCTACCGCGACCTCGCTCGGTCGAGCGTCCGCGAACCGGACCTGGCGAATCCAGACCGGGCGCGACTCCTTCTTCCTGAAGGAGTTCCGCTATTCGCCGTCGGATCTACGCTGGGTCGAGTCGTTGCGCGCGGCGGTCGCGTTCGAGATAGCGATCTGGCGCGGTGGGACCATCGACATGCCGGCGCCCGTGGCCGGAACATCGGGCGAACTCCTCGAGACGGTCGCCGGCTCCCGCGGCGACGACGCCCTCGTGAGGTTGCACCGGTGGACGCCAGGGCAATCGTCGCATGCTCAGCCCGCAGTCTCCTCGATTCGCGCCGCCGGAGCGCAACTGGGCACGGTGCAGGCTATCGGTGCCGAGCACAGCAGCGCACGGTCGGGTTCCCTGATGTGGTGGAACTGGGACCCACGTGCGGCGCTCGCAAGTTTCGGGGAGGCCGGGTTCCTCACGGCTGCCGAGGTCGCTCGATACGCGTCCATTGTCGACGAGGCGATCGACCTCGCCGAGGTAGGTCAGCTGACGGAGTCATGGACGTTCTGCCATAGCGACCACAAGCCAGACAACGTGCTCCTTCATGATGACCGCCTGATCCTGACGGACTGGGACGAGGCCGCGCTATGCCCGCCACGGTACGAGGCCGCCGAGGCCGCCTTGATGTGGTCAGGCTGGGATGGGCGTCTCGCCAATCGCGAGCGGATGGTCGCGTTCCTCGAGGGATATCGCTCTACCGGCGCAGCGTTCGATCGACCGGAGCCGCTCGACTTCGCGAAGTGGGCGGCCGAACGGGTTGGTTGGTTCAACTATCTCGCTCTCCGGACGCTCGGCCGCATGAGCGGATCGGATGACGAGGTCGCCGAGGCCCTCACAAACGCGATCGCGACCCTGCGGGAGACGGAGGCCGGGCTCACTCAGCTCGAGCGATGGGCCGCGTGGATGTCATGAGACCTTACGCAGCTTGAGGCTGGATCCACCGATCTTGCGGGGTGTGTGAGGTGCGAGCGTCCGCAGTAGGCGGCTCCACGACTGGACGGTCGCGGTTCCCGACGCCGTTCAACCGACTCTTCCGGAAGACCCCTTCTGGGAACAGAATTTAGCGCAACATCGGCCGGTACGACGCGCTCTTCGATGACCCAAACGCTCGGTGACGGCTACGCCCGACCACGAACCTCCGCACCATGGAAACACGCCTCATCGATGTTGCCACCACGCGCATGAACGGGTCAGGCAAGCCCAGCGTGCCACTCCCGATCGAGAGTCCGTGGGCCGACCGAGGTGAGCCCAGCTCGGATGGCAGAGGGTTCCAGCAACAGGCCTACGAACGATCTTGGGCACGAGGGGTGGGGGCCAGCAATACTCGAGTAGGCGGCGGCGCGAAGACTCAGGACCTACGTCCGGCGAGTTTGGTCGTCCGAATCGACGACAGGTGATTCGTGGAAGAGGGCAGACCCGAACCCCCGCCCGCGTAGGGCCCGGGCCGCGAGGTCGACCACCCATGGGACTATGGTCGAGCGAAGACCGCCCGCCTCCTCGGTATCCCAACAGGCGGCTCGCCCGGTGTCGACGAGTGTGACATGCCAGTCGATCGGAAGGACCCGCCAAAGCGTCTTCCGCAAACGACTGTCGAAGGGGCGGTCGGTGGTCGGTCGCCGATAGACGAGCGGCTTGGCTGCCGCGGCGAGGCTGGTGCCGACATCGAGGAGCATCTCGGTGTAGCGGTCGAGGACTGATTCGAGCACGAGCGCCTCGAGCGAGCCGGTCTGCACGCCGCTAGCCGAGAGCTGACGCTGGCGGACGAGATGGTCAGCGCCGGGATTCGGTCGACGCGACCACTCCGGCTGGCTGGCCAGCTCGGGCATCCCTCGCCAGTGCAGGTGCTCGACAACCGGCAACACGCTGGACAGCTGCACCCCGCCCGACACGGATCGGGCGAGTTCGTCGAGGCACGCCCGCACCGGGGGCGGGAGCGACGCAACGAGTGCCGGATCGTTGCCGGCCTGAAGTGATGCCGCTGCGATTGCGCCTGCGGTACGGCGGCACCGCTCGTCGACCGGTCCGCCGGGTCTCGTGGCATCCCGCACTTGGCGGTCGAGGTCATCGAGGTGGCGCGACGTGTCGTCACGCACCAGCGCCGTCGTCTGGCGAGCCGATGCCACATCGACGCCGGCAATGTCGACGCCGTCGAAGAGGTCGAACAGTTGGGCTGCCGCCACGACACCTGGAACCGTCGCGAGCACGTCGGAGCGCGCGAGCCGGCGAGCGTCGGTCCCGACGTCGAGGAGCGTGGTCATCTCGGGCGTCACGACTGCCCATCGGCACCAGTCGCAGTCGTCGACGTCGCAACCGCGGGCGTGAGGACACTCCGGGAGGTGGTCGTCGCCCAGGAGGGACCGGACCCGGTCGTCGACCCGCGCAAGTGCTTTCCGTGGTCATGGCTCGTCGATCCGGATCGCGACGATGCCGGGGCCGACCGGGAGCGGGGCCCGGTCGCCGATCACCACAGCGACGAGGCACGACCGTGCCGGAGCCGCCACGGGCCACGGCGTCCACCCGTCGGTGAGCACTACGGTGACCGTTGGCGCGGGCCGGAGCTCGGCAGCGGCAGCGATCCCGACCCGGAGGTCGGTGCCACCCCCGCCGGTGAGTTCGAGCTGGCCCAGGCGACGGATGCGTTGGGGCGTGACGGCGTGCTGGTCGCATGCGATGACGGTGATCTCGGCGCTGAGCCTCCGCAGGATGTCGTCGAGTTCGGTGACTGCGGCGTCGAGCGCCCGGGTCGACATCGAAGCGGAGGTGTCGATGACCACGGCCACCTCGGGCCGTTCCCGATACGACCCCGGCGACGGGAAATCGGGTCGGCTGTCACCACGACGATCGGGCCGCTGCCAGGTGGGATGCCGACGTCCGTAGGCGGCGCGGAGCGGTCGTCCCACGGCGGAACGCAACAGGGAGCGCCACGACACCTGCGGGGTCAGGAGGGCCTTCGCCCACAACGCCAGGCCGGGCGACACCCGAATGCCCTGGACCTGCGCTGCGGTCACTTCATGGGCGACTCCTCGGCGGATCGCGGTCGCGTCGACGTCGTCCACCGCCGGCTCGTCGGTGTCGTCATCGAGTTCGACGGGGAGCCGCTCGCCGCCCGAACCCGACCCGCACTCGACCGACGTGCTGACGGCGGCCCGTTCGCCGAGCTGACGAAAGTAGGTCTCCTCCAGTCCCCCCGGGTCGAGCGCCAGCGTCGAGGGCAGCACCGGGTCCGGGAGGGGAAGGCCGTCGGCGAGGAGACCGTCGTTGATCGCGGCGTCCCCGGCCAGATTCCACCGGTGATGGCTGGCTGAGGTGACGCCGGCACGATCGGCGCGACCGTGGTGATCGCGTAGCACGTGGTTGGCTTCGTGGAGGAGCACCGCGGCGGTTGCCTCGACGCCCCAGGCCCGGGCCTGGTCCATGTCGACGTAGACGCGCCACCATCGGTCGACGCCGAAGGTCCCGTAACCCGGCACCGGTACCGGGATGAGCGAGAAGACGGCCGAGGCGAGGTACGGCTGCATTCGGGCGGCACGCAGCCGCGCCGCGCCGAAGAACTCGGCGTCGGCCGGAGCCAGCGGAACCGTTCGCGTCGCCTTCATGACCGCAAGCTCACAGGAGCGCTGCTTCGCGCAGGATCGGCAGGAATGTGGCAACCGAACGCGGCGCCGGCCAGTCGGCGTCACGCAACTCCAGCAGCTCGGTCGCCGCCAACGCTGCGATGTCGGCGCGACCCTGATCACACACCACTGCCAGCACCTCCCATGCGGCCTCCCAACGTTGTTGGGTGCACTCCATCGCGACCGCGGTGGTCACCGCCGCAAGGCTCGCCAGCAACAGGTCGACACGCGGATCGAGGCGCAACGTCGATGGGTCGGCCAGCACCGCCTCGGGATCGGGAAGATCGACCTCCTCGGCGTAGCGGAGGAACTCGATCGCCGCGCCGGGCCCCACCAAGCCCTCGACCAGGATGGCCCGCACCGCCTTGCCTGCCGACGCAGCATCTGCGGCTGCAGCGACTCGGTGGACCCGATCCCACGTGCGCGGCGAGGGCCATGCGTGCCCTTGGGAGACCGCATCGGTCGGCACCAGGCGCAACAGTGACGGGCGGGCCTTGATGAACGCCGCCACCAGCGCCCGCCACCGCAACTCGTGGGTCGCCCGCGCCGACGGGACAACCGGAAGCGCTGACGGCTCCCAACCCCGCAACATGCCCGACACCCACTGCCCGAGGTCGGCCTCCCAGTCGAGATGGCAGAACCGGTTCGCAAGCGGCGCCGACAAGTCATCGCCGCCAGCGGACGTCTCGGGCGGGTTCGCCGCAGCGACGATCGACACCGTGTCGGGCAGGCTCAGGTCGCCCACCTCGCGTTCCAACACCACGCGCAACATCGCCGCCTGAACCGACGGCTGTGCCGTCGTCAGCTCGTCGAGGAACACCACCGTGTCGGGCCGATCGATGCAACGGCTCGCCCAGCGCGGCGGCACGAACGACACCGAATCCCCCACCCGCATCGGCAGACCGGCGAAATCCGACGCCTCCCGGACGCTCCCGATCACGACCTCGCACGGTCGGCCGAGCTGAGCCGCGACCTGCTCGACCACCGCCGACTTGCCCTCACCAGGGCCGCCCCACAACAGCACCGGCTGGCCCATCTGCACCGCAACCGACAGCGCCTCACGCACCGCATTCCCCACCGAACCACCTCCGAGACCGTCCGCACGACAACGAGCAACCATACGAACACACGTTCGCAGCCGGCGCAACAGAGTTATCCGAAAGCAGAGATTCAGGGCCGGAGTGGCGCCGACTCCTCCGAGAGCTCGATCAGGTCGACCAGATCGCTCTCGCTCACCGGGCGGAAGTCCCACACGTCAACTCCCACGTTGATCATCCGATCCTCGATGCACCCGTTCTCGTGGATGTGGCCGTGCAGGAGCCATGTCGATCCGTCGTCGCTCGGCCGGTGGTCGAGGTACCGATCGTGGTCCCCGCTGTCACCCCGGTAGGGGAAATGGCAGGCCAACACACGCTTGGCGCCCAGGTTCAGCTCGACACAACCGTCGAGGATCGTCTCGAACCCCGCCCGGTAGTACTCGCCCCGCCACTGCGCGACGCTGTCGGGAGTCCTGCCCTTCTTTCCCGCCCAACAGGGGTCGTGGTTGCCGGTCAGCAGCGTCTTTCGCCCTGCGAGCGCACCGGTCAGCGGAAGCGTCTCTTCCAGCCGCCCCATGGCGAAGTCGCCGAGCACCCATACCTCGTCGTCGGGAGCGACCACCTCGTTCCACCGCGAAATCAGCGCCGCGTTCATCTCGCCGACCGAGTGAAACGGCCGGTCGCAGTACCGGATGATGTTCGCATGCCCGAGGTGAAGATCGGACGTGAACCAGCGGGCCATCACACCAGTCAGCCACGACCCGCCAACGGCGGCAAACGAATTTCGAATCGGGGCAGAAATTGGTTGACGAATCCGCGGATCGGCGCGATGTTCATCGGCTGCCCAAACAGAGAACGGAGCGAGGTGATGGAAATGCCGAGGCTATGAGCCGGTACCCATCGGATCAACCCACATGATCCGAGCCGGCCTTCCCACGAGGAGGCCATCATGCACAACCATCACGAAAGGCACGCGACATGGCGCGCTCGGTGCTCCCGAGCACCGCTCGCGGCTGGTCCCGCGCCGAAGGGGCACGCATCCACCGCGCCGAACGCGCCCGAAGCCGCGCCCAACTCCGCACACTCTCTCGACTCGCCGATCCCGACGACTACGACGGCGACCTCACCTGGGAGTCCAAACACGAACTCGCCTACATGGTCAGCGAACGCCGAGCCGCCGACAAGATCGGGCCGCTCACCGCTTGGGCAACCCGAACCGTCGACAAGAACCCCGAACTCGCGACCGCACCACTCGAGGTCCGACTCGACTACTTCCGCCGTCTTCTCCCTCCCGGCGTCATCGGTGAACACGCCATCTCCCATCTTCGGTACCCACTCGACCCCGCCTGGCGTCGGCACCGGTACCGCCCCCGACCCTCCCCCTCACCAACCCTGAGCGACATGGTCGAGGCGATCGTCGCTGCCGGCGCCCACGGAGAACTCAACTATCGCATCGGCCGCGCCATCGCACCGTTCGTCCGGACAGCCGTGACCGTCCCACCCACCCGACTCATCAACGACGACCACCCAGCGCCCGGCATCCTCATCCCACGACACGTCGAATACACCGTCCGGCGGCAGAGCCGTCGCTTCCTCGCCGGCGCCCACGACATCAACGGGTTCGCCAGCCAAACCCCCGTCGTCGAACGCGACATCGCCCGCTACCTCTACGTCGAACTCGTAAACGCCGGTCAAGTTTCGTAGACCCAGCCGACCACCCTCCGCATCGCATGCAGCAACTCGCGCAGCTGGGACGCACGGTCATCCGCCGCCGAGGGACCCCCGGATTCCCTCCGGAATGCCTCGAAGCGTGCTGCTTCCGGGCCCAGCCTGGGGCTGACCGTGGCCCGCAGGTACACCAACCCCAGATCGAGGACCTCGGGCGGTACGACCAAGTCCACCCCCGCGTCATCAGGCACCCGCAACCCAGCAGCAGCGCTCGCGAGGGCGTTCGCTCGAGGTTGATCCGGTCGGCCGAAGTTCCAATAGTTCCATCGTCCGAAGTACTTGTGCCGGTCCACCGTGGTCATGTTCTCCGCGTAGTGGTCAACCGACATCGGAAGGTCCGGCGGCACGTCGCCGTCTCGAAGATCGATGGCGTACGACGCGAAGATCGATTCCCGCTTCCCGTCGCGCACGATCGCCCGCCACGCGCGCCCCCCGTCAACGGTCTCGATTGCTGCCTCGTGGACATGGGGACTCAGGTACAGGAAGAACGGCTCTCCCTCGCCGCCGAACGGGAGCTTCTTGTACCAGGAGTGATCCTCCGACACGAAACGGGCGAAACTCCGCATGTGCCGCTCGCTCGGCCGCGGCGAACGACGGACCAATGCCCGATACCCACCCTCCGTGCCGACGTCCATGCGCTGAGGTCGCAGATTCTCAGAGACCGTCGTACAGATCGTTGCAACCCCACTTGCTCCGCAACAACTCTCATCCTCCCAATGCGATGAATCTAACAGGACCGCCAGGCAGCCCAATTTGCGTCGTTGTCATCCGAAACACGCGCTCACGCGCGGGATCAATTGGTCCCAGATGCGTTGGATACCCAACGCCGCACAGAGGACCGGCACATCAGCAGAAGCGCTCCCGAGAGCACGACAGGCACGACGACAGCCGTGGAACAACTCGCGCCAGGGTTCGGATGACCGTAGGGCCCCGAGGGCCTGTTCCATGATGGCTGAACCGACATCTCATGACCCTAACGGCCTGTCGTGGAAGTGTCGAACAATCCGGTCGAGCACAGCGAAGATCGGCTGATTCTCCCGACTGGAGTTGACCTACTTGGGGCCATCCATGGTCCGCACTACATCGATCGTTGCGCCTAGCCTTCCCGTGCGGTCGTACTGCTCCCGCGGGATTGTCGACTCAGAGTGGCTCACCGAGCTCGGTGGCGGCCGCGTCAACGGGCGGTCGCCGCATACCGCGAGTCGGCCAACGGCCGTCGCGACGCTACGCGACGCGACGCCTCGAGTGTGAACCGTCAGCTTGTTCCGCTTGCGGAACAAGCCAGTCTGTGCCACTTCCTTACCACGGTCCATGAGGGCGGATCGAGAGGTGCGGGACGGGTCACGCGTGAGCTGCGCATGGGGCCTCCTGGGAGACGATCTGGGCGACCCAGTCACGAAGCTGGGCGAACTCACGAAGCACACGGCAGCGGCTCAACAGAAGGCCGGCGTCGATCGCTCGGGCGACGGCCGGGGTGTGGTCGACGACGGCGACAACGGCCCGGCCGGTGACGTGCTCGACGTCTCGGGCATCGAGCGCCCGACCAGCCTCGGCCACGACGATGATCCCGTCCAGCTGCGCTTCCTGGTGGCCGCACAGCGTGCGGAGGCCGACGTAGTCGGGTCCTCGCAGCACTCCGATGCGGAGGCGCTCACAGGAGCTCTGAACGGCCCGTGCGGGCTCGTCGTCGAACGGGCCGACGTCGAGGTATTGCTCGAGCGTCCCGGCGTCCACGATGTCGATGTCGGTTCCGTCGAACTTGAGGTCGAGGTGGTTGGCGAGCGGGAGCGGAAGCTCGCCGGTCGTTGTGCCGACGGCAACGCACACTGCGTCGGGGTCGTGGGCGGCGATGCCAGTTGGTCCTCGATTGGCGAGGGTCGCTGCGGCGACGAGGGCGACGGTGGTGGTGCCGTGTCCTCCTCTGACGCCGATGAACTCGATGGTTTGCATGGTGTTCTCCTGGTGAGGTTGGAAGTGGTCAGGGGTGACCACTTCGGTGGTGGTCAAGTGGTCAGGGGTGACCACGGCGGTGGTGGGCGGCTTCCTCGACCGACCACAGCTGGGTCATGTGCGGTCGAGGCAACGCCGGTCGCGGTCGGCGAGGGTGTCGGCCAAGACCGGTGGGAGACGCTTGCGAACCCGGAGCGGCACCGGCGGAACTACGGTCCGGACCTCAAGGTGGTCTCCGCAGATGCGGGCCATGCCGAAGTCGATGAGCCGGCCGATGGTGCGGTTGATCTGGGTGTGGCGACCGGTACCCGCGCCGAGGCCGAGGAACGCTCCGAGGTCGATGAGATCGACCTGGGCACCGGCCGGCCGGTTGTCCAGCCAGTCGGCGAACCGTCGGAGAGCCAGGACCGCCGATGGGCCGAGGACCGGTAGCCAGTACGTCTCGACGTAGGCATGTCGGGCGTCGAACCCTTGCTGCTCGATCACCTCGTCACGCCACGGCCGAATCGTCATCACAGGGTTGGCGATCAGCCAATCGAGGGTGGACCGACGACGGTCCCCGCTCGCCATCATCGGCCCGCTTCCTTGTTCATCAGGTTCATCCTGATACGCAGGTCTGACACTGACCGATCGAGCCTTGACTCTGCCGAGTCAAACGACACCCGGGCGACCGGACCCGCTCCCCTGGGAGCCAGACTGTGATTCCAGGTGACCTTTCGTCGATGTCGTGAATTCGTTCCCGAACAACCCGGCCGGGAAGATCCACCCTCGCCGCATGGTGATCGATTGGCGCCGACGCTCGATCCACAGACGCGAGAGAATCACCGAGTGAATAGCCAACATCGGCAAGAGATGCGGGCGGCACTTGTCTCGGGCGATGGTGACCGGATCGTCGCAGCCATGGCTGGTGTCAACCTCGAGGGCTGGGCGCAGCAGGTCGGCAGCGGGCTCATCGCTGCGATCGAGAATGGGTCGGAGGGAGTTCGGCCCATCGCGAGGCATTGCGCCGACGTTCTCAGGGGCCGCCGGTGGGACGGCGACGAGGAACTCGCAGAAGACTTGGAGTCCGCACTGGATCCGGACTCCAACGGGCTCCGCCTGCCTGCGCTCCTGGTCGACCTCGACGAGGTTGCCGATCTTCTCGACTCGGGCAACGGAGATGGCGGCTGGATCGACCTCAACACCGGCGACACCTGGAACCGGGACATGCTCGACGCATTCGATGAGTTCGACGAGCACCGTCCAGACTTCGACGACGACTCCGGTCGCTGGCTGGCTGTTCCATCGCTCGGCGGACGAGCCGCCTACCGAGACATGCAGGATTTCATCTCTGCCGTCACGGACCCCACAGCCTCAGAGCGACTCACCGTCGCGATAGAAGGCCGTGGTGCCTTCCGGCGGTTCAAAGATGCCCTCCGCAGCTATCCGGATCTCGAGGACGACTGGTACCGGTTCTCGCACGAACGCCGGCACGGTCGAGCGCGTTCCTGGCTCGCCCATGCCGGTTACCGACCGAGGCAGCGGGCGTACTCGGCTCCGACCTGATGCCGGCTCTTGGACCTCCGCGCGCTTAGGTGGGCATGAGCTCAACCGGGACACGCACCGTCGCACTTCTGCTGAGGATTCCCGAGGCCGCCGATCTTCTCGCCATCGGTCGCAGCACCGTCTACGAACTCATTGCGCTCGGCCACCTCGAGACGGTCCACATCGGCCGCTCGGTCCGAGTCACCACCGCCTCGATCGAGGCTTTCGTCGACCGCGAGCGCTCCGGTCAGCGCTAATAGATCGGGGGACTACGCCGCCAGGGCGGGGAGAACGACGAGAGAGCCGTCCCTGTTGCGAACCATCTCGATGGCCACGTCCGTCGCCCGATTGTTGACGGACACTCCGTCGCCCAGCTCATGAATTCGATTGGAAGCGCTCATCAGTCGATCAACCTCGCGAGACGTGAAGACGGGAGCGCGTAGCGCCTGCGAGCGTGACAACTCCAGGGTCGATAGACGCAGGACAACTCCGGCTATGTCCGACTCCAGCTTGTCGAGGCGATGCTGGTCGGACTTGAGTGCCCGGACGAAGTTCTCGAAGAGATTCTCGGGGTCGCTCTGGGCGTGTTCCACAGCCTGGAGAAGGATGACCCGCCGCTTCAACGCTACGGCCAAGGCCGCGAGTTCGAGGTGGGCGCGGAACGTGCCACCGTGGTCGCCGACGCCCGGAAACGATTTCGTCAAGGTGGCGACATCGACGGCGACGCCGTCGGGCAACTTGTCGAGCGCGCTCTGCCAACCGTCAAGGCGACGATCAGCGGCCGCAATCGCCTTCCCGATCGCATGAACCGCCGAGTCCAGTCCGAGCGACACGCCAAGCTTCCCCTGATCCAGGAGGACCGCAGTTGCCTTGTCGATGGCATCGCGGCAACCGTCCAGATCGTTGCGCTCGTCATCGAGCGCCTGCTCGTGCAACTGCTCGAGTAGTTCTGTGATGCTCTCGATGGCCTGTTGTCGCTGATGATCCGCCGCTGCACTCGCTCCGACCGCAACCGCCATGAGAACGAGAGGCGCGGCAACGGTGAGAGTCACGCCGCCGGCGACTGCTACACCAGCGGTGGCGCCAGCTCCACCAACTGCGCTGGCAGCTGCGGCTTCGCCGGACCGGCAACGAACGATTGGCTGGGCCACGATGCCCTTCGAGTTCCGAAGGGCGCTGTGCACCCCACCGGCGACCGCTTTCGATCCCATCGGGCGGACGATGCCCTGGCTGAAATCCGCGGCAATCTTCGCTGGAACCACCATTCGGTAGAGCCCCTCACCAGAGGCCGTTGCGGTCGCAGCGACGGCGGACCCCTTTGCCGACTGCGAGATGAGCTGCGACAGGTGCTGCGCCAGCGGGCTCGCTGCGTCAAGTGGAATGCCGCGCTTGCGATCGAGGCCGTCTGGCAACGGATGCAGCTCGAGAGTGGCAATCGGCTCGTCGGCCAGCACCGCCAAGACCGTTCGAAGTTCCGTCAACCGCTCTGCGTTCATCGGCCCATCAATGGTCGCTGCCGGAACTCGAACGTCACCCGTCGCCAAGGTCCATACCGGCACCACTGCTTTGCTGTCGTCAGTCAATATCTTCCCCTACCCGTTACCGAGCATCCTACGACCGGCACGGGGACCCGGACCCGAGCGTGCGTTGAACGTCGACTACCGGACGGGACACCCGGCGATTGAGTAGCCGAAATGCAGGACACCGAACCGTTACTCCCCCGGTTACTCCCCCCAGGGCGATTTTCCGCCGCCGAAGCGCCCAGTCCCCAGCAATACAGCGCCCCTCGCCGAACACTCTTCGATTCTCCCCAGCTCCAAGAGTGCTCAAGCCCCGGTTTGAGCATTGTTGGAGCTGATCAGTCGGCAGTCCCGTAGCGAGCGAGTATCTCGTGCGCCCACGCGACAGCGTCCGAAGCTCGGATGCCGGTCGGCTGCGGCGGACGCTCTGGTTCGGTTGACCTGGAAGCAATCCCAAGACGACAAGGTTCTCGGAGCGATCGCGAAATCCTGGCGCCGCCAACGGCCTACTCAGAACATGGGACACGACCGACACGAGCAGAGCGCCCGCCAAACCAGCCCACTCGTGAAGATCCCCGAGGCCGCCCCGCTGCCGTCCATCGGCCGAAGCACCGTCTATGGGCTCATCGCAGACGGCCACCTCGACACCGTTCACTTCGGCCGAGCCGTCCGCATCACCACAGCGTCGACCGAAGCCTTCGTCGACCGCCGTCAATCCGAGCACCCGCAGACCACCAGCGAGTCAACCCGACGGCGGTGACGCGGCCGGCGGTATAAGTGTTCGTTGCCAGTCTGGCAGAAGACTTATAGTCTGCGGGCATGACTCGGAGAGCCCGATCGTGGGGTCCTGGCACCTCGGCCATCGTGCGCTCCCTGGTGGCTGCGATGGCACCGCTGACCCAAGTCAAGCTCGCCGCCCTCGTCGGCGTGTCACAGCCCCGGGTCTCCCAAGTTCTTGCCCGACTCTCCGACCTGGACGCGATCACGTCGGAAGCCGACGGATACGTCGGCCGACCCGACCGACTGATCGACGCATACCTCACGGCACATCGTCCGGCGCTCGCCGCACCAGACATGCCGTGGTACAGCCTCCGACCAGTGCGCGATCAAGTGGAAGTCGTGTGCGCGCACGCCGCCCACGCGTCGATCGCCAGAGCGGTTTCAGCCGACTTCGCTCCCGATTTGTTAGCCGCCTGGCGGCACCCGACGCTCACCGTCGTGTACGTCGACCGCGCCCTCAACCTCTCCCGGGTCGGCTTCGTCCCAGCCGAAGGGCGCGTCGACGCGACCGTGCTCGTTCGCCACACCTCCGACCCCACATTGCTCGCCGCAAGCGAACCGTGGCCCAGCGTCGTCGACGGCATCCCCGTGGTCGACCCGCTCCAGCAGATCTGGGACCTCCACGACCTGGGTGGCCAGGACCGACATGAGGCGGCAAGTCGCCTCCGACGAGCGATGCTCCGGCGGTCGCTCGCCTCCGCACGATGAACCAACGCCTCATCCTCGCCAGCCTGTCCCGCGCCATGGACGGTGGCCTCACCGCGATCGCCGAAGTGACTCAGATTCTCCGGGACGCCGGCCAACTCGACCGGAGCCGCTTGATCGGAGGCGTCGCCGTGCTGCTCCACCAGCAACGCCTCGGGATCGACCTCCCTCTTCGCGCGACGGGCGACGCGGACTTCGGCGTCCCGCCAGTTCTGCTCCGCGAGCCCAACCTCGTGGCGGCGATCGAAGCACTCGGGTACGCCAAGACGGCTGGCAACCGATGGGAACGACCCATCGACGCCGTCCGGACGTCGACGGTCGACCTGCTCATCCCCGCCTACCGGTCGCGGGCGCGACACACCGTGCGAGTCGGCGACATCGTCACGACCGAGGTTCCCGGGCTCGCCGAAGCGCTTCGCCGCCCAGGCACCGAAGTCGATGCCGACATCGCGCTCACCGACGGCACTTCGTTGCACGCCGCGCTACTGATCCCCGATGCCATCGCCACGCTCGGACTCAAGGGTTGGGCTCGCACCGTCCGCAGCGAAGACCGCGACGCCGAGGACCTCTGGCGGTGCCTGGAGATCGCTCACGCCGACGGGGTGACTGCCGAGGCGTTCAGCGATTACGCCACCAAAAGCGATGTCCGGCCGATCCTGGCCCGCGAACTCGGCCCATCCGGTCCGGCGATGGCGGTCATCACCCGCGGCCTCGGCGAGAACGAAGCGGCCCGACGACGCACCCGCATCCGCTCCCTGCTGTCCGCTGTCGCCGGTATCACTTCGTGATCGGTCGCGTTGAGGCCGTTACTCCCCCCGAATTGCCCCCGCGACCCATTCCGACGCCGCTACACCGCCTGAGACCCTTGCAACTGCAGGGTTCTGCCACTTCGAGAGTCGATTCTCCCCAGGCTTCGTGGTCACCACCGAGTAGAACTCGTCGATCGCAGTGACTGCGTCGGCCACGAGCGTCGCCGCCGCGGCGACACCTCCGTGGTCGTTGCGCAGGAGGACGAACGCGATGTCGTACCAGCCTTTCAGTGAGTTCGACGGCTTGATTTGGCCCCGTGGCGACGGTCCGATCTGGTCCCACCTTGGCGGGTGAATCCAGCGGCTGGTGAGCCGGTAACTGGTGGTGCCGGTTCGGATGGTGTGGGCCCCGCAGGTGCGGGCGACTCAGACCTGCTGGCGTAGGTCCCGCCAGCGCCACCGGGACCCGTCCAGGAGCAATTCGGGGTCGCCAGTCCAGAGCGTCGCATCCTCGGCGACAGCGAGCGCGGCGCCGAACGCATCGGCGTACGCCATCGGGTGATCTGCTTTCAGGCGGGCCGCCTCAAGGACGAGGCGCTCGTCTGGGAGGCGGACGTCGATCACGTCGCGAAGGTCGCGCACGGTCTCAAGAGCGTCGTCCTCGCCGTGCGCACGGCGGATGATGTAGTGCACTTCTCCCAGGTTGATCCAGGACATCAGGGGCCGGCCCTCATCGAGCAGGTCAGCGATGAGGGTCGCTGCCGGATCGGCGTTCTCGAGGTACCTGAGCACGGCCCAGGAATCGAGGACGACGGTCATCGTGCAGCTTCTCGGCGGCGATCGGCTTCGCGTTCCGCAGTCAGGACCTCGACGAGGCGCGACTTCTCGAAGCGGCCCCGGAGAGGACGGCGCTGGCCCGCAGGGCGAACCGCGACATGATCATCGTGCCGCCAGAAGCTGACCTCGTCGCCCGGCTCGATCCCGAACTCATCTCGCAGCGCCTTTGGGATGACAACTTGACCCTTGGGGCCGACACGGTGAGTCATACCCACGAGTATAACCTCGCTTCTCTCTCGTTACTCGGGATGTGCAATCGAGGATCCGACACCTGCCCGCTCGCGCCCTATTCGTCAGGCCGAGCGGAAGCGTTCGTGCAGCGCGTCTTCCACGTCGACGGGCGTCGGCATCGCTGCGATCTCCTCGCCGACGCGTCGTGTGGCCGTGGCGAACCCGGAGTCGGCGAGCAGCGCCGCGACTGCGCAGCTCACCGCGGCCGCGTCGACCTCGCCGGGCTGCAACGCGATGCCCGCTCCAGACCGTGCAGCCGCGGCGGCGTTGACGAACTGATCGGCGGCCTCGGGAACACACAGCGCGTGACGTGGCCCCGACCCGGGGACCGCGTGAACAGGACGCGCAACTCGGTGGATCCCCGGCCCGGATCGCTCCCAAGGCGGTCTACCGGATCGTGCTCCCGGCATCGGCGTCCGGGTCCGGACTCCGGGATTGTGGCGCCTCACCATCCACGCCTGCGAGAGGGTCTGCGCGATGCTGTCGTGATGCCAGATGCTGACCTTCCGAAGATCGCGGCCCCTGCGGTTCGGGCACTCGCCTCGATCGGTGTCACCCGGCTCGACCAGGTCGCCAACCAGAGCGAGTCCGAACTGCTCGCCCTCCACGGTTTCGGTCCACGCGCCCTCCGCATTCTCAACGAGGCCCTGGAAGCGCGAGGTCAGTCCCTGCGCCCCTGAATGGGCGTCGCGCCCGATTCGACACCGCAATGAGCGGCCGCCCATCGCACCGAGTAGCGCCGAGCCGCTGACGGTTCGGGGCGGTCAACAGCTCGCGATCCGCCGGAGCCTCGTCCACCCCGTCCAGCCGCGTTCCTCCAGCAGCGAGAGGAGGTGCCGAGCGACCGGCAACGCATTGATGAACACGTCGTCGAGCAGCTCGACCAGTTCGTCGTCGAGAGCGAACGCTGCAAGTTGCTCAGCGGTCTCCTAGCCGATGATGCCGCTCGACTGATCCGTCAGAGTGGATGCAGCCGATGCTCTGCAATCCACGCGGTGGCGAAGTTGACGAGCTCGGGCATCGGCAGCCGTCGGATCTCTGCGGCGCCGAGCGAAGCCCTCGTCTCGGCGCCGCCCGCGACGGAGTAGGCGTCGCCGAGCATGACGAAGTCGCTTTCGTCGAAATCGATGTGGGAATACTCCACCCATCTCCGGCGACCGTCGACCAACAGCGGAGCACCATCTCGAATCCGCGGCGCCATCGCACCAAGCGCACGGCATTCGGCGAGGTGGAGTGCGGTGTTGTTGGCATGGCCCACGCCGATCAGCCACCGAACCTGCGGGCGCCCGAGTCGGCGGCGAACGTGCGGTGCGCACGGCTGCCGAAGGAGTGCTGTCATTCGATTCGACCAAGGGTTACGGCAGCGCAACGCCGCTCGGGGGGTGCGGCTGCAGGGCATGCGCATCGCGGAGATCGGGCATTCGACGCGCTCGACACGATCCCGAGAACGAGGCTTTTGCCAGAGGACCACGCGTTCGGGCAGCGGGTTCGATCAACGGTGTCGCCACCGCCGGACCTCGGCGACGAGTCCGCCGAGCATCTGGTCTGCCTCGCCGACAGCACCAGCTTGCCCGCCCACGAACGAAAGAACAGCCGCCGTCCAACCCTCCGCCGCCGACCCGGCCCGAACGCGTCGGCCAGCCACCTTCGCCACACCGATCCGGTCCTGTTCGGCCAGCGCCACCACTTCTGCCAACGTTGGCAACACGGTACGCACCGCTGCCAGCGGCCGACCGGACCGCGATCGAACGGCGATAGAACGGCCCTCACGATTGACGCACGCCGACCTGGTCGAGTTCAGCGCGCCAGAACCGGCGACTGTCCCGACCATGGGACTGCTTGCCGTCACCGTCGTTGCCATCGCCGCAGCTCGAAGATGAGGTGGTGTTATGATGCACTGATGCGCACGACGATCGACCTGCCGCAGGATCTACACGACCTCGCGCGTCAACTCGCGCACGATTCACGCCGATCCATGAGTGATGTCATCGAACAACTCATCAGACTCGGCCTCACCGACGGCAGCGGACCGCCCCGACGGGGCACACGAGGCCTGCCGCAGATCACGGTGGGTCGATCGGTGACGGCAGAGGACGTGCGATCGTTGGACGACGAGTGACGGCCTTCCTTGCCGACGGAAACGTACTCGTCGCATTGACGGTGACAGACCATGTTCACCATGCCGCGGCCGGCGACTGGTTTGAACAGGCCAACCCCACTCTCGCCACGTGTCCGATCACCGAAGGAACGCTCCTACGGTTCCTCCTGCGCGCCGGCGTGATCACGGTTGATGCGATTGCCGTGCTCGATGCGCTTCGCGCCCAGCCATGGCATACGTTCTGGCCTGATCAGTTGCCATACCGACGCGAACAACTGCGGGGCGTTATCGGCCATCGACAGGTGACCGATGCCTACCTCGTGGCGCTCGCCCGGCACAACGACGGCGCGGTCGTCACGCTGGACAAAGGGCTTGCGGCGATGCACGGCCCCGACGTGCTGCTCCTCCAACCCTGACCGACGACCAGTCGTCCCGCGCGTTAGTTCGTCGGTGTATCGAAGCTGGCTGTGAGGTAGAGGGCGCAGGCGCAGTCGAGGGCGTCTTCGGCGCTACCAGCGAGCATGCCTGGCTCGCGCAGCCACTTCTGGGCGCCGGTGTCGCAGGCAAAGCGATCGCCGTCGGGTTCCGTTGTGCTGCGCGCCGACAAGAGTTGGGTCACTTCCGCATCACACGCAGACGTGTTCATCACGAGCCCGCTCGCCACCGAACCCCAGCACGCACGCAACGCCGGAGTCCGCGGTGAGCAGCGTCGAGAGGATGCGCACGAGCGTGGTCTTCCCGGCCCCGTTCGAACCGAGCAGGGCGACGATCGTGCCTCCCCCGATGTCGAGGTCGACGCCACGCAGCACGTCGACCTCACCGAAGGACTTCGTCAGTGCGGCGATGTGGATCGCCGATGTCGCGCTCATGGAGCAAGCGTGCAGGGTTGACCCCGCGTCAGGGTCAACCCCCTTCTGCGTTTCACCGAGCGGGCCCGCGAATCCCGACCGCCGCAGCGCCGCCTCGGCGGCCGAGCACGCCAAGCCGACCCTCAGCGGACCTCGATGATCCCCATCATCCCGTGATCCTCGTGATCGAGAATGTGGCAGTGGTAGACGGTGCGCCCGGTGATGTCGGTGAAGGGCACCCGGACCGTCACCGAGCTCTTGGCCGGCACGTTGACGGTGTCCTTCCAACCCGCAACATCTGGCGGGCCCGATGTGCGAGAGATCACCCGAAACGGCCAGGCGTGAAGATGGAACGGGTGGTCCATCGACGACGTGTTGGTGATGACCCAGTCCTCGGTCTCGCCGGCCCGCGCCGTGATGTTGATCCGCTCGTGGTCGAACGACTCGCCATTGATCGAGAACGACATCATCCCGCCGCCGCCCCCTCCCATGCCCCCACCCATTCCTCCGTTACCGCCACCCATGCCCATGGCGAGCTCGATCGGACGTTCCGAACCCGCGACCCCCGCGTCCAGGTCCGCTGCGGCCAGAAGGCGCGTGGGAAGCGCGGCCGGAGTGGCCGACCCCGTGACGACCATCGTGGCGAGTTCCTGCCCGTCGGCGCTCGCTGACGAACGGCCACCCATCCGGCCGCCGCCCATGCCGGGGGAACCGCGGTCGTAGCCGCGGGTCCGAAACGAGAACGACCCCGCCTCGGCCGGCGCCACCAGAACCTCGATTCGTTCGCCCGGGGTGAGCAACAAGTCGTCGAACGCCTCCGGGGAGGCCAGGCGACTTCCGTCGGCTCCGATCACCTGCAGCCGGTGCCCATCGAGGGCGAGCCGGTAGTAGCGGGACGGGCTCGCGTTGAGAACCCGCCACCGTTCCAAGGTGCCTGCCGTCGCAGCGAGCGCCGGACGATGCAGGCCGTTGACCAGCGCCGCGTCACCTTCGCGGCCCCACATGACGTTCATGTCGGACACGTCGAGCACGGAACGATCGGCGCCAACGGTGGGGTCCGACAGCAGGAAGACCCGTTCGGTCGCTTGGCGATTTCCGGGAGTTGGTCGATGCCGTCCTCGACGATGATCGCGCCGTACAGGCCGCCGCCGAGTTGGGGGGCGACCGTGCCGTGATGGTGCGGGTGATACCAACACATCGACGAGCGGTGATGCTCGGGCAGAACGTAGGTGTAGGTGCGGGACTGCCCGGGTTCGATCGCGACGAACACGTTGTCGCTATCGCCCTCGGGTGACACGTGGAGCCCGTGGGTATGCAGATTCGTGGGCTCGTCGAGGCGGTTCACCAGCGTGATCACCAGGGTGTCGCCGGGGCGGACCCGGAGGGTCGGGCCGGGCGTGGTCCCGTTGTAGGTATACGCGAACCGGGTGCCGTCCCCGTGCGGGACCATCCCGGCCCGCGCCGTCAGCGTCACCTCGAGGCGGCCGTCGGAACTGGACAGCACCCCCGGTTGGGCGAACGGTGCCCCGGGGCGTACGACAGAGGTCTTCTCGGCCGGGCCGCTGCACGCGTTCAGTGCCAGCGCCGCGCCGGCCGACCCGGCGAGCAGGACCTGCCGGCGCGTCCACGCCGGACCGAGCCTCGGCCGGTCAGCCACGGCCCATCTCGATGTTGTTCGTCTGCTTCGAACGACCATGCACTCCGTCGGGGCGGCGCAGTCCTGATCGGTCGCGCCGCGACGCGCTCACGTGACCGTCACCGTTGCCTTCATGCCCTGCTCGTAGTGCAGCGGGACATGGCATCCGATCAGGAACGACCCCGAGTCGTCGAACGTCGTGGTGATCGAGTCGGACTTGCCGGGCTCGACGGTGATGACGCCCTCGGCGCCGGCGTGATCCATCCCCTCCATGTCGCCGTGGCCGCCGGACGCCGAGCGCTTCATCTCCTCGGCGTGGTCCGCTTGGGCCTGCTCGTCGCCCACGAGAGCTTCGTGATTGACCGTGCCCTTGTTCGTGAACTCGAAGGTCACCGCCTGCCCCTTCTGGACCGTCACCTCACTCGGCTCGTACCGGTTGTCGAGCATCGTGATCTTGACGACCCTGGCATCGTCGACCGCAGTCGAGGTGTCGCCGTCGGAACAACCGGCAGCCACCAGGGCTGCCAGCGCCAACGCGCCGATCCGCTTGCGCATCTCCGTCTCCTTGGTTCGTGTGGTGGAGTGGCCGGAGAAGTCGAAGCGATCAAGGGCCACGCACGAGTATCTCCGCATTCGTGTCGAAAACACGGTCGCGGCTCCGTCCCTGGGATGATCGTTGCCGAAGGCGACGACGAAACGAGAGGACGTACCCGATGAAGTACCTGCTGTTGAAGCACTACCGCGGCGGACCCGAGCCGGTCGAAGGGTGGACCACGATGGACCGGTGGACCCCCGACGAGGTCGACGCGCACATCCAGTTCATGCGCGACTTCGCCGCACAGTTGGAGGAGAACGGCGAGCTCGTCAGCGCCGACGCGGTATCGCCCGACGGCACGTTCGTGCGACACGCCGGCGAAGGCCGCCCGCCCGTCACCGACGGCCCCTTCGCCGAGTCGAAGGACCTGATCGCCGGGTGGATGATCATCGACGTCGACTCATGGGAGCGGGCGCTCGAACGGGCCGCGCAGCTCTCGGCAGCACCGGGCGCAGGCGGCCAGCCGATCTGCGAATGGATCGAAGTGCGGCCATTCATGAGCGAGCCGCCGAGCCACGACGAGCTCGCCGCCCTGTGACCGGCGTCCTGTGACCGACGTCCTGTGACCGGCGTCCTGTGACCGAGATGCTGTGCGGCGTGCCGCTGCGCGACCTCGTGCCTTCGTCGATCGGGGCCCTCGTGCGGCGCGGGGCGGACTTCGCGTCGGCCGAGGACGCCGTGCAGGACGCGCTCGTGATTGCGCTTCGAACATGGCCCGATGACCCGCCCCGCGATCCGCAAGCGTGGCTCATCACCGCCGCATGGCATCGGTTCATCGACGCCGCCCGATCCACCACGGCACGGCGTGCCCGGGAAGTCGCCGACGTGCGCTCCCGGGCCGTCGGAGCCGACGCGGAGGCGCCGCGGGACGTCGCCGCGTCCGACGACGCGCTCGACCTCTACTTCCTGTGCGCCCATCCGAGCCTGTCGGCCTCGGCGGCCGTCGCGCTCACCCTGCGAGCCGTCGGCGGCCTCACCACACGGCAGATCGCGGCAGCGTTCCTGGTGCCCGAGGCGACGATGGGGCAGCGGATCAGCCGTGCCAAACGGCGGATCAGTGAAGTACACCTCGGCGAGCGCGGCGAGGTCGCAACGGTCTGCCGAGTGCTCTATCTGGTCTTCACCGCCGGGTACGACGGCGATGTGGACCTGGCGGCGGAAGCGATCCGACTCACGCGCCGACTCGCCGGCCTGTCGGACGACCCCGAGGTTCACGGGCTGCTCGCGCTCATGCTGCTCCACCACGCCCGACGGGGGTCGCGAACGGATCCGCAGGGTCGTCTGATCCCCCTCGGCGAGCAGGACCGCACGAGTTGGGACACGCGACTGATCGAGGAGGGCATCGAGATACTCGTGGCCGCCCTCGCCCGCGACGCCCTCGGCGAATACCAGGCACAGGCGGCCATCGCCGCGCTCCACGTGGACGCGCCCGACGCCGCGTCGACCGACTGGGTGCAGATCGTCGAGTGGTACGACGAACTGCTCCGCATCACCGACAGCCCCGTCGTCCGGCTCAACCGCGCGGTTGCCGTGGGAGAAGCCGACGGCGCAGCCGCGGGCCTGGCCGCACTCGCGCTCGTCCCGCCGCACGTCCCGCGGCGGATCGCCGTCGAGGCGCATCTGCGCGAACGCGCCGGCGAACGCGCCGCTGCCGCTGACCTGTACACACTCGCGGCGGCCGCCGCCGCCAACACCGCCGAACGCAACCACCTGATGCGGTCCGTCGCACCGTCGGCCTGGACCCACCTCCGAATCGAGCTCGACGGTACGACCGCCGAAGTCTTCGTCGGCGACGCGACCGAGCCGGATCTCACGGTCAGCGACCTCAAGCTCGGCGCCGACGCGTCCGGCGGCGTGGGCCTATGGGTCGACCAGGGTTCCGTCGCGACCTTCGCCAACCTGACCGTGACGCAGGGCTGACCGCGCGGGGCCGTCCTCCAAGATCTCGTCGAGCGCCAGCTCACCGCCGATGAATCCTTCGGCGACCTGCGCCAGCCGCCGGTTGCGATTGCGAGCGAACGACCGCAGCCGCTCGAACGCCTCCTCGACCTCCACGCCGGCACGCTCGGCGAGCATCCCCTTGGCTTGTTCGATCAGCACCCGGCTCTCCAGCGCGGCGCTCAACTGGTCGTTGATGACCTGCACCGCCTCGATGGCGCGGTGCTGCAGGATGCCGATCGTCGCGACGTGCGCGAACGCTCTCGCTGCGATCAGGTCGGCGACTCCCAGGTCGGCCCGAGCCGACCGGAACAGGTTCATCGCGCCGATCGTCGTGTTGCCGACCCGCATGGGCAATGCGGTCGCCGACCGGAAGCCGGCATCGAGCGCCAGCGGGGCGAAGTCGGGCCAGCGTTCCAGAGCGTCGCTCAGCGAGACGTTGGCAAGGGGGGTTGCGTTGTAGAAGCACTCGTAGCACGGGCCCTGCCGGGTCTGGAGTTCGAACAGCTCGAGGGTCCGAACGGCCTCGCTCGACGAGGCCACCGCCTGCAGGGTGCCGGTCGGGCTGGCGAGCATCATCCCGGCGGCGTCGACACCGAGCACCTCGACGCATCGCCCCGCCAGGTAGGTCAGTAGCTCCACGACGTCGAAGTCGTCGACCAGCACATCGGTGAGCTCCACGAACGTCGCCACCAGCGACGACTCTCTCGATCCCACGTCACTCATGTCGCCACCTCGGTTGTCGGATTCCCCGGCCGTCGCGAAAGTCAAGCTCGCGCGCCACGACGTCGAGTGCAACCGATCGCAGCGTCTGCCCGTCGTCGAGCGCATGCGCGCGAAGCATCGCCAGAGCGTTCGCAACGTCGACCTCCGCCTGCGCGGCGACCATGCCGATCGCCTGGTGCACGCGCAGCTCCAGGTTGGCGCCCGCCTCGAGCCCGGGCGCGAGCGTGCCCTCCGGTGCTTGCGCCTGCAGCTCGATCATCGTGGTTCCGGCGATCGATGCCAGCGCGAGGCAGTCCTCGAACTGTTCCCCGCTCAACACTCCGGCGGTGCTGCGATACAGGTTGAGGGCACCGAGGCGAACCACTCCGACCGCGATGGGGAAGCCGAACACCGCAGCCGCGCCGGCCGCCGCAGCCCGAGGAGCGAACGACGGCCAGCGCGACCGCCCCGAACCCGTCAGGTCCGGCTCGATCACCGGTGCGTCGTCGCGGAACGCATCGAGGCACGGGCCTTCGTCGAAGGAGAACTGGAGCTCCTCGATCGCCGCGCTCACCCCGTCGCTCGTGCACAGCGACCCGCGCTGCACATCACCCGCCATCAACATGATCCCCGCGCCGGACAACCCGGAGATGTCCGCGCACGCGCCGCAGAGCCAGCCGTCGTCGCCGGCGCGTCGTGCCGCATCGATCCGCGTCGCGAGGCGCTCGACGCGCCGCCTGCGTGCGCCGATCACGCGGGGGCCTCGTCGGTGAAGCACGTCAGCACCGATGCCGATGTCATCGCTCGGAGCAGCGCGCTGTAGTTCACGCCGAACCGGAGCTCGGCGCCGGGCACCGGTGCGTCGCAGCCTGCCTCGACCACAAGGTGATCGCTGCTCGCCCCGACGATCCGGTATCCCTCAGGCATCTCGAGCCCGTCGGGATCGACGTCTTGACGTCCGAGCGCCACGATCACGCGTCGACACGACCGGTCGCGGCCCTCGCTGCCGACCGCGTCACCGACCGCGTCACCGAACGCGTTCTGCCCCGTCGACCCCCGCGGGCGAGTCGGCTTGATCTTGGACTCGATCACCTCGCCCACGACCGTGAACGCGTCGGTGGCGAGACCGGCGATGGGGGCACGGGTCAACGGATCCCGGCCGAGCAGGATCGACTCGCCGAGGCGAAGGTGATTGATGCGACCCGTGTCGGCCGGTTCCTTCAGGGCCCACGCGAGATTCGCCGAGTTGCCACCCGAAACGAGCTCGAGCTCGACCCCCAGGTCCGCCTCGACGCAGACCGCAATCGCCGATAGCTCGGCCATGTTCGACGCGTCCGGGATCACGCCGCTCTGGCATGCCAGGTTCACGCCGACGCCGCGCAAGACGACACCCGGCATCGATGCGACCCGACGGGCCGCGTCCAGAACGTCGCCGGGCATGAGCCCCTCACGAAGGTCGCCGAGCTCGATCATGAGCACGACCCCGTGCAGTCGCCCCGCGCGCACCGCGCTCGACGACAGCAACTCGATCACGTCGACCTCGCTGTTCAGGCTGATGTCCGCGGCGGCGACCACCCGCTCGGCCTGGCTCGGCATGGGCGACCGGACGAGCACGATCTCTGTGGCGATGCCCGCACGCCGCAACCGCTCGACGTTCTCGACTCGCGACTCGGCCAACGCGGTCACGCCGCCCGCGAGCAGCTCCCGTGCCACCTTGGGCGACCCGCCGGTTGCCTTCGTGACGCCGCACACGGCGATGCCGATCGACCCGAGCCGATCGACCAGCGTTCGAGCGTTTCGGCCGACCCTGTCGAGTCGCACCTCGACGCGGGGGCACGTCATGGCACCAGCGAAAGTCTCGTCCGTCGAAGATCGGGAAACGCAGCGAGAACCATCTTGACGAGATGCTCCGGATGCTGGATGAGGGCATCGGTGACCGGGATGCCGAGCTGCGCGCCGTACGAATCGATCGCCGCCGCGACCTCGTCGTCGGTCATGTTCTCGTGATTGATCGTCAGCCCGACGACCTTCGTGTCGGCGAACGATTCGATCAGCCGGATCTCGCTGGCCGCGTCCGGCATCGGCACCGTCGGGAAGTCCGACAGGAATGCACGGCGGGGCGCGTGCTGGAGAATGACGCCATCCGGCCGCGAGCCGCGAAGAATGAACGTCGAGCTGAGGTAGGCCGGGTGGCTGAGCGCCCCCTGCCCCTCCACGACGATCACCGCGGGGTGCTCGGCCGCGTACGCCTCGACGACCGCTGCCTCCACCTCGCCCGAGCAGAACTGGCTGGGGATCGCGTCGAGAGCGACACCGTAGCGACCGCCCTGAATCAACCCGGTCTGTCCGGTGCTGATCAACACCGTCGGGATCCCGTTGTCGTTCAGCGCCTTCGTGAGAATGGTTGCGGTCGTCCGCTTTCCGATGGCGCCGTCGGTGCCCAAGACCGCGAGCCGCACGCACGCCACATCGTCGATGAGGTTGCGGAACATCCGAAGGTCGCGCTTCGCCGGGGGCCGCCGGACGTCCTCGATCGACACGCCGTATGCAGCGGAGGCCGCCGCGAATTCGATGTCGTCGTTGAGGAAGTCGTGGAGGCCGTTGACGATGCCCATCCCCTGTTCCATCGCCCCGAGCAGCACCGTGCGCTCCTCGTCCGACAGCATCCCGCTCGCCGGGGCGATGCCGAACACCATCACATCGGGCGTGGCGCCGTTGCGAGCGACCGCATCGGCGAGGTCGGCGACCACCGCAATGCCGTTGTGCCCGTCGCCCAACAGCTCGCCGGCGTCTCGGCCAGCGAATCGGCTATCGATCACCGACACGATCTCGAACCGCTCCGAGTGGCGGACGAGCCCGTTGGCGGTCTTCCCGTCGAGATCTCCGAAGTTGCCCTCGCAGTAGACGACGGCGGTCGGGCGCGCCGAGTCTCGGCGCGCGCCGTTGCTCTGGTGCGTGCGCTTCGAACCTTCAGCCATGTCGACCCTCGAGACGAACTCGAAGGACCGGCAACGTCGCGCCCGGCTGGTCGAACGGCGCGGACGCCGATAGACGATCGATAGGGACTGCGCGCATGTTCGGTTCCTCTGGTTGGCGACATCCGTCGCGCTACCGGGGGCCGGAGTAACGCAGCACCCGAACCGTACACCGTGGGGCCCGTGGCATCGCTGTCGGAGCTTCGCCCGGGGGCTGCAGTGGCAGACCACAATGGGGGTGCCCCAACTGCCGACCCGAACGGTGATGCCATGGACAAGACCGCCTTCAACGCCCAGTTCGACCTGACCGGACGCGTCGCTATCGTCACCGGAGGCAGCCGCGGTATCGGCAGCGAGATCGCCGAGACGGCCGCCGCGCTCGGCGCACAGGTCGTGGTCGCCAGCCGCAAGGCCGACGCCTGCGCGGCGGTCGTCGAACGCATCACCTCGGAGGGCGGCACGGCCATCGCGGTGCCCACGCACTGCGGCCGCGTCGACGAGCTCGAGGCGCTGGCCGCAGCCACAGTCGATCGCTTCGGCGCCATCGACATCGTCGTCAACAACGCGGCGAACGCCCTTGCGGCGCCCATCGGCGCCATCACGCAGGACGCATGGGACAAGGCGCACGCGGTCAACGTGCGCGGCCCGCTGTTCCTCGTACAGGCCGCGCTCCCGCATCTGCGCGCCAGCGAGCACGCATCGATCGTCAACGTCATCAGCGCCGGCGTGTTCACCCCGGCCACGTACATGGGCATCTATATCTCGGCGAAGAACGCACTCCTCTCGCTCACCCGAACGATGGCCGCCGAGTTGGTCGGCGACGGCATCCGCGCCAACGCGCTCGCCCCCGGCGTCACCGACACCGACATGGTGCGGCACAACCCCCCGGACGTGCAGAAGATGATGGTCAACTCGTGCGCGATGCGTCGCATGGCGGCGCGGTCCGAGATCGCCAACGCGGCGATCTTCCTCATGTCCGACGCGTCGAGCTACATGACCGGCCAAGCGCTGGTCGTCGACGGCGGGATGACCTTTCGGTGACGGCGCCCCAACCACCGGCGGCCGCAACCGACCCGTCGCGCCGTGTCATCCGTCCGCTGACCGACTTCCTCCAGACCGAGTCGGCGGGAGGCATTCTGCTCGCGATCGGTGCCGCGATCGCCCTCGCGTCAGGCCAACTCGCCGTGGAGCGACGCGTACGACCGGCTGTGGCACACCCGCGCCGGCCTGTCGTTCGGCTCGCTCGCGCTCCACCTCGACCTGCGCCATTGGGTCAACGACGGGCTCATGGCCGTTTTCTTCCTGGTCGTCGGGCTCGAAATCAAACGCGAACTCATCGAGGGCGAACTCCGCGACCGCAGCCAGGCGATCCTGCCGGCTCTGGCGGCGCTCGGCGGCATGCTCGTGCCCGCCGCGATCTTCGTCGCGCTCACCGCCGGAACCGGCGACGTGAGCGGATGGGGCGTGCCGATGGCGACCGACATCGCGCTCGCCGTCGGCGTGCTCGGCCTGCTCGGGTCCCGCGTCCCATCGGCCGGCAAGGTGTTCTTGCTCGCGCTGGCGATCGTCGACGATCTCGGCGCGATCGCCGTGATCGCCATCTTCTACTCCGACGGGCTCGCCTGGGGCTGGCTGGCCGGGGCCGGCGTCTGCGTCGTCGCCGTGCTGGTCGCCCGCCGTCGGGCGGCCTCGCTCACGCCCGTGTTCGTCGTGCTCGGCACGATGCTGTGGCTCTGCCTCCACGAGGGTGGGATCCACGCCACGATCGCCGGGGTCATCATGGGGTTCCTGACGCCGGTGCAGGCCCACACGCACCCTGACCTGATCGACATCGACGAGCTCACCGACCTGTCGTCGGTCGAGCACGCGCGGGCCACGGTGACGCTCGCCCGATCGTCGGTGTCGAAGGTCGAGTGGCTCGAACACGTGCTGCACCCGTGGACGAGCTTCGTGATCGTGCCGGTGTTCGCGTTGGCGAACGCCGGAGTGATCGTGAACGGTTCGGCGATCGACGGTGCGCTCGGCTCTCGCGCCGCATGGGGAGTCGCGCTCGGCCTGCTCGTCGGCAAGCCCGTCGGCATCACGGTCGCGACGTGGCTGGCCTGCCGCGCCGGCGCAGCACGCCTCCCCGCAGGCGTGAACCTGCGGATGGTCGCCGCGCTCGGAACGCTCGCCGGCATCGGCTTCACCGTCTCGCTGTTCATCACCGAACTCGCCTTCACCGACCCCGACACCGCGGCCGCAGCGAAGCTCGCGATCCTCGTGGCCTCCCTCGCCGCGGCGATGGCCGGCGCTGCGGCTGTGAAGTCGTCAGCCGTCGAGCTCCGAGGCGAGTAGTTCCCGCAACAGCGGGGCCTCGGCGCCGACGGTCGTGGAATCGCCGTGACCCGTGTGCACGATCGTGTCGCCGGGCAGGTCGAGCAGCTTCGCCCGGATCGATCGCAGCAGCAGCGCACGATCGCTGAACGACCGGCCCGTCGCACCGGGGCCGCCGCAGAACAGCGTGTCACCGCTGAACACCGCACCGGCGCCGGTGTCGAGGAAGCAGCAGCACCCCGGGGCATGGCCGGGCGTGTGCAGCACCCCAGCTCGTGGCCACCGGCGTGGAACACGTCGCCGTCGGCGAGGTCCACATCGGGGCTGAGATCGGGGTACACGACCTCCCACAGCATCCGATCGGCGGGATGCAACGCGATCGGAGCGTCGACCGCGGCGGCCAGCGCCTCGGCCGCGTTGATGTGGTCGTTGTGTCCGTGGGTCAACAGGATCGTCGACACGCGACGCCCGTTGATCGCCTCGACGATCGGACGATGGTCGTGCGCCGCGTCGACCACTGCCACCTCGGTGTCGTCGCCGACCAACCAGATGTTGTTCGTGACCTCGAAGTCCTCGCCGTCGAGGCTGAAGATCCCGTCGGTGGTGACCAGTTCGATCGACATCAGAGCGTCACCACGCTGCGCAGCACCTCGCCGCGCTCCATGCGGTGGAACGCCTCCTCGACCGCGTCGAGCGGGATCGTCTCGCTCACGAATCGATCCAGGTCGAGGCGGCCCTGCAGGTACAGGTCGATCAGCATCGGGAAGTCCCGCGACGGCAGACAGTCGCCGTACCACGAACTCTTGAGCGCTCCCCCGCGGCCGAACACGTCGAGATACGGCAGATCGAGGGTCATATCGGGCCGCGGCACCCCGACCAGCACAACGGTGCCCGCCAGGTCGCGCGCCTCGAAGCACTGCTTGTAGACGTCGGGATGCCCGACCGCCTCGATGCACACGTCGGCGCCGAAGCCGCCCGTCGCCGCGCGGATCGCCTCGACCGCGTCGGTCGACGACGCGTTCACCGTGTGCGTCGCGCCGAAGTCCTTCGCCCAGCCAAGCTTGCGATCGTCGACGTCGATCGCGATGATCGTCGACGCCCCGGCGAGGCGCGCTCCGGCAATCGCCGCGTCGCCAACCCCGCCGCAGCCGAACACGGCGACGCTGTCGCCGCGACCCACGTTGCCCGTGTTCATGGCGGCCCCGAGCCCGGCCATCACGCCGCACCCCAACAGCCCGGCCGCCGAGGCGGGCGCCGCCGGATCGACCTTGGTCGCCTGGCCGGCGGCGACCAACGTCTTCTCGCAGAACGCCCCGATACCGAGGGCGGGCGACAGCTCGGTGCCGTCGAGCAGCGTCATCTTCTGGGTCGCGTTGTGCGTAGCGAAGCAGTACCACGGCTTGCCTCGTCGGCACGCCCGACAGTCGCCGCACACCGCACGCCAGTTGAGGACCACATAGTCGCCGGGCATCACGTTGGTCACGCCCTCCCCGATCGACTCCACGAGCCCCGCGGCCTCGTGGCCGAGCAGGTACGGGAAGTCGTCGCCGATGCCGCCCTCGCGGTAATGCAGGTCGGTGTGGCACACCCCACACGCCTGGATCGCCACCACCACCTCGCCGGGTCCCGGATCGGGAACGACGATCGTCTCGACGCTCACCGGCTCGCCCTTGGCCCGGGCGATCACGCCCTGCACCTGCTGCGCCATGCTGCACACCCCCTGAACGGATCCGCGCGCCCACGCACGCGATGCGGCCCGACCCTAACGCCTGGCGTGTTGGTTCGCGACCCGGACCCGGCGCGTTCCCGAACTACCAGCTGCTCGTTCCGCCGCCCCCGAAACCGCCGCCGGAGAACCCGCCTCCGAAGCCGCTGCCGCCCGACGACGCACCGCCCGACGACGACGGCGTCGCAGCCGCCATCGAGCCCGTCGAGGTGGTCGTGAACGACCGCATCGCATGCCCGAAACGAATGGAGTCGTAGCCGTACGGGCTCACGTACCAGGTTCCGAGCCCCATCTCCTCGGGGGTGGCTCCGAGCGACGCGAACGTCTCGGCCCACTTGTCGGTGCAACCGAACACGATGGCGTACGGCAGGTACTGGGCGAACACGTGGTGCGACTCGGCGAAGCGCATCCGCTCCCCCTCGCCCACCTCGAACAGGTCGCGGAACCCGAGAATCCTCCCCAACATCGCCGAGCCCTTCGCCGTTCGGGCCGGGAACCGACCCGACAGCCCCGCCATCGCGAAGCCGATCACCGGGACGGGGAGCGCGACGAGACCCAGGTGGGTGAACCTGGCCGCGAGCACCACCAATCCCACTCCCACCGCCATCATCGTGAAGCCGCGGCTGCGCCAGCGCGCACGCACACGGTCGGGTCGGGTCGGAAACCAGCCCGCATCGACGGTGTCGTCGTACAGCCGCGACTGCACCATCGCCAGGCGTGACGCGAACTGCGTCCGCAACTCCGACAGCAGCGGGCTGTTGCCGTCGCGGAACAGCGCACCCAGCAGGGTCGTTTCCGCCGACCACAGCCGCTGTTCCGGCGGCAGCTGATTCGACTCGAGCGCGTCGCGCAGCTTCACCAGGCGATAATCGCCGTCGCTTCGGCCGAACCCGAGGAAGCCCGAGCCCGCCGGCTCGACCTCCTCGATGCGGAGCCAGCCGCGCACCGCGAGATCGACGATCATCGCCGATACATCCAGATGGTTCGCCTGCTCATCGAGCACCGTGCCGAGATGGCCCGGCCGAATCCCCTCCGGCGGCACGAACTCGACGGGGTTGGCGTCGCTGCCGCGCAGCGGCATGCGCTTCTCGGCGCCGCTCGCGTTGCCGAACGCCGCGTCCACGGCGCTGCCGACATACCGGCGATCGCGACCCACACGCCACGCCATCGCGCCCACACCGGCCAACCCCACCAGAAGCAACCCGCCGCCGGCGACACCGACGAGCGGCGTGAGCGCAAACGCGCTCGACAGGGTGCGACGCTCCTCGAACACGGCGGTCGACGACGGGTCGGCGGCCACACCCTTCGGGATTGCGACCACGACGGTGAGGCCCTCGCCCGCCGCCAGCGCCGTCGACGAGAACGTGGCGTTCTCGCCGGTCGCCTGCGCCGACCCGCACGAGAGCTTCGATCCGGGCGGCCCCTCGAAACACGCCACCTTGCCGACCGGCGCCGGCATCGCGACCGCTGCGCTCGCGACGTCGATCGCCACGTTCGTCTCGTTGCCCGTGACGTTCAGGTACAGCTCGTCGTGCGCCACGAACCCGTTCAGCACGCCGCGCAGCGTGTAGCGAATCGTGTAGGTGTGCACTCCGCTGATCGTCACGTCGGCGTCGCCGATGCGCAGCTTCACGCCGTCCGCCTCGTCGGTGCGTTGCACCGGAGCCGCGCTGGCATCGACCGATACATCGTCGAGATGCAGCGGCGTCACCCGGTCGTACTGCGCACCCGATCGGCCGTTCCTCGGCGTCGCACCCTCCCAGGCGAACCGGGTGGGGATCTGACGATCGATGCCGTGGTGCGGCTGATTCCCGAAGTCGTAGACGATCGTTTCGGTGATCGACGCCGAACCGTCGGTGCTCACGGTCACGGCTGAGTCGAACGACGCGATGTGCTCGCCCGCGTTCTGGCGCCGAGGCGCGCTCGCCCAGGCGGCCAGGCCACGCGGTGCCTCCGCGCCCACATCGGCTGCCGCACCAGCCAGCCACAGCGCCGCCATCAGCGTCACCATCAGCGCACCTGCCGTCGCCGCCATGGCGAGCCGCGGCCGGGGCCACAGCCCTCGGCTCATCGAGGTGACCCCCGCCGCTCGACCCAGATTTCGCCCTCGATCTCGCGACATGCGAGCACCTCCACGTTCGACTTCGGGTCGCGCCGGCCGTTCATCGCCAGCTTCGACCCGCGACCCTCGCGATCGAAACACCAGCCGTGCGCCGAGCAGACGAGTTCGTCGCCCGCGACCACCCCGTCGAACGCGAACGGCGACCATTGATGCGGACACCGCGCGTCGACCACGCACAGGTCCCCCGCAGCGCTCCGCCAGGCGACCGCGTCGAATCCCGGCAGCTCCAGGATCCGCCCCGGCGGTACCGATGCCGCCGCCACGCCCGTGGGTTCCAGGGCACCAGGAGCGCGCCCGGAGGGCGACCCCGCCGACGCAGGTGAACCGGCCGAACCGACCAATCCGGCCGAGGGCGGCCGAGCCGGCGCCTCGTCCTCGCGATCCGTCCACCACGGCGACACACCGAGCGGCCACGTCGCGATGGTGTCGTACCGGGCGCCGTCGGGGTGCAGCGTCGACTCGACCAGCGCAACCTCCGACGCCTCGAACGACGCCTCGACCAGCGCTCCGAGCAGCGGCGGCATCGAAGCCGACGCCTTCACCCGGGCCACCGTGAGATGCCCCCGAAACCGGCGGCGCGGCGCCTCGCCGACATCCGCTGTCGCGCTGTTGACAGCGGCGGCCAGATGATCGAGCCCGGACGCGGGAATCACGAGAGCCCGCTCGTCGAGCACATCGACCGCCGGGCCGAGCCGAACGGTCGCCGCCGGCAGCTCGGCGCGATCGAGCGCCTCGGCAGCGTCGTCGACCGCGGCGTCGCCCAGGAACCGCAGCGTCAGATGCCACCGTTCCGGTTCGACGAAACGGATACCACGCCGGTCCTTGCGCGCCAGCGCCGTCAACTCGGCGATGACGTCCTCGGGCGGCCACACGGCGACGAACAGTCGGGGCATTCGGCCAACGAGCGTAACGTGGCCGCCGATGGTTGCCGTCAACTCCACCATGGTCCCGCTCGGCACGGGGGCACCCGACTTCGACCTCGTCACGAGCGGCGGGCTCCGCCACCGGCCGGCAGATCTCGTGGGTCGCACCGGACTGATCGTGGCCTTTCTGTCCAACCACTGCCCGTACGTCCATCACATCGGCGCGGCGCTCGGCGACGCCGCCCGCGACCTCGCCACAGCCGGCATCGCGACCGTCGGCATCAACGCCAACGACGTCGACGCCTACCCCGACGACGCACCCGACCTGATGGACGCCACGGCGGCACGCTTCGGCTGGGACTTCCCCTACCTGTTCGACCCCACCCAACAGGTCGCCGTCGCCTACCGAGCGGCCTGCACCCCCGACCTCTACCTGTTCGATGCCGAGCTGCGCCTCGTCTACCGAGGACGATTCGACGCAACGCGGCCCGGCGGCGGCGCAACGCCCGACGGAGCCGACCTCCGGGCGGCCGCCGCGGCGCTCGCTGAGGGCTCGGCGCCGATCGACGATCAGTGGCCGTCGGTCGGCTGCAACATCAAGTGGCGCCCCGGCAACGCACCGCCCTGGTTCGGCTGACCGATCTGCCGACCTGCGCCCGACCGGCGTTCACCCGTCGACGACCGGCGTTCACCCGTCGACGACCGCCGCGTACCAGCGGACGACAGGCTCACGCCGCGCTCAGCCGTCGAAGGTCGGCTCGTCCCACCAGGGCACCCACGGCGGGAGGTCGTCGTTCACGCTCATCGACCACACCGCCGGACGCTTCTCGAAGAACGCGGTGATCCCCTCCACGGCGTCGCGCCGACGGCCCGTGTAGTTCACCCCGCGACTCTCGACGCGGTGCGCCTCCATCGGATGGTCCGCCACGAGCCCACGCCACAGCATCATGCGGCTCATCGCGACCGACACCGGCGCCGAGTTGCGAGCGATCTCCCGTCCCAGTTCCTGCGCCGCTCCGAGCACCTCGCCGGCGGGATGGACGCTGCGCAGCAGGCCGGCACGCAACGCCTCGTCGGCCGCCACGAGGCGGGCGGTATACACCCACTCCGCCGCCGTCGAGATGCCGACGACCCGCGGCAGGAACCACGACGAGCACGCTTCGGGCACGATGCCGCGGGCAGCGAAGACGAAGCCGAATCGGGCGCGCTCCGACGCCAGACGGATGTCCATCGGCAGGGTCATCGTGGCGCCGATGCCCACCGCGGCGCCGTTGACCGCGGCGATCACGGGCTTGCGGCAGCGGAAGATTCGCAGCGCCAGAATCCCGCCGCCGTCACGCAACTCGCCGTCGCGGCCCGACCGTCCGATCCGTTCGAGCGCCTCGAGCTGCTCCTGCTGCTCCGCACCTTGGCCGCGCTGCGCGACCGTCTCGTAGTCGAACGAGTCGCCGCCCGCCGAGAGGTCGGCGCCGGCGCAGAACGCCCGACCGTCACCGGTGACCACCACCGCACGCACGGCATCGTCGGCATCGACCTCGTCGAGCGCGGCGATCATCTCGCGCATCATCGGTACATCGAACGCGTTCAGCAGGTCGGGCCGAGCGAGTGTGATGGTCGCGACCCCGTCGTGGACGTCATACCGGATGCGAGTCGTGTCCATCTACGCTGTCTAGCCCAATGAAGCGACACGACGACGGGCCGATCAAGCCGCCGCGCCCGGTGCGAGACGGCGTGGCGCTCGCCGCCGCAGTCGGCGTGGTCGGGGTGGTCTTCGGGGTGCTCGCCCGGTCGGCCGGACTGTCGGTCGCGCAGGCGTGCGCCATGTCGCTGCTCGTCTTCACCGGGGCGTCGCAGTTCGCTGCCGTGGGCATCGTCGGCGCGGGCGGCAGCGGCGCCGCGGCGGTCGGCTCGGCGCTGCTGCTCGCGGCGCGCAACACGCTGTACGGCCCGGTCGTCGAGCGGTGGTTCCGTCGCGATCGCGTCGTCGTGCGGGCCGCGCTCGCCCAGGTCGTGATCGACGAATCCACCGGGGTCGGCGCCGCGCAGACCACCGACGCCGACCGTCGGCGCGGGTTCATCGCGACCGGGATCGGTGTGTATGTGCTGTGGAACCTCGGCACGCTCGTCGGTGCGGTCGCCGGCGACCTGGTGGGTGATCTCGAGCGCTGGGGACTCGACGCCGCGTTCCCTGCGTCGTTCGTCGCACTGCTCGCGCCGCACCTGCGCCACCGGCCCGGCCGAGTCGCGGCGTGCAGCGCCGCGGCGATCGCCGTCGCCACCGTGCCGGTGCTACCGGTCGGCGTGCCCATCCTGCTCACCGCCGTCGGCGCCGCCGTGGCGCTGATCGATGCCGAGCGCAGGGCCGGGTTCGAGCCCGCTACCGAGGATGCGCCATGAGTTGGGCGACGATCGTCGCTCTGGCAGCCGGCGCCTACGCCTTCAAGGCGGCGGGGGTCTTCCTCGGCGCTCGGCTCCCGACCACGGGGCGACCGGCGGCGCTCGTCGCGCTCGTGCCCGCGGCGCTGTTCGCCGGGATCATCGTGCAGCAGTCGATCGGCGACGGCTCCGCTGCCATCGTCGCGACCCGAGTGCTCGGCGTCGCGGTCGGGGGCGTCGCGGTGTGGCGCAAGGCGCCGCTGTTTGTCGTGATCGTGGTGGCCGCGACCGTCACTGCGGTCGCACGGCTCACGCTCGGCGCGTGACGCCGCGGGTCACACCCGCAGATACCACGAGACCGACAGCGCTGACCCGACGGCGCCGACGAAACTGCCGATCGCGATCAGGGCGCCGTAGGTGAGCAGCGCCTGACCGGGCTGCCATAGGAACTGGGCGAGCAGCGAGTTCTTCATCGATGCGCCGGCCGACTTCCATGCCGAGCCGAGCACCCACGTGAAGCCCGCGGCGAGCAGGCCTCCCACGAGGCCCTGGATCACGCCCTCGACGAGGAACGGTATTCGGATGAACCAGTTGGTCGCGCCGACGAGGCGCATCACCTCGATCTCACGGCGCCGCGAGAACACGGCCGTCTGGATCGCGATGAAGATCAGCACCACGGACGCGATCAGGAGTGCGATCACGCCCACCAGCAGCCACAGCCGAATGCGCTCCGCGGCGCGCTGCACAGTGCGCACCTGCTCGGCCGGGAAGTCCACGTCGTACACGCCGGTCTTCGGACGATACGACGCCGCCATCTCGCGCACCACGCTGGCGTCGGGGTTCGACGGCTTCACCCGGAACGACGTCGGCAGGTCCTCGCGCTTGGTGCTGCTCACCATCTCGGGGTTCGTCTGCTTGAAGATCTTGACGAACAGGTCCCACGTCTTGTTCGTGTCGTAGTACTCGACCGTGTCGACCAGCTTCGATGCCTTCAGCTCGGCGCCGATCGCGTCGATCTGCGGTTGGGTCGCCGTCGAGTCCATGTACACGATGAACGAGACATCGTTGTTCCAGCGCACGAACGCGTTGTCGAGGCCGAAGTAGCCCACGAGCACCGTGATGCCGAGCATGGTGAGCGAGACGGTCACGATCAGCACCGTGGCGGTCGAGAGCAGCCAGTTCCGGATGAGATTCTGGCCGGTCTCGCGAACGAGATAGTCGGGGCGGATCGCCATTACTCGTACACCCCTCGGGCCTGGTCGCGAACGATTCTCCCCATCTCCAACTCGATCACCCGTCGGCGCATCACGTCGACGATGCCGCGGTCGTGGGTCGCCATGACCACCGTGGTGCCCGTGCGATTGATTCGGTCGAGCAGTTTCATGATGCCGATCGTTGTGGCCGGGTCGAGGTTGCCGGTCGGCTCATCGGCCAGCAGGATCAGCGGCCGGTTCACGAACGCCCGGGCGATCGAGACACGCTGTTGTTCGCCACCGGACAGCTCGTCGGGTCGGCTCTTGGCCTTCTTCGCCAATCCCACCAGCTCGAGGATGGCCGGCACCTGCGTGCGGATGGCCTGCCGCGGCCGCCCGATCGCCTCGAGGGCGAACGCCACGTTCTCCTCGACGGTCTTGTTGGGGAGGAGCTTGTAGTCCTGGAAGATGTATCCGATGTTGCGGCGGAGCTTCGGCACATCGTGGTTCTTCAGGGCGCCGAGCTCCTTGCCCGCGACCCACACGTTGCCGGTGGTGGCGAACTCCTGGCGGTTGAGCAACCGGATGAAGGTCGACTTGCCCGAACCCGACGGCCCGACGAGGAAGACGAACTCGCCTCGTTCGATGTCGACGTTCGCGTCGCGGAGCGCGGCGTGCTCGTTCTTGTAGACCTTGCTGACGTTGTCGAGTTTGATCACGCGGGTGACTCCATCGGGGGCGCCAAGACTCTATCGACCGGACTCGCCCCGATTGGAGCATCCCGGCTGACCTCACCCCCGACGGCACACGACGACGGTACGATCGCGAGGTCGGCCGGACCTTCCGCCGATCCGCCTGGGGAGGGGTCACCATGGCACACATCGCGCTCCAAGAGGGTGTTCCGGGGATCGTTTCGTTGATGATGTTCAGCCCGGAGACCGCCGCGCCGCTCAACGAGCTGGCCGAGGTGCTCCTGCGCAACGACAACTCGCTCACCAGGGGCGAACGCGAACTGATCGCCGCCCACGTCTCGAAGCTGAACGACTGCACGTTCTGCCACACCTCCCACGCCACGTTCGCGGCGCTGCAACTCGAGGGCGGTTGGGACACCGTCGACGCCGTGATCGCCGATCCCCACGCCGAGGCGATCTCGCCGAAGATCGCTGCGCTCCTCGACATCGCGACGCTGGTGCAACGAGGAGGCAAGGCGGTCGACCATGCAGCCATCGACCACGCCCGCTCGACCGGCGCGAGCGACGCGGAGATCCACGACACGGTGCTCATCGCCGCAGCGTTCTGCATGTTCAACCGCTATGTCGACGGCCTTGCCACGTGGCAGCCCACCGACCGAGCCGACTACGCGCAGACCGGCGCGATGATCGTCGAACACGGCTACGCCGCGGCGACGCCTCGACCGCACTGACCTCGACCGCACCGACCTCGACCGGCCGCGACCTCGACCGCGACCGGCAGCACACCACAGCGGGCGGGATCGCCGGCGCGGGAGCTACGACGACTCGCGGTTCGCGCGCTCCCAACGCAGGTAGCCCTCCATGAGCGGCTCCAGGTCGCCGTCGAGCACACCCTCGACGTTGCCGATCTCGATGCCCGACCGGAGATCCTTCACCTGCTGGTAGGGCTGGAGCACGTAGTTGCGCACCTGGCTGCCGAAGTTCGCGTCGAGCTGATCGCCCGTGATCTCCGCGAGGCGCTCCGCGTGCTTCTGCCGCTCGAGATCGGCGAGCTTGGCGCGCAACACCGCCATGGCGCGGTCCTTGTTCTGGAACTGCGAGCGCTCGTTCTGGCACGAGACCACGATCCCGCTCGGGAGGTGCGTGATCCGCACGGCCGAGTCGGTCACGTTCACGTGCTGACCGCCCGCTCCCGACGAGCGATACACGTCGATGCGCAGCTCCTTGTCGTCGATCTCCACGTCGGCCGAGGAGTCCTCGATGAAGGGCGTCACCTTGATCGACGCGAACGACGTCTGGCGTCGGGCGTTGTTGTCGAAGGGCGAGATGCGCACGAGGCGGTGCACGCCGTGCTCGGAGCGCAGTTTCCCGTAGGCGTAGCGCCCGCGAACGATGTAGGTCGCCGAGCTGATGCCCGCCTCGGTGCCCGGCGACGCCGCGTCGATCTCCACGTCGAGCCCCGACCGGTCGGCCCAGCGCAGGTACATGCGCATGAGCATCTCGCACCAGTCCTGCGCGTCGACGCCGCCGGCGCCCGAGTTGAACTCGACGATCGCATCGCCCTCGTCGTACTCGCCGATGAACAACGCCCGCAGCTCCAGGGCGTCGAAGCGACGGGCGACCGCGGCGATCATCGACTCGACCTCTGGCTCCTGGGACTCGTCGCCCTCCTCGCGCACCAGCTCGGCGAGCGTGGCCGCGTCGTCGATTTCGTTGCGCAGCGTGTCGTACACACCGAGGTCGTCGCTCAGCGACGCGAACTCACGCTGGATCTTCTGCGCCGCATCCGCGTCGTCCCACAGATCGGGGCGCGCCAACTCGGTCTCGAGCTGGGGCAGCCGAGCGCGCAGATCGTCGACGCGCAAGTAGTGCTCGGCGTCTGCGAGACGACGCGTCAGCTCGTCGATCGCGGGAGAAAGATCCTGCATGTCCGGTCCCTGGAGGGTCGTGGGAGGGCTGTGGCCGACCGCTCAGCGGCCGTGACACATCTTGTACTTCTTACCCGAACCGCACGGGCAGGGCTCGTTGCGACCGACCCGGTCGTACTCGGAGTCCTTCACGATCGGTGCGTTCGGCGTCTCCTCGGGCTGCTGCGGCGCCGCCGGCTCGGGGGCGACGCCCGTCTGGGCGGCGATGGCTTCGGCGATCGCCGCCGAACCCGAACCCTCGGAAGGATCCTCCGGGCCGGAGGTCACCACGTTGCGCACCTCGGGCTCGGGCGATTCCACCACGACCTGCACGTGCATGATGTACTTCACGAACTCGCGGCTCACGTTCGACACGAGCTGCTCGAACATCTCGAAGCCCTCGCGCTGCCACTCGGTGAGCGGGTCCTTCTGGCCCATCGCCCGCAGCCCGATCGCGTCCTGCAGGTGGTCCATCTCGCGCAGGTGCTCACGCCAGGTCGTGTCGATGATGCGCAGCATCACCTGGCGTTCGACCTCGCGCATCGACTCCGAGCCCAGCTCCTCTTCGCGCTCGGCGTAGTGACGGGTCGCGTCGGCCATGAGCCGGTCGTACACCTCGTCGGTCGTCACCGCGTCCGCGAGCTGCTCCGCCGTGAGCGTGGTCGGCCAGTACTGCGCCACCTCGGTCATGAGTCCCGGGACGTCCCAGTCCTCGACGAATTCGCCGCCGCAGAACAGCGCGATCGACGCGTCGACCGCCTCGGCCAACGACGTCATCACCAGCTCCGACAGGTCGGAGCCGTCGAGCACCTGATCGCGCCGGCCGTAGATGACCTTGCGCTGCTCGTTCATGACCTCGTCGTACTTCAGCACGTTCTTGCGGGTCTCGGCGTTGCGCTGCTCCACCGTGTTCTGCGCCCGCTCGATCGCCTTGGTCACCATGCGGGCCTCGATCGGCTGGTCATCGGGCCAGCCCTTGCCCATGACCGCCTGGATCATGCCCGTCGCGAAGATGCGCATCAGCTCGTCTTCGAGCGACAGGTAGAAGCGGCTCTCGCCGGGGTCACCCTGACGTCCGGAGCGGCCGCGGAGCTGGTTGTCGATGCGGCGCGACTCGTGGCGCTCCGTGCCGAGCACGTACAGGCCGCCGGCCTGGCGCACCGCCTCGCCCTCGGCCTTGCACTCCGGCTCGAAGCGCGCAAGCGCCTCGGTGTACGCGTCGTCCCAGCCGTCGACCTCGGGGTCGAGGCCCTGCGCCAGGCAGTCGCGGCCGCCAACCCCTCGGGATTGCCGCCGAGCAGGATGTCGACACCACGGCCGGCCATGTTGGTCGCCACGGTAACGGCGCCGAGACGGCCGGCCTGGGTGACGATCTCGGCCTCACGCATGTGCTGCTTGGCGTTGAGGACCTCGTGGCGCACGCCGCGCTTGTCGAGCAGGCGCGACAGCGTCTCGGACTTCTCCACCGAGATCGTGCCGACGAGAACCGGCTGGCCGACCTCGACCTTCGACACGATGTCCTCGACGACGGCGCCGAACTTGGCGTCCTCGTTCTTGTAGATCAGGTCGGGCCGGTCGGCACGCACGATCGGCCGGTGTGTCGGGATCGGCACGACCTGCAGGTTGTACGTGTTCATCAGCTCGGCCGACTCGGTCTGCGCGGTACCGGTCATGCCGGCGAGCTTGTCGTAGAGGCGGAAGTAGTTCTGCAGGGTGATCGTGGCGAGCGTCTGGTTCTCTTCCTTGATCCGCACCCCCTCCTTGGCCTCGACGGCCTGGTGGATGCCCTCGGACCAGCGGCGACCTTCCAGGATGCGGCCCGTGAACTCGTCGACGATCTTCACCTGACCGTCCTGGATCAGGTAGTCCTTGTCGCGATGGAACAGCTCCTTCGCCTTCAAGGCGACGTTGAGCTGGTGGACGAGGTTGGTCGACACGTCGTCGTAGAGGTTCTCGATGCCGAGCGCCTTCTCGACCTTCTCGATGCCCGCCTCGAGGGGCGCAACGGTGCGCTTCTCCTCGTCGACCTCGTAGTCGTCGTCGCGGCGCAGGCCACGCACGATCGATGCGAACCGGTAATACAGCTTGGCCGCGTCCGCCACCTGGCCCGAGATGATGAGCGGGGTGCGGGCCTCGTCGATCAGGATCGAGTCGACCTCGTCGACGATCGCGAAGTTGTGGCCGCGCTGCACCTGCTCGTCGCGGCTCATCGCCATGTTGTCGCGCAGGTAGTCGAAGCCGAACTCGTTGTTCGTGCCGTAGGTGATGTCGGCCGCGTACTGCGCCCGCTTGTGGTCCCAGTCCCACTGGTTGGGCAGCACGAGACCCACCTCGAGGCCGAGCCACGAGTGGATACGTCCCATCCACTCGGCATCGCGGGTTGCCAGGTAGTCGTTGACCGTGACGATGTGCACGCCCTTGCCCGAGAGGCCGTTGAGATACACCGGCAGCGTCGAGACGAGCGTCTTGCCCTCGCCGGTCTTCATCTCGGCAACCCAGCCGAAGTGCAGAGCGGCGCCACCCATCATCTGAACGTCGTAGTGGCGTTGGCCGATGACACGAGTGGCCGCCTCGCGCATGACCGCGAAGGCCTCGATCAGCAGGTTGTCGAGCTCCTCGCCGTTTGCGAGCCGCTGACGGAACTCGCCGGTCTTGGCGCGCAGACGATCGTCGTCGAGTGCTTGAAGCTCGGAGTCCAACGCGAGGATGTCGGGAACCAGGTCCGCGAGCGCACGAACCTTGCGTCCCTCGCCGACGCGCAGGAGTTTGTCGAAAATGCCCATAACGCGGGGCAGCCTACCGGCCCAATTCGCCCGAACTCGTCAGGCAGGTTCGCCCAGCCGGTCGGGCGGGGTCTCGGCGACCCGCCCGACCGGCGCCAGCACGACCTGCACCGGTCGATCGGTCGTGACCGATCGACCGTGATCGGTCAGTCCTGATCGATCAGGCCAATGTCGCCGTCGGCTCGGCGATAGACGACCGCGGCGACCCGTCTCGACGCTCGTGAAGAAGAAGAAGGCGTGCTCCACGAGGTCCATCCGCATTGCGGCGTCGAGCGGCGTGAGCGTTTCGCGCTCGACGCGCTTCATCTTCACGATGCGATACGACGCGACCAGCGCGACCGCCTCGTCGCTCGCCTGGGCAACCTCGTCGGCCGTGGTCGTGACCGGGAACTCGAACGCACCGACCGGAGCCGTGTCGGCGTCGGTGTCGGTGTCGTCGACCGCGATCGCCCCATCCACGGCGGCCGCGGATTCCTCGAGCAACACGGCTGCGAGGTCGTCTGCGTCGGACCGGGCCCGCGCCCACATCTTGGCCTTGGTGACGTCGCGGTGGGTGCGGTGCGTCGACAGCTTGGTCTTGAGCTTGTGCAGCTTGTTCTCGAGCTTGTCGATCGCCCGGTCGACCGCAGTCAGGGGATCGGGCCCGTTTGCGGTACACCGCACGTGATGGCCCTGCCCGTTGAGGGTGACCTCGCACACCTCCTTGTCCTGAATGCGCGGGTTGCGCTCTTGGGAGAAGTGGACCTCCGCGCTGTCCATCTCGAGGTACTTGCTCCCGAGACGAGTCAGCTTTTCGACGATGAGGTCCTTGTCGCCCTTGGCGACATCGGTGTGGCGAGTGCTCACCCTAATCTGCACGCTTGGCCTCCATATGGTGGGGACCCGGGTCCGGCGGACTCGGCAATGGACTCCTCACGTCCGACGGTAGCCGGAGGAGGCGTCATCGCGAGTGTGCGCGCCAACACGATCTGCGCTCCCACGGACCGCAGCGCGTCCGCCGCCGCGGAGAGCGAACTTCCCGTCGTCCACACGTCGTCGACGACCAGCACCGTCGACGGACAGCGGTGGCGCGGCGCAAGACTGGGGCCCACGCGACGCTCCGCTCGGTTGCGGCCGGTCTGGTGGCCCTCGTCGCATCGCCGGAGCAGCCGGCGGGCCGGGCACCCGAGCCGTCGAGCAACCGCCCGTGCGAGGACCTCGGCGTGATCGAACCCGCGCTCGCGGCGGCGATGCGCCGTGGTCGGCACCCAGGTGACCACGTCGGGACGACCCGGAACCGTGGCTGCGAGCGCCGCGCCGAGCCGGGGCACGCCGTCGCGATGGTTCCCGAACTTCAACGAGGTGATGAGCCGACGGCCCTCGCCCGCGTACGCGAACAGCGCGAGGGCGTCGTCGCAACCCGGCGGGGCGGGCGCCGGAACCGCCCGCGGGACGCCGGCCGCGCATCGGTCGCACGGGGCCGGACCGGGGCGAAGACACAGCGGGCAGCGACGTGGCAACAGCACACGGCGACCCTACGAGGGACCACCGACAGCCACCCGGAGCGCCTGAAACCGCCGGCGCGGCGCCGGTCAATCGTTCGCGGGAAGCACCAGTTCGGGCTGGTCCCCCGACACCAGGCGTTCCGCCCGCCGTGTCACCAGCGACGACCAGCCGGCGTGGGTCAGCACCGAGAACCGCCGAGTGTGCACCGCATCGATCACCTGGGCGGCCACATCGTCGGGGTCGAGACCGGTCGCGATCAGCCCGTCGATCGTCGAACGCAGGTCGATCCCGCCCGCCACGGCCCCGTCCGCGGCCGGCTCGGCGTCTGCGGCGGCGCCGTCATCGCGCCGGTTGCGCTCCGAGCGATTGATCCCGGTCTTCACCCAGCCCGGACACACGACGGTCACGCCGACCGTCGGCGCCAGCATCGCCAGTTCGAGCGCCAGCGTCTCCGACAGCGTCACCACGCCGTGCTTCGCGACGTTGTACGGCGCCATGAACGGCGTGGACGTGAGGCCCGCCATCGACGCGGTGTTCACGATGTGACCACCACCCGCCTCGATGATGAGCGGGGTGAACACGCTCACGCCGTGGATCACGCCCCACAGATCGACGCCCAGGACCCACTGCCAATCGGCCTCGGTGAGCTCCCAGGCGGGACCGCCGATGGCCACCCCGGCGTTGTTCGCCGCGAAGTGGAGTGCGCCGAAGCGATCGATCGCCACCGCCGCGACGGCCTCGACCTGCGCCCGATCCGACACGTCGGCCACGACGCCCTCGACGGTGTGACCGGCGGAGCGGAACTGCTCGACGGCGGCGTCGAGCGCCGATGCCTCGACATCGGCCAGGACGAGTCGCATACCTTCCGCCGCGAGCCCGGCCGCGAGCGCTCGGCCGATGCCGCTCGCCGCGCCCGTGACCACGCCCACCTTGCCGTCGAATGAGTCCATGCCGTCCCCCCTGGGATCGCGATCGAAACGCGGAGCATAGGGGCGCGCAGATCCCCGGGGTTCCACGCGACCATCGTCGGCGAGAACCCCGGGGATCGGCAGCGGCGTCTACAGGGAGCCGATCGGCTTCAGGGTCGTGAGGTGGAAGTCCTCGTCGTGATCCTCAACCGCATTCGAGCTGCGCAGCAGCGGCACACCGTACGGATCGGCGACGTTGAGCGTGACGCCGTAGCCGAGGTCGGACAGCGCGCCGATCGTGATCTTGCTGAGCGGGTTGTAGCCCGCATCGAGCCAGCCGGTCATCAGCTCGTTGTCGAACGTGGCCTCACGCCAGTGACCGTCGCGGGTGCCCGCACCACCGGTGTTCTCGACCGGGACGGTCGATCCGCCGCCGATCGCCTGGTAGGTGCCGACGGCGATCTGCCCGGTGTACTCGGGGTCGCTGCCGCCGAGGCCCGTGACCTTCGAGTCCCACACCGTGCCGATGCCGAGCACATGGCCCATCTCGTGGAGGATGACCTCATCGAGTTGACCGCCGGCCTCGAGGGAGGCGATATCGGCCGAGTCGAACTTCATGACGCCGTACACCGGCAGACCGTTGCTCGATCGGGTGTAGCAGGGGCCTGCCGAGCCGAGGATGCTGCCCACGCCGTCGATCGGCGTCACCGCCGCGTCGATCATCACGTCGTCGATCGAACCGATGAACGCCGGGGCGCCCGTGCCGCAAGCGTCCGCAGGCAGGTTGACCGTGACCGGAGCGAGGCCCGTGCGGATGATGTCGCTCCACCGGGCGGCCGCATCGGTGAACGCCGCCTGCTGAGTGGCGGTCATTCCCGCGGCGAGGCGAAGCGTGATGTCGAACTGGTCGCTCGACGCCGACGACACCGAGACGGTTGTCGTCGCTGCGGTCGACGACTGGCCGTCGCTCACCGTCAGCCGAGCGGTGATCGTGCCGAGCTCGGAGCCGGCGTAGGTGAAGGACCGGATCGACGACGAGGTGCAGTTCGGGATGTTGATGTCGACCACGCCGTTGTCGTTCGTATCGAGCGAGCAGGTGAGGGGGTCTCCATCGGCATCGGAAATCGTCCAGCGGAACGCCGTGGTCAACGGCGCCGGGGCCGACGCACGCGTCGGGGGCGAACGACGCGATCGCCGGCGCGGTGTTCGACCCCCCAGGCGTCGTGGTGGTCGTGGTGGTCGTGCCGTTCGGATCCGGCACACACGCGGCGCCGGCAATCCCGAGTACGCCGATCACAACGGCGAATCCTCGCTTCATGGTCCCTCCTCAGTGGTGAGAGCGAGGGCCGAAACGACCACGCTCGACAGGCGAGGTTACTCAGGCTACGGCCGGGGCGCTCCGATCCAAACGTGGCGCCGGCGGATTCTTGGCGGAGCACGCTCGCCCGCATCCCCGAACCAGACGGGGACGCGGGCGCCCGCAGGGCGGCGCTCAGTACCGGTAGTGATCGGGCTTGAACGGGCCGTCCACCCCGACGCCGATGTAGTCGGCCTGCTCCTGGGTCAGCTTGGTGAGCTTCACGCCGAGCGCATCGAGGTGCAGTCGCGCCACCTTCTCGTCGAGCAGCTTCGGAAGCGTGTACACGCCGAGCGGGTAGGCCTCGGTGCGGGTGAACAGCTCGATCTGGGCGATCACCTGATTGGTGAAGCTGTTCGACATCACGAAGCTCGGGTGACCCGTGGCGCAGCCGAGGTTCAGCAGCCGACCCTCGGCCAACATGATGACCGAATGGCCGTCGGGGAACACGTACTCGTCGGTTCCGGGCTTGATGGTGTTGCGGCGAACGTCGCTCATGCGCCCGAGCCCGGCCATGTCGATCTCGTTGTCGAAGTGACCGATGTTGCCGACGATCGCCTGGTGCTTCATCCGCGCCATGTGCTCGGCCGAGATGATGCCCTTGTTGCCGGTGGTGGTGATGAAGATGTCGGCGGTGGAGAGCACGTCTTCGAGCGTGGCGACCTGATAGCCCTCCATCGCCGCCTGCAATGCGCAGATCGGATCGATCTCGGTGACGATCACCCGAGCGCCCTGGCCGCGCAGCGACGCCGCGCACCCCTTGCCCACATCGCCGTACCCGCACACGAGCGCCACCTTGCCGGCGATCATCACGTCGGTCGCCCGGTTGATGCCGTCGATCAGGCTGTGGCGACAGCCGTACAGGTTGTCGAACTTCGACTTCGTGACCGAGTCGTTCACGTTGATCGCCGGGAACAGCAGCTGGCCCGCTTCCTGCATCTGGTACAGGCGATGCACGCCGGTGGTGGTCTCCTCGGTGACCCCGAGGATCGCCCGGCCGACCGTCGTCCAGCGGTCGGGTTCGGCGGCGATCGAACGCGTGAGCAGGCCGAGCACGACCTTCCACTCGTCGCTGTCGTCGTCGGTCGGAGCGGGGACCGCACCCGCCGCCTCGTACTCGGTGCCCTTGTGCACGAGCATCGTGGCGTCGCCGCCGTCGTCGAGGATCATGTTCGGGCCACCGCCGTCGGGCCAGCGCAGCGCCTGATCGGTGCACCACCAGTACTCCTCCAGCGTCTCGCCCTTCCAGGCGAACACCGGCACGCCGCGGGGATCGTCGAGGGTGCCGTCGGGGCCGACGACCACCGCAGCGGCGGCGTGATCCTGCGTGGAGAAGATGTTGCAGCTGACCCAGCGCACGTCGGCGCCCAGGTCCACGAGCGTCTCGATCAGCACCGCTGTCTGAATCGTCATGTGGAGGGAGCCCATGATGCGGGCGCCCTTGAGCGGCTGGGCGTCGGTGAACTCGGCCCGGGTGGCCATGAGGCCGGGCATCTCGTGCTCGGCGAGCTCGATCTCCTTGCGGCCGAATCCGGCCAAGGACAGGTCTGCGACTTTGAAATCCATCTGTGCGCTCCCGCGTCAAATCAGGGTTGATCGGTTGAATGCGGGGCTGGGGTCATCAGACACCGGGTACAGCGCAGCCCGAGGCGCCGCCCAGCGTAGCGCCCGGCGCGGCGGGCGATGCCGACGCGCCGGCGATGGCGGGCCCCACGTCGCACGCGCTCCGCCCGCCCGGAGCTCGGTGCCTCAGGGCTCGGTGGAGGCGTCGAAGCGCTGCAGCGGATCGGTGATGGGCGTCACGCCCGGATCGACGCTCGCGGAGCGTGCGGCGAGCCGGCCGAACTCCTCGCCCATCATCGCCAGGTCGACCAGCGCTCCGACCGGATCAGCCGCCGCGGAAACGAGGTGGTGCACGCTGGCCACGACCTCGTCGTACAGCTCGGCGGCCGCGTCGAGCGCGTCGGCCTCGGCGGGGGTCGCACCGGCGTGGTGCAGCACCACGAGCGTGATCACCTGCCGGGTGACGTCGCCGTGCTGGCCGAACCCGGCGGCCTGGTCGTGGAAGACAGCGGGCGCCTCGCCGGCCAGTGCGGGCGCCTTGGCCATCACGTTGACGGCGGCCTGCCAGTGCGCCGCCGCCGCACCACCGAACGCGCCGGCACCCAGCACCAGGGGGAAGGTGCGTCCGACCCGTCGCACCAGCGTGTCGAGCGTCGCCGAACGCTCGGCGGACGCCGCCAACGCGGAGCGGGCAACCTCGATCGCCCGGGCGGTGATCCCCGCCCCGTCGGGAACCGCGCCCACCCGGCCGAGGGCGGCAACCGCCGCGAGAGCCGTCGGCAGCGACTCGAGCAGCGGGGTCGCCGCCGCCTCGATCACCACGTCGACCACGCGGGCACCACGGGCGCTCGCGGTGCCGATCAGCCCGGATGCATCCCACGAGCCCGAACGCACGACGACGACCACATCGTCGGCTCCGACGAACGTCGGCAACGAACGGGTGGCCGTCACCACCGGAATGGCCGCCCCCGACGCGAGCGCGTCGATCAGGCTCCGGGCATGGACCGCGTCGGGAACGACCACCGCGGCGCTGCGGAAGGCTCCAACCGGATGCGAGGGCGTTTCCGCCGCCGCACGTTCGGCAGCGGCGACGAGCGCGTCGGCCCGGCGAGCGAGCGCGTCGGCCACCCCGTGAACGTCGAGCGGATCCACCGCCGCGGCGCCGCTCATTCGCCGGCGGCGCCCGACCCTGCGGGCTCGGCCGCGTCGAGCCCGCGCTCGGCAGCCAGGGCGAGGAGCTTTTTGTGCTCCGCAGCGCTGACCGAGCGCGCCTCGTCGATCAGCATGACCGGGATCCCGTCACGGATGTCGTACCAGCGACGAAGGCGCGGGTTGTACAGGCCATTCTCGGCCGCGAAGTAGTAGAGCGGCCCCTTGTCCTCGGGGCAGGCGAGGTAGTCGAGCAGGCGTTCATCAGACAACGGCATGGCGCGCAGGATTGCCGCGACGGTGCCCAGGCGTCAAGGTCTCGCCCCCGCGGCACCATTCAGCGTGACGCGCTGCCCGACCAGATGGTCATCCGAAGTGGGCGCGCACCTCGGCGACGCGGCGTTCCACGTCGGAGGGTGTGGCGGCCTCGAGGTTCAGGCGCAGCAGCGGCTCGGTGTTCGAGGCCCGCAGGTTGAACCACCAGTCGCCGCCGTCGACCGTCAGGCCGTCCAGCCGGTCCTGGGCGAGGTCGGGATAGGCCGCGGCAACCCGCTCGATCACGACCGCCGTGTCCTCGACCCGTGTGTTGATCTCACCCGATGCGGCGTAGCGCTCGTACGGCTTGCGCAGCTCCGACAGCGCGACGCCCGCGAGGCAGATCTGCTCGAGCACCAGTACCGCGGCGATCAGACCCGAGTCGGCACGGAAGTTGTCGGCGAAGTAGTAGTGCGCCGAGTGCTCACCGCCGAACACCGCGCCCGTCTCGGCCATGACGGCCTTGATGAAGCTGTGCCCGACTCGCGACCGGACCGGCTCGCCGCCGGCCTCGCGCACGACCTCGGCGACCGCCTTCGAGCAGATCAGGTTGTGGACCACCTTGCCACCACCGTGGCGGCGCACGATCGCGTCCGCGAGGATGGCGGTGGTCGTCGAGCCCGACAGCCCGACGCCCTGTTCGTCGACCAGGAACACGCGGTCCGCGTCGCCGTCGAAAGCGAGGCCGACATCGGCCCCCACCTCGAGCACGCGTGCGACGAGGTCACGCTGGTTCTCGGGCTGGATCGGATCCGCCGGGTGGTTCGGGAACGTCCCGTCGAGCTCACCGAACATGACCTCGAGGTCGAATGGAAGCGCCTGGAACACCGCCGGGACGACCAGGCCGCCCATCCCGTTCGCCGTGTCGGCAACCACCTTGAGCGGCTTGAGCACCGACACGTCGACGAACGAACGGACGTGATCGGCGAACTCGGCGAGCAGATCCCGTTCGGTCACCGTGCCGGGCGTGCCGGCCGGCGCGACGCCGGCGGCGGCGAGGTCGCGGATGGTGAACAGCCCCGACTCCTCGCCGACGGGACGTGCTCCCGACAGGCAGAACTTGATGCCGTTGTACTGCGCCGGGTTGTGCGACGCCGTGAACATCGCACCCGGCGCGCCGAGCGAGCCGGCCGCGAAGTAGAGCAGATCGGTCGAACCGAGCCCGAGGTCGACCACGTCGACACCCTGGCTGCACGCGCCCTGCGCGAATCGGCGCACCATCGCCTCACCCGACGGCCGCATGTCGCGAGCCACCAGCACTCGCTCGGTCGTCGGATCCTCGTCGAGAGCGAACCGAGCGAACGCCGCGCCGATCGCCCCGGCCATGTCGTCGTCGAACTGGTCAGGCACCGTCCCGCGGACGTCGTATGCCTTGAAGATCGACTGGAAATCCCTCACATCAGTCATGCGCGGCGAACCCTACTTTGTCGTCGGAGGATGGCTCGTAGCCGCCCTGGTGGGCGACGGAGCGAATGCGGAACAGATCGCGTACGAGACGGCCGGCGTCGCGCACCACATGCACCGTCGACGTGGACGAATTCACCACGTCGACAGGAACTTCGAGCAGCGTGAAGCGGAACCGCTCCACCAGATGGAACACCTCGATGTCGAACGCGAAGCCGTCGACCACCGACCGGGCGAAGATCGTGCGAGCGACATCGGACCGAAACGCCTTGAGACCGCATTGCGTGTCGCGGTATTGGCCGAGCAGCACGGCCGAGGTCAAGGCGTTGATCACCCGGCCGCCCACCTCGCGCAGCCGCCGGGCAGCCACGAGCGTGCGGGTTTCGGTGTGCTTGCGCGAGCCGACCACGACATCCCAGCCGGCCTCGACCTGGCGCATCAGGCCCTCCACCTGCTCGGGCGAGTACGACAGGTCGGCGTCGGTGAACGCGACGGTTCGGCCGCGCGCCGCGAGCATTCCGGCTCGCACGGCCGCGCCCTTTCCCGAATTCCGGGGCTGACCGATCACCACGTCAGCTCCCGCCGAGCGCGCACGCGCAGCGGTCTCGTCGGGCGAGCCGTCGTCCACCACGATCAACTCGAACCCGCCATCCGCGCGCAGGTGACCGAGACCGGCCTCGACCCGGGCGATCGTCGACGCGATCGCGTCCTCCTCGCGGAACGCGGGGACCACCAGGCTGAGCCGAAGCTCGCCCGGGGCGTCCGGGCGACCGGCGGGCCGACCCTGGGCCTCGCGGAGGTCGCGAAACATCATCCGGCGATACGAGATCAGCCGCACCAGAAACGCCGCGACCAGCGCGAGCAGCTTCGGGACGACCACGGCGCCGGCGGTCCGATCGACCGACGCCGTGAGCATGGCGAACAGCACGACGTCGACCGCCAAGGCGATCCCGGCCGCAAGCAGGTAGTGAGCGAGGTCGCGGTACCAACGCCGGGCGGGCTCGGCGGCGAACGAGATCGCCCGATGCAGCGCGTACGACACGCACGTCGCGATCGCGACGGCGATCGCATCGACGAGGGGAAGGGGCCACGCGGTCGCCGCGACGCCGACGAACACCACGGCGATGTCGATCAGCGTGACCACGACGCCGGTTGCGGTGAACCGGCGCGCGAATCTCATGGCTCGATCGGAGGTCGATCGGGCCCGTCGCTCATGGTCGGATCGGGAGCGGGCGGCGCTGGCAGAGGCGGCGGCGCAGGCGGAATCCACAGCGCCCCGCCACCCGGGCGTCCGGTTGCGTCGATCGGCAGCACAGCGTCGACATCGGCCGCAGCGTCGACATCGGCCGGATCGTCGACATCGGCCAGCGGGTCGACACCAGCCGCAGCGTCGTCACCAGCCGGATCGTCGACACCGGCCGGATCGTCGACACCGGCCAGCACGTCGGTCCCGGGCTCCCAGGCGGACGCATCGCCGCCGCCGGTCCGATCGCCGAAGAACACCACCGCCGGCCGCCGATCGCGGGGCAGGGGGCGCCAGATCAGCAACAGCACCGCGATGAACCCGAGCAGCGACGCCAGGCCGCCGATGATCTCGAGCCCCGATCGGCCGTACGTCAGCTCCACCCGCTTCGATGTCGGGACGACGACCATGAAGTTGGGCGTCACCCGGTACGGCCCCTCGGCACCCTCGGCATCCCAGTTCGGGAAGAAGGACGTGCGGATCAGCACCGGGCTTCCCACCTCGTCGACACGGAACGAGATCGACGAACGGGTGGTCCGCACATCGCTGACCTTCACATCCGGCGCCGGCGCATCCCGCTCGATCGCCCGCTTCGTGCTGGTGCCCCGCGGCCACGACTTCGGGCCGCTCGTCGCGCCGAGGACGTCCCAAGCCTTCGGGTCGTTGAACCACTTCACCGCCGGGCTCGCCCAGTCGTGGATGTTGTCGGTCACATCGGTCCACACCTCGGGCAGATGCGAGAGCGGCGACACGAGACTGATGTCGGCCACCTCGTAGATCTCCCATGGCCCCGATGTGGCGACGTGCGTCAGGCGCGACTCGGTCTTCGCCGCTGCCTTCGTCGCGTCGGTCAGCGCCATGAAGTACCGAACGCCCAGCATCTGGAGATGGGTCACGCCCGCCTCGATGTTGAAGTTCTGGTACGGCGACGTGTCGAAGCCAAGGTTCTCGTCAAAGCGCTGCGGACGCGACGGCTTCTGCGACAACTCCGACTGCACCAAGAAGTGGAACGGCGTGGTGGACGAGGCCTCGAAGTAGAGCCCCTCCATCGAGCCGATGCACCCGTCGGTGTAGTACGGCAGGAGCATCGGGGCCATCGGCGTGCCGTAGCGGTTGAGGGCCTCGTCGTACTCCCAATACGCGCGGCCGCATCCGCGTTTCGCGCCGATCCGGTCCATCTCGCGGATCATGCCGAAGTACTCGTCGGAGCTGGTCGTGTCGATGAAGGTGCGGGTCGTGCCGTCGGATTTCGTCTGGGTGGTCGTTCCCGGCTTGCGTTCGAGCCCCTCGAAATTCCATGTCGCCCAATCGGCGACGACGCCCTGATAGGTCGTCGAGAAGAAGCCCCAGTGGAACACCTGCTGGTTCTGCGCGTTCGTCACCAGCGTGCCGCCCGGCATCATCCGGAACGTCATCCCCAGGGCCACCCACACCACGACCAGCACGGCGGTCAACGCCGATGCCGACACCCACATCGGCATCGGACGCCAGCGCCCCGAGAACACCAGCACCAGCAGCCGCAGGACCAGCGTTGCCCCCACCGCAGCGAGCAGGAATACACCGAAGTAGTAGAAGGGCAGCACGCGAGCGTTCCAGAACCGATGCTGGGGCATGACGACGAACGCGATGCCGGCGGTCGCGGTCAACAGCGTCAGCCAGATGCCCGATCGCACGGCCATCACCAGCGACAGCACCACGCCGATAGCCGCGAGCACGAAGATCACGCGGCCGTGGAGCATGTTGGGATCGCTGAACGTGGTGGGAGACGCGTTGCCGCACAACGTCACCTCGTGCGGGGCGAACGGCAGCAGGTTTCGCCAGACCTGACCCCAGTTGAAGACGAGCCCCTCGGCGCAGCGATCGGGGCCGAGCTTCTCCCAGCCCATGTCGTTGAGGAACGCGCTCTGCCCGTAGAACGGCAGGTACCACCACAGCGCGAGCAGCCCGGCCGGGACGGCGACGATCCCGGCCCACGCGAGCGGCCGCAGGGCCGAACCCCAGTAGGCCGCCTGATGCCGGAAGGTCGCCATCAGCGAAGCGATGAAGCGCCCGAACACCTCGACTAACGCCAACTGCGCCGCGGCGACCCCCAGGAAGAACAGGCCCGGAATCGGGTGGCACAGCATCGCCGCCGCGAGCAGCACGATCGCTCGAACCGCTCCCTTGCCGTTGCGAACCCCTCGCGCCACGACGCCCAGCGCGAACACCGAGAGCGAGAGCGACACCGAGAACGCGAACTCGCCGGCCATGGTCGACGCGATGTTGCCGCCGTAGATGTGGAACAGCGTCTTGTCCGCGAGGAACATCACCGTCGCGACCGCGCCCAACTCGGGGCCGGGATGCATGAGCCCGAGTCCCTTGAACAGATACCAGACGGCGATCGGCAACGTCAGCACGCCCGACACGGCGATCAGCTTGAAGGCGATGTTGTACGGAACGTCGATCAGCAGCAGCGGCCCCAGCGCACAGGCGAGCCACACGCCCGCCTTGGCGAGGCGATTGGGCAAGCGACGCGCCCACCACGCCGCGGCAACCGCCGCCACCACCAGCAAGCCGGCGATCACCAGCCCGGTCACCGAGGTGACCGACACCAGACCGACATCGAGCGCCACGATCGCGAGCGATGGCAACACCATGTAGTACGTGTACGCCGGGAAGCCGGTGTACCAATCGGGGGTCCAGCCGGTCAGCCGGAGGTGCGGCAACAGGTGGTCGCGCAGATACGCGGGGCCCCAGACGTGGGCGCCCATGTCGCCGCCGGTCGGCGTGGTGTCGGTGAGCACCAGATCCATGCGCACGATCGCAGCGAGCGCTATGACGATCAGCGCCAGCGTCGCGATGCTGAAGGCCGGATGCCAGGTCCACCGGGAGTCCGCGGGCTCGGCCCCATCGAGAACGCCGACGCGGCCGGACACCTCGCCCGTGACCTCGTCGAGGAGGTCGTCGAGATCGACGGGGTCTTCCGCCTCGTCCATCTGAAGGGTCGGCGGCATCGAAGGGTCGTCCTGCGCGTCGGACCCCGCGATACCACCCGCTGTGTCGGGGCTGTCACCAATCATGTGGGCTGCATCGTGTCACTTGGAGATGGACCGGAGGCGTCAATCCCCGAAAACCACCGGGCTCCGACGGGAGGGCGTCGGAGCGTGCACGGCCGCTCAGCGATTGGCGAGATCCCGACGATATCTCGTGGGTGCCCGACTCAGGTCGGCAAGCACGCCGCCCAACTCGATCTCGGCGCCACCGCGATGCCAGCTTCGGCTGTCGCACGTCGAGCACGACCGCATCGTGAGCGGCGCCCCGTCGATCACCATCTCGATCTCGACGACGACGTCGTCGCACGACCGGCAGCGCACGGTCGCTGCGGTGGTACTGGCGGGCGGAGATGGCTGGACACTCATGAACGGATTCCCCTCGATTGCTCGACGAACACCCATCGACGATGGGCGCGTCGCCATGAGAGGCACCGTGGCGAATTGGTCCGATCGGCCCATCGGCCCGCCGGACCCGCCCGTTCAGGCGAGCCAGAGCACGATCAGGGTTGCCAGGTTGAACGCGACGTGCGACGCGATCGCCGGGCCGAGCCAGCCGCGCCGAGCGACGAGCACCGCGTTGAACACACCGAGCAACGCCAACCCGACGAACTGCAACGGCTGGAAGTGCGCGGCGCCGAATACCACGGCGGTGATCGCGATCGCTCCCGCCGCCGACCGGCGAGCCAGCGGCGTGAACAACACCCAGCGATACAGCAGCTCCTCCACCAGGGGCGCCATCACGCACACCATCACCGTCAGCAGCACGCGATCGGTGGGCGACGTGGCGGCTGCGACCAGCTCCCGCGCCGGCTTCTCCAGCGCGTCGCTGGAGGTGTCGAACAGCCGCAACAGCGGCGCGTACACCGCCGGGATGAGCACGAGCTGGGCGACCACTCCCCCCGCCGCGGCGCCGAGAACGTCCAGCGCACCCACTCGCCAACCGCTCGGCGGACGCAGGCCGAGCGCGTCGACCATGCCGACGGGGCCACCCGACGCCGCGTCGACCCGCGCTGCATCGACCCGCGCTGCATCGACCCGGGGCGACGAGATCCCGCGCCCGACCAGCCGAACCGTGCCCACCAGCGCGACCGCCCAGAACGGGGCGGTCGCGGCGAACTGCCGCCAGACGGGCACCTCCGCCGCCGTCGCCGCGTTGCCGACCACGATCGCGCCCACCAGCACCAGCGCGACATGCGCCGCCACGATCACCACGACCGCATCCGCGGTCGTCCAGCCGGAACGGGAGCGAGTTCCCGATGTTGGCGCGCCCGCGTTCACGCGCTGCGCGGCTGGGCCTCGCGCGACTGCGAGAACAGCGTCGTCTGCACCATCGCTCGCGGTGGCTCCGATGCGCCCGGGGTCCCGGAGGCTTCGGGGTCGCCGGCAGCCGCGCTGGCACGGCGGTCGCGCCGCTGCCAGCCGAGCGGCACGCTCAGACGATCGGCGTGCGGGCCGCAGAGGTCATGCACCATCGGGTGCGGTTCGGCCCCGAGCTCGTCGACCCACACCACCCGCTCGGAATAGGAATAGCTCAGCGTCGACACCGCTCCGCGGTCACATCCGGGCCGAGCACACTTCCGTCGCACCTAGCGGAGGGTAGTGCCGAGAGCCCCGACGACTCGCGCATACTCGACGCGGGACCGGCGCTTCCTGAGAACCGATCCCGGATCGTCAGTCCGGCCTTCTAGGCTAGGAGCCATGGCCAACGAGCCCCTTCCTCCCTCGAACCGCCCGCCGAACGGCCAACGGCCGCTCGGCCGCATGGAACAGGGCCTCCCCAGTTGGACGCTGTGGCTGATTCTGATCGTCGTCGTTGGGGCTCTCCTCGCCTCGATGAAGCTCGATCCGTCGCCCGACACCTCCATCGGGTATTCGCAGTTTCTCTCCTCGGTCCGCAAGGGCGAGGTGAAGACGGTCGAGTGGGACAACACCAATGCGTCCATTACCGGAAAGCTGGCGAACGGCGAGTCGTACAGCACCGTCGGCCCGGCGCAGCCCGGCGACGACACGCTGCAGTTGCTCGACGAGAAGACCCGTCTCACCTTCGTGACGCCGGAGCCCAGCATCGTCGGCTCGTTGCTGCAGCTCCTCCTGCCGATCCTGTTGCTCATCGGCATCTTCGTCTGGATGCAACGTCGTGCGCAGGGGCAGATGAGCGGCGTGATGTCGATCGGCCGGAGCCGAGCGAAGACCTATTCCACCGAGCGGCCCGCGGCAACCTTCGCCGACGTGGCCGGCTACGGCGGCGTGAAGCAGGAGATCACCGAGGTGGTCGACTTCCTCAAGCAACCCGAGCGCTTCGGCGAGATCGGTGCCCGCATCCCCAAGGGCGTGCTCCTCGTCGGCCCGCCGGGCACCGGCAAGACCCTGATCGCCCGAGCCGTGGCAGGCGAGGCCGGGGTGCCGTTCCTGTCGGTGTCCGGCTCGGACTTCATGGAGATGTTCGTCGGCGTCGGCGCGAGCCGCGTGCGCGACCTGTTCGAGTCGGCCCGCAAGTTGGGCCGGGCCATCATCTTCATCGACGAGATCGACTCGATCGGCCGCAAGCGCGGCGCCGGTCTCGGCGGTGGCCACGACGAGCGCGAGCAGACCCTCAACCAGATGCTCTCTGAGATGGACGGCTTTGAGGCGACCGAGGGCATCGTCATGATGGCAGCCACCAACCGCCCCGACATCCTCGACCCGGCGCTGCTTCGTCCGGGCCGGTTCGACCGCACGGTCGTCGTGCCGCTTCCCGAACTCGACGATCGCCGCCGAATCCTCGACGTGCACGTCCGCCACAAGCGGCTCGATCCCGATATCGACCTCGATGTCGTCGCCCGCGGCACGCCGGGCATGAGCGGCGCCGAACTCGCCAACCTGGTGAACGAGGCCGCGCTGCACGCCGTGCGGAACGGCTCTGCGACCATCCGCAACCTCGATTTCGAGTACGCCCGCGACCGCGTGATCATGGGTCAGCGCCGCGAGTCGATGGTGCTGTCGCCGCGCGAGAAGGAACTGACCGCGTATCACGAGGCCGGCCACGCCGTGTGCGCCGCCGTGCTGCCCCACACCGATCCGCTCCACAAGGTGACGATCCTGCCGATGGGCATGGCCCTCGGCGTCACCATGCAGCTGCCGGCGGAGGACCGCCACAGCTACGACCAGGATTACCTGGAGGAGTCGATCGTGGTCGCCATGGGCGGACGAATCGCCGAGCGCATCGTCTTCGGCGTGGTGTCGACCGGCGCGAACAACGACCTCGTCGTCAGCACCGAACGGGCCCGCAAGATGGTGCGCGAGTGGGGCATGAGCGAACGCATCGGGCCGATGGCCTGGGGTTCGCAAGGCCAGGTGTTCCTGGGCGAAGACCTCATGTCGACCCGCGACTACTCCGACGAAACGGCCCGCGTGATCGACGAAGAGGTCGAGAAGATCCTGCGGGACTGCGAAGAGCACTGCGCAGGTCCTCAGCACGCACCGCAACGGGCTCGACCTGGTGGCGCGGGCGCTCCTGGAGCGCGAGACGATCTCGGGCGCCGAGGTTCGCCGCCTGGTCGCCGTGGCCGCCGGCACCGTCGAGGAGCCCCCGCCGCCGCCCGCCGTCGAGACCGCCCTCTCCGACCGCTGACCGACCACCCGCCGGCCAGAGTCCTGCGGCTTCTGACGAGCCGATCGAGCCAAACGAATCGCTGACCGAGTTCGTCGCACAGCGCAACAAGGCGACACGCGGCCGGTGCCGCACCACACGGGCCGCGCATATCACGTGAGGTTGCGGCTAGTCGTGTTCGCCGCAGCCGGGCGGGGTCGAACCCGGGTCGCGGGCTTCCGCGACGGCCGCCCAGAGGTGGGTCGCCGACACCGTGCCGAGGAACGATCGATGGACCACGCCCTCGGCATCGGCGATCACCACCACCGGCACCCCGGTGATCGCATACCGGTCGTGGCGTGCAGCGTCGGCCGAGTACTCGACGATCTCGGTCGCCACCTCGCTCGATTCGAGCACGGCGACCTTCGCCGCAACGTCCGTGCACGTGCCACACGTCGCCGACGTGAAAGCCACGACCAGCCACGGCCGATCGGGGGCGGCGAAGTCCGCCCGGTCGAGCTGCACCGGCGCAGCGTGCGTGACGGGCTGCATCGGAGCGTCGGGCGTGCGGCGTCGCGTCCACACCGCAAGGGCCACCGCCACCACGACGAAGGCGAGCACGAGGGGAAGGCGATCGGTCACCGCGTGGTCGGGTCGGCGAACTCGGACACGGTCGAGCCGAGCGGCACCGCGGGCGAGATCGTCAGATCGGCCCGGCGTTCCGAGGTGAGCCGGCGATCGATGACGACCGGCGAACTCGACCGCAACTCGAGGGCGAAGTCGACCGACGAGATCGAGCCCACGTCGACCGCGAGCGACGTACCGGGTTGCACCTCGAGCTGGCTCTTCGACGCCGACCGCTTCCCGTCGACGATCGTGAAGAGGTCGACGAGGGCGATGTCCTCGTCGTCGGGGTTGAGGATCGAGACCACCGACGCCGACGCCGGCGACGGGATCACATCGCTGACGAACCAACGCAATGCAGCGGCCGACGAGCCAGCGCTCGACGTCGACCCGGCAGCAACCGACGGACGATCGGCGGGGGTGCCGTCGCCGCCGGCCCCGAGGATGCCGACGACCTGGGTGGCCACCACTGTTCCCGAGACCGCGCGCACGTCGATCCAGCGACGGCCCTCCGCCGGGACCCGGGACTCCGCCGGCAGATCGACGACGGCGAACCGTCGGGGCGCGACGTCGAGCGGGAACGGGTCGGGCTGCGACGCATCGTCGAGGCCGTCACCGAACACCGCAACCTCCACGGCGGCCGCCGCGGCGCCTGGGTTGTACACGACCACCCGGTCTGACACCGCCGGTCCACCGAAGCTGTCCGCGAACAACCAACGCGGGGCGGAGCGTTCCACGCCGACCTGCAATCGCATCCCCCGGCCGAGCGGCGGTTCGGCGGGCGTGGACTGCGCGAGTTCGGCGATCACCTTGCCCGAACGGACCCGGACCGAGAACGAGAACAGATCGCGACGTTGCGATGCCTGCTCGCCGAGGTCGACCTTGAACGCGCTTTGGCCCGGAACCACCACACCTCGCAGCGCGGACGGCACCCGAGTCGCCCCGTCGGACTGGGTGACACGCACGTCGAACGAGGCGGCCGTGCGGAACGGGTTCAGCACCCAGAGCACCGCCGAGGAGCCCTTGTCGGTGGTTGCTCCCGCGAAGTGCCACACAGACGACGCCGACGACGAGCACGGCACCTGGTCGAACGCCGCATCGGATGCGAGCCGGTGCTCCACGATGCCGGCGCCGTCGAGTTCGACGCTCACGCCGCCGAGGTCGGCACCCAGATCGGCTACCGGCAACTCGGAAGCGCCACGCGCGGCGATTTCGACTCGTTTCGTCGTCGGCTTCGCGGGAGCGATCCCGTACCCGGTCACGACGGCGGCGAGACGTCGATCGGTCAGGTTCGACACGACGACCGTGTGCGCATTGCCGCCATCGGCTCCGGCCGCGCAGTACCAGGTGGACCCTCGCGCGTCGGCCGACGCGAGGACCGCGCCCGTGCCGGGCGACGAGGCGCCCTCCGACGCGGTGTGCCGAGCATCGAGGCGCCACAATCCGAGCAGGATCGCGACGATCAGCGCGACGAGCGCGAGTCGACGAATCATGACGCCACCGTCCGGTGACGGCGTGGCTCGACAGGCGCATCGGAGCGCCGGCGCTGGAACCAGATCAGGGCCACCAGGAGGGCGAGTTGCACGAGGTGCAGCGCCGTCGTGGCGATCGGCGTCGTGCGCGCCAGGGTCGCCGTCCCGCTGTCCTCTATCCGGGCCGTCGACGACCAGCCGGCGCGGCGCAGCGGCACGTCGCGACCGTCGACCTCGAGCGACCACGTGCCGTCAAGAGCGGTCGCGACGCTGAGCGTTTCGCCGTCGCGCACCGGCCCGGTGAACGCGGTCGGCCGCGCCGAATCGACGAGCGCAGGCCGCGACTCGCCTCCCTGCGTCGCGGTCGCACGAATCGGGCGGACGAGCGGGTTCTCGTACACGGTGATGCCCGGCGCAGCGTCGACGATGTCCAGGTCGATCTGCTCGGCGAGTCGCGTCCGCAACGGGCTGTTCAACGCGATCACACGGTTTCCGTAGGGCAGCGGTGCGAGACGTTCGGCCACCACGACGTATCGCACCGAGAAGGCCGCCAGATCGTGACCCAGCCGAACACGCTCTCCCCGTGCCGCCTCGGCGAGGATCGACGCGACGCGACGCTCGGCCGGCCCGGCCGCCTGGGGCCACCACGATGCAAGCGAGGTGTCCGGCCCGTCCGTGAGCACGAAGTTCGCTCCACCGCCGATCGACCAGCCCTGGGCGCCGAGGACGTCGCCGTCGCCGAGCCACAGCACCCGGTCCTTCGGCAGCGCCTTGCCCCGCAGCGACGAGACCGCGACGTCGAGGTCGCTGCGCGGTGCGAGCCAGCGCCCATTCACCATGTCGAGCGTCAATGGAAGGCTCGCTATGACGAGTCCGAGCCCGCCGAGGACCGACACGATCTGGCCCAACCCGAACCCGGCGCCAACCACGTCACGCTCGAATGCCGACACCGCGGCACCTGCTCCCAACGCCAGCCCGAGCGCCGCCGGCACGAGCAGCAGCTCGGTCGACGGCAGGGGAATCGACGGCGCCAGGCGTGCCGCCGCAACGACGCCGACCCACGACATCACCACCAAAGCAGCCGCCAGCAGGGACCAACGGAACCGCCGACCGTTCGCCGTGAGCAGCGGGACGACGCCCACTGCGAGAAGGCCCACCGAGAACCAGCCGCCGTGCGGACCGGTCGCGAACACCAGAGCCTCACGCAGCGACGACGGCGCCAGACGCGAGGGGCTCGCGCCCACGAGCAACTGCCACCGGTTCGACCCGGACAGCAGCGACAGCGTCCAGGGAAGGTGGACCAGCGCGGCCACCAGCACCGAGACGCCCGCCACTGCGAGCACACGCCCAACGGCGCCTCGCCCGGCCTCGCGTCCGCCTGCGAGGGCTGCGACCAGCAGTGCGAACGCGAGCGTGACCACCGCGGTGATCGGAGCGAAGGTCGCCCCGAGGGCGACCAGGAGCGCCAGGCCGCGGACCTCGCGGCCGCGAGCCACCGGGACGGCGTCGTCGCCTTGGATCAGCCCGGCCACGCGGCAGAGGCGAGCGAGAACCCACGGCGCCAGCCCGTACAGCACGAGCGCCTGCAACCGTCCCTCGGCGATCGCGTTGAACGGCAGCGGGTTCACGAAATACGCCACCGATGCCGCCGTGCGGGCCGGCGGCGACGCCGCCCGCAGCAACCGCCAGGCGCCGAGCGGACCGAGCAGCAACGGCAACAGAACGAGCAGCGTGCGGACCAGCCCGGTCGAACCCAGCGAGACCCCCGCCAGGCCGCCCAGCAGGCCGAGCGACGACGGCGCAGCGCTCGAGGTTCCCAGCCCGGTCGACCGCCACCCGGTCCACCACTCGCGCAGCAGCTCGATCGATGACCCGATCGGCGTGAACTCGCGTACGACCGGCACGCCACCCGAGATGAGGCCGCGCGAACCGACGAGCCACACGAGCGCAATCCCGAACGCGGCGGCGACCGTCCAGTAGCCCGAGTAGTCCCCGGCGCCCTGCAGCCCGCGCGCCCGAGCGGCGAACGCCTCGGAGATGCTCCGGTCGCCGTCGCCCCGCAACGACTGCACGACGGATCGGATCCAGGCGCTCCCGCGGATCTGCTGGGCCCGGATCTCGTCGTCGTCCGCCCGACGCAGCCGCTTGACGCGACCACGATCACGAATCGCCGCCGGGAGGTGCGCAATGTTCCAGCCGATCGCCGCCGACACGTCGACCGCCGCCTCGAACCGCCCCCGGACGACCGCGAACCAGAAGTCGATGAACGCCAGCAGCAGCGACTGCGGGAGCACCCGCAACAGGTGCAGCGGGGTGTAGTTCGTGAGCACCGCGCGGGCCTGATGACGCAGTGCGAGCCGTCGGCTCGGCACCTCGTCGCCGAGTGCCGCGTCGCCGCGATGCGCCGCGACCGCCGCAGGCATCACCACGGTCCGGGCTCCGGCGATGCGAGCGCGCCAACACAGATCGAGCGCCTCGCCTCCACCGCCCATCTGCGGGTTCAGCCCACCGAGGTCGGCGAACAGGTCGCAGCGGACCAGCATCGCCGCGGTCGACACCACGAACACCTCGCGCACGGCGTCGTGTTGCGCCTGATCCATCTCGCCGGCGTCGACGATCGACCACGGGAAGCCGAACTTGTCGACGAACCAGCCCAGCGACTGCAGGCGGTCGGGGCGATCGCTCTCGACCAGCTTGGCGCCGACGATGCCTGCGTTCGACCGGAAGGCCTCTTCGACCAACGCCTGCACGGCGCCGGGGCGGAACTCGACGTCGTCGTGACACAACAGGAAGAAGGCCGCGCCCTCCACCGAACCGATCGCCTCGTTCGTCGCCTCGACGAACGTGGAGGCCGTCGTCCGCCGGACGAAAGCGCTCGGCATAGCGGCGGCGACGATCGGCGTGGGGTCCTCGGCGGATCCCGCGTCGACCACGAGCGTGGAGAGGTTGGCGTACTCCTGGCGCCCCAGCGACTCGAGCGCCGCAGCGAGGTTGGAGCCCCCGTCGCGCGTGACCACCACGGCGACGACCGGCGGGACGCCCGTGCCGACCAGTGGCCCCGACGAGGACCGGTCGGGAGCGTCGTAGCCCTCGATGTACGGGGTCGCGTCGGGGTTCCAGTCGTCGTCATCGGCCGACGGCTGGGACGGCGGCGGATGCGGCGGATCGTCGGAGGAGGAGGGGCGGCGTGTGGACATGTCGGAACGGCCACAGGCTGGCGTGACCGGCCCGGCATGGTACCTCACGCACCAGCCCGGCCCCTGGCCACCGCCCCCTACACTGTCCCGACCATGCACGACCGCACGGACCAGCCCGTCGCCCCCACGGAGGGGTCCCGATGAAGGCGCTGGTCACCGGCGCGTCCGGGTTCGTGGGGCGCCATCTGGTCGAGCATCTCCTCGATCACGGCGATTCCGTCGTCGCCACCGACCGCTCTACCGGCCTCGACATCTGCGATGCCGAGGCGGTCCGCGAGCGGTTCAGCGACGAGCGGCCCAACGTTGTGTACCACCTCGCGGGCGACAGCGACGTGGGCGGCTCCTGGAACCATCCACGGGAGACGTTCAGAGTCAACGCCGAGGGAACCCTCAACGTGATGGCGGCGGCTCGCGACATCGGCATCGAGCGGGTCATCTCGATCGGCAGCGCCGACGTCTACGGCAAGGTCGAACCGCACGATCTGCCCCTCACCGAGCAGTCACCGCTCCGGCCCACGAGCCCGTACGCGGCGTCGAAGGTCGCCGCCGACTTCCTGGCGCTGCAGGCCACGCTCGGGTACGGGCTCGACGTCATTCGGGTGCGGCCGTTCAACCACATCGGCCCCGGGCAGAGCGAGCGTTTCGTCGCCCCCGCTCTCGCCATGCGCATCGCACGGAACGAGATCGAGGGCGCAGCGGTCGTGCCGGTCGGCAACCTGACACCCAAACGCGACCTCACCGACGTTCGCGACGTCGTGCGCGCGTACCGCCTGCTGGCGCTCGACGGCCACCCCGGCGAGGTCTACAACGTCTGCAGCGGCGTCGCTGTCTCGATCGACACGCTGGCGCAACTCCTCGTCGAGCGAGCGACCCTGCCCATGCAGCTCGAGCCCGACCCCGACCTCATGCGGCCGGTGGACGTGCCGATCCTGCTCGGCGATTTCACTCATCTCCGCGAGGCGACCGGGTGGACGCCGTCGATCGCCCTTGAGGTCACGCTCACCGACCTGCTCGCCGACTGCCGTTCGCGGGCCGAAGCAGAGCGCCTCCGACCGTCCATCTAGAGTGGCGCGGCTGTTGCAACAGGAGAATCGATGACCAAGCGCGCACTCATTACGGGCATCACCGGCCAGGACGGCTCGTATCTGGCCGAGTTCCTGCTCGATCAGGGCTACGAGATCTTCGGCATGGTGCGTCGTTCGTCCACGGTCACCTTCGAGCGCATCGCTCACCTGCAGGATCGGATCTCGACGGTGTTCGCCGACCTGCTCGACCAGGCGTCGCTGATCGAGCTGCTGCGCGAGTACCGCCCCGACGAGGTGTACAACCTGGCGGCGCAGTCGTTCGTGCCCACGTCGTTCAGCCAGCCGGTGCTCACCGGCGAGGTGACCGGCCTCGGCGTCACCCGCCTGCTCGACGCGGTGCGGCTCGTCGACCCCACGATCCGCATCTATCAGGCGTCGTCATCGGAGATGTTCGGAAAGGTCGTCGAGGTCCCCCAGACCGAGCGCACGCCCTTCTACCCCCGCAGCCCGTATGGCGTGGCCAAGCTGTACGGGCACTGGATCACCATCAACTACCGCGAGTCGTACAACCTGCATGCGACCTCGGGCATCCTGTTCAACCACGAGTCGCCTCGGCGTGGGCTCGAGTTCGTGACCCGCAAGATCAGCCACGGCGTCGCCCGCATCAAGCTCGGCCGCGACAGCGAGCTGCGCCTCGGCAACCTCGAGGCGCAGCGCGACTGGGGCTTCGCCGGCGACTACGTGAAGGCGATGTGGCTGATGCTTCAGCAGGACCAGCCCGACGACTACGTGGTCGCCACGGGCGAGACGCACAGCGTCCGCGAGTTCTGCGAGATCGCCTTCGACCATGTGGGGCTCGACTGGGAACGCCACGTCGTCGTCGACGACAAGTTCTTCCGCCCCGCCGAGGTCGACCTGCTCATCGGCGACCCGACCCACGCGAAGCAGGCGCTCGGCTGGACCGCCGAAACGTCGTTCGACGAGCTCGTGCGCATGATGGTCGACGCCGACCTCGATCTGCTGCAGGGTCGGCTGTCGGGGTTGAGCTGAGCCGGCCGTCCCGCACGCACCCGATCATGCGCGCCCGTCGAGGCCCCAGATGATCGTCACGCTCGCCGGCGGCGTCGGCGCGGCGCGCATGCTGTCCGGCCTGGCCGCCGCGTTCGATCCGGCTCACCTCGCGGCGATCGTGAACGTGGCCGACGACGACCGTCTGCACGGCCTCGCGATCAGCCCCGACCTCGACACCGTGACCTACACGCTCGCCGGGGCCATCGACCCCGACCGGGGCTGGGGTCTGCGCTCCGAAACCTGGCAGGCGATCGAGTCGCTCCGGGCGTACGGCACCGCCAACGGCGACCCCGAGCTCGGTTGGTTCTCGCTCGGCGATCAGGACCTGGGCACGCACCTCTACCGCACGACCCGGCTCGCCGCCGGGGTGCCGCTCTCCACGGTGACCGGCGAGATCGCACGGCGATGGGGAGTCGGCGTTCGCCTGATCCCGGTGACCGACGATCGGCTCGCAACGGTGATCGAGCCGGTCGGTGGCGGCGAACTCACCTTCCAGGAGTACTTCGTTCGATCCCACCACGACATCGACGTGGCCGCGATTCGTTTCGTCGGTGCCGACACGGCACGGCCGGCACCGGGGACCGTCGAGTTGCTGGCGACAGCCGAAGTCGTCGTGATCGCGCCATCGAATCCCATCGTGTCGATCGGCCCCATCCTCGCCGTGCCCGGCATGCGCGCAGCGGTCGAGGCCGCTCGCGATCGGACCGTCGCCGTCTCCCCCATCGTGGGAGGGCGCGCATTGAAGGGTCCGGCGGATCGGTTGCTCGCAAGCCTCGGGCACGAGCCGAGCGCCGTTGGCGTCGCCCGCCTGTACCGCGACCTCGCAGCCGTCCTCGTGATCGACGAGGTCGACGCGGCGCTCGCCCCCGCAGTCGAGGCGGCCGGGATGCAGTGCGTCGTGACCTCCACCGTCATGTCCACCCCCGAGATCGCCGCGGCGCTCGCTCGCACCACCGTGCGCTCCATCACCGAACGGGAGCGTTGAGCGGTGTCGCGTCTCGAGATCATCCCCGTCCACGGCGTCGGCGAGGTGGAACGCCGATCGGATGTCGCGGCGATGATCGCCGAGGCAGCGGCCGCCCAGGACACGCCGCTGCGCGACGGCGACGCGGTGGTCGTGACCCAGAAGGTCGTGTCCAAGGCCGAGGGCGCCATGGTGCAGGTCGATCCGGCCGATCCGCTCAGCCACAAACCGGTGGTGGAAGCCGAGTCGCGGCGCATCCTGCGCCGGCGAGGCGAGCTGATCATCAGCGAGACCAGACACGGCTTCGTGTGCGCCAACGCCGGCATCGATCTGTCGAACGTCGATCGGGGGTGGGCGGCGCTGCTGCCCGACGACCCGGACCGATCCGCCCGACGGCTGCGCGACCAGTTCCGGGGCCGCCACGGGGTGAACGTCGCGGTCGTGGTGTCCGACACGTTCGGTCGCCCGTGGCGTCGCGGTGTCACCGATGTTGCGATCGGCAGCGCCGGGCTCGTGCCGGTGCTCGACCTGCGCGGCACGACCGATGCCTATGGGCGCGAGCTGATGGTCACCGAGGTGTGCGTGGTCGACGAGGTCGCCGCAGCAGCGGAGCTCGTGATGGGCAAGGCGCTCGGCGTTCCCGCGGCGATCGTCCGGGGGCTCGATCCCGCATGGTTCAGCGACCGCGGCGGCGTGCTGACCGACGTGGTGCGCGCACCGGCCGACGACCTGTTCCGCTGAGCCGCCCTCGCGTCACTCGAACGCGGACATCACCTCGGCGGCGAACCGCTCCAGGCTCGACCGCTGATGATCGAGGTCGTGCGGGTCGCCCGGGTAGAAGTACCAGGGGCACACCATCGCGTCGGTCACGCCGAGCTCGTGCAGCCGCCGGAACCCCTGCTCCTCGAACACGTCGGAGCAGATCGCCTTGATCTCGAAGGGTCGGTCGTCGCGTCCCGCCTCGCGGCGCAGATCGTGCAGCTGCGGGATGACCGACGCCAGTTCCTCGGTGGAGTTGACCACCGAGATCCAGCCGTCGCCCAGCCGCGCCGCCCGGCGAAGGCCTGCCGGCGACAAGCCGCCCACGTAGATCGGCACCGGCTCGGTCGGCGCCGGGCGAACCATCAGCCGGCCGAAGTCGTAGTGGCGCCCGTGGTACTCGACGTACTCGCCGCCGCACACCAGCCGGATGATCTCGATCGCCTCGCTCGTGCGGGCTCCGCGGGTCGACATCTGCTGGCCGAGCCATGCGAACTCTTCCGGTATCCAACTGAGCCCGACGCCGAGCCCAACCCGGTTGTTCGACAGCACCGCGGCGGACGAGACGGCCTTCGCCACGAGGAGCGGTTCGCGGATGCCCAGCTTCAACACGTTCGTGTAGAAGCGCAGGCGGGTCGTCACCGCCGCCATCGCGGGAATGGCCACGAACGGATCGAGGAACGGCGTCTCAGCGGGCCAGAACCGTCCGCCGTCGGCCGTGTAGGGATAGTCGGCCGACACGGTCTCGGGATAGAACACCGACTCGGGCACGGCAACCGAGCCGTAGCCCGCCGCTTCGGCCGCGATCGCGAGCGGGATGAAGTGCGACGGGTCGATCATGGGGAACGCGACCGTGAACTCGAGGCGGCGCGTCACGAGAGCGTTCCTCCGTCGCAGCGCAGGACCGAGCCGCACATGTGCGCCGCGTCGTCGGACGCGGCGAAGGCGATGACCGATGCGGCGTACTCGGCCGGCCGCGGCCGATCGAAGGCCATGATTCGCCGCAGCAGCGAATGGTCGGCGCCATCGGGGAACGCGAACTCGTTCTGGATCGGCGTCTCGATCGAGCCGGGTGCCACCACGTTGGTCCGCACGCCCTGCCGACCGAACTCGATCGCGAGGCCCTTCGAGAACGCGACGATGCCGCCCTTGGGACGCGCCAGGCCGCCGTCCACGGATGCCCCGACAGCGCAGCGGTCGACGCCGTGTTCACGATCACCCGCCTCCGGCGAGCAGGTGGGGCATAGCGGTCTGACACACGAGGAACGTGCCGGTCAGATTGACGGCGAGCACCTGATTCCACTGCTCGAGCGTGACGTCGGCGAGGTTCGAGAATCGCAGGATGCCGGCGATGTTGCACACGACATCGAGCCGCCCGCTGCGTGCCCGGCTCGCCTCGACTGCGGCATCGACCATCGCCGTGACCGACACCGGGTCGGCCACGTCCGCCGCAATCGCGACGCCGGCGCCGCCGGAGCCGAGGACCGCGTCGACGGTCGCCGCCGCGGCGTCCGCCGCCACGTCTGCGGCGATGACGAACGCCCCCTCGGCGGCGAGTCGCTCGGCCGTCGCCCGGCCGATGCCCGATCCCGCCCCCGTCACCAGGGCGCTGCGCCCGGCGAAGCGGGCGCAGCCGGTCGGCGCGGTCACCGCCCCGAGGCCCGAGTCCACTCGATCACCGCGCTCGTTCCCGCCGCCAGGTCGGTCCACGGTTCCCACCCGAGGTGCAGCCGAGCCTTCGATGCGTCGAGCGCGATGCGATCGAGCTCGCCCACCCGCGCCGGGGCGAACACCGCAGGGGTGTTGACGCCGGCCGCGGCCGCCATCGCGTCGTACAGCTCGATCACGCTGACCTCGCGGCCCGTTCCGATGTTGAACAGCAGCCCACCCCCGCGGGTTGCCGCACGGTAGAAGGCGTCGACCACATCGTCGACGTACACGAAGTCGCGGGTCTGCATGCCCGTGCCGAACACCGTGCACGGCTCGCCCGCCAGCAGCCTGCCGGCGAAGATCGACACCACACCGGCCTCGCCGTGCGGGTCCTGACGCGGGCCGTAGACGTTGGCGAGTGCCAGCGAGGTGAACTCGACCTCGTGCAGTTCGCGGTAGGCGACCAGGTAGTCGGTGAACGCGTTCTTGCTCACGCCGTAGGGCGACAAGGGTCGATGCGGCGCTGCCTCGGTGACGGGCAGGGCCGACGGGTCGGGCTCGCCGTAGATCGTGCCGCCCGACGATGCGAACACCACCTTGGCGGGTCCGGCGCGTCGGGCGCCCTCGAGCACGTTCAGCGCGCCGATCAGGTTGATCTGTGCATCCAGCACCGGATCGGCGACCGACACCCGCACGTCGGCCTGCGCGGCGAGGTGGAACACCACCTCGGGCGAACGGCGCTCGATCAACTCGACCACCTCTGGCGCACGAATGTCGATCTGGTGGAACTTCAGATCGTGCTGACTCCCGGCTCGGGCGTCGGCGAGGTTGGCGAGCGACCCCGACGACAGATTGTCGATCACGTCGACCGTATGGCCCTCCGCCAGCAGCCGATCGACCAGCGTCGATCCGATGAACCCGGCTCCGCCGGTCACCAGTGCATGCACACCAACCCCCTCAGATGTCCCAGTCGGACGGCTCCGGCCGCACGGCGCCGGCAAGGTGATCCCCCGCCGCGACCGGCGTACCGAACCCAACCACGCTCAATTCGCGCACATCGGCGCCGTCGCCGATGGACGCGCCGGCGCCCACCACCGAATCGATCACCGTGGCGGCCCCGCCGACGCGGGCGCCCGCCATGATCACGGAGCCGACCACGCGTGCCCCGGCCCCGATCGATGCGCCCTCGCCCACCACCGACCGTTCCACGGTCGCCGCCGGGTCGATGCTCGCGAGCGGGTGCACCGCCGCCTCGTTCGATCTCGTTCCATCGATCAGATCGAGGTTGGCGCGCAGGTACGTCGCCGGCGTGCCGGCGTCGATCCAGTACCCATCGCTCGCCACGGCGAACAGCGTTCCGGCGGCAACGAGCGCCGGGAACGTGTCGCGCTCGACCGAGACCTTCCCGACCGCAGCGATGCGGTCGAGCACCGATGGTTCGAACACGTAGGTGCCCGCGTTGATCAGGTTGGTCGGCGCCGTACCCGGAGCCGGCTTTTCGACGAAGGCCACGACCCGATCGCCGTCGAGGGCGACCACGCCGTACCGCGACGGATCGTCGACGGCGGTGAGGTGAATCGTCGCCTCGGCGCCGAGCGAACGGTGCCGCTCCACGAGCCAAGCGTCATCGACATCGGCGAGCACGTCGCCGTTGACCACCAGGAACGTGTCGTCGATGTCGGCCGAGCGAGCGGCGAAGCGAATCGCGCCGGCCGTGTCGAGCGGTTCGTCCTCGATCGCGTAACGGACCCGCACGCCGGCGCACTCGCCGTCGGGGAAGGCGTCGATGAAGGCGTCGGGTCGGAATCCGAGCGACACGACCGCCTCGTCGACTCCAGCGGCACCGAGGCGCTCGATCACCCGCTCGAACATGGTGACCGGGCCGACCGGGAGCATCTGCTTGGGCGTCGACAAGGTGAGTGGACGCAGCCGAGTCCCGAACCCGCCAACCAGAACGACGGCCTTCATGTGTCAGCCAGCCGTCGTAGTGGTGGTGGTCTCACCGGCCACCGTGGTCGTGGTCTCACCGGCCACCGTGGTGGAAGCCGACGGCGCCGTGGTGGTGGTGGTCTCAGCCTTCGGGGCGGTCGGAACGGTCTTGTCGTTCTTCACCGGCGTCTTGTCCGCGTCGGCCGGGTTGCGGAGCTTCGACGTGGCCGGCGGCAGATCGATCGTGGTCGTATCCCGCGGCACCAGGGCCAGGGCGTAGATGCGCTTGTCCTGTTCGAACCTGGTGCCTGCGATCGTCTGAGTGACGATTTCGGGCTTCGTCACGTTCGACGCCTGCGGCGGCCAGACGAACAGCTTCACGACCGTGTCGGTCGTCGCCGAGTCGCCGGATCCGCACGAGTCGCCCGCCTTGTGCGTGGTGCCGTCGTGCAGCGTGAAGCTGCCGTCGCCGAGTTCCAGACCGATCGCGGTCAGGAAGTGCGCCATCACCGCGTTCTTGCCCGAGTACTTCTTCTCGAACGGGTGCACCTCGATGAGGCCGTCGCCACGGGTGTGGATACCCGTCGCGTCGAGCTTCACGTCGAGCTGGTTCGGGAGGTACTGATCACAGACGTAGAGGCCGAACGCCTCATGCCAGTGATCACCGACCTCCGGGGATTCGTCGGTGGTCTCGACCCGGGTCGACCGCGCGACGAAGACGAGGATCGTCCCGGCGACGAGTATCGCGATCACGAGAGCCGGGAACCCGAGCGGTCGCGATTGGCCCGCACGGCGATTCACACCCGCCTTCTGAACCCGTTGGATCTTCTTGGAGGTGGAAGCCGTACCCATAGCGCGGTACACGGTAGTCGCGCGACGCTCGCCGTCCTCGCATCACCGCAGAGAGGAACTCTCCCCGGAGCGACGCCCCGCAAGTTCCTCGAACAACTGCTCATACGATTCCGCAACTGCGGCCGGCGACAGCCATTCCTCGACCCAGTGACGACCGGATCGGCCCCACCCGGCCCAGTCGTCGCGGCGATCGAGCATCTCGCCGAGCGTCGCCACGAACGCGTCGACGTCGTCGGGCGCGGCGACGCGCCCGGCATTGGCATCGCGCAGGGTCCGGTCGACCTCGGTGTCCAGGTCGACCGACGCCAGGCATGGTCGGCCCGCCGCCAGAATCGAGTACATCTTCGACGGCACGCTCGATCGAGCGAGGCCGGTCTTGAGCAGGACGGTGTGGAGATCGCCCGTGGCGAGCACCTCGGAGACCCGTTCGCGCGGCTGCAGCGGAGCGAACACCACGTTGTCGAGGCCGTCGGCTGCCTCCACCAGGCCGGCGCGGGCCGAGCCGGAGCCGTTGATGACGAACACGAGGTCGTCGCGGTCACGGAACCGGCGCGCCGCTTCGATCAGCAAGCCCACCGACTGGGAGTAGCCGAGGTTGCCCGCGTACATCACGACCGTGCGGTCACCCAGCCCGAGTTCCGCGCGATACGGCGTGATGCGGTCGGCCGGGGTGATCGCCGCGGTGTCCACGAAGTTGGGGATCACCCGAACCCGCTCGGGACGCCGAGCGCCCAGCTTCGCCGCGAGGTTCGCCCGGAGGTCGTCGCTCAGCACCGTGACGGCGTCGCTGCGCAGGTACAGGAACCGCTCGATCCATGAGGCCGCCGCGATCACCTTCGGGTTCGTGATCGCTCCCACCTCGACCGCCACGTCGGGAAACACGTCCTGGATGTTGAACACGAACGGCACGCGCCACCGGCGCGCCGCAAGCCATCCGCGCCGCCCAGGATGAGCGGTGGCGACATCGCCAGCACCGCGTCGGGCCGCATCTTGGCCACCGAGGCCACCGCGGCCGACAACGCAGTGAACCCGCCGAACGCCATGGCCCGCGCCGGAAGGTTGGACTTGTCGGTCGGGAATGGGTGCAGGCGGGTGATCCATCCCCACTCGGTCTCCTCGGTCTGGACCAGGCGGTGAGACCAGCCATCGTCGATGCGATGGTGGCGGTACCACGGCAGCGAGGTGACGATCTGCAACCGATGCCCGCGGGCCGCAAGCTCGCGCACGATGGCGGTCATCACCTCGCCGGTCGGGGCGACGTCGGGTTGGAAGTGCGGGCAGACGATCAGAAGGTTCATGAGTTCACGGCGGTGCGGAGGCTACGGAGGAAGGCGGCGGCCGATCGCTCGGCGGTACAGGTTGCCGCCTGCCGGAGGCCACGCCGGATCATGGCGTCCCGCTCCGCTCCGGGGGTGGATGCGACGACGACGGCATCGGCCCAGGACGGCACGTCGTCGGGGTCGACCACGAGCCCGGCGTCACCGACCACCTCGGGGAGCGAGCCGGCCGATGAGACGACCACGGGGCGCCCGTGGGCCATCGCCTCCAAGGCAGGGAGGCCGAAGCCTTCGTACCGAGACGGCACGACCACCGCCGCCGCGGCGTCGAAGAGCACATCGAGATCGGCGCGCGGCACGCGTGCGAGGCGCACGACCGCCGCTCCGCGAGGCAGCGCGGCGATGCGCTCGCGTAGATCGCTCTCGGCAGCGCCGACGCCACCGGTCAGCACGATCGCAGGCCCTTCGGCGCCGAGCGACTCGGCGACATCGCACAGCAGCCGGTGGTTCTTGTGCGGATAGGTGATCGCCGGGTACAGCACGAACGGACGGCCACCGAGGCCGAGCCGATCGACCACGCCGCCCGAGTCCGCCGAGGGCGCCGCGGCACCAGTCGCTGCCGAGGCCGCCGCCGAGGAGGCTGCGAGCACCGAGCGCGGCAGTGCCCACGGCACCACATCGATCCGCTGCGGGTCGGCCCCAGTGCGTTCCACGAGCCGGTCGCGCACGAACGCTGAGGGCACCATGGTGCGCTTCGCCCGGTGGGCCGAACGCCCGATGAGTGCGCGGAGGTACGTGCGCTTCACCACGCCGAAGTTCTCCGGCAGGTCGAGGGGCTGCACATCGTGCACCGTCACGGTCGAGGCCACGTTGCAACCCGGGGGCACCACGCCACCGGCGTGATGCAGAAACGACACGCCGGCCGATCGTGCGGTCGACGCGAGCCGACGGTTCTCGGCGACGACCCGGGCGACCCGGTTGGCGCCCCGCGGCTCCACCGTGAGCACCGAGTACCTCTCGGCCATTTCGGGATACGCGTCGAACAGCGCCGACGTACCGATCAGCACCAACTCGATCGCGTCGCCCCGGGAATCGGGCGCGCCGGCCTCGGCGTCGAGTGCGTCGCCGACGGCGCGCAGCAACGAGGTGGTCGCCTCCTCGCTCCCGCCGACCACCCCTGGCACCAGCCACAGGAGGTTGACCCCGATCCGGTGTGTCGGCATTCAGGACACCGACGCGAGGGCGTCGCGATACGCAGCGACCGTGTGCGCGGCGGTCGCGCCCCACGTGAACGTCGATGCACGCTCGCGGCCCAGCGTTCCGAGCCGAGCGAGTTCTGCCTCGTCGTCGAGCAGGCGGCCCAGCGCATCGGCCCAGGCATCGGCATCGGTGGCGTCGACGGCGACACCGGCATTGCCGACCACGTCCTCGACCGCTGTGCCCGCAGCGCACACGACCGGGGTCCCCTGTGCCATCGCCTCGATCGCAGGCAACCCGAAGCCCTCTCGTGTCGAGGGCAGCGCGAAGACGCGCGCCTCCGCGTACAGCGCCGTCAGGTCGTTCCCGGGTACGAAGCCGAGGTGACGGACCCGCGTCGCGATGCCGTCGATGTGGCCGGCGATCTGTTCGCGCCACCCGACCGGACCCACCAGCACCAGGTCCTCTTCTCGCGAGGCGATCTGCCGGTAGGCGTCGATGAGCGTCGGAAGGTTCTTTCGCGGCTCGACCGTCCCGACCCAGAGGATGAACGGTGCGTCGAGGTGGTAGCGACGGCGAATGCGCTCTCGGTCGGCGTCGCCCACCACGTGCGGCTCGGCGCCGAGTGGCACGAGACGCAGGCGGTCCTCGCGGAAGCCGGCGTCGACGCAGTCGGCGAAGGTGTCGCGACTCGACACACACACGATGTCGGCGTCGCGGCGCGCCCGCTCGATCCCCGCCCGCATCACTCGCACGCCCCGGGGTGTGAAGTGCTCGGGCGTCTGCAGCGGGAAGAGATCGTGGATCGTCACCACCAAGGGCTTCTTGCCCCGAGCCGGCACGGTCGTCGCTGTCGCATGCACCACATCGGCGCCTCGCACGGCGCGGCCGGGATCGAGCAGCCGTGTGTGGTGCCACAGGTCGTACACGAGCGGCGGCGGAGCAGGCAGGCGAACCAGGGGCTGGGGCGGCGTCCAGGGCGCGGGAGGAAGGCTTCGACCCCACGGCCCCACCCCGACAAGGTTCACATCGTCACGCTCGGCCATCGCCCGCGCGACGGCCAACGCGCACGCGGCGGTCCCTCCCGGGACCCTGTGCCAGCACTGAAGAAGCGTGTACGCGACATGGATGGGCGGCTCCATCGCCGAAGTCTGTCACGCGCTGCGCCATCGGGAGTGGGCCCGCCACGCAACCGAACCATCGGCCGACTTCGATAGATTCGATCGCCATGACCGGCTTCTGGGCAGAGCGAACCGTGCTGATCACCGGTGGAGGTGGGTTCCTCGGCAGGGCGGTACGACGCGCCGTCGAGCGCCGCGATCCGGCCAGGGTGCTGTGCCCGTCGAGCGCCGACTACGACCTGCGCGAGGCGGCACAGGTCACCGCGATGCTCGACGATCACCGGCCCGACGTGGTCATTCACCTCGCCGCCCGGGTGGGCGGAATCGGGGCCAACCTCGAACGGCCCGCCGACCTGTACCTCGACAACCTGCTGATGGGCACCCATGTACTCGAGGCGACTCGCCGGGCCGACACCGCCAAGACGGTGATCGTGGGGACCATCTGCTCGTACCCCAAGTTCACCCCGGTGCCGTTCGAGGAATCATCGCTGTGGCAGGGCTACCCCGAGGAGACCAACGCGCCGTACGGGATCGCGAAACTCGCGCAGCTCGTGCAGCTGCAGGCGAATCGAGCGCAATACGGCCAGTCGGCCATCTATCTGATGCCCACGAACCTGTACGGCCCGGGCGACAAGTTCCACCCGGCCGTCAGCCACGTCATCCCGGCGCTCGTCAAGAAGTGCGTCGACGCCGTCGAGTCGGGGGCCGACCACATCGAGGTGTGGGGCACCGGAAGCGCCAGCCGCGAATTCCTGTACGTCGACGACGCCGCCGAGGGCATCGCGCTCGCGACGGAACGCTACGACGACGCCGACCCGGTCAATCTGGGCACCGACGAAGAACGACCGATCCGCGACCTCGTGGTGATGATCGCCGAGATGGTCGGGTTCGCGGGCGAGATCCGGTGGGACACCACCCGCCCCGACGGGCAACCGCGGCGACGGGTCGACCCATCACGAGCCAGGCGGGCGTTCGGTTTCGAAGCCGAAGTGCGCTTCGAGGACGGACTGCGCCGCACCATCGACTGGTACCGCGGGCATCGCGACGAGGCGGAGGCCCGCGCCTACTGACCCTCGGCGCTCGGGGTTCACGCCGGGTCGGTCACCGTAACGGACGGGCGCGGACGCCGTTGCGTCCGCGCCCCATCAACGTTCTTGGGCAGCTGCCGTTGGTCAGACCGGCCCGGCGACCGAAACCGGCGAGCAGTACGTGGTCCGCGGATTCGTCAGGAGCGCAAAGTCCTGCGCGACCAGGCAGACGTTGTACTGACCAGGCGGCACGTCAACCTGCTGAGCGAACGAGCCGTCGACGGCCGAGGTCGTCGCCATGGCGGTCAGGCCCCAGGAGTGGTCGAGCCGCTGATAGCTGATCTGGTAGCCGACCGGATCACCCTCCTCGGAATTCCAGTAATCAACCCCGTAACCGACGGCCAGGAAGCCCGTCTCGTTCGCCACGATGTCGTCGAAGGCGGCGTCGAGGTTGCCGAACGGCTCGGCGTCCCACGTGTCGTTGAACGCTCGGCCGGTGCCGGCACCGGCGCACCCGATGACGGTGTCCGCACCGGATTCCTGGTTGTACGCCGTGACGCAGACGACCTCGTTGTCGGTCCACTCGGCGAAGACGTTGAAGTTGAATCCCGAGCTCAGCGTCGCGGCCGGGTAGAGCACCTGCACGTCGGGGCGCTCGATGTCGGTCGTCTTGCGGGAGATCTCGGTCCCGTTCACCGTGACGCCGACCTGGATCGGACCGGCGGCGTCGCGATCGAACACCCACCCTGCGACGGTGACGCCGAGCGGGGTCCGCTGGATCAGATCGGCGGTGCCGAAGGGACTGTTGTCGAACGCCGAGACGACCTTGCAGCCGAGCTCGGGGTTGATCGGCCCCTCGTTGACGTTGATCGCATACACGCACACCCGGTGCGAGCCTGGTGCCGCGGGAACGGTGAATCCGTAGCCGAGCTTGTTGCCGTGGCCGGGGTAGAGCGCTGCGACGTCGTCACGCTGGACCGACGTTTCACCGGAGCCAGCGAAGGCACCGTCGACGTACACGTGCAGCGCAATCGGCGTCTCGCCGCCGTCGGGATCGACCGTCCAACCGGCGACCGAGATCGAGTTCAGGCCACCGGTCGCCCAGTCGACCGAGCCGATCGGGTCGGGCGGCGCACATGCGGTCGTCAGCCCGGCCGCCAACGCAGCGGCCAGTCCCACAGCCATACGACGAAGCTTCATTGAAACCCTCCAGTTTCTGAGCACGCGGCAAGGGCACCGCGAACTCGGTGCAGACGGTAGTCACGAGCGCTACCGGAATCTGCAAGGAGATCTACCCAAACGGGACCGCAATCAGGTCACCTCGACCTCGGCACAATCGACCGTGCGGGCACCAGCGATCGCCTGGTCCGAGACGACCATGCAGACGTGATATTCGCCCGGCCTCACAGCCACCTGCTCGGAGAAGGTGAAGTCGGTCGAGGAACTCGTTCCACCTCGTGTCACGCCGAACGACGCCGCATTCTCGAAGGTAACCTGGACCCGCTCGTAGGTGAACTGGACCGGAACCGGGGATCCCTCGTCACTGGCCCAGAAGTCGACGGCGAGGCTTCGGGCCAGGAATCCGCCCGCGGTCGGCATGACATCGATCATGCCGGCGAACAGGTTCCCGAACGGTTCCGCTCTGGGGGAATCAATGAACGCTAAGTCGCTGTCGCCGCCGACACAGCCAATCGTCTGGTCAGCGCCCGAGCCCTGGTTGCGTGCGGTGATGCACATGACCGCTTCGTCGTCCCAGTACATGAAGGTCTGGGCGACGAAGCCGGTTGCCTCACCGGCGAAGGGATAGGCAAGCGGCACATCGGATCGCACGATGTCCGTCGTCTCCCGTTCGATCTCAACTCCGTTGAGCGTGACCCCGATGCTGGTGGGATCCGTCGCGTCCCTGTCGGCCACCCAGCCGCGGATGATCACCTCAGTCTCGCTTCGGCTCGCTACTTCGATCACACCGAACGGGCTGTCACCGATGACCGCCACGACCCGGCAGCCGAGCTCGGGGTTTAGCGATCCCTCGTTGATATTGAGGGCGTATACGCACACACGATGCGATCCCTCCGTCGCCGCAAACGACAGCCCGTAGCCCAGGTTGACGCCATGTCCCGGGTACAGGGCGGCGACATCGCCCCGCTCCACGGAGGTCTCGGCAGCGCCGACGAGTGCACCGTCAACATAGGCGTGCACCAATACCGGGGCCGCGCCGCCATCCGGGTCGACGGCCCAACCGGCGACCGAAATCCTTCCGTAGCCACCGGTCGCCCAGTCGACCGTGCCGATCGGGTCGGGCGGCGCACATGCGGTCGTCAGCCCGGCCGCCAACGCTGCGGCCAGTCCAACAGCCATACGACGAAGCTTCATTGAACCCTCCAGTTCCCGAGCACGCGGCGAGGGCCGCAAACTCGGCGCGGACGGTAGTCACGCGCGCCACCGGAATCTGCAAGGAGATCTACCCAAACGGGGCGCTCCACGAACCTCGCTGCGCGTCTGGGCGAGACGCGGACGTGCCGGGTCAGCCGCCGAGCACCCGCTCCCGGAAGTACTCGATCGTCGGGACGAGGCCCTCGCGCAGCGACACCGCCGGCGACCAGCCCAACACCCGGCCGGCGACGGCGATGTCGGGGCGGCGCTGCGTCGGGTCATCCGCCGGGAGCGGCTCGTAGGTCAGTTCCGACGTCGAACCGGTGAGTTCGAGCACCAGCTCTGCCAGCTCGATCATGGTGAACTCGCCCGGATTGCCGATGTTGACCGGACCGGGATGGTCGCTGTCGAGCAGCGCGATGGTGCCCCGAACCGTGTCGTCGACATACCCGAAGCTGCGCGTCTGGCTGCCGTCGCCGTAGATCGTGATCGGAACACCCTGGATCGCCTGCACGATGAAGTTCGAGACGACGCGGCCATCCTCGGGGCGCATGCGCGGGCCGTAGGTGTTGAAGTACCGCACGATCGTGGTGTCGGTGTCGAACTCGCGGCGGTACGAAGCGGTTGCGGCCTCGGCGAAGCGCTTCGCCTCGTCGTACACCGAACGCGGGCCGTTGGGGTTGACATTGCCCCAATAGGTCTCGGGCTGCGGGTGCACGTCGGGATCGCCATAGACCTCCGACGTCGAAGCGAGCAGGTACCGAGCGCCCTTGGCCCGTGCCAGGTCGAGCGAGTTGAACGTGCCGTCGCTGCCGACACGCAGCGTTGCGATCGGATGCTCCAAGTAGTCGCGAGGCGACGCGGGCGACGCCAGGTGCATCACCGCGTCGACCGGTCCCGCGACATCGAACGGCTCGCACACGTCGGTCTCGACGAACTCGAAGGCGTCGGCCGACTCCAGGTGAGCGATGTTGCGCCGCGCCCCGGTCAGGAGGTTGTCGACGCACACCACCTCGTCGCCACGACCGACCAACACGTCGCACATGTGCGAGCCCACGAATCCGGCGCCGCCGGTGACCACAACCCTCATCGCTTCCCGCTTCCTCCGAATGACCCCGCCGGCCGATTCGTCATCGTCGTCCAATTCCCTCGTAGTTGAAGCCGGCGCGCTGGGCACGATTCCGGTCGAGCAGGTTCCGCGTGTCGACGATGCGCTTCGAGGCCATTTTCGCCCCGACCTCGTCGAGGTCGACCCACTTGAACTCGTCCCACTCGGTGAGCACCATCAGCAACTCCGCGCCGTCGACGGCCTCGGTGGGCGTCGACACGACCGGGATGCCCTCGATCTCTGAGCGGATCGCCGGGTCGTAGGCCACCACGTCGGCGCCGAGCGACTGCAGGCGCTTGATCACCTCGATCGCCGGCGACATGCGGGTGTCGTCGGTGCGAGCCTTGAAGGTGAGGCCCCACGAGGCGAGGCGTTTGCCGCGCACGTCCCCCCGACCGCTGCGACCACCTTGCGGACCACGCCTCGAACTGCTCGTTGTTCACGTCGACGACGCCGCGCAACAGCCGGAAGTCGTAGCCGGCGTCCTCAGCAATGCGAATGAGCGCGATGGTGTCCTTGGGGAAGCACGACCCGCCCCACCCGGGACCCGGCCGGAGGAAGTCCTGGCCGATACGCCGGTCGTACCCCATGCCGAGCACCACGTCGTTCACGTCCGCGCCGACCGCCTCGCAGACCGCCGCCACGGCGTTGACGAAGCTGATCTTCGTGGCCAGGAAGGCGTTCGAGGCGTACTTGATCGTCTCGGCCGAGGCGGGGTCGGTGACCATGATCGGGGCCGTGAGTCCGATGTACAGACCGGCCATGCGGATGGCGGCGGCCTGATCGTTCGCGCCGATGACCACCCGGTCGGGGTTGAGGAAGTCGTGGACCGCCGAGCCCTCGCGCAGGAACTCGGGGTTCGACACGACGAACACGTCGCCGCGCTGCAGCGCCTGTTCGACCACCCGGGTCGAGCCGACGGGCACGGTCGACTTGTTGATCACGATCGCTTCGGAGGCGAGAGCGGGACCGATCTCGCGAGCCGCGCCCTCGATGTAGGACAGGTCGGCCGAACCGTCGTCACCCTGCGGCGTCGGCACGCACAGGTACACGAACTCGCGGTCGCCGACTGCGCCGGCAGCGCCGACGACGAAGCGGAGGCGGCCGGATCGCCGGCCTTCCAGCACGAGATTGTCGAGGCCGTCCTCGAGTATCGGGACCGCGCCCGCATTCAACGCGTCGACCTTTGCCTGGTCGATGTCGGCGCAGACCACGTCGTGCCCGAGATGCGCGAGGCACGCGCCGGTCGTGAGTCCCACATAGCCGGTGCCGATGACGGCGATCCTGCTGGTCATAGCGTGTCTGTTCTCCTGCACACGGGCGTCGGGTCGACGCAGCAACCTCTGGTCAGCAGCGTCCGGCGGCGACGGGGTCCAGGGGAACCACGCCGATCGCGGTCGTTGTTGTGACCGTTTCCGGCAGGCTAGAGCCTTCCGGGGCAGGAACCGTACTGGCGGTTTCCGTGCCCGGGTCGACCACGGTCGTCGATGAGCTGGACGTCGTCGGCTCAACCGAGGTCGAGGACCGCTTTCGCGAGCCCGGCGTGGTCGTCGACGGGACCGGGATCTCCTCGATCGGGCGCGCCGGCGTGCGGAGCTCGGTCACGTCGGCGCCGAGGGACAACTCGAGTACTCGGCCGGGAATGTCGGCCTGGTAGTCGAGGCGGATGTCGACCGGCAGGTGGCTCTGCAGCAACCGCACGGCATCGACCCCCTTGGGTCCGAAGCGGACGACGCTGCGCTCGGGAAGGCCAGCGGACTCGGATGCGCCGTCGCCCTCCTCCTCGTCCTCGTTGCTGCCCGAAGATGACTTCTTGTTCGAGGTGACCGCCGTCGTGTCCACGCTCGATGCATCGAACCCGGCGGAGCGAAGAGCGCTCACGATCGGAGTGCCGGCCGCGACCGGCGCGGCGACATCGACGATCACGTCGCGCGGCTCGGGCACGCCCGTCGGCGAACCGCCCCGGAACACGTCGAGCATCGGCTCGGCTGCCTCCCAATCGACGTTCTGGTACGAGATCGACGGATTGCCGCCTTCGGTCGTCGGCAACTGGTACCGCTCGAGACTGTCCACCGAGAACGAGCGGAACCGCCGGATCAGATCGATGATCTGGCCGACATCGAGGCGCTCGTCGACCTTGAGCGCGGCGAGGGCGGCGTTCACCAGGCCGAGCGCCGTGGTCGGATTCCGTATCCCCTCGTCGACCGCCCGCTGTGCCGCCGCCTGGAGGAACTGCTGCTGGCGCGAGATGCGCCCGAGGTCACCCGTCGGATCGTCGTGCCAGGTGCCCTTCGGGTCGTAGCCAGGCCCGTCCTGGTACTGGAAGTGGCGGGACCGGGCGTAGGCGAGCGCCTGGATCGGGTCGACGGTGATGCAGCCCGTTTCGACCAGCCACAGCGCCGTGCGCCGATCGCGGACGGGCTGTTTCAGGTACACCGGCACCCCGTCGAGCACCTCGATGAGCTGCCGGAAGCCGCCGAAGTCGACCTGGGCGTAGTTGTCGACGGAGATCCCGAAGTTGTGCTTGATCGTGGAGATCAGCCCCTCCGGACCCCGCGAGCCGGCGATGGAGGAGTTGATTTTGGTCTTGTTCCACTTGGGGGCGATCGGCACCCATGAATCGCGCGGGATCGAAAGCAGCGATGCTCGGGTCTCCTTCGGGTCGACCCGGAGGATCATGATCACATCGGCGAGTTGCCCCGTGACGTCGCGGTCGCCACGGCGCGCAGGATCGTCCTTGTCGAGCCCGGCCGCGCTGTCGGTGCCGACGAGCAGGATGTTGCGCGGCTCGTCCGAGTCGGCCTCGGTCCCGCGTGCCGCACCGGGGATGGCGACTCGCGGGATCTCCGCTGCCTTCTGCCGCACCAGGGCAAACGCCCCGGCAGACCCGAGGCATGCCACCACCAGCGCGAGGTTGAACAGAATCAGCGCTCGTTGGGGCCAGGTTCGACGGGCGCGGCGGCGGGCGGTCGATGGCACGAGCGCGAACCCTACCAGCGCATTCCCGAACCGGGGTGGGCACCCGCCGTCGTAGTCTGACGCCGTGCCGACCAGCGACGAGCGCCAGCCCCTCGCCGTCGTCGGTGGTCGGCTCTGCACCGGACTCGCCGATGTCACCAGCGACCTGACGGCGCTCGACTCTGCCGGATTCTGGGCCGTCGTCATCCCCTACTCGGGCGCTCCGGTGTGCGCCCGCTTCGACCATGTCGTCCCCGCTCGCCTGTGGCGTGGCCCCGCCTGGGTGGGGCCACGCCCCGACCAGTGGCGCACCAGCCTCGACGAGCGGTCCTTTGGGCGGGGCGTCGACGCGATTCGCGAGTGCATCGCGGCCGGCGGGGTCTATCAGGTGAACCTCACGCGTCGGCTCCGAGCGCCGGTTGCCCCGGACGCACGGATCGAGGCGCTCGGCGCCGCGCTCGCCGAGGGGAATCCGGCGCCGTTCAGCGCGGTCGTCTCGCTCCCCGATCACAACATCGCGGTCGCCTCGGCATCACCCGAACGATTCCTGTCGCGCCACGGCGACCGCGTCTCGTCGTCGCCCATCAAGGGCACAGCATCAACACCAACCGGTTTCAGCGACAAGGACCGCGCCGAGAACGTGATGATCGTCGATCTCGTGCGCAACGACCTGGGACGGGTCTGCGACTGGGGCACCGTGCACGTGCCGGAGTTGCTGGCGCTCGAAGCCCACCCCGGTCTGTTCCATCTCGTGTCGACGGTGGAGGGCCGGCTCCGGCCGGGGCTCGGTTGGGCCGAGGCGATCGACGCCACGTTCCCTCCCGGTTCGGTCACGGGTGCCCCCAAGATCGCTGCGTGTTCCGTGATCGACGAACTCGAGACCGAGCCGAGAGGCGTGTACTGCGGGGCGATCGGGTGGGTCGATGCCGACCGCCGACTCGGAGATCTCAACGTGGCGATTCGTACGTTCTGGATCGAAGGCGGTGAGCTCAACTTCGGAACCGGCGGCGCGATCACGTGGGACTCCACGCCCGACGGCGAGTGGAACGAGACGGAGTTGAAGGCGCGACGGCTGCTGAAGGTGGCGGCCGGAGAGTCGACGACATGAGCGGGGTGGTGTGGTTCGACGATCGGCCGCTCGACGCCGCCGGCGCCTATGTGCCGATCGACGACGCGTCGGTGATGCTCGGCGACGGGGTGTTCGAGTCGATCGCGATCGGCCCTCGCGGCCCGTTCGCCGTCACCCGGCACATCCGACGGCTGCGCTCGGCGGCCGAACGAATCGGGATCGACGCCCCGTCGGAAGCGCAACTCCGGCGTGCGATCGCGACGGTCGCCGACGCGGCGAGCCAGCCGGCGATGCTCCGCGTCACGGTCGCAGCGCGGGGCGTCGAGCCCGGTTCGGGCGCCCGCCTGATCGTCACGACCCGACCGCTCAGGGCGCACGGCGAGGCGGCCTCCGCAGCGATCGGGCCGTGGGTGCGGAACGAGGTCGGATTCCTCGCCGGCCTCAAGTCCACCTCGTGGGGCGAGAACGCGGCCGCCCTCCGCGCGGCCCGCCGGTACGGCGCCGACGAGGCGCTGTTCGTCACGACCCGCGGTGACGTGTGCGAGGGCGCGTCGTGCAACGTGTTCGCGGTGATCGACGGCCACCTGGCGACACCGCCGCTGTCCGCCGGCTGCCTGCCGGGGATCACCCGGGAGCTCCTGCTGGAGCACGGCGTCGCGGGCGAGCGGCCGATCGCCGTCGACGAGCTGTGGGCCGCAACCGAGGTCTTCCTCACGAGCTCGGGACGCGGGGTCCACCCGGTACGACGCCTGATCGATGGCCACCACCCCGAGCGCAGCGTCGCGCTGCCGGCCCCAGGCGCAGTCGGCCGCGCCGTGGCCGGCGTGTGGAGCGGCCTCATCGAGTCGTCGAACGACCCCTGAGCGCCGCGACGGTACCGCTTGGACCGTTGGCCATCAGGTGCCGAGCGGACGCAGGTGCACGATGTCGCCGACCGCGATCTGGTGACGAACCCTCGCCTCGTCCTCGATCACGATCAGGCCTTCGTCGGTCAGATCGACCGCTCGCCCGCGCAGCTCCCTTCCGGTGAACACCACCCGAACGTCCCGGCCGACCGTCGCCGACCGTTCGAGCGCCGCGACCCGCATGCGCGCGCGGCCGTCGGACGATTCGGCCTCGCTCAGGCGTCGGTCGAAGCCCAACGCCAGGGCGACCAGGAGCGAGGTCCGGTCGACCCGGTCGCCCGCGAGGTGGCGCAGCGACGTCGAGATCTCGGCGAGTTCGTCGGGCAGAGCTCGGGGCCAGTTCACGTTGAGCCCGATTCCCGCCACGACCGACTTCACCCGATCGGCACCGAGGATCGACTCCGCCAACACGCCCGCCACCTTCCGGTCGCGATGCCGCGGATCGACCGCCACCAGGTCGTTCGGCCACTTCAGACCCAGACGCACGGCGCACACCGACTCGACGGCATCGAGCGCGGCGAGCCCCAACGCGGTCGTCACGAGGTGCGCGTCGGCGAGCATCAGCGCCGGGTGCACGAGAAACGAACACAGCAGCGAAGCTCCCGCCGGCGCCTCCCAGACTCGACCGGCTCGACCTCGCCCGGCGCGCTGGTGGTCGGCCACGAGCACCTGTTCTCCAGCGCCCGAGCGCGCCGCACGGGCGAGGTCGTCGTTGGTCGAACCGGTCTCGTCGACGATCGTCACCCGGCCGAAGCGGGAACCTTCCAGATCGGATCTGGCACGCGACACGTCCACTCGGCCACGATAGGGCGTGCTTTCCAAAGTGTTGATCGCCAATCGGGGTGAGATCGCCGTCCGCGTCATTCGCGCGTGCAAGGAACTCGGCATCACCACCGTCGCCGTCTATTCCGACCTCGACCGGGAGGCCCTGCACGTCCGCCTGGCGGACGAGGCCTTCGCTCTCGGCGGCCAAACCGCTGCCGAGAGTTACATCAACACCGAGAAGCTGCTGGAGGTGATCACTCGTTCCGGCGCCGACGCGGTCCATCCCGGTTACGGCTTCTTCAGCGAGAACAGCGACTTCGCGCGAGCGATCACCGAGATGGGCGTCGCCTTCATCGGCCCCGGCCCCGCGGCCATCGACGTGATGGGCGACAAGATCTCGGCGCGCGAGGCCGCCGAGCGGGTTGGCGTCCACGGTGTGCCCGGCACAACCGAACTGATCACCGACCCTGCGCAGATCGTGGCCTTCGGCAACGAGTTCGGATGGCCGGTCGCGATCAAGGCCGCGTACGGCGGCGGCGGCCGTGGCATGAAGGTCGTGTCCGATGCCGACGGCGCTGCGGGCGCCTTCGAGTCGGCCCAGCGCGAAGCCAAGGCCTACTTCGGCCGCGACGAGTGCTACATGGAGCGGTACCTCACCAACCCGCACCACGTCGAGGTGCAGGTCCTCGCCGATCAGCACGGCAACTGCGTGTACCTCGGCACCCGCGACTGCTCGGCGCAGCGCCGCCACCAGAAGCTCGTCGAGGAAGCCCCGGCGATGATTCCGGCCGACGTGATCAGCGCCATGGGCGAGGCCGCGGTCAAGGTTGCGAAGGGCTGCGACTACGTCAACGCCGGCACCGTCGAGTTCCTCTACGAGGACGGGCACTTCTACTACCTGGAGATGAACACCCGCCTGCAGGTCGAGCACTGCGTGACCGAGCTGGTCACCGGCGTCGACCTCGTGGAGATGCAGCTGCGCGTCGCCGCGGGCGAGCCTCTCCCGTTCACCCAGGACGACGTGCGGATCGACGGGCACGCGATCGAGATTCGCATCAACGCGGAGGACGTTGCGGGTGGCCGGTTCCTCCCCTCCCCCGGAACGCTGACCACGCTGCGCGTCGCGTCCGGCTACGGCGTGCGCTGGGACGGCGGATACGAAGCCGGCGACGAGATCAGCCAGTACTACGACAACCTCGTCGGCAAGCTCTGCGTGTGGGGCAAGGATCGTCCCACGGCGATCGCTCGGGCGATCCGTGCGCTCGAGGAGACCGTCGTCGGCGGCGTGGCCACCACGATCCCGGCCGACCTGGCGATCCTGCGCCACCCCGACTTCGCTGCGTTCGAGCACTCGACCAAGTGGGTCGAGTCCGACCTCGACCTGTCGGGTGTGACGTCGAAGCCCGCCGATGCCGGCGCCACCGGCGACGACTCGGCGAAGGTCCGCCGCGACGTCGACGTCGAGGTCAATGGCAAGAAGTTCTCGGTCGCCGTGTGGGTCGACCCGTCCGCGGCGCCTGCCGGTGGCGGCTCAGCGGCCCCGAAGCCTCGGGCACGACGCAGCGCCAGCGGCGGTGCGGCTGCCGCGGCGGGCTCGGGCACGATCGCCGTCCCGATGCAGGGCACGATCGTCAAGGTGCTCGTCGCCGTGGGCGACGAGGTCGCCGAGGGCGACACGATCTGCGTGCTCGAAGCGATGAAGATGGAGAACGCAATCGCCGCGGACAAGGCCGGCACGGTCGCGAAGCTCAACGTCGAGGCAGGTCAGTCCGTCGGTTCCGGCGACGTGGTCGCCGTCATCGAGTAGTTCCCGCCGCAGCCGGGCGGGGCCGTTACTCGGCCGCCTCCATCAGCGCCTCGGCGAGCGCCGGGTGCACCAACAGGCTGTCGGCGACATCGCTGACGCGTAGCCCCGCGGTGACCGCGAGGGCGATCACCGAGATCAGCTCGGCGGCGTTGCGGCCCACGATCGACCCGCCGAGCACCACGCCGGTCGCCGGGTCGCTCACCAGCTTGACGAATCCCCGGGAGTCGTTGTTGATCAGGGCCTTCGCCGTGGTCGCGAACGGAACCTTGGTGACGCGGACCTTGCGACCCTCGGCGAAGGCATCCGCCTCGGCGAGGCCGACATCGGCGATTTCGGGATCGGTGAAGATGGCCGAGGCCGCCTTGTCGTAGTCGAGGTGGCGGTGCTCCACCACGTGAAGGCCCATCACGTGCTCCGCGATCTTGCGCCCCTGCATCGACGCCACCGAGCTCAGCGGCAGCTTCCCCGAGATGTCGCCGGCGACGTACACATGAGGCACCGACGTGCGCATGTGATGGTCGACCGAGCGCACGTAGCCACCGTTGAGCTCGATACCGAGCGCCTCCAACCCGAGCGTCTCGGTGTTGGGAACCGAGCCGATCGCGAGCAGCGCATGGGATCCCTCGGCGACCCGGCCGTCGTCGCACACCACCTTCACCCCGGTGTCGGTGTGCTCGATCCCGATGGCACGCGCTCCCTTGTAGAGCCGCACCCCGCGGCGCAGGAAGTCGGCCTCCAGGACCGCCGCGACCTCGGGGTCCTTCTGCGGGAGCACCTGTTGGCGGCTCACGATCAGCGTCACCTTCGAGCCGATGCTCTGGAACATGTGCACGAACTCCACGCCGGTGACCCCGGAGCCGATCACGATGAGGTGTTCGGGGAGTTCGCGGGGCGGGTAGGCGTCGCGTGTGGTGAGGATGCGGTCGCCGTCGGGCTTCGCGAAGTCGGGAACCCGCGGACGGCTGCCGGTCGACACGAGAATTGCGTCGGCGTGCAATTCGATCGGTCCGTCCGCGGTGTCGGCGATCACCGAGTTCGGCCCCGCAACCCGGCCGGACCCTTGGATGATGCGGACATGCTGGCTCTCGAGCAGCCGACGCCCCGACGACTCGAGGCGCCCCACGATGCCGGCGATGTGCTCCCGGAGGGCATCCAGGTCGAGCGCCGTGCCGGTGGTCTGGACACCCATCGAGTGCGCGTCGCCGATATCGCCGAACGCCGCGCCGGCCGCGATCATCGCCTTGGAGGGAACGCAGTCCCAGAGATGCGCCGCACCACCCACCACGTCGCGCTCGATCACCGTGACGCGAGCGCCGAGTCGAGCGGCGACGGTTGCCGCCTGCGTGCCGGCCGGGCCGCCACCGATGATCACAAAGTCCAGGGCCATGGCGGCCGAGGCTACCGCCGTGCGCGGTCACGCCCGACCGGGCGAGGAACGCCGGCGGCGACGGCGCCCCACGGGCACCTCGTCGGACATCGACGCGCTTCGGCCCGTCGTTCTCCGCGCCGCTGGGACCGATCCAACCGTACCGGAGCGACGGCGCGTCTAGCGTCGGAGTCCCGATGCCAGCCCATTCACCTCCCCCCGGCGCCGCGGCGCGCCCGCACTCCGGATGGCACGTCCGGATCGTGGTGCTCAACTGGAACGCAGCGCACCTCACCGCCCGCTGCGTCCGCAGCCTCCTCGCGGCCGAGGAACTCCGGGACGGCCCTGAATTCACCGCCGAGATCGTGATCGTCGACAACGGGTCGATCGACGGTTCGGTGCCGCTCCTGCGGCGCTGGTTCCCCGACCTCACCCTCATCGAGAACCCGTCGAATCTCGGGTTCGCGGAAGGGTGCAACCGTGCCCTGCGCGACCTCGACGGCATCGATGCCGTCGCGCTGGTGAACAACGACGCAGTCGTGCGGACGGGATGGCTCGAGGCGATGGCCGCTCGCATGCGCAGCGATCCGCGCATCGGCGCCGTCGCTCCGCGCATCCGGCTCGATTCCGGCTTCGTGACCGTGCGCGTGCGCCCTGCGCCGCGCGCCGGCGCCGGCCGCGTCCGCATCGAGCGGGTCTCGGTGGACGGACTCGACGCGACCGACCGCGTGCTCGCCGGCGACGGCGTGGTTCGTCCCCCCGCTCCGTCGATCCCGCTACGACTCGAGCGCGAGGTCGAACGCGATGGCGAGCTGCACGTGCCGGTTCCGGCCGACGCCGGCCATCTCACCATCGCCGTGCGATCCGACCGCGAGGTGCGCTTCACCCTGGGCGACGGCGATCTCACCGCCGCCCCGTCGGAGGGCATCGTCGAGGCGACGCTGCCGGTGACGATCGATTCGCACCGCCGGATCAACAGCCTCGGCACCGGCCTCACCGCCTGGACCGAGGGATTCGAGCGGCGAGCGGGCGAGGCCGACCGCAACGACTTCCCGAGCGAGGAAGTGCCGGGCTGGTCGGGCGGAGGCGTGCTGTTGCGCGCCGACGCATTGCGGTCGATCGGCCTGTTCGACCCGTCGTTCTTCGCCTACTACGAGGACACCGACCTTTCCTGGCGCGGGCGCCGCGCAGGGTGGATCACGGTCACCGAACCGGCCGCCGTCATCGACCACGTCCTCCGAGCGACCGGCGGCAGCACCTGGCCGGGCTTCTTCGTGCTGAACTACCGCAACTGGCTGCTGACCGTGCTGCGCAACGGCGGTCGACGCGACATCGCCGTGGCGCTGCGCACCGCCGCCCGGCTCGCGTGGGTGCCGACCCGTTACAACGTGATCGGTCGCCTGCGACGCCTCCGACGGCCCGACTGGCGGATCGCGTCGCGGTGGGGCCGCGTCGCCGCCTCGTTGGCCGGCGCCGCGCCGCGCGTGCTGGCACATCGGAGTGGCCCCGTGGGAACGACGCCCACCGACCGCGTGCGATCGATCTGGCAGCCCCGTTCCTCGCCGCGCACCCCGGCCCCGCGCCCCGACGGCCCGACCGTCGTCTTCGTCGACGTCACCGAAACACTCCGCTCCGGCTGGCGGGCCGGCATCCAGCGCGTCGTCACCGAACTCGTCGTCGGCCTGACCGACCGCACCGACATCGAGCTCGTCCCGATCATCTGGTCCGAACTCGACGGCGCATACCGACGGCTCGGCCCCGACGAGACCGCCTCGCTGCTCGCGCCGACGACGATGCGGAACCACCCGCCCGCGCCACCGGCACCGCATCCGATCAAGCGCATCATCGGCCCGCTCACCCGCGGCCCCAAGGTCACGGCGTGCAAGGACGCCGTGCGTCACCGGCGGGCGCTCGCCACCCGACCGGCCGGGCAGGCCGACCTCGTCGTGCACGAGTTCCCGGCGGGCTCGGTGTTCTTCGACCCCGACGCAACGTGGAACCTGCGCGCCGCGCCTCGGGCCGAGTGGTACCCGCGCCTGGCGCGCACCGGCGTGCGCATCGTGTCGCTCCAGCACGACCTGCTCCCCGTCACGAACCCGGCATGGTTCGACCCGAACCTCGCCCAGGTGTTCCGCGACCACACCGACGCCGTGACCACCTGGGCCGACCTCGTGATCTGCAACTCGCGCCACACCGAATCCGAACTCCGCAGCTACGCAGCCCAGTGCGGACGCCAGGTCGCGACCACGGTCGTGACCTTCGGCGCCGACGCCGCGTCGTCCACACCCGTGGGCGAACTGGACGACGAGTTGCTGACCTCCCTCGATGGCCGGCGGATCGTCCTGACCGTCGGCACCGTCGAGCCGCGCAAGAACCACACGGCAATCCTCGACGCATTCGACCGGCTCGGCGCCGCGCACCCCGATGCCACGTTGGTGATCGCCGGCCGCCAGGGCTGGCGCGTCGAGGACGTCGCCGACCGCATCCGCCGCCACCCCGGCGCCGGGACATCGGTCGTGTGGCCGGCATCGGTCAGCGACGCGACGCTCGCCGCCCTGTACCGCCGTGCCGACGTCGTGGTCGTGGCATCGCACAGCGAGGGGTTCGGGCTTCCCCTCATCGAGGCCCTCGGGCACGGGGCGGCGGTCGTCTCCTCAACGGGTGGCGCCCTCTCCGAGGTCGGCGCCGACGCGGTGACCACGTTCGATCCGAGCCGTCCCGACGAACTCGCCGAGCACCTCGATCGCCTGCTCGGCGACCCGGCCGAACTCGCTCGTGCGCGGGAACGAGCGCGCCTGCGAGATGCACCACGCTGGGCCGACTGCGTCGCTGCGGTCGCGTCCGCGCTGCGCTCCCGCCTAGATTCGTAGCGCCCATGAACGCCATGACCCCACCGGACGACTCGCGTCCGACCACCCCCTCCGAGCGCGGCGCGGCCTCCCACGGACTCGAGCCGAGCCTCCTGCTCGGCCCCGCCAAGGACCCGGCGATCATCGTCGACCACATCTCCAAGAAGTTCCGCATCTACGACGAGCGCAATCGCTCCCTCAAGGCCGCCGTCATGCGCGGCCGACGGGCCCGATTCCAGGAGTTCCAGGCCGTCGACGACGTGAGCTTCGAGGTCGAGCGGGGCACCACGTTCGGGCTGGTCGGCGAGAACGGGTGCGGCAAGTCCACCACGCTCAAGTGCATCACCCGCACGATCCGCCCCGAGACCGGCACCATCACGGTGGACGGCCGCATGTCGGCCCTGCTCGAACTCGGCGCCGGCTTCCACCCCGAGCTGTCGGGCCGCGAGAACGTCTACTTGAACGCCTCGATCCTCGGCATGCGCAAGCGCGAGGTCGACGCCAAGCTCGACGAGATCGTCGAGTTCGCCGGGCTCGAACGGTTCATCGACATGCCGGTGAAGAACTACTCCTCCGGCATGTACGTGCGGCTGGGGTTCGCCGTCGCAATCAACGTGAACCCCGACATCTTGTTGGTCGACGAGGTGCTCGCCGTCGGCGACGAGGAATTCCAGCGCAAGTGCAACGAGAAGTTCGCGACGTTCCGCGACGCCGGCGGCACGATCGTGGTGGTGAGCCACGGCCTCGAAGTGATGCGCGACATCTGCGACCACGCCGTCTGGCTCGAACACGGTCGCATCACCGCATCCGGTACGTCCGGCGACGTGATCGACCACTACCTCGACATGGTTCGCTCCGAGCGCATCGAGCGCGCCCGCGAGCGAATCGGCGACGGGGCGGGCGCGTCGCCGAACGCTGCCACCGGCACGAACATCGTCCGGGCCGAGATGCTCCACGCCGACACCCGCGACCCGGTCGAATCGCTCACCGCGACCGAGGGGTTCGTGCTCCGCGTCACCTTCGACGCCGAGGCAGTCGGCGAGGACGTCCGAACCAACTTCGGGATCTACCGCGACGACGGGCAGCGCGTCGGCTCGTTCAATTCCGGCTGGTCGGCGGCCGATGGGCCGCTCACGACCGTCGAGATGGTCGCTCCGCGGTGCCCGCTCCAGCCCGGCACGTACGCCGTCAACGTCGCGATCCACGACCACTCGATGCTCCAGGAGTTCGAGCGGATCGACAAGTTCGCCCGGTTCGAGGTGCTGCCCTCCGAAGACCGCCACCAGTCGGGCATGGTCGACTTCTCGCAGATCTGGAGAACGGCGTGACGGCAACCGCGCGACGCCGCAAGCGTCCCGACTATCCACTCGAACTGCTGTGGAACCTGACCCTGCGCGAGCTGCGCGGCAAGTACAAGCGCTCGATCCTCGGCTGGGGCTGGTCGCTGCTCAACCCTCTCGTGCAGCTCGCCGTGTACTCGGCCGTGTTCGGCATCTTGTTCAAAGCCACTCCGCCCCCCGGCGACCCGAGCGGCATCCACGCCTATTCGTTCTGGCTGGTCAGCGGGCTGCTCGCCTGGAACTTCCACCTCAACGGGGTCATGGGGGCGATCGGTTCGCTCGCGGGCAACGGCAACCTGATTCGCAAGGTCTACTTCCCGCGCTCGATCCTGCCCTTCGCCACGTCGCTGAGCTGGCTCGTGTCATTCGCGATCGAGATCGCGGCGCTCATCTTGATCCTGGCCGTGTTCCAGACGATCAACCTGGCGGTGCTCCCGCTCGTAGTCGTCGCCGCGGTGCTGCTGATGCTGTTCAGCCTGGGCCTCGGACTGCTCGTCTCGGCGGTCAACGTGTACTTCCGCGACATCGAGTACCTGACGCAGATCGCACTGCAGGTGTGGTTCTTCGGGACACCGATCGTCTACAACGAGAAGCTGCTGACCAACCCGAAGACCGGCCTGCACTATCACCTGCTCGGCATCGACGTGCTCACGATCGAGAAGCTGAACCCCATGTACCACTTCACCGGCCTGTTCCGGACGCTGCTCTACCACCAGACCTGGCCGACGTTCGGTGAGATCGGCGTGCTGGTCGCCTTCACCGCGACGAGCCTGCTCGTCGGCTCGATCGTCTTCCGGCGGATCGAGCCACGCATGGCCGAGGAACTGTGAGTAGACGAACCGTGAGTATCGGGCGTCTCGGCTGAGTCGCCCGCGCTGCGGTCCGAATCGCCGAGATCCTGCGCCGCACCGCGGTGCGCGACGCCACGCCACGACTCCCGGCGTTTCGGATTGCAGCGCGTCAGCGATTGATGAGCGTTCGACGGGCGGCGACCAAGACCCGATGACGCGTGCCGCCGGCCGGCCCGACGATGCGGGCACGCATGCGGTGGTAGGAGGGCGGTGCCACGGGACGGGGCCGGCGACGATCAGCGACCGGAGCGGGGACGGCCCCGCGGTCGTGATACGCCGCGAGTTCGCTGCGCTGCGACTCGGCGAGGCGCTCGTGCGCCTCGATCGCATACCGCAGGTCGGCGAGCTGGGCCTCGGCCGCAGCGAGCCGCTCGACGGCCGTGTCGCGCTGCGATGCCATCGCATCGTGCGCAGCGAGGGTGACCTCGTAGTTGGTACGGACGGCGCCAAGCTCGGCGGTCGCACGCTCGACCTCGTCCACGAGCGCCGCGAACGGCAGCCGCTGGGTGACCGCCAGGGCGAGGCGCGAGGCGCCACCTTCCGCATCGAGGGCGGCTCGCGCTGCCGCCGCCTCGACGCCGTAGATCATCGCCGACAACTCGCCCTCAGCCGCGTGCCACGCGTCGATCTCCTCGCCGCCGAAGGCGAGACCGACGCTGTGGCCCAGCGTCTGGGCGATCTCGTCGGCAGTAGCGGTCGCCGGCCAAGGGAGCGTGCGACCGCTGACGACGAGCTGGAACGCGAAGCGGCACAGCGCCCGCGCCGCCACCGTGCGTAGATCGACGCCACCTTCGATGTGCCACTCCGCATCGATGAACTGCAGCGTGTCATCGGCGTCCAGCACGAAGTTGGACAACACCACGTCGAACAGATGCGGCGGTAGCACGTCGACGGTACCGGCCGGCCGGAACGGAGTGGCGGCCTCGTCGCTGCTGGTCGGGAGCGCGTGCGAACGCAGCCAGTCGGCCCACCGCTGGAGTTCGCGACGGACCGTTCGCAGATCGCCGCGCTCAGCCGCGTCGGCAACGAGGACCTCGAGATTCGCACCCTCGACGAAGCCGGCACGCTCGGTTACCTGGTTGATCACCCACGCCTGCTCAGCAACCCCGGCCGACGGCCAGACCCGACGGCGGCGAACAACCAGCTCGCCGTCCTCATCCATCAGGTGCAGGCGCTGCTGCCACGGGCGGAGGCGCTCGGCGCCCGTCAGGGCCGCGAGCAGCCGAGCGCCGTGGCCATCGCCACCGCGAACTCCATCGCCGTCGCCAGCCCCGTCGCCGTCGCCCGCCGCCTCGGCATTGGGCTCGGCGCGGCCGGAGCGGGATGCGACAACCACGTGCGCGGGCGAGACCTGCGGCCCGAGCCCGGCTGCCACCAAGCGACGATGCGCTTGGCGGGGGTCGACGAGCAGGAGCGAGCCGACCGGCGCCCCGATCGACCCACCGACCAACTGATCGACGACACGGGCGGCCTCGGGGCGGGCGTACAGATCGTCGAACAGCACCGCCGAGGGCGACGTCGCCGTCGGGAAGCACGCGCCCCACCGCTGGCCGGCGAGCCCAGCGGCCGCCAACGCCTGCTCGGCGGCGCGGCGGCTGGAGCGATGCGTCCACGGCGATGCCTCGATCGACGGGATCGCCAGGTCGAGGCGGTGCCGCCCGCCGTTTTCGTCGGTGACGGCGCACATCGTGTCGAGCCCGACCTCGTTGGCGAACGACCACACCAGCGAACCAGCGGGCGCCAGCACGTCGGCGGCGAGGGCGAGGAACTCGGCCGTGGACACGGCGGGGGATGGCTCGATCGAGACCGGGAGATGCACCAGGAGGTCGACCTGTTCGCCGCGCAGGGACGCCAGGTCGCCGACCCGCACGTCGAGCCCGGTCAGACCGTCGCAGCGAGCCGCCACGAGGTCGGCTTCGAGCTTGGTGCGACACCATGCGATCACGCGGTGGCCCGATTCGAGCAGCCATCGGGCGATCGCGCCGCCACCGGGGGCCACGTCCATCACGGTGGCGCCGTCGGTCAGTTCGATCCCGTCGAGCAGCACCGTGCGCCGCGATGTCAGCACCGATCGCCGCCACATGGTCGTCATCAACAGGAAGATCGCGTCGGAGTCCGACCGAAGATCCGCGCAGGTGCGGAGCTGCGCGAGGAGCGCTTCGGGATCGGCGCCGGCGACCGGGGGGACGTCCGGCCCGGACTCGATAGACTCGCCAGCCGTCACCGATTCCTCCTCAGCACCGTTCCGTCGTGGACCGGGGCCGAGCCTACCCCCGGACGACGATTTCCCGATGGCCCGCTCGACGCGCTCGATCCTCGTGGTGCACCACGCCCTGCCGGGCCCGTGGAGTCCCTCCCCTCGCGACCGCCAGGTCGCGCGCCGGCTGGCCGACGTGGTCGCGCTCGGCTTCGAGGTATCGCTCGCCGTGCTCGAGCCCGCCGTCGGGGCCGGCGCTCCCCGGTGGCTCGACTCGTTCGGGATCGCCACGACCGGCCGAGTGGCGACACCCAGCGACATCGCCGGCCACGTCGGCGCCGTGTGGCTCACGAGCCTGGCCGTACCCGGCTGGGTCGCGGACGCCGCCGGCGAGCGCGAGGGTGCGCTGATCCTGGACCTCGACGCAGTGCCCTCCGCCGGCACCGGGCGATCGGCGGCCGAGTGGGGTCGGAGCGAACGGCCCGGCGTCGCCACACTCCAGGCGGCGGAGCGAGCCCGCGACGCACGGCTCGTCGAACGCAGCGATCTGGTGATCGCCGCCTGGCCACACGTGGCCGCCGATGTGGCCGATCTCTGCGCGACCGCAACGATTGCGCTCGTCCCGCCGACGATCGAGCATCCCGCTCCACGTTCCCTGAGCGATCGCCGAGGCATCGCGGTCCCCGGGCTGTGGAGCATCGAAACGCGGACGCCCGATGCCACGGCCGCCCAGTGTCTGCTGGCCTCGCTTGACACGCTTCGGCTTCGCTCCGCCGAGGTGACGACCATCGGCGAGGACGCGGTGCCCTCCTTGCGGGCGAGCACCCGGCACCGGACCACCCAGGCACGCCGCGACGATTGCCTGTCGGCGCTCTTCGGAGCGCGACTCGCATGGTGCGCCCGCCCCGAGGGCGAGCCGGTGCCGGCCCGCCTCGCCGAGTTGGCGGCGATGGGACTCCCCTTCGTCGCCTCGACCCGGGCGATCGGCGATCTCGATCTCGGGCGCGCCGCTCCACTCGTCAGCGCCGCCACGCACGCCGACCAGCTCGACCTCGCGAATCGGCTGCTCCACGACGACGACGCGTGGTGGGAGGCGTCCGACCGGCTCCGCGACTCGGCAGCGCCCTTCGCTGCCGATCGCGCCCGCCCGGCACTGGCCACGGCGCTGCGTGGCGTCGACCTCGACGCCGCTCACGACGATTCGCTGCCGGCGGCCATGGGTGCAGCAACGCCGGACGCCGCTCGCCCGCTGCGCGCAACCGACGCCAACATCGCCCGGGGCGCCCGGGCCCCCGAGGCCGCCGCGCCCCGACTCGGCGGCACCCTGGCCGCCGCCGACGAACGCATCGAGCGGCTCGAATCCCTGGCGATCCCCCGCCACCTCCTGGACCGTGAGGCCGCGTTCCATACGCAGCGGGTGACCGATCACGACGGCCGTTGGCGTCAACTGCACGCCACGCACTTCGACAACGACCGGTGGCGGGTGGCGGTCGAGCGCTACCGCCCCGACGCGGCGTTCTCGATCCTCCTGCCGACCTGGAACACCCCCGCCGACACCCTGACCGCCGCGATCGAATCGGTCGTCGCTCAGACCTATGACCGGTGGGAGCTCTGCATCGTCGACGACGGGTCCACGTCGCCCGAGACCCTCGCCGTGCTCGATCGCTTCGAATCGCTCGACCCGGCTCGCATTCGGGTGCGCCGCAACACGGCGAACGGCGGCATCTCGGCCGCATCCAACGACGCCCTCGCGATGGCCCGCCATCGGTGGGTCGCGCTCTTCGATCACGACGACCTCCTCGCTCCCGACGCGCTGGCGTGGGTTGCGAGCTACGTGGCCGCGTGTCCCGAGATCGACCTGTGGTACTCCGACGAGGACAAGATCGACGAGCACGGGGTGCGCCGCACGCCCTTCTCCAAGCCCGACTGGTCGCCCGACCTGCTGCTCGCGGTGAACTACGTGTGCCACCTGCTGGTCACCTGGCGCGACCTCGCCCGCGACGTCGGCGGGTTCCGCTCGCGTTTCGACGGCGCCCAGGACTGGGATCTGGTGCTGCGGCTCACCGAGGCCACCGACGCGATCGGTCACATCTCCCGTCCGCTCTACTCCTGGCGGATGATCGCGGGTTCCACCGCTGCCGACATCGGCGCGAAGCCCTGCGCACCTCGCCGGCCAGGCCGCCGTGCGCGAGGCGATCGAGCGCCGAGGGCTCGACGCTGCGGTGGTCGACGGTGCGTTACCGACTACCCACCGGGTACGCCCCTGCGTGCCCGAGGGCATCCGCATCTCGATCCTCATCCCGACTCGCGATCGCGTCGATCTCCTGCGGAGCTGCATCGACAGCGTGCGCGGCAACAACGGCGGATTCGACCTGGAGATCATCGTGGTCGACAACGACTCGACCGATCCCGCGACGCTCGGCTACCTCGCCGAACTCGACCGCCTGCCCGGCCATCGGGTCGTGCGATATCCGCACGAGTTCTCGTTTGCCCGGCAAATGAACCTGGGCGCGCTCGAGGCGACCGGCGAGCTGTTCCTGCTGCTGAACAACGACACGACGATCCGCACGCCGGATTGGCTGCGCTCCATGGCCGAGCTTGCGCTCCGCCCCGAGGTGGGGATGGTCGGATCAAAGCTCATGTTCCCGCCCGATGCCCGCGACGGGCGGCCCCAGCACGAGGGCATCGTGTTGGGCATGGGCGGGCTCGCCTACAACGTCGACCTCGGCGGCTACCTCGGCCTCGACCATCACGTGCGCAACACCGCCGGCGTGACCGCCGCCTGCGCCATGTTCCGCACCTCGGTCTTCTTCGAGGTCGGCGGCATGGAGGAGCGGTTTCGCGTGGCGTTCAACGACGTCGATCTCGGCATCCGCATCGGCGAGCACGGGTATCGAATCCTCTACACGCCCTTCGCGGTGCTCGAACACCCCGAGTCGGCGTCCCGCAAAGACCTGAACCCTGCGCCCGACGAGGCGTTCTTCATCGAGCGATGGGGCACCAGGGAGCGATCCGCGACCCGTTCATCAGCCCGCACTTCGAGTGGATGGAACCGCTCTTCTATCGGCTCTGAACCCGCGGCGGGCGGCGACGCCGGCCGCGACTACCGAGCCGACGGGTCCCGCTCGCGTTCGTAGATGAAGGCCGTTGCGCCCGACGGCGCGGTCGAGCGGGACTCGAGGCGGACACACGACGCGTCGAGAGGCGCCACCGTGACCAGGTGACCGACGCCCAAGCGATCGAGTTCCGGCCCACACGGATCGATCTCGATACCGATGACGTCGGGCTGCATCAGGCTGATGACGGGCTTGCGGACGTCGGTCCGAAAGGTCCATGCGGTGTGGGCGTAGCGGTTCCAGGTCTCCTCACTCGCCCCGTGTGGGTCGAGGACATGCCATGCCCTCTCGTTCGGGTACAGATTGACCGCTCCCAGGTTGGCAACGCCCGACCCGGTCAGCATCGGCGTGAGCTGATCGCCGCTCGACAACCACCAACGGTGACCGCCGGGACGGGTGCGATCGGCCGCGTGGACCGCGCGAACGAGCGGCGACGACGTGAGCGGATCGAGCCCGCGTTGGAGCGGATTGGCAGCGAGGGACACCACGACGCCGAAGGCCGCGAGCACCGCGGCGGCAACGAACGGGCGCCACCAGAACGCCATCGAAGTCCCGACCGCGACCACGAGCGGAATCGCCGACTCACGCCATGCGACAGGAGCGCCTGCGTCGCGCAGGTCGACCGCCAGCGCCAGCGCATATCCGCCGCAGAGCAGCGCGGTGAGCGCGCCCGCCCCGAGTCGGACCCACCGCGACAGCTGGCGCCGTTCGACGGCCATGCCGATCGCGACGGCCAATGCCACGCTCGCGATGCCGAGCCCGATCACTCCCCGCACGGGCTGCACCCGGTCGAGCAACGTGAGCCGCGTCATGGGCGCCGGGAGTCCCACGAACAGGTGCCCGGCGATCACCGCGACCGCTACCGACAACGCGGCGAGCACCGACCGCGCCACGGCCGCACCACGGGTGAGCCAACGCCATGCCAGCGGCAGGCCCGCCAGCAGGAACAGGCCGAGCATGACGAAGGACGACGCCTCGGACTCGTTGGCGAACACCCGCGATCGCAGCGCTTCCGGTTCGGTCAGGAAGTTCCAGCCGAACCACGCGGACGACAGCATGTTCACCGAACCGTCACCACCGGCGATCCGCCTCGTGCCCGGATACGCGGTATTGGCGATCGCCGAGATGGCATCGGCGCGGGTCGCTGCGAACGCCGCGACGACGCCGCCGATGCCGACGCCGATCGCGGCGAGCGTCGCGATCGCGGCGCGGCGGCGAACACGGTGGGTCCACGTGGGGGACCCCCACTCGGCGCCGAGCGCCCAGAGGCCGAGGACGATGATGGTGGGCACCTGGAACGGCGGGTAGAGCAGCACGGCGAAACAGCCGCCGAACCAGACTGCTGCGACCGATGCGACGAGCCGCCGACGCCGGGCACGGGATCGGATAGCGACCAGCGCCGCGGCGATCATCGCTGCGGCGTACCCGACCGTCGCCAGCGTGATCGACAGGTACCACCAGTGGAAGAAGGGTGAGGCCCAGAGCGCGACTGCGGCGAGGGCGGCCCACCTCCACGACCGCGTGATCACCAGCACGAGCGCGTACGTGCCGAGCAGCAGGACCAGCGACAGGGCCCACCAATCGAACGCGAACGCCTGATCGATCGGCAGCACCACGTAGCCCCACAGGTGGGGTCGAAACAGCATCGACCAGTCGGAGGTGGGGAGGTCGTAGAGCACCGCGGCGTTGTGGTCACCCACGCCGACGGGAGCATCGACCCCGAGCCCTCGTTCCTCCTGGCCGACAACGAACGGCGTGCGCACCGCCCACTCGTCGGACCGGATCGGGCGGGACGACCCGACGAGTGTGTCGTCGCGCTGCGCCTCCGGTTCGAGCTGCGCGACCGAACTGCCACTCAGGCCCAGGACGACGGCCATCGCGAACGCCACGACAACGAGTGACGGGAACCACCAGCGAGCGTCGCGCACTGCCCGCCGCGGTGTGAACGCGGCGGTGGGCGCACCCCCGCGCGACACACCGAGCTCGATCAACGTGGCGGCGAGGTCGCCGGCGAACGTCGGATGGCCGCGTTGGTCGTCGACGAACGACAGCGTGTCGTGCTGGCCGGCGAGGCGCAGCACGGTCTTCACCATGTTGTTGCCGTGCGCGCTGCACACCCACGAGGTGCGAGCGATCGTCCACGACGGGTCGAGCTCGCGCTCGCCGGCAAGCTTGCTGCGGCCGTACACCGAGACGGGGCACGGGTCGTCCCACTCCGTGTACGGATCGGCCTTCGTGCCGTCGAAGACGTAGTCGGTCGAGACGTACACCACGTGGGCGCCGATTCGGCGGGCACCGTCCGCGATGAACCGCGGCGCGAGCACGTTGGCGCGGTACGCCGCCTCGACCTGCACCTCGCACGCGTCGACCGCGGTGAAGGCGGCGCCGTGGAGGATCAGGTCCGGTGCGAACGACGTGATCGCGCCCAACGCCTGATCGCGATCACTCAGATCGCACGTGTCGAGGTCGACTGCGAGCACGTCGTGGTGGGTGCCCGACAGGCGCGCCATGATCTCGGTGCCGAGCTGGCCGCGGGCGCCAGTGACGAAGATGCGCATCCCGGACGCCTCAGCGGTTCTTCACTCGAGCGCGCAGCGGCTCCCACCAGTCCCGGTGATCGACATACCACCGGATCGTCTCGTCGATCGCGTCCTCGAACGTACGCGACGGCGACCATCCGAGTGCCTGACTCTTGGCGGTGTCGATGGAGTAGCGGCGGTCGTGGCCCTTGCGGTCCTCCACGTAGTCGACCGACGACTCGTCCTTGCCGAGCGCCGCGAGGATCGTGTCGGTGATCTCGCGGTTGGTGCGCTCGTTCCCCGCACCGATGTTGTAGATGCCGCCGACATCGCCCTGTTCGAGCACCGCGTGCACGCCCGTGCAGTTGTCGAGCACGAACAGCCAGTCACGCACGTTGAGCCCGTCGCCGTAGAGCGGCACGCGCCCGCCTTCGAGCAGCGTGGTCACGAAGAACGGAATGAGTTTCTCGGGGAACTGGTACGGCCCGAACTGGTTCGACGAGCGAGTGACCACGACCGGCAGGTCGTACGTCTCGTGGTAGGCGAGCGCAATCAGATCGGAACCCGCCTTCGCCGCCGAGTACGGCGATCGCGGTTGCAGCGGATCGCTCTCGGCGAAGCTGCCCTCCTCGATCGAGCCGTAGACCTCGTCGGTCGAGATGTGCAGGAAGCGGTCGACACCGAGCTGGGTCGCCGTGTCGCACAACACGTTGGTGCCGTCGCAGTTGGTGCGCACGAACACGTCGGGTCCGAGCAGCGAACGGTCGACGTGGGTCTCGGCAGCGAAATGCACGACGCGGTCACAGCCCGTCATGGCGGCCCGCACGGCCTCGCGGTCGCAGATGTCGCCTTCGACGAAGGTGAATCGCGGGTCGTCGCGCAGGTCGGCGAGGTTGGCGATGTTGCCTGCGTAGGTGAGCGCGTCGTACACGACCACCGAATCGTCGCTGTGGTGCAACACGTGGCGGGCGAAGTTGGAGCCGATGAACCCGGCGCCGCCGGTCACGAAGAGCTTCATGGGTACCTCAGGGTCGGAGCTGGAAATGTGGCTGCCACATCGGCTCGATCGCCGATCGCAGCGGGTTGGCCTGGTCGCGCGCCGACAGGATCGGCTCGCTGACGCCCCAGTCTGCGTCGATCGCCGGGTCGTTCCACGCGACCCCCCGCTCGTCGGCCGGGTTGTAGTAGCCGTCGACGAGGTAGGTGATCGTCATGTCGCTCAGGCTCGCGAACCCATGGGCGACGCCCGGCGGGATGAAGATGCCGAGGTGGTTGTTCGGGCCACCGTCGACCTCGCCGAGATCGAGCGAGTGCGTCGCGCCGTCGGTCGGCGAGCCCTGACGAAGGTCGTGGAGCACCACGCGTGCGTGGCCGAACGGCACGTACCAATAGTCGGCCTGATGCAGGTGGTAGTGCAGGCCCACGAGACAGCCGGCGACGCGGTTGCCGCGGTTGGCCTGGATCATCTCGCGACCCTGCGGGAACCACTCGCGGCGATAGGTCTCGATGAAGTAGCCCCGGTCGTCTCCGAAAATCTGGGGTTCGACCAGGTAGACCCCTGCGATCAGGGGGGATTCGGTAATCGTTGCCATGTCGTCCTTCTGGGTGGGCACGAGGCGGTCAGTCGAGGTCGATCGTGCAGTGATCGCCGATCATCAGCCGGGTGGCGCGCGGGCGCCGGCCCGATCGGTGCACCTCGGTGTCACGGCCGATCAACGAGTCCACGAGCCGAGGCACGTTGGTGATGCGGGCCCGCTCCAGGATCACCGAGTTCTCGATCTCGGAGTCGACGATCGCGCAGTCATCCGCGATGGCGCTGTACGGACCGATGTAGGAGTCGGTGACGGTAGAACCGGCGCCGATCACCACCGGCCCACGGATATGGCTGCGCACGATCGTGGCGCCCGCCTCGACCACGACTCGCCCGTCGATATCGGAGGCATCATCGACGTCGCCGTCGATGCGGGTCTCGAGTTCTTCGAGCACGCGACGGTTGGACTCGAGCAGAGGGTCCTTCTTGCCGGTGTCGAGCCACCAGCCTTCGAGCACGTCGTGGCGCACCCGATGTCCGTGGCTGATGAGCCACTGGATCGCGTCGGTGATCTCCAGCTCGCCCCGCGGTGACGGCTCGATCGCGGCGACCGCTTCGTGGATGAGCGGGGTGAAGAGGTAGACGCCGACGAGCGCAAGGTTCGACGGGGGGTCCACGGGCTTCTCCACCAGTCGCACGACGTGGCCGTCGTCGTCGACCTCGGCGACGCCGAAGCGCTGCGGGTCGGGCACCGGGCACAGGAGGATCTGGGCGGCCGGCGGGTCGACGTGTTCGTGCAGCGTGGGCTGCTTCGCTGCGGCACGGTCGGCCTCGAACCGGCCGATGAACTCCACGAGGCCCTGCTGCAACATGTTGTCGCCGAGGTACATCACGAAGTCGTCGTCGCCCAGGAAGTCCTTGGCGATCCGCACGCAGTGGGCGAGGCCGAGGGGCTTGTCCTGGGGGATGTAGGTCACGTTGACGCCGAAGCGCGATCCGTCGCCGACCGCTTCGCGCACCTCGTCACCGGTCTCGCCGGTGATGATGCCGATCTCGGTGATCCCCGCCTCGGCCATGTCGTCGATGCCGTAGAAGAGGATGGGTTTGTTGGCGACCGGCACGAGTTGCTTCGCGCTGGTGTGCGTGATGGGACGGAGCCGGGTTCCCGCGCCGCCCGAGAGAATGAGGCCCTTCACCCGGAAAGGTATAGCAGGCCGCGCTCAGGCGGCCGGGGGTGCGACCAGCGGCGCCGGCATGCAGTGCCCCTCGAGTTCGACGATCTGGATGCGATCCCGGTTCTCCCAGGTGATCTCGTTGCGCGGGTCAACGCGGATCTTGAACTCGCGGAACTCCATGTCGAGAGCGTCGAACGTGAGGTACCGGCCGACCAGCGGGTCACCGACGCCGAGCAGCAGCTTGAGGGTCTCGACCGCCTGGATGGTGCCGATGATGCCCGGCAGCGCGCCGAGCACGCCAGCCTCGGCGCAGCTTGGCGCCAGTTCCGGCGGTGGCGGTTCGGGGAGCATGTCGCGGTACGTCGGACCCTGCCTGGGGTGGAACACGGTGCACTGGCCCTCGAAACGGAAGATCGAGCCGTGCACGACGGGGATGCCCGCCTTCACCGACGCGTCGTTGAGCATGTATCGCACCGGGAAATTGTCGGCGCCGTCGACGATCACGTCGTACCCGGCGATGATCTCCTCGATGTTCGAGGCGTCGAGGCGCTGGTCGAAGGTGACCACGTTCACGTCGGGGTTGAGCAGCGTGAGCGTCTTCTTGGCCGAGTCGACCTTGCGCTCGCCGATGCGGTCGACGTTGTGGAGGATCTGGCGCTGCAGGTTCGAGGCGTCGACCACATCCATGTCGACGATGCCGAGCGTTCCGACACCCGCAGCTGCAAGGTAGAGCGCCGCGGGCGACCCGAGGCCGCCGGCGCCGAGCAGCAGCACCTTGGAGTTCAGCAGTTGCTGCTGGCCCTCCTCGCCGACCTCGGGCACGAGCAGATGGCGCTGGTAGCGATTGCGCTGCTCGGGCGTGAGCACCTGCGGCGTGCGCCACTCGCGGCCCTCATCCTTCCATTGGTTGAAGCCGCCGAGCATCGACGCAACCTCGCCGTAGCCAAGTTCGCCCAGCGTTCGGGCAGCGAACGCCGAGCGGACCCCGCCCGCGCACATCACCACGACGCGCGTCGACTTGTCGGGGATGCGGTTCTCGACCTGCCCCTCCAGGTGTCCCCGGGGAATGAACACCGACCCCGGCACCGCACCCTGTTCGAATTCGTCGGCCTCGCGCACATCGAGCAGCGTCCACCCTTGCGCACGGAGCTGTTCGGCCTCGGCGGTCGTCACCTCGCGAATCTGGGACTTCGCGGTGTTCAGGAGTTCACGGAAATTCGCCACACCGAAACCCTACCAAACAGGTCAAGATTTGAGGAATCGCTCGATGTGGGGCGGCGGGCCGACGGCGCGCTCGGCGCTACGGTCTCGCCATGTTGTACGTCGACACGTTCCGGGCCGGGTACCACGAGAGCGAGCATCGCGTGTGGGGGTGCCGCGTCGACCCCACCGGCACCGTGGTCGACGAGATCAGCCCGGGAGACGCCGGACGGCGGATCTTCCTGCGATCGGCGGCAAAGCCGTTCCAGGCCGCGCCTGCGATCGCAGCGGGAGTGCTCGAACGATTCGGCCTGGTCGATCGGCATCTCGCCGTGGCCGTCGGATCGCACTGCGGCACCGAGCCACACGTGACGCTGGTGCGCGAGATCCTCGCCGCCGCCGGATTGGATGATTCGGCGGTGACGCCGGGCGACGACGGCCAGGGCGGACCCCTGCAACACCAGTGCTCGGGAAACCACGCGCTCGCGCTCGCGTGGTGCGCCGCCGAAAGCTGGCCGACCGCGAACTACCTCGATGCCGACCACCCCGTGCAGCTCGCCATGAACGCCGCCGTGTCGGCCGCAACCGGCGAAGCGATCGGCGACGGGCTCGACCTGGCGCCCGACAACTGCGGCATGACCTCGCACCGCGTGACGTTGCGGGCGATGGCCGTTGCGTACGGACGGCTCGCGTCGAATTGGCCCGGCCTCGCCGGCCTGGCGCGGGTGGCACATGCGATGCGATCCCACCCCGACCTGGTCCGTCGGCGCGGCGAGGTCGACACCGAGTTGATGTGCGCCGACGGGTCGGTGGTCGCCAAGGTCGGCGCCGAGGCTGCGATCGGCATCGGGACGCGCGACGGATCGGGCATCGCCGTGCGCACGGGCGACGGGGCGCCTCGCACGTGGTCACCCGCGGGGGTGGCGGTGAGCGACCGCTGGCTGGGCGAGGGCCGCCGCCGCTCGCTCGACCCGCTTCGGCGCCCGCCGCTGTTCGACGCCAAGGGCGCGGTCATCGGCCACATCGAGGCCCGCTGGTCCGACTGACCGCCCCGCCCGCTCGACCCGCTCGGCCCGCTCGACCCGCTCGACCCGCTCGACCCGCTCGACCCGCACGGCCCGCTCGACCCGGGCCCGCTCGATCCTCCATCCGCTCGATCCGCTCGGCCCGCTCAACGCGGCCCGGCCCGGCCCACTCTCCACAGTTGATCCGTGGAGAATGCTGGCGCTCGGCGAACACATCTTCTCCGCGATTGAACCGTGGAGAAGGGGCCGGTGAACCGTGGAGACCGGGCTGGCCGCGCCGCCGACGAGCGCGCCGGGCCCGGCGCCGCACCCGGCGAGGTCAGCTCGATCGATCGGCGCTCGCCAGCACCTGCTGTGCCACCGCGAGCGCTCGGCGGCCTGCGGCGCCGGTAACGCGCGGTTCCTCGCGACCGGTGCAGGCATGCACGAAGTCGCCGAGCTCGCGTGCCAGGGGTTCACCGCGGTGTTCGAGGAACGGGATCTCGACCACGCCGACCTGGCGGTAGCGGGCTCCGGCGTCGGAGAGGTACTCCGAATGGTCGACCCGGTGCACGGTCACGTCCTGGCGCAATAGGTCGACGCTCAGGTAGTTCTCGGCCTGCGTCACCTCGAGCGTCCGGATCTTCTGTTGGCCGATCCTGCTCGCCAGCAGCGAGGCGGTCACCCCGTTGTCGAACTCCATCACCACCGACGCGAGATCCTCGTTCTCGGTGCGCACGCTCGACAGCACGGCCTCGATGCGTGTCGGCTCGCCGCCGGCGAGGGCCAGCACGATGTCGATGTCGTGGATCATCAGGTCGAGCACCACGCCGACGGTCACCCGGGGTGAGAACGGGCTGACGCGGGTCGCCGAAATGTGCACCGGCCGATCGAGCAGCCCGTCGAGCTCGAGCACGGCGGGGTTGTACCGCTCGACATGTCCGACCATGAGCGTCACGTCCGCTGCGGCGGCGCGAGCGATCAGGTCGTCGGCATCCTCGGTGGTGGGGGCGATCGGCTTCTCGACCAACACGTGGATGCCGGCATCGAGCAGCGGGCCGGCGACCCGGCGGTGCAGTTCCGTCGGCACCGCGACGACCGCCGCGTCGACCACTCCGACGAGGTCCGCGGGATCGGTCAGTGCAACCGCGTCGACCGAAGCGGCGAGCTTGGCAGCGCGGCCGGGGTCGGGGTCGACCACGTGGGTGACCACGGCGTCGCGGAGCTGCGCACCGATCCTGGCGTGGTTCGCGCCCATGATTCCAGCGCCGACGATGGCGAGTTTCAGCATCCCAGGACCTTCCGAACGGTTGAAACGATGGTGGCGAGGTCACCCTCGCTGAGCTTTGGGTGCACCGGCAGCGACACGACCTCTCGGGCGATCCGCTCGGCCTGGGGAGCGTCGCCCGCGATCACGCGCGGGTGCTCCCGGTAGCAGTCGTAGTCGTAGACGGGCCGCGGGTAGTACACGCCGCAGCCGACGCCCTCGGCCTGGAGCGCCTCGACGAATGCGTCGCGCGACAGCAGAGCGTCGGGCCCGATGCGCACCGTGTACTGATGCCACACGTGCCCGCGGTCGGCGCCCACGGGAGGCACGGTCAATCCGGTGACGTCGGCGAGGTGATCGGTGAGGTACGCAGCGTTGCGATTGCGCACGGCGTTGATCTCGCCGAGGCGCTCCAACTGCGGGATCCCGACGGCGGCCGCCAAGTCGGTGAGGCGGTAGTTGTGGCCCGGAACCTCGTACTGGTAGCGGGCTCGCATGCCCTGGTTGCGCAGGACGCGAATCCGGTCGGCGATCGCGTCGTCGTTCGTGGTGACGAGCCCGCCTTCGCCGGTCGTCACGTTCTTGGTGCCGTACAACGAGAAGCAGCCGATGCCCCACGAGCCGACCGGGCGGCCCGCCTGGGTGGCACCGTGGCTCTGTGCCGCGTCTTCCACGACCGCCAGCCCGCGGGACTCGGCCAGCGCGGAGATGGCCACCATGTCGGCCGCCTGGCCGTACAGGTGGACCGGCAGCAGCACCTTGGTGCTCGGCGTGATCGCTGCAGCGAGCGAGTCGACGTCGACGTTGTAGTCGTCGCCGATGTCGGCGAACCGCGCGGTCGCGCCCGCTTCGAGGATCGCGTTGAGCGTGGCCACGAACGTGAACGGCGTGGTCACCACCTCGTCGCCGGGCTGCAGCTGGAGCGCCTCGATGGCCACGACCAGCGCGGTGGTGCCGTTGTTGACGGCCATCGCGTGGCGAGCCCCTGCCATCTCGGCTGCCAACTCTTCCAGCCGGGCAACCTTGGGGCCCTGGGCGAGCATGCCCGAACGAAGCACGTCGGACACGAGGTCGTGCGCGGCGGCAGGGATGTCGACGACGGAAATGGGGATCACGTGAGCTCCAGTTGTGGCGCGCTCGTCACGGGGCGCGCATCTGCGGCCAGCCAGCCTACGCGGCGGATCCCCGCGGATGCGCAAGAGCCAGGCGCTGCCCTCGACCTAACATCGCCGACATGTCAGTGCATCCCACCGCCTTCGCGCATGAGACGGCCATCGTGGAGGACGGCGCGTCGATCGGCGCCGACACGAAGGTCTGGCACCACGGCCACATTCGCTCGGGCGCCACAATCGGCGAGCGGTGCGTGCTCGGCAAGAACGTGTTCGTCGACAGCGGTGGGATCGTCGGATCCGGCGTGAAGATCCAGAACAACGTCTCGGTGTATTCCGGCATCATCATCGAGGACGACGTGTTCGTCGGTCCGTCCGCGGTGTTCACCAACGATCTGTTCCCCCGCGCCGCGAACCCGTCGTGGTCGATCACCGAGACGCTTGTGCGGCACGGCGCGTCGATCGGGGCGAACGCCACCATCAAGTGCGGATCGACCATCGGGCGCTTCGCGATGATCGGCGCCGGGAGCGTGGTCACCCACGACGTTGCCGACCATCAACTCGTCGTCGGCAACCCCGCTCGACCCGCCGGATGGGTCGGCGAGTGCGGCCACGTGGTGTCGCGATCCGCAGATACCCCGGCCAGCTTCGACTGCGCCGAGTGCCGGGAGGGCTGACGTGTACGAGGGACACAAGATCGCCGCCGTCGTGCCCGCCTTCAAGGAGGAGGCGCACATCGCCCGGGTCGTGACGACCATGCCCGACATCGTCGACATCATCATCGTGGTCGACGACTGCAGCCCGGACGCCACCTACGACCGAGCGGTCGAGACGAACGATCCGCGGCTGACCGTCATCCGCCACGAGGAGAACCAGGGCGTCGGCGGGGCGATCATGACCGCGCACGCCGAGGCGATGCGCCAAGGCGCCGACATCGATGTGGTGTTCGCCGGCGATGGTCAGATGGATCCGGCGTACCTCCCTGCGCTGCTCGACCCGATCGTCCACGACGGATACGGATTCACCAAGGCCAACCGCTTCTACAGCTCCACCTCGTTCCGAGGCATGCCGGCCTACCGGGTCTTCGGCAACATCGTGCTGTCATTCCTCAACAAGATGGCATCGGGGTACTGGAACCTGTTCGACCCCCAGAACGGCTACACCGCAACGAGCCGCAAGGCGCTCGAGCGGCTCGACTTCGACCGCATCGCGAAGCGCTATGAGTTCGAGAACGACTTCTTGATGCACCTGAACATCTTGAACGTGCGGGCCCGCGACGTGCCGATCCCCGCGGTCTACGGCGACGAGGTGTCGACCATCAAGCTCGGCACGCTCGTGCCGGCGCTCCTCCGGCTGATGAGCACCGGGTTCCTGCGTCGCATCATGCTGAAGTACGTGATTGGCACCTTCTCGCCGATCGCCTTGTTCCTGGCCGTGGGAACGCTGTTGATGCTGTGGAGTTTCGGCTTCGGCATCTGGGTCCTCGCGCAGACGATCGGGCCGCCGGAGGCGTCAACGGGCACCGTGTTGCTGTGTGTGGGCCCGGCACTCGTCGGCATCCAACTGCTGTTGAGCGCGTTCCAACTCGACATCGCGGCGACGCCCGACTGAGCGATCTCTCCGGTCAGCCGGGCAGCGGCGCGACCCCGCCGCAGATCAGGGGCAACGCCTCGTTGAGGTCGGCGTTCACGACCACCGACGCCAGCGAGTCGAGTTCGGTTCGCTCACCGTTCACGATCACGATGTCGGCGCCCGCGTTGCGTGCGATGGGCACCATCTGTGCGATCGGATACACCGACAGCGTCGAGCCCACCGCGAGCAGCACGTCGCACCGCTCGGCGGCGGTGAAGGCGCGCTGCAGGTCGTCGGGAATCAGGTTCTGACCGAAGCTGATCGTCGCCGACTTCAAGAGGCCATCGCACTCGAGGCAGTGCGGATCGGCCTCGCCGGCGCGCACCCGATCGAGCGTCGGCCCCGCCACGTCACGCCAGCCGCACGACAGGCACACGACCTCGCGGATCGTGCCGTGGACCTCCGCCACCAACTCCGGGGAGGTACCGGCCTCCTGGTGGAGCCCGTCGATGTTCTGGGTGACGAGCGTGTCGAGTTGCCCACGACGCTCCAGATGCACGATTGCCCGATGCCCGCGCCCCGGCACCGCACGCCACGCGGGACTGTCGAGTCGCATGAGCCACGCTCGACGGCGAACCTCCGGATCGGCGACGTAGTGATCGATCGACGAGAGCTTCTCGGCGTCGGGGTTGCGGGTCCACACCCCCTTCGGGCCCCGGAAGTCGGGGATGCCCGAGGCGGTCGACATGCCGGCGCCGCTCAGAACGACCACTCGCCGTCCGGCATCCACCAGCACCGCGGCCTCGTCGACGCGCCCGGCGGCACGCTCATCCATGGGGGACACCCTACCCACGCAGCGCTGGGCGCTTCCCCGGCTCGTGCCCGTACGGTCGGAGCAGCTTCCCCCGCCATCGAGTCAGCCGACCCGAGGACGATCATGTCCACACTCGAATCCCCCCACACCACCGACACGACCCATGCCGACACGACCCATGCCGCCACGGCCGACGCCGAGTCGACCGGCGCCACCGCACCGCTCCCCGACGGCGTCGAACACGGTGCATCCGTGCAGCCCACCATCCTCGAAGTGGTCGCCTGGACCGACCCGATCGATGATGCCGCCGGGCACGATCCGCGCAGCGACTACGTCGAGCGCTTCTGGCTCGGCCTGCTCGGCCCGTCGACCACATGGCTGCTGCGGCGCTTCGCCCGCGGCCTCGACGAATGCCCCACCGGGTTCCGCGTGAACCTCGCGGAGACCGGCCGGGCGCTGGGCCTGGGCGAGAGCCTGGCGCGGAACTCGACGACGCGCCGCTCGATCGACCGGGCCTGCCAGTTCGGCCTCGCATACCCCATCAGCTTGCACCGCCTCGCCGTGCGGCGGACGTTCCCGTCGCTCACGCGCCGGCAATTGAACCGGCTGCCCGAGCCGCTGCGGCGCACACACGATCAGTGGGTTGACCCACGTCTCCAGCCGGCCCATCGAGCGCGGATCACTGCCATCGCGGAAGGACTGCTCCGGCGAGGCGAAACGGTCGGCGGGGTCGAACGCCTTCTCCGGTCATGGGGCGTCGCCCACGGCCTGATCCACGACGGCATCGTCGCGGCCCTCGACGCGTTGGAGGAACCCGACGACACCAGCGCCTGGCTCAGTCTCCGGTGACGGCCGGAACGTGGCCGTCCGGGCGGCACGTGGCCGTCCGGGCGGCACGCCCAGGCGGCCCGAGCCCGTTCAGCTCAGCCAGTCGATGAGGGTCCGCACGCCGAAACCGGTTCCGCCCTTGGGGATCTCGGCATCGACCTCTTCGCTCCACGCCGGCCCGGCGATGTCGAGATGTGCCCATGCCGTGCCCTCGGTCACGAACTCCTGCAGAAACAGGCCGGCGGTCAGCGTGCCGCCGTAGCGCGACCCGATGTTCTTCACGTCAGCGATCGGCGAGTCGAGCAGCTTGCGGTAGTCGGCTGGCAGGGGGAGCCGCCACAGGCGCTCGCCGGTGCGATCCGCCGCGCCGAGCAATTCGTCGGCAAGCGCGTCGTCGTTGCCGAGCAGGCCGGCGATCTTGTCGCCGAGCGCGACCATGCAGGCGCCCGTGAGCGTTGCGAGATCTACCACCACGTCGGGCTTCGCCTCGCACGCGAGGGAGATGGCATCGGCGAGCACGAGGCGCCCTTCGGCGTCGGTGTTGAGCACCTCGACCGTCGTCCCGTTGCGAGCCGTGTACACGTCGCCGGGGCGCTGGGCGTCACCGCCGGTCATGTTGTCGGTCATCGGCAGGTAGCCGGTCACCTTCACCGGTGCGCCCAACTCGGCCAGCGCGCAGACGGTCGCAGCGACTGCCGCCGCGCCGGCCATGTCGCACTTCATGGTCATCATCGCGTCGGCCGGCTTGATCGACAGGCCACCCGAGTCGAACGTGATGCCCTTGCCGACGAGCGCGATCGACCGGGTCGCTCCCTTCGGCGCGTGCGTCAGGGTCACAAAACGCGGCTCTTCCCCCGAGCCCTGGTTCACCGCGAGCACTCCCCCGAGCTTCGCCGCACGGATCTGCGCCACGTTCATCACCTTCGCTGTTGCACCCGATGCCTTCGCACGCGCCGCTACACGCGCCGCGAACTCGCTGGGGGTCAACGTGCCGCCGGGCTCGTTCACGAGGTCACGCGCGAACGTCACAGCGCCGGCGACGACCGCGGCACGGTCCAACGCCGCGCGGGCGCCGCGGGTCACGAGCGTGACGGTATCGATCTGCGGGTCTTTCGACGGCGCCCGGTACGTGTCGAAGCGGTAGCCGCCGAGCGCAGCTCCCTCCGCTGCGGCGCCCGCCGCAACCGACGGTTCGATCGCGCCGTCCTCAACCGGTCCGAGGTCGAGCACCACCTTCGGATGGCGGGCCAACGCGCGCACCGCCAGCGCTGCGCCACGCCGCACCGATTCGGCGGTGATCCGGTCGGACGCGCCGACCCCGACAAGCAGCGTGATCGCCGGAGCATCGCCGGTGACGGTCACCGACGAGCCGTCCTCGCCGGTGAAGCCGAGCCGTGCCAGCAGCTTGGCGTCCACGCCGGAACGCTCGAGTGCGTCCGACGGCACGAGTCGGGCAACGACGGCTGTGCGTGCAGCCAGGGAACGGGTGGACTTGATGGTGATCACGGTGTCTCCTCGGGGAAATCGGTCGGTGTTGCCACGTCGCGGGCAAGCAGATGTGGACCTTCCTGCCAGCGGGCGAGGGTCCACACCAGATCGGACAAGCGGTTGAGGTAGGGCACGACGTTGCCGCCGCCGCCCACCACCAGCGCCGACCGCTCGGCGCGCCGCACAACGGTGCGCGCCAGGTCGAGCGCGGCGGACGTGATCGATGCGCCCGGCACGACGAACTCGGTTGGCGGGTCGAACCTGCGCGTGATGTCGTCGATCGTGGCCTCGATCGCCGCAACCATGTCGGCGGTCACACGGGTGGCGCCGTCGACGAGCTTGTGCTGGTTGTCATCGCCGGTCGCGAGTTCGGCCATCAGCACCCACAGGTCACGCTGCACGCCGAGGAGGATCGCGTCGAGCTCCGCGCCGGCACCGTCCGGTGCCCCGTGGGCTCGGGCAAGCCCGAGCGCCGACTGCGCCTCGTCGACATCGCCGTAGGCAGCGGGCCGCGCCGAGTCCTTCGAGACGCGCCCGCCATAGAACAGGCCGGTCGTGCCGTCATCACCGGTGCGCGTGTAGACGTTCATGCAGCCATCACAGCGTTCGAGGCTATCGGCACGTCCGGCCGGGTGATGCCCGCCCGCTTGGCCCGCGTTGGCGGCCATCTCGACGCGGATGGCGGCGAAGGTCATCTCGTCTTCCATCATCTGTCGCTCTACGACCACGATGACCTCGCACTCCGGGCTCGTCTGCCTGATGGGCGATGACCGCGAAGGACTTGCCATCGGGCGAGCCGGCCCAGTCGTCGGTCGAACTGACCCTCACAGCGCGAGCATCGACTTCGAATGCGTGACCGTCGACGCGTGAGCCCTTCGAATTCGTCGACACTATCGACGTCATCAACAATCGGTGTCATCAACCGCGGAGTCGTTGACGCAGCCGGGTCTACGCCATCGTCGTCGTACCCGTCGCCGGCTCACGGCCCTTGTTCAGTTGCGCTCGCGACGTGATGCGGCGCGGAACCTCAAGAGAGCAACCAGGAGAGCAACCAGAAGCAGAGCGGCGACCACCCCCTCGGCCGGGCGCTCATCTGATCGGAGAGCCAACCAGGTACCAACAACTGGCAGCAGCATGCCAGCGACACCCGAAGGCACGAGGAACCTCCTAGCCGGTTGGACGAAAGCCAGAACAGCGACGGCCGCCGCGAATGGAGCAAACAGAATACCGATCAATGCGACTGTCATGTGGTCACCTCCATCTGGTGGCGCATTGAAACTATTGCGCGCAAGTGGCGCACGACGCAGAACACTCCATCTCAGGCGGCTGTCAGCGGCCAAACGTCAAGGTCCTCGAAGAGCGGGTATGTCTTCTTGTCACCCGAGACCGCCAGTCCCTACGGCAGCCCCAATAGTGGGGCTCTAGCGGAGTCGCGGGCTATCGTCTCAGTGCGCCCACCGACGTCTTGATAGATCTCGAGCTACTACAACCACGAACACCGCCACTCCGGCATCGCACTCCACACCCCCGCGTCGGTGCACTACGGCACCTCCACCGAAATCAGCGCCCAACGAGCCGCGACCCTCGACGCCGCCTACGCCGCCAACCCCGACCGGTTCCGCGGCCGACGGCCCGCCCCGCCCAAGCTCCCTACCGTCGCCTGGATCAACGACCCATCGCGCGAAGCGCTCATACAGAACAACTAGCCCAGGGCTAGACCCAATACCGTTCAGTTAGGTTCGTAGGATTGTGGCGACGGGCGGGCCGGTGGGTTGGGGCCAGTCGCGGTGTTGGGCGCGTTTGACGTGCCACTTGACGTATTTGCGTTTGATGAGCCGTGGGTTGCTGCGGTGGCGGCGGGCCGGGTTCAGTCGTTGGCACAGCAGGGCGATCGCGTGGTGCCAGCCGTGATCGGTGACCTCAGGGGGAAAAAGCGCGCGCTCCGGCGACGGAGCGGCGCGCGATGCGGAGGGCAGCGACGAAGCTGACTCTGGCGGGGTCGACTTGGGCGTGGCCAGCGGCTTCCCACATGAGGGTACGGATCGCGAAGTGGCAGCAGAGGTGACCCCAGATCTCCTGGAGTACCAGCTCGGGCGACTTGGATCGAAGCACCGTACGCGGGCCGCGCTGATGGACTTTGAGTTCGTCAAAGACAGACTCGATCTCCCAGCGCTGCGAGTACGCGAGGGCGAGATCCTCAGCAGAGGCTTCGTCGGGGTCGAGGATCGTGGTGAACAATCGGTAGGCGTTGTCGTTGGTCCGACCGTCGTCGATCTCGTAGTCGACGACGCGGATCGTGAGCGGATCTGCGTTTCGTCCAGCGTTCCCGCTCGGGCGGAGTTCAGCCAACCAGGACCCGTCGGCAAGCGTCTCGATGGGGCGGGGTTTCATGTTGCTCATGGCTCGCCACAACAGGTCCGCGCCGGTCGCTGCAGCCTTTGACCACAACGGGTACCCACAGACCCCGCGGTCTGCCAGCAACACCATGCCGGGCTCGAGCCTCCCGATAACTTCACCGGCAAGCGTGTTCTCCCCGGTCCCATAGGAGCCGACCGCAGCATCGAACACGGCGCGGGTTCCGCACTCAGCGACCGCGACCAGCCGGGCCTGCGGGAACGCAGCCTGCTCACCCTTGTTCACGCCCGGTCGACCGAACCGGACAGCGTTGGCGTCGGTGTCAGCGACGTCGAGCGTGGTCCCATCGATCGCGACCATGCGCCGCCCCGCCAGCCAACAACCAGACGCTCCCGGCTCTGCCAACGGCGTCGCGACCCGCTCGAACAGGGCACGCAGCGGCTCGGACCCCAACCGCGCCCGGGCCTGGAAGATCGCCGACTTCGAAGGCAGTTTGACTGGCTCGACACCCGGCTCGGTCCACGCCAAACCGTCAGTCAGCAGACCGAGCACATCTTCGTAGGAGCCCTCTGAATGCAACGCCATCCCAATCGCGAAGTAGGCCATCACCCGAGCGGGCAACGACCTGTTCCGCTGCTCAGTACGCCCAGCCTCCGCAACCACCGCATCAACAACCTCCGGTGGGAACGTCCGAGTCAACACCCCCACCGACACCAGATCCGACAACCGCCGCTCCGACACAGGCTTGGTCCATCCAGCACGAGGCACAAACACAAACTACACCACTCCCACCCTAACTGAACGGTATTGGGCTAGCCCACCTATCTCGCGTGATTGACGACGACGAGATCGTCGGTCGCACGGATTCCGAACTGAAGTTCCCGGCCGCCGACGTTGTACATCTTTGCGAAGCTCTCCGGCCGCCGCATGACCGCCCGTGGCGCTACCCGTCACCGCGAACCTCCTGCAGGATGAACTTGGCGGCGACAACCGCGATCACGTCCCCGCTCTGCATCTCGACTTCGACGCCCGTGGAGTCAGACTGGTCGGCGTGGCTCCAGCGCACTTCGTTCACGGAGTTGCTGGGTCCCCACGGCGATTCCAGCGTCGTCGAGACCCTCGTGATTCCAAAGCCGGTGAGGAGCGCCGCCCGATCACCGTGCAGACGAAGCGTCAGATCCGCGCGTCGATCTATCCAGCTGATGTCGACGCGAAGCAGAGTTGCGTCATGGAGCGACTCGGCGCTGAGCGCGGGGCCCGTCATCTGCGTGTCCCAAGGGGGAGGTGGGCCTCAGGCGATTCGGGTGCGACAACGTTGCCGTTGAGGTCCAGGCGCTCGCCGGCAGGGTTGTTCACGTGCGCATGTGGAGGGCATGCCGACAGATGGCACAACACCCGCTGCTGCCCTGTGACGGGGTCGACGTAGGACCCTTTGCCAGAGGCTGGGTCAGGACCCTTCGGAACCAGGCCCTTCTGCCGCGCGATGGCGTCGATCTCGGCGGGTGTCTTGCCTGCGATCTCAGCGGGGTCAACGCGCGGTGAGTTTGTGGCAACACCAGGCCTATCAGCGGACGTCGATGGGCTCGGGGCCGGGCAGGGAGTGAGAGCGGCCGACCCCTGTGCCAACGCGTGGACCACCCTGATGGTTTCGCGCGCTTCGGCGCGTTGCGGGCGGCGATGGTCGTAGCTGCAATCAGTTCCTGTTCCGGCCGTCGTAGTTGCGCCAGCAGAGTCTGGCAAAGCGCCGCCCACGAGGGCGAGCGCCGAGATTGTCACTGTGCTCGCTAGGGCTCGACCAGGCCGGAAGCATCGAGCGATTGCCATCGCCGGTTCCGGGCCACGACTGCCGCTACTTGCCGTCCTCCCGGTCCCACCGAACGCGAGGCACACGATCCCGAACGTGAGCAGAACGAGCACGTGGAGCGTCATGTGACAACTGCGCGAATGGAGAGCCGAATGCGGGACGGCTCGACGTCATCATCAGTGTCCACGACGATGTTACATGCATCGAGAGCCCATGGCAGAGCGAGCAGCTCATGCCAACCCACATCAACGACTTTGACGGCGCCGTCGACCCCCTCGAGCCGATGAGTGCGTCGGGTCCAGCCATCCGGCACCTCGCCGAGCGGTCCGCCGTCAATCTTCACGGATGTCTCGCCATCGAACTCGTTCAGCGTCCCGATCGCGACACACGTGGACGTCGCAGATGTCAGGCCGCCGGTCATGGATTCAGGAGGCTCGGCGGAAGCAGATCCAACCACGAGGATGATCGAGTTCGGCGGAGCGACCGACACGTCGTACTTCATGGGCGACCTCGTCACTTCTTCTGGCGGGCGATTGTGAGCCCCTGCTCTCGGCTGCATTGAATGCAGTGTGGGTAAAGGTCTTGAGGGCCGCCCGGTGGGTTGATCGCGTTTGGCGGCTGATGGTCAGGAACGAAGTTCCCGCTCTTCGTACCCGGATCGGTCACGCCACATCGATGGCACCCAGTCTCGGCTCCAATTCGATTGATCTCTGCGCGTTCGGCTGGAGTGAACGCTCTGCTCGGCCCGTTCGCTGCAGGGATCGATTCACCCGCATGCGGACCGGGAGCGAATAGGCCATCTCCCGCTTCTGTGGCGATGAACGAGCGATCACGACAGCAATCCTCGCGCCTGTTGCTCGAGTCGGACGTGTTCGCTCAGCGAAATGACGTCTCCAGCGCAGGCCGCCTCCCATGCGCAAGCGATGATCCACGACGATCGAGCCACGTCCCTCCGCACCGCTTCATCATCGCTCGTCACCGCGATTTCCGCTGATCGCGTCAGGACCTCGGCGATGCTGTAAGCAACTGACCTCGGCACGACGGCCGGTTCGCCGATAGCTCCCCCGATCAGCATCGTCTGGAGAAGGTCCACGATCACCCACGCAATCGATTGGAATGCCGGGCGCTCGCCCCCCTGCTTCCAGCGCCATACCGCATCAGCAAATGAGCTAGCCGAGCAGTCTTCAGTTCCGGAGCCGTGTGCCTCTAGTTCACGAATGGCCTGATCTGATGTCATCTCGGTCGCACTCCCGGCTCTACCGGAACGTGGCCACCGCGACCGGCCCCCGGCACGTGTATGTGGGGAACCGGGTTCGCCGTCCAATTCGATGGATCCGCGACATCGCCCGGCTTGGCGCGAGTGCCCGGGTAGCCCAGCTCGTCCGCCCAGTCGAGCACGGTGTCGGCATCCTCGACGGATAGAGGCTTGCGTCCGCCGAGGGACGTTTCGTCAACGAGATCCTTGAGCGCTTGCTGATCCGGCGTCATCGCGCCGCCGCAGTTGTGCACGAGTACCTGCTGGTCGCCAGCCTCGACGTAGTAGGTGTGAACTCCGTCGATGGTCAGGTCGTACATGGTCTGGACGCCGTCGAAGCTCACGACTCCGGCCACGGTCACGAGCGACCCATCGACGTTGTGGAGTCGCTCACCGCCCGAGAGGTCCTCGGCGTCGACCCACGTGTTGCGGGTGTCGGACCAGAACCGATGGTGCTGCGTGGTGTGGGTCGTCGACTCGTCGCCATCGGCGTCTCGGACGGTCAGATCCGCGAGATCTGTGTCACGGTTGACATGTACCGCCGTAACCGGTCGTACCACCGTTTCGCCGGTATTGGGATCGGTCGTGCGTACACGGTCGCCGACCTTCACATCACCAATCTGTTTGCGGGTGCCGTCGGCCATAAGCACTTCGGTACGGCGGTCGAAGCTGTGACACGCCCGCCAGGTCGTCGGCGAGCCCCGCCGAGTTTGTGGCGCTGGACTTGCGAAGGCCGAGAAAGCCTGAGAGGGCTTTGGCTGCTCCAGGGAAAAACTCCTCAACCAGGCTCACCAACTTCGGGCCAAAGACCTTCAGCAGCTTCCCAAATGCTGCACCTGTCAGCCCATCCGCAAGTATCGCCTTGGCATCAAATGCAACGTCGATCGCGCCTGCGAACGATCCACCCCGCTGCAGGTGCGACACAAGGCGATCGACGATGCCACCACAAACCCCGCCAGCGACATCCGCACCGGCAGGCCCGAGCACCGAGCCACCAACGGCCCCGCACGCGAACCCGGCGACGGTCGAGACGCCAAGGCGCAAGAAATCCTCGCCCCAGGTTGTATCCGCCTCAAGCTTCTCTTTCACTTTCCGTGCAGACGGCGAGGCGCTCGACGAAACGCGGCCAGCAACGGACATCCTGGCCGAGCCGCCAGCGGAGTTCGGTTTGTCGTAGCGAGACGGGCCATGCGGCCTGTTGATCGGACGACCATTCCCATAGGTTGTGCCACAGGAATGACCACATTCTGGGACCGATAGCCCGGACGGGTCCGACAGTGTGGTCGGATTGTTGTGGCTATACGCGTACGCCGAGAAATTCAACGGGTTCTCCGGCGTCGACACCGGATCCGGAGTGATGAACCGTTTCAACGCCGCGTCGTAGTAGCGGGCATTCAGATAGCTCAGACCCGACGCGGAATCCCCGGTCTGCCCAAGGAATCCCCGTTCCAACCCCGTACCGTCAACACCACGCTGTTGCCCGAACGGCCGATACCGTTTCGGACTCGCGACCGTAGAACCGTCCGGACTCGCCCCCGCGACGGACCCCTGATGATCGCCCAACACCCACTGCACACCAACCGCGGTCCGCGACGCAACCAAACCACCCGCACCGTAATAGCGGGTCGCTTTCGCTACCCCCGTCGCCACCGTCCGAGCAACCTCGACACCCGGCAGATACAACGTGTCAACACCGCCCTCACGGCGGATCACCCGCTGACCGTTCGCGTCGTACACGTAACTGCTCGACCCCGCCGCACGCGTCTCCGACGCCAACGTCGAATCCGGGTTCCACGTCAACGTTTCCGACGCCCCCGCCACCAACGTCCGCGTCGTCATACGCCCCGCACCGTCATAACCGAACGACCGAGCCCCAACAGCGGTCACCGCACCCCGATGCGCCGCGTCGCCGTACCCATAGGTTTGGGCCGCCCCGCCATCAGTCGCGACGCTCGCCAGGTTCGCCAACTCGTTCGGCTGATAGGTGTAGTCCTCACGGAACGGCTCCGGACCCTGCTGCCACGACGACTCCGACCCCGCCACACACCCGGTGTCGGTGTTCAGAACGACCGCTGCCGTCGACGTCCACGCGTCAACCGGCTCCGCCCATCCAACGCCGCACACACATGCTGCCCCGACATCATGTCGCTCTGCCGCACGACATTGCCGACCTCGTCATACCCGAAATACATGTTCTGAGTCACCGACGTCGGACCGACACCAACCGTCGCATACAGGCGCTGCAACCGATTTCGAGCGTCGTACTCGACACCGCGCTGAACGACCGTCAGCCCCGCGCCCGACTTCCGCGACACCATACGGCCAACCCCGTCGAACGTCACAGAATGCAGATACTGCACACCCGACGTGTTCGACAGCCCGGTCTGAGCACCATTCGCGTTGAAGGACGCATTCAACGTCTCAGCAGGCAAATCAGCCACAGCGGGCAGCCCTTGTTGCACCACGTGATCCAGATCGTCATACGCGGTCGCCCATGTCCACGGACCACCAAACCCTTCCGCCGCAGGCACCGACACCGTTGACGACGTCGCCCGGCCCCGAACATCGAACGCGCCCACACTCGACACCAGATCCCCCGACGAGATGTGCCGAACCGACCTCGTCATCCGCCCCTTCGAGTTCGCCACCGACGCGTCGTCGTACGTCCACTCCGATTGCACCGGCCCAGATGCGGAGCCCCACCTCGCCTTCGTCAGCCGCCCCAACGAGTCGTACTCGTTGAACACCGACTGACCAGCGGCGTTCACGACCGACCGCACCAGACCCGCGTTGTTGTACGTGGTCGTCGACACGCCGGCATCCGGATCACTCGACGTCTTCCGCCGGCCAGCCCGATCGATCGTGTACGACGTGGTCTTGGCCGCCGGATCGACAAACGAGGTCAACCGGTCAGCTGCGTCGTAGCTGTAGCTCGTGACCAAGGGGCCCGCACCCGCACGATCCAGCTCGAGCGACACCAGCCGGCCTTTCCCGTCGACGTTGCGACGAACCGGTGTGTCGAGCGGGCTGATTCCCGCAGAGCCGGCGGGGTCATCTTCGTCCACCACGACCCGTACTCCGTCGTCGTCGACGCCTTCACCGTCGCACCAAGCCGCTCACGAGACGCCGTCGGCTGGTTCAACAAGTCGTACTCGGTGACGAAGTTCTGAACGTTCGCCGGCGCAGCGTCCAACGCTGGAACCACATTGACGCTGCCGGACACACCGACAACCGGGCCGCTTGCTGGGAACGGCGCCGTCGTCTGCACCACCAACCCCCTATCGTCATAGGACGATCTGGTCGTGAAATGGTTCGTGTTCGTGCCGTCTCCGGCCTGGGTCTGGATCTCGCGACCCTGACCGTCGTAGGTCGTGACCGATCGCTGCCACAGTCCGTTGGCTTGATGACGGAACGACTTCACGAATGGCACCTTCGTCGCGTCGTTCGAGTAGTAGAACCGCACCGAGTCGCCCGGAGCCGGCGCATTCGAGCCCGGCAGAAACACGTTCGTCAACCGTCCGAGCTGGTCATACACCATCGACGCGACCGCACCGTTCGCGTCGACCGTCGTCGACGGCGTCTGACGCCGCCACATCCAGCCCGGCCGTCGAATACGTGACCGTGGGCGCGTGACCCTTCGAATTCGTTGTCACCATCGACGTCATCACCTCCGGCATCGTTGATGACGCGGGCGTGTAGGCCAGCGTTGTAGCACACGTCGCCGGCTCGCTCACCGACGTCACCCGACCCCACGAGTCATACGCCGTCGTGGTGTTCAAGGAATACGACGGCGCCGCCGTGCCTACAACACCCGTGTCGATCGAGGTCCTCGTCGTCAAGCCCTTCGACGGCACCGCAGTCCCTGTGAGGTCGCCGTCGTACATCGTGCGCGACCGCGCCGCGACCACGGCGCCGGCCACACACGCCGGCTTCGTCGTCTCCGTCGCGACCAAACCCGACGCGAACCGGCCACCAGCGTTCGTGTACGTCAGTTCCTGACACGAATCATCCGATGCGCTCGAGACGTCACCATCCATCCAATGCCGCAACAGGTTGCCGTTCGCAGGGTCATACTCGAAACGATCACGACTCACCTTCGTCGTCGACTCCGTCGACGTATCACGTGTCTCCCTCACGGACAACCGGCGAGCAACACCGTACGGACTCAAGTTCAGCGTGACATCGGCCCCCCAATCGGTGACGCTGCGTTCGAGCGAGCTCGACGAAACCACTCTCCACGATGTCGATGTGGTCCCCCGAAGCCACCGCTCATCCACCCTCGATGTGCCGTCGCCATCAGTGATCGACATCGACTTCGTGCCACCACCCACCACTGGGTCACCGTTCATCCCCCGGAACACCCGGTACCGCGTACGCGTTGGGTTCGCCGAGTACGCGACGACCTCGACATCCTCGTAACCGCGATACTCGTTCCACGACAGGGTTCCAGCCGCAGCAACCCACGACTGCGGTTTCGCCCACGCCGCCCCAGGATGCGCAATGGTCACGAGATTGCCGTCCAGCGGGGCCGGAGCGTACGCATACGCCGTGACCACCGCCGGCGAGCCACCCACCAAATCCTGTTCCTGCACCGCAACCGTGAGGTATTTATTGAAGGCCGCCCAACCAGGAGGAGTCGTTCCCGGCGGATCCCAATACTGCGGGAAACAATCCTTCGTTTGCGTGTCCCAGTTCGCCGCCGGGATTGGGGCACATCCCGACGGCTGGCCGTACCCGATCACGGTTTTCCCGCCGGTCTCGCTGTAGATCTCGGTCAACCGCGCATACGACATCGCACCAGCGGTACCGGTCGCGAATCCCGGCCGGTTCGCCATCGCCGTGTAGCCGAACGCCGCGGCCGGAGCGACCAACTGACTCGCCCCTGGCGCGCCCACCGGTTGCACAGCGAACAATGCGAGCTTTGCTGATTCACCCGACGGAGGGCTGCTGAAGAAGTGGGCGAAGTTGACCTGGGAGATCTGCTTCGAGACCCCGTCATACCCCCACGCCTCGCTCCGGATCAACCGGTGGGTCGAGAAGAACGACGGTGAATACTTGGTGCAGTACGAGCTCTGGCAGATCAGATCAACTGGTGTATCCGGGTACAGGCTCGCCGTGCCGGTCGACGGAGCGTTCTGCGGCAAGTCGCATCCTGACGACAACAGCGTGCAGCGACGCGAGTAGACGAGCTTGATTCCCCCCGGAGCACCCTGCCCTTCCGAACCAGCCCGTTTCGTGTATTCGACACGGTCCAACACCACATTCGCCACGTACTCAGTCGCGTTGCTCGGCGTGGAGAACCGGCCATACTTGTTCGTTTCACGAGTGTAAAGTACGACTGCACGTTCCCGGTCGCGTCCTCCACACGTTCCAGATTCCACCGGTACGCCTGCTGACAATAGGAGACCGAGGGATTTCCAGAATAGCAAGGATCCGTCGAATGATTCGCGAACACCGGCACCGTCTGAACGGCGTTCGTTTCCGTCGCCGTACCCGGCTCCCGCCCATACCCGAACGTGTACCGAACCCCATCCGGAGTCTGCACCGTCCAGTACTCATAGTCCTCATCGTGAAGGCTGTACGGCTGCCCCAGCGGCGGTGCTTGCGCAAAGAACTGGGTGACGACCCAATCAGGGTCTGATTCCAACCTCCACCGCCGAGTGTTCCCGACAACCGCCGTCTCAGGCAGCAATCTGCTCGCCACACCATTCAGGGAGATCTCTGCGTTTCCGTTCACCCAACACAGGTCCGTGATTGTCCACCCCGTCCCATCCGCGTTACAAATTCGATACGAGCGCTCGATAAACGCGGAAGTCAACGACCAACCCAAACCGATCTCAGACGGCTGCGAGTTCGCCGCAGCCGTCATCGCGTCGACGCTGCCCGACGAATACCCAACCGCCAAAGACGGCGCCGCACCCGACGACGCCGGCGCAGCCGGCAACGGATACGACCAAGAGAACTCGCCCGTGCCAACACCAACGTTCCATCGCTGTGACTGCGCAAGATTGGTGGCCGAGAAATCGCCCGCCCCAGTCGTCGACGATGACAGCCCGAACGTCCCCGAACCCCCCGGCACCTGGACCCGCGCACGCCCATGCGCCGGCTCGAGATCAAACGGCTCGTCCCCACTCGCGAACCCGGCCCGCTCAAAACCACCAGCCCGCACAGCATCATCATCCGCGTGCTTCCCGTCCGCCCACGCCGGCGCCTCCGGATCGCCTCCAGCCGCGGCCGCAGCCTTCGACGTCGACTCCTTCGTCGGCATCTCCGGCTTCTCCCCACGGGTGAACCCACCCTTCGGGGTCAACACCGCGCGGAACGTCACCATCCCCTTCATCGAGTCAACAGTGAACCGCTCGACAGGCCATACCTCCGCACAGCCCTTGGGCACGTCGTCACCCACCGCGCACGGCGAAACCCGCACCGCCCGCAATCGCGACACCCAGTCCGCGCCATACGCACCGGCAAACCCCGACACGCCAACCCGAACCTCGACAACACCCGGCCGGACACCCGACAGCCGCATACCCAGCCCGTCGATCAATCCGGCCTTCACCAACGAATCGTCCAAGAACTCCACGTCGACCCCACCCGGAGACGACGCATCCTTCACAGCCGACACCCACACCGGCGCAGGCCCCACCCGCGCCTCCCCACCGTTCTCGTCGACATCCACCCGGAACCGGCCACGCTCCGGCCATTTCACGACCGGCGCAATAGAAGGACGACTCTCCGCCAGCGGCGCCGACACACCGCTGCCCCCCAACGGCGAGCCCTCGAACTCCGAACGTGTCACAGCCGGACGATCCGCGATCGGGCCCGACGAACCATCATCTCCGGCCTGAGCCGAGACAACCGACGGCAATCCAACCGCGGCCACAAACGCACCCACCGCGCAAACGGCAAACCGCCGACCACCAACAACTGCCGAACTCGCCACGCGTTCCCCTCGTCTAGTCAAACGGGTCAGCGGACATCCACCACAGCGGCGAACCCCCGAAAACCACAGAGCGACCCCAGCGCAAGCGAACCTAACTCCACACCCGACAGACCGCAAGCAGAACTCACAAGCCCACGCATAGCGGTTGACGAGCACTGAAGGTGCCCGCTTCGCTCAGCCGCGTGGCACTCGAATCCGACTCGGCAGCGCGAAACCCACGTCGCACTGGGGCTCGCCCTGACCTTCACCGGACAGGTGCAGCGGAACCGGTGGTAACCTGCCGGGACGAAGTGAGCCGTCCTGATGGGTAGGGCGAGAGGCCCCGGCTTGCGATCGCAACGAGCCCCGTTTCGTCGCCCGTCAGGAGATCACCATGTCTGCGTTTCTCGACCTGCTCGCTCAGCGCGTCGTCGTCTACGACGGCGCCACCGGCACCTACCTGCAGCAGTGCGGCCTGACGGCCGACGACTTCGGGGGCGAGGCGCTGGAAGGATGCAACGAGCTGCTCTGCATCACCCGGCCCGAGCTCATCCGTCAGATGCATGCCGACTACTACGCCGCCGGTGCGGACGTGGTCGAGACCAACTCCTTCGGGTCGTTCGGGGTGCCGCTCGCCGAGTACGGCATGCCCGAGCGGGTGTACGAACTCAACCTCGCGGCGGCTCGGCTGGCACGCGAAGTCGCCCACGACATGAGCACGCCCGATCGGCGGCGGTTCGTGGCCGGATCGATCGGGCCGGGCACCAAGTTCGCGACGCTCGGCCAGATCCGGTACGCGGAGCTCCGCGACCTCTACGAGGAGCAGGCCGTCGGACTGATCGAGGGTGGCGTCGACCTCTTCATCATCGAGACACAGTTCGATCTGTTGGGTGTGAAGGCCGCGATGAACGGCTGTCGCGCAGCCATGACCAAGGCCGGGGTCGAGCTGCCCACGCAGGTGCAGGTGACCATCGAACTCACCGGCCGGATGCTGCCGGGAACCGAGATCGCCGCCGCGCTCAACGCCATCGACGCGATGCGGCCATCGGTGATCGGCCTCAACTGCGCGACAGGCCCCACCGAGATGGGCGAGCACCTCCGCCACCTGTCCCAGCACGCCCGCATGCCGATCTCGGTGCTGCCGAACGCCGGCCTGCCGAGCGTGGTGGACGGCCAGATGCACTACGACCTCGGACCAGACGAGTTCGTCGGCCACGTCCGTCGATTCGTTGACGACTTCGGAGTATCGGTCGTGGGCGGATGCTGCGGGACCACACCCGACTACATCGCCGCGCTCGCCGCCGCGGTCGACGGCATCGAAGCGCCCAAGCGGACCCCCCGCCACGAAAACGGTGCGTCGTCGATCTACTCGTTCCAGCCGTTCACTCCCGACGACGGCTCCGCTGCCACCAACTTCGTGATCATCGGCGAGCGCACCAACGCGAATGGCTCCAAGGCGTTCCGAGAAGCAATGCTCGCCGCCGACTGGGACCTGTGCGCGCAGATGGCGAAGGATCAGGTCCGCGACGGCTCACACATTCTCGACGTGTGCGTCGACTACGTGGGCCGCGACGGCACCGCCGACATGGACGAGGTCGCACGGCGGTTCGCCACCCAGTCGACCGTGCCGCTCGTGCTCGACTCGACCGAACCACAGGTCATGGAGGCCGGGCTGCAATGGATCGGCGGACGGGCGATCCTCAACTCGGCGAACCTCGAGGACGGCGATGCGGAAGGGTCACGACTCGATCGCGTCATGCGTCTTGCCCGCACCTACGGCGCGGCGGTCATCTGCCTGCTCATCGACGAGCACGGCCAGGCCCGTGACCTGGACTGGAAGCTCCGGATCGCCCACCGGATTCACGACCTGGCCGTCGACCGCTACGGGCTGGAGCCCGGCGACCTGATCTTCGACGCGCTCACCTTTCCGCTCTCGACCGGCGACGACGACCTGCGCCGCGACGCGATCGCAACCATCGAGGCGATCCGGCGCATCCACGCAGAGCTCCCCGGCGTGTCGACCACCCTCGGTGTGTCGAACGTGTCGTTCGGCCTGTCGCCGGCTGCCCGGCACGTGCTCAACAGCGTGTTTCTCCACGAGTGCATCGAGGCCGGGCTCACCTCGGCGATCGTGCACGCGTCGAAGATCCAGCCGCTCGCCCGCATCCCCGATCGCCAGCGCGACGTTTGCCTCGACCTGATCTGGGACCGGCGCGGCGCCGCCGGCGTGCTCTCCGAAGGCAGCGACTCGTACGACCCCTTGACCACGCTGCTCGACGTGTTCGCCGACGCGACCGAGGTCGTCGCGGTGGTCGAGGATCGCACCGGTTGGCCGGTGCAGCGGCGCCTCACCCAGCGAATCATCGACGGCGACCGCGATGGGCTGACCGTCGACCTCGACGAGGCGCTCGCATCGGGGATTCCCGCCCTCACCATCGTCAACGACGTGTTGTTGGACGGCATGAAGACGGTGGGTGAACTCTTCGGGCGCGGCGAGATGCAGCTCCCGTTCGTGTTGCAGTCCGCCGAAACGATGAAGACCGCCGTCAGCCATCTCGAACCACACATGGAGAAGGACGACACAGCCGCCGGCAAGGGGCGCATCGTGCTTGCGACCGTGAAGGGCGACGTGCACGACATCGGCAAGAACCTCGTCGACATCATCCTCACCAACAACGGATACGAGGTGCACAACCTCGGCATCAAGGTCTCGATCGCCGAGATGATCGATCAGGCCCAGCGACTCGAGGCCGACGCCATCGGCATGTCGGGCCTGCTGGTGAAGTCGACGCTGATCATGCGCGAGAACCTCGAGGAGCTGAACGCCCGCGGCCTCTCGCGCATCCCCGTGCTGCTCGGCGGCGCCGCCCTCACCCGCTCGTACGTCGAGCGCGACCTACGCGACGTCTACGAGGGCCGGCTCTTCTACGGCAAGGACGCGTTCGAGGGCCTCTCGGTGATGGATCGGCTCGGCCGGATCCGCCGCGGCGACATCGTCGACGACGCCTTCGGTGTGGAACCCGCCGGACGCGACCGGCCCGCGAAGGCCCCTCGTCCCGCGCCGGCCCTCGACACAGCCACGCGCCGAGCGCCCGACGTCGCGACCGACAACGAGGTGTTCGTGCCGCCGTTCATCGGCTCGAAGGTCGTCAAGGGCCTTCCGCTCGACGACATCGCCACCTACGTGAACGAGACCGCCCTCTTCCGCAACCAGTGGGGATACCGGCCCCACGAGGGCGAGGACGACGCGGCGTTCAAGGCGCGCGTGCGGCCCGAACTCCGCGCGCTCCTCGCGACGTGCAAGGCCGACGATCTGCTGGTCCCGCAGGTCGTCTACGGCTACTTCCCCGCGAACTCCGACGGCAACGACCTGGTGGTGTGGAGCGACGACACGAGAACCAACGAGGCCGCACGATTCAGCTACCCGCGCCAGAGCGCCGAGCCGTGGCGGTGCATCGCCGACTTCTTCCGCCCCGTGGAATCGGGCGAGACCGACTACGCGGCCTTCCACATCGTCACGATGGGCGAGGCGATCTCGGCGCGATGCGCCCAGTTGTTCGCCGCCGACCGCTACCAGGACTACCTGATGTTCCACGGCATCGGCGTGGAGATGGCCGAGGCGCTCGCCGAGTACTGGCATCACCGTGTGCGAACCGACTGGGGCTTCGCCGATGAGGACGGCCCGACGCTCGGCGGGCTGTTCCGCCAGCAGTACCGGGGCGGGCGCTACTCGTGGGGGTATCCCGCATGCCCCAACCTCGAGGACAACGCGACGGTCGCCGCACTCCTCGGCGCCGAACGCATAGGGATCGAGGTCAACGAAGACACCGGGTGGCAGTACCAGCCCGAGCAGACGACCTCGGCCCTGATCTGCCACCACCCGCAGGCCAAGTACTTCGTAGCCCGCTGACCGCGAACGACTTTCACCTTCTGTTCACCTTCGGTACACTTCGCCGCCACATCTGGATCGACGAGTTGTGCTGGAGGGACCGTGGATCGTCGGGGATTTCTTCGTATTGGCGCGACCGGACTCGGGGTTGCCGCGCTGGCGCCCACCGTGGGCTGTGCCCCCGACGAGCCGGCTCCGAGCGGCGTGTTCGCCCACGGCGTGGCCGCCGGGCTGCACTCGGACTCGGAGGTGGTGTTGTGGACGCGGGTCGACCCCCGCGTGTCCGACGTCACCGACCTGACCTGGGAGGTCGCGACCGACTCGTCGATGTCCAACATCGTCGCCTCCGGCAACGTGACCGCGTCGCCAGCGGCCGACCACACCGCGAAGGTCCTCGTCGGCGGACTCGATGCCGACCGATCGTGGTGGTACCGCTTCAGCGCAGGCACGGCTGTGTCCCCGATCGGGAGGGCGCGCACGCTCCCGAGCCCGGGCTCGTCACCCGACTCGCTTCGCCTCGCGTTCGCCAGCTGCCAGCACTACAGCGCCGGCTTCTACGGCGCGTGGCGCCAGGTCGCCGAGCGCGACCTCGATGCCGTGGTGTTCCTCGGCGACTACATCTACGAGATCGGCGAGGGTCCGCTCGGCGTGCGATGGGAGCCGTTCTCAGTCGCGCTCACCCTCGATGACTACCGCAAGCGCTATCGCCTCTACCGCTCCGACCCCGACCTGCAGGCAGCACACGCCGCCCACCCGTGGACGGTCGTGTGGGACGACCACGAGGTGTTCAACGACCACGACGCCGCACTGCTCGCCGCCGACCCGGCCCGAGCCGGGGCCGCGCATCAGGCCTGGTTCGAATACCTCCCCGTCTGGCCGACCGACGGCACGCAGATCTACCGGTCGTTCCGCTGGGGCAAGCTCGCCGAGCTGACCATGACCGACACCCGGCAGTACCGCTCCGAGCACCTTCCCGCGACCCCGATCGGCACGCTGCTCGACGCCGCCTATCTCAACCCGGACCGCTCCATCTACGGCGAGACGCAGCGGCAGTGGCTGTTCGACACGCTCGCCGCGGCGCAACACGACGGCGTGCGATGGAAGCTCCTGGGCAACCAGGTGATGATGGCGCCACTGCGCCTGGTCGATCTGGACGAGCCGATCTGGCGTCAGCTCGACCCGAACCTGCCCCCGCACCAGGGGCTCTACCTCGCCACCGAGTCGTGGGACGGCTTCCCGGCCGAACGGGAGCGGATGCTCGAGTTCCTCTCGACCGAGGCCATCGGCGACGTGATCGTGCTGACCGGCGATTACCACGCCTTCTTCCAAGCGGCGATTCACCGCGACATGGACAACCCGTCGTCGCCCGTGCTTGCCCAGGAGTTCGTGGTGAGCTCGATCTCGTCGACGCCGTTCAACCTGGTGGAGCACATCACCGAGGCGTTCAACGGTGGCACGATTCCCGCGACCCCTCCCTTCGCCTACAGCGACACCAACCGCAACGGCATCGGCTACCTGACCGTGACCCCGACCGAGGCGACCGTCACGTTCAGCGCGCACGACGCACGCTCCACCGCCGTCCCCTCACCCGCCGCGGCGTGGACCATGGCGGCGGGCGACCCCACCGCCACCCGGGTGACGCCGACCTGAACGCCATCGGCCCATGTGGACGTCGCGTTCGACATACACGCCGGAAACGTCACAGACTCTCCCCATGACCGTCGTCGTCACCGGTGCAGCCGGGTTCATCGGAAGCACGCTCGTCGACCGCCTGCTCGCGGAAGGCCACGAGGTCGTCGGCATCGACTGCTTCACCGACTACTACGACCCGGCGGCGAAGCAACGGAACCTGTCGGGCGCGCTCACGAACGACCGATTCCGGCTCGTCGAGGCCGACCTGGTCACCGCCGACCTCGATGCCGCGTTCGACGGGGTCGACGTCGTCTGGCATCTCGCCGGGCAGCCCGGGGTACGCCTGTCGTGGTCCGACGGATTCGAGCGCTACAACACCCTGAACGTCCTTGCGACGCAGCGGGTCCTCGAAGCGGCGCGCCAGCGCAGGGTCGGACGGGTGATGTACGCGTCGAGCTCATCGGTGTACGGCAACGCCGAGCGATACCCGACCCTCGAGACCGACCGCCCCGAACCCTTCAGCCCCTACGGCGTCACAAAACTCGCCGCCGAACACCTCTGCGTGCTCTACGCGGCCAACTGGGGCGTGCCGACCGTCTCGCTGCGCTACTTCACCGTGTACGGACCCCGCCAGCGTCCCGACATGGCCGCGCATCGGCTGATCAACTGCGCGATCGACCAGACCCCGTTCCCGATGTACGGCGACGGCTCGCAGGAACGCGCCTTCACCTTCGTCGACGACGTGGTGGACGCCACACTGCGCGCCGGGCTGACGCCCGACGTCGAGCCGGGCACCGTCATGAACGTGTCGGGGTCGCAGTGGTGCACGCTGGCCGAACTGATCGGAATCGTCGGCCGCGCCGTGGGCCAGGAGGTGCCGATCGATCACCGTCCGCCCGCCGCCGGCGACGCCACCAAGACGGGCGGCTCGACCGAACGCATCCAGGCGATCCTCGGCTGGACGGCCACGACCTCGCTGGAAGCCGGGATCGCCGCGCAGGTCGCGGCCCGGCGAGCCGAACTCGCCGCCGGTTGACGAGGTCAGACGACCGGCAGGTGCTGGACCATCTCGACGGCGGCAGCGAACAGGTCGCCGTCGCGATCCACCCGAGCCAGCACATCGGTAGCGGTGAAGGTGAGCGGCATGCCCACCGCCGCGTCGGCGACCTCATCCCAGGTGACCGGCGTCGACACGGTCGGGGTCGGGCGAGCGCGCAGCGAGTACACGCACACCGTGGTCTTGTGTCGCGAGTTCTGCGACCAGTCCACGAACACTCGACCCGGCCGCACCGCTTTCGCCATGGTGGTCGTCACCTTCGTCGGCTCCGCGCGTTCCAACACCTGCGCGACCGCCAGCGCAAAATCGGCAGCCTGTTCGTGGGTATGCGGTGCGTTCAGCGGGACATAGACCTGCATCCCCTTCGATCCGGAGGTCTTCGCGAGGCACACGAGCCCGATCGCATCGAGCATCTCGCGGATGCGCAGCGCGAGCGCCGCGCACTCGACGATGGTCGTCCCCTCGCCGGGATCCAGGTCGAACACCACCATCTGGGGCGACTCCAGGTCAACCGACCGCGCCATCGGCGTGTGGAGTTCGAGCGCTGCGAGGTTCGCGGCCCACGCGAGGCCTGCCCGCTCGGCGATCAGGCAGTACTGAATCGGCCCGCCCCGATCGCCCGGGCCAGCGGCGGTGTCGACCCAGCCGGGCCGGTGCGACGGACAGCGCTTCTCGAAGAACGAGGTGCCGTCCACCCCGTTGGGAAACCGACGGAATGTCACGCACCGGTCGCGCAGGTGCGGCAGCATCGCGTCGGCGACGCGCACGTAGTAGTCGACGACCTCGGCCTTCGTGAATCCCGCAGCGGGGTAGAGCACCTTGTCGAGATTGGTGAGCCGGACGCGCCGACCCTCGACGGCGACCTCGACCGGTTCCCCCATCAGGCAGATCGCGCCGCGCGGGCCGCCGCGACCGACGCCTCGAGCGCCGCCATCAGATCGATGACCGTGTCACCCGACGGCGCGGGCGTCAGCTCGGCGGTGAGATCGAGGCCCTGCGACTTCCGGTCGATCAGATCGAGCAGTTGCTCGCGATAGGTGTCGCGATACGACTCCGGTTCGAAACGATCCGACAGCGACTCGATCAGCTGATCGGCCATCAGCAGCTCGCGGTCCGACACCTCGATGTCGGCCAGCTCCTCGAACTCGGGGATCACCGTCGCCGGAACGAGCTCGTCGGCGTACACCATCATCGACAGCAACAGCGTGCCGTCCTTGGGGCGGAGCACCGCCACGTACTCCTTCGAACGCATCACGAACCGGGCGATCCCGACCTTGTGCGACTTCTCCATCGCCGCGACCAGCAGCGCATAGGCCTTCGGCGCCTTCTCGGGTGCCACGTGATAGGCCCCGTCGAAGAACACCGGGTCGATCTCGTCGAGGTCGACGAATGCCGCGAGGTCGATCGAGCGCGACGCGCGCGGAGCGAGACCTGCGAGGTCCTCCTCGGTCACCTGCACGTAGTGGCCGCGGGCAACCTCGAACCCCTTCACGATCTCGTCGGTCGGGACCTCGTCACCGGTCTCGGCGTTGACTCGCTGCTGGCGGATTCGCGCGCCGTTGCGTCGATCGATCTGGTTGAAGCGCACCGACTTCTCCGAGATCGCCGAATACAGCTTCACCGGGATGTTCACGAGTCCGAAGCTGATCGAACCGCTCCAGATGGCGCGGGGCATGGGGTCCTCCTGTCGGTCGCCCTCCAGTATCGGCCGATTCGCGCGGTTCTGTCACCGCCCGACCGCCCAACCATCGAGCGAGCAGCGCTCCCCCGCCAGCCCTTCCCCCGAACTGGGCCCAATTGCAGACCGACCAGGTATGTGGATCGGCCCAGTTCGCAGAGGTGCCGCGCTCTCGGCCCGAACTGGGCCCAATTGCAGACCGACCAGGTATGTGGATCGGCCCAGTTCGCAGGGGCGCCGCGCTCTCGGCCCAGTCCGGAGGAGCGTCACCCGGCAAGGATCAGGCGAGCCACGAGGTCCTGGCCGAACCCGGTGATGATGGCGAGGTACAGCAACCCCGTCGCCGCCATGACCGCCGAGTACGCCCGCTCGTGCAGGGCCGCTCGGGTCACGCGGGCGAGCACGATCGTGGTCACCACGCACGCGATCCAGAACCATCCCAACATGCCGCCCCAGCCGTCGTCGATCGTGCCGGTGAGCACCGACCCCATCCCCGTGGGAAGCAGCATGACCGCGGTCTCGATCGGCCAGAGCCAGGTGAGCCAGCGCACCAGATCGAGCAGCGGGGCCCGCGGCAACCCCGGCTGGGTGAGATACCAGTGGCCGAGGAGCATCGCATCGGTGACGCACCCGAGGAACAGCGCACCCACCACGACCCGCACGACCTGGGTCACCGCCGGGGAACCGGCGTCGATCCCCGCCGCGACCAGGCCGACCATTCCGACTGCGGGCGCGATCAGGTCGAGGCGCGGCGGGAACTCGGCGACGGTCTCGTCGAAGTGCTGGGCCTCGCGATCGATGCCCGTCATCTCGGTGATCCGCGCCGATCGCGCCTGCGACTGCTCTCGTTGGTGGAGCACACCGGCGCGCCGACGGCGCCAGCTCACCACGAAGGCGGCGCCGGCGGCGAGCCCGACCGCCAACGACGATGCCTCACGCGCCACGACGGGGTGGTATCGCACTCCTGCGACGGCCGCCGCCAACGCCATCAGGCCGTATACGCCGCGAAGCAACCATCCGTACCCGATGCCGACCTGGCGACGCTCGCCCGTGACCCACAGGAAGAACAGCCCCCCGACCGACCACTGGAGCAACACGGTGGCGAGGTCGAGACGAAGCACCCCCCGACGCTATGCGGCCTCTCAACGGAGCGCCCAATGCGCGCGGCACGGCCGGACCACCTTCGGGTGATCCGGCCGCTCGCCTGATGTGAGCGTCAGTTGTTGGGGGATGGTTGGTTGGTCGTCAGCAGTTCCTCCGTCAGTTCGCCGTGGTGGTGGTGGAGCCGTCTGCGGGCGCATCGGCCGGGGGAGCCTGGCCGTCCTGACCCGGGCCGCCGGCGGGCTTCTCGCCGTTCACCATGGCGGTGATGTGCTCGGTGGCATCAGCGAGCCGCTGGTCGGCCTCGGCCTGGGTATGGGTCCCGCTGGCGACCTCCTCATCGAGGTGGGTCTTGAGGTCGGCGATCATGGCGTCGATCACCGTCTGCACGTCGACCGACTTCTCGCTCGCCACATCGGCGATCGACTTGCCGCTCTGCAGTTCGGTGCGGAGGTCGTCGGCCGAGATGCCGAGCGCAGTCGCTGCGGCCTCGGCGCCGGGGCCACCTCGCTGCCCGTCACGGCCGCCGGAACCACCGGGGCCGCCCTGGCCGCCCTGCGGCGGGCCCGCATCGCTGATCGCCTTGACGACCGCATCGGCCTGCGCCTGGGTGATCGTGCCGTCCGACACCAGCGGGGCGATCGCCTCGGAGAAGTGTTGCGACGGATCGGGGCGGTTGGCGTCGGTGGACTGCGATGCCGCACCGTCGCTCTGGTCGGCCGACGCCGTGGCTGTCGTCGAGGTCGAATCCTGGGCACCGGCGTTGCTGAGTGCGAGTCCGGTGCCACCGAAGACGAGTCCGGCGGAAAGTCCGAGGGCGGCGAGTTGCTTCTTCATGGTGGGCTCCTTGGGAGGTGTTGGTGTCCCGGTCCGTCCGGGACATCCACCACTCTGAAGCCCCGATGTGAGATCCAAACCCCCGCGGTTCGAGAACTCTGTAAGAAGCCGCGGATCTCGTCTCGCGCCCACGATCAGCCCAGAACCAGGCAGCGATCAGGCAATGATCAGGGCAGCGATCAGCCCACGACGGCCAAGGCGTGATCGGCCCGATTGAGCGACAGCGGGCCCGCCTCGGTCGCGACCACGATGTCCTCGAGGCGCATGCCGAATCGCCCGGGCAGATAGATCCCCGGTTCGATCGACCATGCGTTACCGACCTCGATAACGCTCCGGTTTCCCGCCACGATGTACGGGTCCTCGTGCTCCTCGACCCCGATCCCGTGACCGGTCCGGTGGATGAAGAACTCGCCGAACCCGGCATCGTCGATGATGCGTCGACACGCAGCGTCGACGTCCTCGCACGCGGTGCCGACCTCGCCCGCGGCCACGCCCGCCGCCTGAGCGCGTTCCAGCACGCCGTAGACGTCGCGTACCTCCGACGACGGCTCGCCGGTCCACACGCATCTCGTGATGTCGGAGCAAGAGCCCACGCCGAACTCGTCGAGCATCGTGCCGCCGAAGTCGCACAGCACCACCTCGCCGGCCTCGATACGCCGCAGCCCCGGCTCGTGATGGGGGCTCGCGGCATTCGCTCCGGCGGCGACGATCGCGAAGTTCACGCGATGGTGACCGGCCGCGAGCAGGCGCTGCGACAGATCGGCCGACACGTCGGCCTCGGTCCGCCCGACCAGCGGAATCGTTCCCGACTGCAGGTCGGCGGCGATGCCGTCGACGGCCGCCGCCGCACGCTGGAGCACCGCGATCTCGGAGGGCTCCTTGCGCTCGCGCAACACCCCGGTGACCGTCTGGGCGCGCTCGAAGCGAAGCTCGCCGTGACGCGACTGCCACTCGATCAGGAACCGGGCCCACGTCCGATCGCCGATCGCGACGCCGGCGCCGCGGGGGACGAGCGCGTCGACGATCGCGATCGGGTCGTCGGCCTCGCCCCACGGCCGCACCGTGACGTCGCCGCGGTCGTTCACGCGGGGGGCCTCCAACGCCGGCACGACGAGCGTGGCGGGACCGTCCACGGGAACGACCAGCATCGTCAGCCGTTCGAGCGGCATCGCCTCGTAGCCGCACAACCACGGCAGATCCGGGCCGACCGAGACGGCCAGAGCATCGAGGCCGAGGTTCCGGAGCCGGTTTCGAACCCGGTCCAGGCGGGCGGGAAATGGGCTGGTCATGGCATGCCGCGGCTCGCTCATCGGATGCAGCCTACGGGCACCCCCTCGCGGTTACTGTCGGCGACATGACCGCCGCATTCCCCACCTCACAACGCCGCCGGTGGCTCGTCGGCGCCGCCGTCGGGCTCGCAGTTGTCATCCCGCTCGGATGCAGCTCCGACGACTCGGCCGCGTCGCCGAAGTCGTCCGAGTCGGCCCAGAAGCCGTCGTCACGGGTCACCGAGGTGACCCCGGAAAAGGCGACGAAGGTGCTCGCCACGACGCCCGGCCTCGTCGTGGTGGACGTCCGCACGCCCAAGGAGTTCCTCGCCGGCCACATTGCCGGGGCGAACAACGTGCCCCTCGACGATCCGCAGTTCGCGACCGTGCTCAAGCGCCTCGACCCGAAGGCGCCCACGCTCGTGTACTGCCGGACGGGCAACCGCTCGACCAAGGCCATCGTCGCGATGGAGAAGGCCGGATTCACCAAGCTCTACCACCTCGTCGACGGGACCGAGGGGTGGGAGAAGTCGGGGCGCCCCCTCGTCACCGAGTGATCGAAACCGCAACTGCACCCTGCTGAGCGTGGTAGCTCGAACGGGTGAAGGGCGACGACTCGACGTGGCCGAGCCCGAGCGCGTCCATGCCGAACTCGGCCCAACGGGCGAAGTCCTCGGGATGCCACCACCGAGCGACCGGTAGATGACCGTCGGTCGGGCGCAGGTACTGGCCGATCGTCACGATCGACACGCCCAGCGACGCGAGGTCGAGGAGCGTGCCCCGAATCTCGTCCTCGGTCTCGCCGAGCCCCACCACCAGCCCGGACTTCGCCACGGCTCCGGCAGCGGCGACGCGGGCGAGCAGCGCCAGGCTGCGCGAGTAGCGGGCCGACGGTCGAGCGACGCGCTGCAGCCGCGGCACCGTCTCGATGTTGTGGTTCACGATGTCGGGGCGGGCCTCCAGCACCGTCGCGAGCGAGTCGGCGTCGCCGCCCAGATCGCTGATGAGCACCTCGATCGTGGTGCTCGGTGTGCGCTCCCGGATCGCTGCGATCGTCGCCGCGACGTGCTCCGCACCTCCGTCAGGAAGGTCGTCTCGGGCGACCATCGTCACCACGGCGTGACGCAGATCGAGCGCTGCGACCGCCTCGGCCACCCGCCTCGGCTCGTCGAGGTCGAGCGGCTCGGGCCGCCGGGTGTCGACCAGGCAGAAGCCGCAGGCTCGGGTGCACCGCTCGCCGCACACCATGAACGTGGCCGTGCCGGCCGACCAACACTCCGACAGGTTCGGGCAGCCCGCCTCCTCGCAGACCGTGACCAGGTCGAGCGAGCGAAGCGTCGACCGCAACTTCAACACGTCGGCATCGAGACGGACGCGGGCTCGCATCCACGACGGCTTCGCCGCGTCGACCGGCACCCCCTCCCCCACACCCGCCTCGTCGAGACGCGCCCGACGGCGCGGCGACAAGGCGACCGTCGCCGATCGGCTGAACGGCGCGAGGTCGCGGTCATCGTCGGCGACCCTCCACACCACGTCGGACCGCTCGACCTGCCCACCGCCCCAGCGCCGCGCCGCGGCAGCGACCAGCGCGTCGACGACCGCCCTCGTTTCGACCGTCGCACCCTCGGCCGCCATCGACGTGACGCCCTTGTCGGCGATGCCGCACGGGACGATGTTGGTGAACATCGCCAGATCGGGATCGACGTTCAGCGCGAAGCCGTGCATGGTCCGCCCGCGGGAGATGCGCACACCGATCGCAGCGATCTTGCGAGGGGGTGTGCAGCCGTCGTCGACCCACACACCGGGGCACCGATCGATCGTGGTCGCCTCCACGCCGAACGACGCCAGCACCTCCACCAGCATCGTCTCGATCTGGGTCACGTAGCCGCGGGTCGACGCGAGCGCGCCCGAACCGGGCTCGACGAGCGACACGATCGGGTAGCCGACGATCTGGCCGGGCCCATGGAAGGTGACGTCGCCACCGCGGTCCACCCGCAGCAACTCGGCGCCAACCGTCGCCGGGTCGACGAGCACGTTCGACTCGTCGGCGTTCACCCCGAGCGTGTACGTCGGCGGGTGTTCGAGCAGCAGCAGGTGGTCGCGCGCCGACCGCTCGAACAGCGCGCGCTGCAGGGCGAGCGCCTCGCCGTAGGGAACCCGGCCGAGCCACCGGACGTGAAGCGACAACTCGCCCTCAGAGCTCTGCGGACCAGTCGCGGGTCTCGATGATCTCCTTGGCCCGGGCGAGGAACGCCGCCGCATACGCGCCGTCGACCGCGCGGTGGTCCCAGCTCATCGTGAGGTTCCCGACCGAGTGGATGCCGATCGACTCGCCGCCATCGGCGTCGCGCACCACGACCGGGCGCCTGGCGATGCCGTCGGAGGAGAGGATCGCCACCTGCGGCTGGTTGATGATCGGCGCGACCAGGAAGGTGCCGAACGAGCCGGAGTTCGAGATGGTGAACGTGCCGCCCGACAGCTCGTCGGGCGAGAGGGCCTTCGACCGAGCGCGCTGGGCGACATCGTGGATTTCGCGGGCGATCGCACGCAGCCGCTTGCCGTCGGCGCCCGGAATGACCGGGGCGAGCAGGCCCTCGAAATCGAGGTCGACAGCGATCGAGAGGTGCACTGCGTGGTGGACGATCAACTCGTCGTTGCCGACGGTGCCGTTGAGCCGCGGGAAGTCCGCGAGCGCGTCGATGACGGCACGCGAGATGAACGGCAGGTACGTGAGCGAGAACCCCTCCTCGGCGGCGAACGCTCCCTTCGCCGCACGGCGAACCCGATCGACACCCTCGTAGTCGACGTCGATGGCGGTGATCACGTGCGGCGAGGTCGCCTTGGAGGCGACCATGTGCTCGGCGGTGCGTCGACGGATGTTGGTGAACGGCACCCGGGTCGACTCGGCGCCGGGGGTGCGCTCCAGCGAGTTCGGCGCCGCGATCCGACGAGGCGCCGCGGACGCACCGGCGGCGGACGCACCGGCGGCGGCGGATGATGAGGAGGAGACGGCGGGCGCAGACGCTGCCGGCACCGCTGCTGCCGACGCGGGCACGGGAGGCGGCGCGGTGGCCGGCGCGGCGGTGCGCAGCGCACGACGATCGATCTCGGCGAGCACGTCGTCGCGGGTGATGCGGCCGCCGAGCCCGGTGCCGGCCATCGTGGCCGGGTCCAACCCGTGCTCGTCGATGAGGCGCCGCACCAACGGCGACAGCAGCAGCCCCTGCGTGGCGGGCGACGGACCGGCGTCATCGGCAGCGGCGGCCGGCTCGGCGCCCGCGGTCGCCGGCGGCTCGGCAGCGACCGGCTCGGCAGCGACCGGCTCGGCACCCACCGGCCTCGACCGCGACCGGCTCGACAGCGACCGGCTCGGCAGCGACGGGCGGGACGGCGCCGGCGTCGCCGAGCACGGCCAAGACGGTGCCAACGTCGACCGTCTCGCCCTCGGGGACGCGGATCTCGAGCACCACGCCACCCGCCGGCGAGGGCACCTCGGAGTCGACCTTGTCGGTCGACACCTCGAAGAGCGTCTCGTCCTCGGCGACGGCGTCGCCCACCTGCTTGAACCAGCGGGTGATGGTGCCCTCGGTCACCGACTCACCCAACTGCGGCATCACGATCTCGGCCATCGGTTCCTCGTCGTCCTTGTCTCGTTCGTACACGTACTCGTCGGCGGTCAGTGCAGCGATCGGCCTGTCAGCGAAAGCACCGTCTCGCCGAACAACTCGCTCATGGTGGGGTGCGGCTGTATGAGGGCCGCGATCTCGTCGACCGTCGCCTCCCAGTTGACCGCCAGGTACCCCTGGCCCAGCTGCTCGGTCACCCACGGCCCCGCGAGATGCACGCCCAGCACCCGCCCGGCCGTGCCGTCTGGGCGACGCTCGGCGATCACCTTCACCATGCCATCGGTCGAGCCGATGATTACGGCGCGGCCGTTGCCGATGAACCGGTGTTTCGCGGTCACCACGTCGAAGCCCGCCTCCTTCGCGGCGGCCTCGGTGTAGCCGGCAAACGCCACCTCGGGCTGGCAGTAGATCGCCCACGGCACCCGGCCGGCGTCGATCGGCGGCGGGTCTTCACCGAGGATGTCGCGGATGGCGTTCATGCCCTCCATGAAGGCGACGTGGGCGAGCTGCGGGGTATCGATGCAGTCGCCAACCGCCCACACACCCGGCACGCCGGTGCGGCCGTGTGCGTCGACCTCGAAGAACCCTCGCGGCGACACGGCAACCTTGCATCCGTCGCCGAGCACCCCGTCGGTGACCGGCCGACGGCCGACCGAGACGACCACCATGTCGACGAACAGCGGGTCGGATCCCTCGATCTGCACCGCCGTTCCGCCGCCATCCTGCGGTTGATGACCCGTGACGCGCACGCCGGTGCGGATCGTGAGGCCCCGCTTCTTGAACGACGTGGTGACGACCTTCGCAATCTCCTCGTCACAGCCCGGCAGGATCTTCGGGAGCCCTTCGAGGATCGTGACCGAGGCGCCCATGTCGGCGAGGGTCGACGCGAACTCGCAGCCGATCGCGCCGCCGCCGATGACCGCCGCCGAGCCGGGGAGCTCGCGGAGGTCGAGCAGTTCGTCGGAGCTGAACACCAGCCGGGCATCGGGTTCGAAGCCGGGGATCACGCGGGGAACCGAGCCGGTCGCCAGGATCACCGCATCGCCCGCGAGCGTGCGGCTCCCGGCGTCGGTCTCGACGGTGACCCGGCCGTCGGCCTCGAGCACGCCGGAACCCGGAACCACCTCGACCTTGCGGCCCTTGAGGAGCGAGCCGAGGCCGGTGAACATCTGGTCGACGACACGCTGCTTGCGATCGATCGTCGCCGACCAGTCGATCGACGGCTCGCCCACGTGGACGCCGAACTCAGCGGCGTGACGAACGGTCCGGTACACCGAAGCCGACTCGAGCAGTTCCTTCGCAGGGATGCAGCCGCGGTGCAGGCACGTGCCGCCGACCTTGTCGCGTTCGACCAGGGCGATGCGAAGCCCGGCGCTCGCGCCGTACAGCGCCGCTGCGTACCCACCGGGACCGCCACCGATCACGATCACGTCGAAGTGATCGCCGTCCGCCTCATCCACAGTGCTCTCCTCTCACACGAAACGCTCAGCCTAACGGCGCGGGTGATCAGCGAATCATGAACAGCTGGATGGCCCCGGCGCTCAGGATCAATACCGCGCACACCACCGACAAGATGATCAGCATGCGTGTACTCACCGGGTCATCGTACGGCACGTACCCGAAGGCCCCCGACCGCCCGACTACCGTGGACGGGTCGACAGGAGGTGTGAGGATGCGTGACGCGGTCGGAAACGTGAGCTCGGTGCTGGTGCTCGGTGGCGCCTCGGAAATCGCCACCGAAACGGTCCGCCGCCTCATCGCCCAGCGATGCCGCACGGTGACGCTCGCCGTGCGCAGTCCCGCCAAGGTCGCCGACCTCCTCGAGGAGTACCGCAGCGCCGGAGCCACAGCGACCGCCATTGCGTTCGACGGCGCCGCGACCGCCACCCACGCCGACGTGATCGGCCGGGCCTTCGGCGACGCGGGCGACATCGACGTGGTGCTGAGCGCCTTCGGGCAACTCGGCAGCCAGGCCGAGCTCGACGACGATCCCACGGCCGCGGCCGAGTTGGTCAACGTGAACTTCGCCGGGCAGGTCTCGGCGCTGACGGCCTGCGCAGCCGAGATGCGGCGACAGGGCCACGGCACCATCGTGGTGATCTCGTCGGTCGCCGGCGAGCGGGTCCGCAAGGACAACGCCGTGTACGGCGCTACCAAGGCCGGGCTCGACGGGTTCGCGCAGGCGCTCGGCGACCGGCTCGTCGGCCCCGGCGTCGACGTGGTGATCGTGCGACCCGGCTTCGTACACACGGCGATGACCGAAGGGCTCACGCCTGCACCGTTCTCCACCACGCCCGACCGGGTCGCCGACGACATCGTCGAGGGCATCCGCCGCAAGAGCGCGATCGTGTGGTCCCCCGCGATCCTCCGCTGGCTCTTCACGGTGATGCGCCACCTGCCCCGCCCGGTGTGGCGAATCGTCTCGAACCGCTGACCGACGGACGTCATGTGCTGGGCCAGCGCCGGCGCGGCGGAGCCGGAGCCGGAGCCGCAGGACAACGAAGCGGACGAAGCACGAGCGATCGCAGCACGGCTGCCCGGTTCGACCGCCGAGCCAGCGTTGCGCACGACACGTCAACGGTCGACGCGAGGCTCGGGGCGTAACAACGACGACCGCCCATCGAGAGCTGGGGCTTCGGTCCATCGCTGCCGAGGCTGCTCAGCGGACCAGTAACCTCGCTCTCGGCACCAGCGGGTGAGTTCCTGAAGGACGCTGACGATGATCGACAGGCAGATCCGAAGGACCGCTGAGTCTCCCCGGCGTTCGGAGCGAGCGTGCCTTCAGGCTGCCCTGGTTCTCGTTACCCTCCCCTTCCTCGTGTCAGCGGTCGTCTGGCTCGTCCGGGGTACACGCCGACCTCGGACGTCTCGCTGATCGAACTGCGGATTAGAGACGTGTCTTCGCAGTTCCCACTTACCGGGGTGTACTCACGGTTTGGATACGAACACCCGGGTCCCGCACTTTTCTTACTCATGTGGGTCCCATACCACCTGTTGGGATCCGATGGCGCGGCGCTCGTGGCGTCAATGCTGTTGTGGTCGGCGGTCCTCGTCGGCACGGTCGTCGCTCTCTTCGGCCGGCACTTCGGCGGGCGCGCTGCGCTGCTCGCTGCGGGCACGGCAATGGCAGTTGTCCTGATCGTCGGCTGGAAGCCGGTTGCGGAGCCTTGGAATCCACACATCACGACGCTCGGGGGTTTCGGACTCATCGGGCTGGTGTTCCTGTCCTTCGGCCGAAGTCGCCTCGCCGCAGCGCTGGTGCCTTTCGTAGGAACGGTGCTGTTGCAGGCGCACCTCGGTACCGGCGTTTTCGTGGTCACGATGCTGGCCCTCTGGTTCGTCATGCCGTTGGTGGAGCGGCGGACTGGTTCGCCGGAGAATCGACCCGGCCCGATCGACCGGGCTCGGGAGGGGGACGAGAGGGATCCGGGCAAGCGTCGGTTGCTTTTCGTGAAACGTTCCCAGAGTGCGTTAACGATCGCGCGGGCGCGCGTGATCGGTGGCGTGGGGGCAGCGGTCATGTGGGTGCCGCCAATGCTCGACCAACTCTGGGGCACTCACAACTTCGGTCGGATCCTGGCCTCAATGCGTACCGATCAGCCAGATCAGCTCCAGGTTGGTTGGCCTGCCGGTGTTCGCATGACGACGATGTCTTGGGCGCTTCCCGCCTGGTGGTCCACCGATGGGAAGCATGGTCCGTTGGAGCTGTTGTACCCGGCCTTTCGAACGCCGTGGCTGCTCATCGCGACGGTGGCCTTCATCACGCTCGCGTGGTTTCGGCGAGGCGGGTCCGGCTCAGCCGTGCGAGCCGCAGCGGTGATCGCCGCGGTGTTCGTCGCAATGCCACCGACTTTCGCCGGAATCCGAGGAGTTCCCTGGGCATACCTCGTCACTTGGGTACCCGGGGCGGTCGTGGCCTGCATCGGATTGGGAGTGGGGGTAGCCCTCCTGTCGACGGACCACCTGAGTCTGTCGGGCGTTCGAGTCCGACCGATCACGACCGGTCTCGTTGCAGTCGCTGCGCTCGCCATCTCGGCGATGACCACCCTTCGGGCGCCGAGCGCCCAGCTGGACCTACCGGGAGCGTCAGGAGCCGAGCGACTCTGGAAGGACCTGTCAGGCCGATTGCCGCAAAGGCCCGGATCCGTGTTGCTCAGGTCCGACCTCAGCTTTCCCTCGATGGAACTCGTGCCAGCGATCGTGTTGTTGGGGGATCGACAGGGAGTTCCGATCCACGTGGAATCGCGGCTCGCCGCCTCGGTGATCGAGGACCGCATCGCTTCGACGGCATCCAGGGAGTTCCTCATCCTCACCGACGGTTCCGCGGATGCTCTGGCCCTCCAGGAACCGGACCGGATCGCCGCGACCGATGATCCGTTCTCGGAGTCGGAACGACGCGCGCTCAGCGCCGCGTGGACACGCATGGGAGGGGCCATGGCGCGAGGTGATTCGGAGGCGGTGGAGTCGACGCAGGCAGCCATCGACAAGACCGCGGATGGCCGGCATCTCACCATCATCTTCGAACGGCAGGGATGAGGCCGCTCCGTTCAGGCTGCCGGACGGCGAGCGACCTCGAGCAGTCTCGGCGCGAGCCACCTGAAGGCGATTGGGGCGGACGATTCCAGCAAGTGAGCCCCGTCCGGCCGCATCTCCACGCCCTCGATTTCCTCGACCATGGTGCCCTTCGGGCACAGGAAGGATGCCCAGTCGACGACCGACACCCAGCCAGGATTCTCCGCGGCGACGGCTCGGATTTCGTCGTTCACCGCCGCGGCGCGAGCACGCTCGTGCTCCTCCCCGCCCGTCTTGGTACCGCGCCACTCCGAGCACGGGTACGTCAGCATCGCGATCCGAGCATCCGCGGCCTTCACGAGGTCGATTCCGGTTTGCAGCTGGTCGTGGTACCTGGCGCGCCACTCCGGTGATCCGACGACAATTCGGCGTCCGTCCACCTGGACATCGAACGTGGCGTGAAAGCCCTGTGCGATGACGACAAGGTCGGGGTTCTCGCTCACATGTTCGGCCCACCGTGTCTGCCAGTTCGGGCAGCCGACATCACGCTCTCGCAGCGTATTGCCGAGGAGCATCGGGGCCAGGTCCAATCCACAGCCGGGCATGCTTCCGTCCAGAGCCTTGATGCCAGGACCCTGGAACATGCTGGCCATGACCCATGCAGTCGAATCGCCGACCCAGAGGATCGTCGGCTTCTTGTCGACGGAGATCGGACCCGGAGCGTCCGGAGCCGGTTGGGGAGCGGGCTTGGAGATCGACTCCGACAGGTCGAGTGTCGGATCACCACCGTGGGGGACCGAGGCAGGCGATCCGTCCTGACCGACATCCTTCGGGCCAGGAGTGACGGCCGACAGGCTGATCCCGGAGCCGACTGAGGGGCGAGTGAGGCCCATGAGGAGGGCGATCACGACGGCGAACACCACCGATGTAGTGAGCTTCGGCCGCGGGATGGGCCAACGATTGTCTCGGATGGGCCGCTCGACGAGGTAGAAGCTCACTGCGGAAACGATCAGTATGATCGAGGTTTGGAACACGAACAACGCAAAGCCAGACACGGGGAGCTTTCCCCGGATTTCGAGCCTTTTGAAGGCAACGTCGATCGGCCAATGCCACAAGTAGATCCCGTATGTAAGTTGGCCGAGCCAACGGAATGGCTGGTGGTCCACGATCTTGTGGACGATGCCGGGGGTCGGCTGAGCTACCGCCAGAATCAGTGGAGAGGCAAGCAAGGAGAACGCAATGAACCCGCCTCGATACCACGTGAGATCCTGATCAGATGTCTTGAAGACCATCCACACGCAGAGCGTTCCGCTAACAAGCGCCGCAGCGTCGAGACGCCGACGAGCGCTACCGGAGTCGAACGCTCGATGGTGAGCCCAGATCCCCAGCGCAGCACCGACGAAGAGCGCTTGCGATCGCGTGTCCGACCCGTAATACACACGTGAAGGATCAGCAGCATCGTGGACAAGGTAGGCCATGAGGATCGCACCGGCTGCCGCCAGCGACAGAAGCACCGGGACGGCTCGTTTCGCCGCTCGTATCCCACCGCGCCCGAGCACGGCCCAGAGGGCAAGCGGCCAGACCGCATACCATTGTTCCTCAAGAGAAAGCGACCACATGTGCCGGAGCGGCGACGGGGTGAGGAACGACTCGAAGTACGACGAGCCCGTGACCACGTACTTGAGGTTAAGCACGTAGGTCATCGCCCCGAGCCCGTCGCCACGAACCTGGCGGGAAACAAGCGGATCATTGATCAACAACGCCCAGACTGCGACGGCGCAGATCACCAGGAGCGCAACCGGCATCAAACGGCGGAACCGACGCCCCCAGAAAGCGACCAGGTCCACGCGGTCCTTCCGTTCGAACTCTTTGAGCAATAGAGCGGTAATGAGAAACCCGGAAAGTACGAAGAAGAAGTCGATCGACCAATAGGCGCCGGGAAGCCATTCCGTATTGAAGTGATATGTAATCACCGCGATCAGCGCCACGCCCTTCACGCTGTCGAGCGCTGGCATGTATCCGGGCCGCCGATGGCTCGCCTTGGCCATCGCATCCTGCGGCGATCGAGGGGGCGTTGGTGTCGGCCGGGTGCCGGCCCGGGGTCGCTCCGGGCGTTCGAGAGCCATAGACGAACAGTTCATCACACCGCGGCAGGGCGTAGCGATCGGCGGGTACGGAGGAACGCTCCGGGAACGCGCGCCTTGCTGCGCTGTGAGGGTTCTGAGGCAGTCGACGACCACGAGCGCGCGGCTCGCACTCGGCCGGGGCAACACCGCGCTGGGGGTTCAGTTCCGCCTCGGCGATGTGCCCCGGGGCCGAGAGGACCGATTCGAGCGACCGGAACCGCCCACGAATCGCTCCCGCGGACGGCCCACCGGGTGTGTGGAACGGGCAACGCCTTCGGCCTCGCGACTGTGTGGTATGAACAGTCGATGCGTAGGTGGACCGTCCGGATTCTCGGGCCCCGATGACGTCCCTGATCCCGGGCGAAACCACCAAGACGCGGTCTGCCGCGGCAGAGGAGGCCCCGCGGAGTCGGTTGACGTGGTCGCTTGCGCTCTGCTCAGCGACGGCTACGGGTGTGTTCGTGTGTACCGCTCGGCCTGAAGCGTCAAGCTTCGTCGTGCTCGCCATTGCGGTCATCGCCCATCTCGTTCTGGTGCTCGTTCCCTCGATCGCTGCGGCGTTGCACGCCAGGGCGGTGTTCGGGCTCGGTGCGGCCTTGATCGCCGTTGCAGTGTGCGCCCAGCCGATGGGGACCGACCTGTGGGCCTACCAGATGTATGGCCGGATCGTTGTCGAGCACCACGAGAATCCGTATCTGCTCACGCCCTCGGAGTTCCCCGATGACCCCGTACTGCGCTACATGGGCACACCGTGGAGCGGAGTGCGCGCAGAGTACGGCCCTGTGCTGGTAGCCACGGCGGCCGCTGTCGCAGCTGTCACCGGAACCAGCGAGCTACGGGGCCGCCTCGCATGGCAAGGGCTGTGCGGCGCTGCGGTATTCGCGACCATGGTGCTGATCTGGCGCCGCACAAAGAACCCTGCGGCCGTCGCTGCAATCGGTCTGAACCCAATCGCGCTGTACGAGCTCGTGCATCTCGCGCACAACGATGCGCTCATCGGCTTGGCAGTGACCGGAGCGACGGTTGCCGCTCGGAAGGACCGCCAAGTCGTCGCTGCGCTGCTCCTCACGACTGGGGCGCTCATCAAGGCACCGGTTGGGCTGGCGTTGGTCGCCCTACTGATCTGGGTGCTCATCCGCCGCGGACTCCCCAGCGCCGTTCGGGCGGCTGCCGCAGCTGCGCTGTTTGCCGTGGCGGCGATCCTGGCTGCCGGTGGCAGCGAAGTGGTCGAACCGATGCTCGGAGCACGTGGCCGCACCAATGCCTTCACTCTCTGGAATCTGGTTCGCGGCGGTGCCGACATCTTCACGGGGAATGGGTCACACGAACTCCCATTCATCGCGGGTTCCACGTTGGCGACGGCAGCGATGGCATCGGCGGTCGTCTTCGCCGTCGGCCTCACGGTGATCCGCTCCTGGCGACCCACACGCGCCGAGTGGAGTGACACCCAACCCGCAGACTGGCCCGACCCCAGTCCGGTGGTGTTCGCCGCGCTCCTCTCGTGGCTGTTGCTGTCGCTGTACACCTCCCCGTGGAGCTTCGGTTGGATCCTCCCGTTGGCCGCGATGACGTGGCCCGCCCGCCATGCGCGAGCCGTACTCGCGTTCGCATCCCTGTTCGGATTGGCCGCGCTATGGGGCATCGTCACCATTGCGGCTAAGTGGCTGGAACAGCCCACATTCCCAGCCTTCGATGATTTCAGTGCTGTCGGGAAGTCGCTCGTCGCCGCCGGAGCCCTGGCACTCATCGGGTCGTTGACGATCGATGCTGCCCGACGGCTGTCCAGAGGACGCGACTATGGACCGCACCCGACGGCCGTCGAAGCCGGCGCCGCGTACACGGAGAACGTCGCCGCTCGGCCGACGTCGGTCAGCGAGCCAAAGCCCGCTTGATCCACCTGACGGGCCGCATCGCGAACGTCACGATCAACGATTATCCCAGCATCAGCCAGTTCCAGGATCCCAACGATCGACCATCCGTCGAATTGGCCCGATTCGGAACGCACCGTCGTGAACGGCGGCAGCAACTCGTTCCGTCGACCGGCAGCGAGTGAACGAGGCACTCGGCTGACGAACCGCTCGGCACGGGACGGGTCGTAGGTCACCCCACCCTTGTCCTCGAGCACAGACTCGAGATGATCGATGGCTGCGGCCAGTCGCCTTGAAGGAACGGCCGGACCCCTTGTTCGTGCGACCAGCCGGGCGCCTGGGGGCAGATCGGTCGCCGGGCCGTCCGGCTCGCGGCGGAACAGCAATACCCCGTCGAGTGGCTGTCGCCGGTCGCAACGCGTCGGTTCCCCCCAGTAGTACACGGTGTCATCGGGGAGCAGGATCTTCGCGTCCGATGCCATGAGGTCGGCCATGACCCCTCCGAACACGCTTGCCGAGTAGACGTTGACTTGGGCAAGCCATCGACCTCCGCCGGTCGTGCGGAGGGTCGAAGTGGACATGTCTCGGATCACCGACGACAGCCGTTCGGTTCCCGCCGCGTTGATCGATCGGCCAGGTGCGGCAGCCGCGAGACCCAGCATGATCACGACGAGAGCGCCAGAGGCTATCGAGGCAAGGGGTGAGCGAAAGACGGGCAGCGCAGTCCCCGCGAGGCGCTGCCGAATGAGCGATGTCGCGAGCAACGCTGTGGTAAGCCAAGACGCGCAGCCAAGCGACAGCACCCAGTAGTTCACGTGCCAGGTCGTGAAGATCCATGGCGCGGGCGTGAAGGCGTCGGTGGGCACACGTGACGCCTGCATTCCGCAGACGATCAGCGGAAGCAGCGATCCGCCAACGGCGATGGCTTCGGATCGCAGACCCAATCGCCAGCCGAGCACGGCGAGTCCCACCATCGATGCGGCGATCATCGACGCGATCCATAACGAGGGTCCAACCGCGAGCGCAGTGCCGCGATGATCGCCCATCATGAATCGCGCCGGGAGGCCGAGCGCGCTGGCTACGAAACCGAAACCGAACCGCATGCCGCCGCTTTCGGGACGCTGACTCGTCGCGCGAAGCAGGTTCGTCAGGTTGTGCGATCCGAACAACTGATCGATCAGCACGGGCATCCACAGTGCTGCGGTGAAGGCGGCGATTCCGATACCAAAACGGGAGCGGTTCCACCGAGCGTGCCCGCGTGCGGTGGGCTCAACGGCCACGTCGACTGTCGCAACTCGATTCGCCGGCCGAGCCGATCGCGCCACCCAGATCTGCACAACGATCGCAAGCGCGAAGAGCGCCGCCCCGGGGAGGACCCCTGACAGGTGCGACTGAGCGACGAACGTCGAAAAGAACACAAACGGCAGCCAGGCCAGGCGGTCACCTGCCGCGATCGATCCTATGCACACCGTCGCTGCGACGAGCGGAAGGATCGAAACATAGGGGTTGAACACTGACACGAGCAGGTCGGTCGTCATCGAACGTTCTAGAAGCGCGACTGCGACGGCTGAGACCACAATGCCCCGTGTTGCGTGTCTTCGATATCCCAGGACGACGATCGTGAGCGCTGCGGACGCTGTGATGAATCCGGCACTCACGATGATCGCCGCAGCGCTTCTCCCCGAAAGCCCGTAGAGCGGCGTGAGCAACCAGAACAACAAGGGACCGGGGTGGTGCGTGACGAGTTTCGGCCCGATGACCTCACCCTGGAGCGTCGACGGCATCCCGACGAGTTCGACGTGTCCGTCGAGGATCTGACCTACCCGAGCGGCGATCGCGGCGTTATCGAGATCCGGAAGCCAACCGTCGCGAATCAGCCCGAGAGCACCGTGTGCGATCGGCATCAGCACTGCCGTACACGAGCACATCACAATGACGAGGGCTCGGATCCGACCTCGCCGGGGGCTCGAGACGGAGCGATCATCGACCGCCGAATCGTCGAGCAACGGGTCCGCGGCGGCCGGCCGCTCAGCTGTCATCAGGTCGGATCCCCGGCATCGTCCAGAGCCAGGTCGTCCACGTCGGTCGGTGCTCGAAACATCGCAGGACGATACCCGCTCGCCGCAATGGATCCTCGCAAGGCGGAGCGCCGTGTCCGCCGGTCTCAAACCCCGGGCTCGACCCGCACCTCAACCGGCACATCGGACAAGCGGTTCTCGCCGACAGGGCTCGTCGCCCCGCCGGCGGCTCCGCGATCCCGCCCAGATCGAGAATCAGCGGAGCCCGATGGCGGCTACCGGCCCACGCTCCTGGAGTCTGATCGGTGCACCTCGATGTCGATCGGACTGCGGCGCTTCTCGACGAGTCCGAGCCCGGTGCCAGGGTCAACGGGCTCGAAGGCCTTCGTGCGGTCGCGGCATTCGCGGTACTCATGACCCATGCCGCCGTGTCGGCGACCGGCAACCGGTTCACCCTCAGCCACATATGGGCGCGGCTCGATGTGGGAGTTACGGTCTTCTTCGTCATCTCCGGCTACCTGCTGTGGCGGCCGTTCGCCCGGTCGCTCCTCACCGGGACCCCCGCGCCGCGGCTCCGTCCGTATCTCCGTCACCGCCTGCTCCGCATCCTTCCCGCCTACTGGGCGGTGTTGATCATCAGCTACTTCTGGTACCGGCCGGACGGGTCGGTCGGTCTCGGCGATGTAGTGCGACATATGACGTTGACCCAGATCTACACGACCGGTCCGCTGGTGCGCAGCCCCATCCCCCAGGCGTGGAGCCTGGCAACGGAACTCGCCTTCTATCTCTTCCTCCCAGTGCTGGCCTCGCTCATCGAACGGGTGCCGGCTGCCAACGACGCACAACGTCGCCGTCGCGTGTGGGGGGCGCTCGCCGCGATGGTGGTGGCGGCGCAGGTGTTCCGCATCGCCATCGTGACCGGTGGCTTCTCGCTGCTCCAGATGGTCGCCCTCAAGGCGTGGTTACCGAACCATCTCGACACGTTCGCGGTGGGCATGGCGCTGGCCGTCATATCGGTGTCGCGCTCGACGAGGCGGACGGCGGGTTCGGGGACGGACCCCGCACCGACTCACACGGCGGATGCCACCCCGAACCCAACGGGGAGCCCGCTCGAGCGGGTACCGGGCTGGGCGCCGGCGCTGCTCGGCGTCGGCGTCTTCCTCGTCATCGCGAACCTCGGGCTCCCCAAGACCAAGCTCGTGTTCACCGGACCGCAGGAGTTCTTGCTCCACCTCGGCTACACGGCAGTGGCGACGGGGCTCGTCATGTCCGTGCACCCCGCCATCACCCGGGCGAACCCGGTTCGCACGCTGCTCAGTTCATCGCCATCGCGCTTCTTCGGCCGCATCTCCTACGGGATCTACCTCTGGCAGATCCTTGTCATCGGGCGGTATCTGGATCGTCACGACAACCAGCAGTTCCTGTTGTCCCTCCCGCGCCTGTTGTGGTTCGTCGTCCCCATCACCATCCTTCTGGCGACGGCCACCTGGTACGGCATAGAGAAGCCTGCGCTCCGTTGGAAGCATGGAGCGCTCCCGAAGTTCGGCACCTGGCTGACGATCATCACGCTGCTCAGCTTGGGGTGGCGGCTCTTCAGCTTCCTGAAAATCACGACGGTGATCCCCGACTTCGGCGACCCCTTCTATTACCACTCGCAGGCCGAACTGCTCGCTGCCGGGAAGGGTTTCATCGAACCGTTCGGGCACCGACAGACCGGTGCACTCACGCCGACAGCGTTCCACCCACCGCTCTTCTCGCTCTGGTTGGCGATCCCGTCGTGGTTGGGGACGCACAGTTATCTTGCGCACAAGACCATGGCTGCGTTCGCGGGCGTCGGCACCGTTGCGCTCGCCGGGCTCTTGGGCCGCCGACTCGGCGGCGAACGCGCCGGGCTCATCGCCGCCGCCGCCGTCGGCATCTACCCGCACCTCTGGACGATCGATGGCACGCTGTGGGCCGAGGGCTTGTTCACGCTGGTTCTGGCCGCCGCACTACTCCTGCTCTACCAATGGATCGAAGCGCCCTCGTTCTCGCGTGCAGCCGGCGTCGGCACGCTCATCGGGCTGTCGGCACTGGTGCGTGGCGAATCACTCCTGATGTTCCCCCTCATGGTGGCGCCGGTCGTGTGGTTCGCGAAAGAAGTTCCGTGGCGAGCGCGGCTCCGGCAGATGTTCGTCGCAGGCATCCTGGGGGCGGCGGTCATCGCCCCGTGGATGATCCGCAGCCTCACACTGCTCGATCAGCCGGTCGTGTTCGCGTCGAACAGCGATGAGGTCATCTACTACGCCAACTGCGACGACACGTATTACGGCGACCTCCTCGGATTCTGGTCATTCAACTGCCAGGAGCGACACCGCCAGGAGTTCGGCAACGAGCCGCGGGAGGAATCAGCCCGGGTGAGGTTCTGGCGCGACCTCGGCATGAAGTACGCCCTCCAGCACAAGGACCGGTGGCCGGTCGTAGCGCTCGCCCGGCTGGGTCGCGTGGGACGTCTACAAACCTGGACAGAACCTGCAGTTCATGCAGATCGAGGGCCGCCCGCGGGTGTGGAGCCAGGTGGCCGAATGGATGTTCTGGGCGTCACTGCCGCTCTCCGTCGTCGGCAGCGCGGTGACGCGCCGTCGCAATGTAGCCACCTGGCCCGTCGTCTCCCAGTACATCGGGGTGAGCATCGTCTGCGTGCTGATCTACGGCACAATCCGCTTCCGGACCCCGGCCGACCTGATGGCCATGCTGCTCGCGGGCATCGCGCTGGATCGGGCTTGGGCGTGGATTTCGGCCTGGTATGCGGCGCCGCCGGGTGTCGTGCCGCCACCGACACTCCGTTCGGAGACCCCGCGTTGGTCCGCTGCTGTCGGCGCAGTCGCTCAACGTGTATCGGATGCTGGCGGATGGCTGCTCCGCAGACCGGCTTGGCTGCGCACAAGTGCAGCGTTCGGCATCGTCGGTGCGTTCATTGCTGCGGTGCTTCCCGGCCTGTTCCGCATCCCCGGCTCACCCATGGAAGAGGGCTTCATGCTCGTCTTCCCCGAGCGGGTGCTCGCCGGCGACATCCCCAACGTCGACTTTCTCCACCTCTACGGCCCCGCCAGCCTGTACATCCTCGCCGGTTGGTACCGGCTCGTCGGCGTGTCGCTCCACGCCGAGCGCGTCTTCGGACTCGCGCAGCACCTCGGCCTGATCCTCGGGTTGTTGTTCGTGGCGCGTCGCTGGGGTCGCCGGCTGATGGTCGCCGTGGGTCTCGTCGCGGTACTCATCACGCTCACGCCGGTGGGGCTCACCGCGCTCGCTTGGACCGGCGCCGTGGCGCTGGGATCATGGTCGGTCATCGCCGGGTTCGAGTCGATCGAGCGCGGTTCGCGGCGACTGGCGCTCGCCGCCGGCGCGCTCGCCGGTCTGGCGTTGGCCTTCCGCCCGGACCTCGTGATTGCGGTAGCGCTCAGCTGGGCGACGTTGTGGTGGGTCAATGGGCAGCGTGGAGCGAACCATGCCAAGGATTTCGGGACCGTTCAGAACGCTGCCGGCTCCAGCGGCTGGGGGCTGCGACCGGTCGGTCTCGGCTTCGCGATCGGACTCCTCCCGATGCTCGTTCACATCGCCCGTGCCGGCGTGTCAGCCTCGGTCCGGGGCATGCTTATCGACCCGGTTCTCCACCTCCGCGGCGGTCGTCGGCTCCCTCTCCCGCCATCATGGAATCAGATCGACGGCGCCCTGCAACGCCTCGCTCTCTTGGTGCAGCCGGAATCGACGCTCAGCGTCTTCGCTCCGTCGCAACAGGTGTGGCTCTGGTTTTGGCTGCTGCCAGTCGCGATGGCCGCCGGGCTCGTGGTTGCTCGCCGATCGGCACGCCGCGACGGGTGGACCGGCCGGAGCGCTCTGTTGCTCGCGTTCACCGTGTTCAGCCTCGGCTTGATGCCCCAGGCCTTGCAGCGTCCAGATTCCACCCACCTGGCGTGGGTATCGTGCGTCGCGCTACCGCTCTCGCCGATCGTGCTGTACGAGTTGATCTCTCCACGGTTCCGGCGCGGCCGGGGAGGGGTCGCTTCGGTGCTGGCCGGGGTCGCTGTGCTCATGTCGACGCTCATCGGCATCCCCCAGTTCACGTGGCGAGCCTTTGCCGACTTGCGAGCGGCCGGTGACCGCGACTGGTCGAACACCGAAATCCGCCGCGGCTACCGCACCTTCACCTTCGACTCCGCGGACGTGGCCGCCGAATTCCGCGCCGTCGTGGACGAACTCGGCGAGCGGTCCACACCCGGCGAGCGGCTATTCGTCGGCCGGCCGATCTGCGACGGACGCCGTACGGAGACGCATTCCTCTATCACTACTTTCCTGAACTCACCCCCGCGGCCTACTTCATCGAAATGGACCCAGGGGTCGCCAACGCGCCCGATTCGGGACTCGCAGACGAAGTCGCGAGCGCCGACTGGCTGATCCTCTCGAGGGTCTGGGAAGAGTGGAGCGAACCGAACGGGTCCACCGACGTCGGGCCGGACGCGCCGAACCGGGTGGTGGCCGAACGGTTCTGTAGAGTCGTTCCCGGCCGAACCGTCGAGCTCTGGCACAGGTGCGCATGACCACAATCCAGGACCGGGCCGGAAAGCCAGCTCTTCCGTTGTTGGTCCCGGTAGCGGTGATTGGAGTCATGGGGTTCCATCGGAGATGGGTCGCCGAGGATGCGTTCATCACGCTGCGCGTTGTGAAGCAGATCGGCGCCGGGAACGGGCCGAGCTTCAATGCCACCGAGCGGGTCGAGGCCTCCACATCGACGCTGTGGACCTGGCTCCTTGCAGCCGCCGACCTCGTGACGCCGTTTCGACTTGAGTGGATCGCAGTTGCACTCGGACTTGCGGCGACGCTCGGAGGCGTTGCGGCTGTCGCGCGTTACTCGATCATTCTGAACGAGACGGAGTCGTCCGGCGAGGAGGCGGCGCGGGCGGCTTCTAGCGCTGACGGTCAAGCAGCGGTCGTTCCGGAAAGCGCGCCCCAAGCAACTCGACGCTACTTGGTTCCGGTTGGGCTACTGGCGCTCGCGGGCCTTGCGCCGTTCTGGGACTATTCGACATCAGGCCTCGAGACTGGCTTGTGCACGCTGTGGATCGGTGTCTGCGCGCTGGCGCTCGTCAGGCCGATGAGCGGCCGACGAGCGCGCCTGTCAGCTGCGTTCCTCATCGGCCTCGGGCCTCTCATCCGCCCGGACTTCGCTCTCTACTCAGTCGTCTTCCTAGTCGCTGTTCTGGTGATCCTCCGGCCGAGCCGACGCGACGCGATCGCGTTCATTGCGGCGACCGCGTCACTGACGGTGCTCTATGGAATTGCGCGTGCCGGCTACTACGGAACACTCGTGCCGAACACCGCACTGGCAAAGGAGGCGTCACGGCTTCTTCCGCGCCGGGGCGCCGAATATCTCTGGGACTTCGTCGGGACCTATTTCCTCATTATTCCGTTGCTGCTCGCCCTGATTCAGGCGTTCATTCTGCTCAGACGCCAAGGCGATCCACGAACGCGTGTGGCACTGCTGGCATTGCCGATCAGCGGCGGCCTCCACGTCGTCTATCTCGTGGCCATCGGCGGCGATTACATGCATGGAAGGCTGCTGCTCACCGGCCTCATGGCAGCGGTCGCCCCGATCGCGGTCGTTCCCGTTACGGCGCGGATCCGGCCCGTACGGTCTGGTTCACAGGAGAGAGGTCCCGCCGGGTACGCGTCGGCCGCCCGCGCCTTTGGTGTGCTGCTGGTCCTCGGATGGGCAGTCGTCGCCGGAACGTCGCTCCGTCAAACTGCGACCGGCAGCAGCGGACTCCGCCTGCTGGACGAGCACGACCACATGGTCGGGATGGCAAAGCAGCCACACCCCGCTGATATCGAGGACTATAGAGAGTCGTCCTCCTTCGACACCGTCCGCCAGGTGGAGCGGCTGGCCGGCAATCGAACTGATGTCGTGGCCGTCTCCGACGGCCCCGATCAATTTGCGCTGCCCGGAAGGGAAGGGGTCGGCCGAGTGGCCATCGTTCGATTCATCGGCGTAATCGGCTATGCCCTTCCGCTCGACGTTCCCGTCGTCGACCTCTTGTCGTTGGCAGATCCGCTTGGAAGCCGAATTGAGCTCCAAGAGCCAGGCTTCGCAGCAGGCCACGAGAAGAGCCAGCCGCTTGTGTGGCCCATCGCACGGTTCGCGAGAGTCGGACCCGCCGAGGATCCGGCGCTGACCACGACCCGCTCACGATTGCGCTGCTCGCCCGTGCACGAACTCATGGAATCGATCGAAGCTCCACTGACCTGGCGGCGGTTTCTGGACAACCTGGCGGCAGCGCCCGCTCAGACCACGTTGCGGGTCGGGAGTTCGTCCGAGCTCTTCCCATGCGACCGACAGCGATGAGCACTCATCCAGTTCGTTCCTGGGGCGAGCCCATCCAGGCTGCTCCGACCGGAGCCCGAGGGGAACCGCCGCAGCGCCCACTCGACCGGATCGTGGCGAGGCGGGCACGTTGGATAGGCGGCCTCGTAATTGCGTGGGCGCTCTCGCGGGTTGGCTACTTCGCTGCCGGAGTTCGTTTCGATGGACGAATGCTCGACGGGGCCGATCAGATCGTTGATCGTGAACTTCTTCGAACCGACTACTGGCGTACGTTGTGGTATCTACACAGCCAGCCGCCATTGTTCAACGCGTTCGTCGGTGCGGTGGAACACCTTCCCAAGGCGGCGCGCCCCGCGGCCTATTGGCTGTCGAGCTGCAGTGCGACTGTCGCGACGGGGATCGGGGCGGCCTATCTGGCACGGTCAGCGAGGATCTCCCCCAAGGCGGCGTGGGTCATCGCGGTGTTGCTGGTGGTTCGACCCGACGCCGTGCTGTACGAACAGTGGTTCTTCTACACCAACTTCGAGGCAGCCTTGCTCGTGGTGGCGCTGGCAGGCATGCGCGGTTGGGCCAGCAGCTCGGACAAAGTGGCACGATTGAGGTGGGCGATACCCGCTTCCGGCGGCCTAACCGCGCTCGTCCTGATGCGCTCACTATTCCACGTGCTCTTCGTGGTCTTCGTGATGGGCGTGGTAACACTTGCAGGGAAATTGACGATCCGGCAGTGCATACAGATCGCACTGCTTCCGGTGGTGCTCGGCACTCTTCTGTACGTGAAGAACTACGTGTACTTTGATTCGTTCGGTCCCTCGACATGGCAAGGCGAGAATCTGGCTCGGATTACACTTGGCCGATTGAGCTCGGCCGAACGCGACCAATTGATCACGGAGGGGGTCGTGAGTGTCAACGCCGCGATCATTCCGTTCACTCCGAACTACGCGCCGCCTCCGGGGACGAAACCCCAGGATCTCGGGCCCGAAACAGACGCTGAGATTCTCAATTCGCGCATCAAGTCGTCTATCGGTACGCCGAACTTCAACTGGCGGGGGTACCTCCCGCTATTCCGAGCGCATCTTCGGGACTCCGTCGCGTTCATCCGTCAAGAGCCGAGCCGATGGTTCACGGAGATGGGGTTGTCCTGGAAGCGGTTTTTCAATTCTCCAGGCGACAACATCCGCTTGGAGCCGAATTCTGGGCGGATCGATTCGTTCCGCCGAGCGGTGGACATGGGGAGTGGACAGATCCACGCCGGTGGTTCAGAACTGACGCTCGCCGCGTACGATGATGCGGTTTCGAGCATCGAGTGGGGTTGGGTCATCGCTTGGATTCTTGCCGTCTTCGGCCCGGTAGGACTGACGGCCTACCGATGGTGGAGAGGGCGTTGGGGCAGGGGCATAGCCGTATCGCACGCCGGTGCGTCGGGCGTCGACGAAATGGCGCACTTCGCGATATGGGCGGCCATCGTCTACGTCAGCATCGTGGGGAACTCCTTCGAGCAGGGTGAGAACAACCGATTCCGCTTTGTAATCGACTCGCTCATCCTCATCGGAGCGGTGGCAACGGCGACGAATCTGTCGGCCGTCGTTCGAGTCCGCCGGACACGAGCCGGGCTCAGCGATGCACAGTGACGTCGCGCCATCGGACCAGCGTCGGCGGTCCTGGGGCATCGAGTCCTGGGCGATCCTGACCGTCCTCTCGATCTGGACCGGGTGCGAGCTGCAGCGGCGCTGGCCGGCGTTCGCTTCGACAGTGCGATGTTCGCAAACGCCATGCAGTTGGCGGATCCGGTGTGGCTGAAACGGGAACCGCTGCGAACGATGTGGTATCAGCACAGCCAACCGCCTGGCTTCAACGCCCTGTCGTCCCTGCTACTCGCGACAGGCCGCGAACGCGTGGCCGCCGCGATTCTGTTCCACCTTCTTGGAGCAACCTTGGTCGTCGGCGTCCTGCTTCTCAGCCGTCGCCTTGGCCTCACGACCCGATGGTCCGTTGTCCTGGCGTCGATCGTCTGCCTTCGTCCGGACGTGCTTCTCTACGAACACTGGTACTTCTATACCTTCATCGAGGCATGGATCCTTGTGGCCGTCCTTGCCGTCCTCGCGACGATCGGGCGAAGCGCACCGATCATTCGTCTCGCCCCAGCAGCTCTGGGTATAGCGTCGTTGGCCGCGATGCATGCACTGTTCGGCGTCGTCTGGGTGGCAGGCCTCGGAGCGCTCCTTTCTTGGCGATTCGGATGGCGACGGACCATGGCGCTGGTCGGGCCGGCGATGCTGCTGCTCGGCGCTATCACGGCGAAGAACTGGGTTCTTTTCGATCAAGCGGCGATCTCGAGTTGGCAGGGAACGAACCTTTCGAGGATCACGACCTATCAGCTTTCGGAGGCGGAACGAAGGCGACTCGTGCGAGACAGATCGCTGACGGAGTCGGCCCTCCTGAGCAGTTGGTCGAAGAACTGGGACGATCCCCTACTCGACCAGCCTGCCGGCGAGACCGGACCTTCGGCAACCGTCGACGTTTTGGACCAGACTCGGAAGCCGACGGGAGGTGAACTCAACTACAACAACCGCCGGTATCTCCCGTCGTATGAGAACGACTTGGATGATGCGCTGTGGGTCATCCGCCATCGGCCAACCGTCTGGCTGCACGCCGTATGGCAGGCATGGGGTGTGTACTTCAAGTAGGCGGATGACAACTTGCGAATGATCGACAACATCGACTCCATCGCCGCCTACCGGTCTATCTGGCGTGTGCCATTGGCCGAACCGTACCTGTCGAGCGGCCAGTTCGACCACGATTGGATTGGGGACAGTTGGCGCGGTGTTCAATTCAGTGAGATTGCCTTGTTCGCACTGGCGGCATCCGCGTTCCCTCTTCGTCGACGACGGCGCGCACGCAACAACCAGTCAATGACGGATGCGGAAGGGTTGTGCCTCACCTTCCTGACGTGGGCCGTCGTCGCCACGCCGGTCCTGGCGAACGCAGTGGAGATCGGCGAGAACAATCGATTCCGATTTGCCTTGGTTCCCATCACAGCGATCGGCGCAGCATTGGCCCTCCGGGAGCTTGCCCTGTGGTATTCGCTTACGAGGGACCGCCGACGGCGTCACGATTCCTCGACTTCGTCAACAGGAACCGTCGGGTGACTGGTCCGGCAGGAGGCCGATGTAGACCCGAGATCGCAGGTCTCCGTTGCCATCCATCGGTGCGCGGAACACCTCGTCAGTCGAGCCCCTGAAACGGCCAGGGTCGTTACTCACGATCAGCAGGCCATCGCAACGTCGTCCGCCAGGTGGATAGTCGTCAACGAGTGGCGACATCGAGTCCGGCGAGATGGTCATGAGGCGGCCACCCACGACGAGGACGCGCAACACGGGATGGGTGAAGATGAGGGTGCTCCTATCGTCGACCCCAACGAGGTAGCGACGGCCTGGCGTGGTCAGGGAGAGCGCTGCGCGCTCTGCCACGCGCATGGCCGGGAACTGCGCGCGCTGGGACACGTCGGGATAGCTGAACGAATGGGGGCGCTCGAGTGGGATCACCAGTCCGCCGAGTACGCAGCCCAGTGCCGCGGTCGAACGTCCAACGCCCAGGATGGGGTTCGAGCCACGACCGTACTGCGGGAACGCACGCCCGATGCTGCGCCATGCCGCCAGCCGACTTCGCGGGTTCGCGCCACGAACGAGCTCCCAGATCGTTGCCAGCATCATCGCCGTTACGAGGAACCCGCTGACAGCGAGCCACCTGAACGTGTACCTCGTCACGAACCACTTGTCCTGCGGGAACACCGAGACCGACCAAGCCGAGCTGACGACCAAGGCCACTGCGAGAGACGCCGTCGCTCCCGTTGCCGCACAGCGCCGTCGCCACGATGTGACGACGGCGCTGACCACGACGATGATCGCTGCGATCGCCAGCATGACCGAAGGCCACGCTCTCACGCGACCCCGAGGAAGCAGCGCCTCAGGGACGGTCGGCGACGCCTTTGTCCACGCCGGGAGCAACGAGGCGGCGCGGTCGATGTACTGCATCGCAACGCCCCAACCGTACGTCGGCTTTCCGGTGCTCGAGAGTCGTACGACAGCGACGAGGTTGCCGGGTGAGTAACGGAGCTGCTCGTACAGAGGGAAGCTCCAGCAGATCAGGACGGCGACAACACTGATCGCGAACCAGCGTCCTCGGCGGTCGATCCGGCGGGTCGCCCTACCGTCATCGAGGGCAGCGTCGGACTCGCCGGTAATCGCCACGGCTGCGGCCGCGTCCTTCGGGTTCGGTCGCCCGCCCGGCTCACTCGGCCGGAACCGCAAGACGGCCGACTCCCAGACCCACGACCCGTACCCGAAGGCGAACGCGACTACGCCGAGCGCGACCGCCGGGGCGACGAACATCAGGTGGGTCTGCGCAACGTAGCTGGCGACCACCACCACAACCGGAAGGAGCACTCGGTCCTTGACGGCGACCGACCACGTCAACAGCACCAGCAGGACGAGTGGGCCGAGCACCATTGCAGGGTTGAAGACCTCGACGAACGTCCGAGCGTTCTGTGAGCGAATAGTCAGGAGTAGTCCGGGCACGTAGAAGAAGCACGTGAAGCTCAGCCCACAGCGGCGATACGCAAGCAGGACCGAGACCGAGAGACAGAGCATTGAGACAAGCGCCGTGGTGAACAGAACCCACCCGTACGACCCGAAGCGCGCAGGCACCGCCAAGAGCCAGTACGCAATCGGCCCCAGCGAATACGTGCGCGCTTCGTGACCGACGCTCGCGAACGACGGTTGGCCGACAAGCGGGGTCTGAGCGCTCAGGACCTGATAACTCCGGAGCAGGATGTTCGACGAGTCCTCGAGCGCGCTCGGTGACTCGCGCAGCATTGCGACGAGAGCCCGCGTGATCAGAATCCCAGGTGACAAAGCGAGGAGCGCTAGCAACCCCCGCTCGGCTCCAACCCGCCCCGTCCTCTTCATCCGCGCCTCACGTCGACCCAAACGCTAGCAGTCCGTTGTGGAGGCAGACTGGCCGCAGGATGGCGGAATGGGTGACTGCGGCGGTCTTGAAATCGCTGGGACGCAGGCTCCTGGGATTCGAATCCCCGCCCTCATCCACATGAGTCTCGCGGACGACCGATTGGCTGGCTGGCTGTCTGTCCGTACGGCGGCTCTGCCGCCGTCAAGGTGGCGTGACCCCCGGTGCCGCAAGATAGACCGCGGTCGGTTGACCCAACATGATGAGCCGATCAGCGCGGCGATGTCCGGCATCGCTCAGCGCCTTGTCGGTCATGATCGCGAACATCGGCGTGTCCAGCGCCCACGGCCGGTTCTTGGCTGTGATCTCATCGAAGAGCGCCGCTTGCGTCCGGGCAAACTCCGCCCGCTCGGCATCGGTACGAGTGTCCACGAACGCGAGTCGGGTGCCCACGCCCGACTTCTGCCACTTGGCGATGGCCGGGCCGGTCACGACGTGCAGCTCCTCGTCGGCGTCAAATCGGTTGCCGACCCGTTCCTGCTCTACGCCGGCACCGAAAACCGGCTCGGTCTGCACCGTGAAGCCAGCGCGATCAGCGGCGAGCATCAACCCGAACCCGAGGCCTCCGAGGCTCACCGGATCGTCCCACACGATGTGATAGCGACGGTCCAGGGAGAGCTTGGCGAGCACCTTAGGCGCCAGCTCCGCCTCCGCTTTCCACCCCGTAGCGTATGGGATCTCCTGCGTCGAGAGTTGGTGAATCGTCGAGATCGACAGCGCCAGGAGGCAAACCACTGCGAGCGTGGTCCACCGCCGTTCGCCTCCCCGGAACCGATAGAGCGCCCCAGAGCGATCGACCGCAGCGGTTACCGTCAGCACGATAGACGTGAACATCAACGCTGCGACGATCACCGCCCAACGGAACGTGTAGATGAAGAACTCCCCGAACACCCTCGATATGGCGAGCACCGCGCTCACCCAGCCGATCGCCACGACGCCGTGCAAGCGGAACGAGCCCGTTCATCGACCGCTTGCTGCTGCGTCGCTATCACCGCGACGGTTGCACGCCACGCAATACCTGACGCATGCGATCCACGCCACGGCAACCGCCAAACCGGGAAGCACGGAACCGGTCGGAGTCGCCTGTGCCCGGGCCCATGCTCCGACCGGGTTCAAGAGTCGGAGCGTGGTGCTGAAACCGGTGACCAGGCCATACGTCTCAGTTGACGGCTGGGTGAAGTTCGCGACCAGGATCGAGAAGTTGCCGGGGGTTCGTGTGAGCTGCTCGTAAAGGGGGAGAACCCAGAGCGCGACCCCGAGCGAAACAGCCGCCGCCAGCGGCTTCCAGCTGACCCGGCGACGAGCCGCCTTGACAATCAGCGCTACCGCGAGTGCAAGAGGGACCGGGACGATGTAGCCCACGTGAGCTTGCATGCACCATGAACCGGCGACCACGACGACAGGAAAGAGCAGATCATCGTCATCGAGATAGCCCCAGACTGCAAGAACGAATACTGCGAAGGGCAGCAGCGCCACCCACGGGTTCCACGCCTGCGTGAGCGCATCGAGTCCGAAACCAGCCAAGAGCACCGAAAGCGCGAACCCCCAGGCGATTGCGCCTCGACGACCAAGCCGTCGCGAGACGAGCCATACCGAGGCGGCCGCCCCGATGGCATTGAGGATGGCCGTCGAGGTGGCGAACGCCCAAGCGGAGCCCCCGAGCAGCCGCCATGCCGGCCAGAGCGCCCAGAACATCGCCGGGCCCGGATGGTTGCCCTGCACGCCTTCCTCGTTGACGATCCTGCCGGCAGCTCCGACGAGCGGCGGATGATCGAAGAAGCGAATCATGCGAAGCTCCGCCTGTGCCAGATCACCCGTCGGATACCACGCGACCGACCGAAGCTGCAGGGCCGCTGCGCCGATCGGCAGAACGACGAGTAGTGAAACGAAGGCGACGACCGGATCGATCCGTCCGATCCCGGCCCGGAAGGAGCGAACGACTCGAGTCGGTATCGACCAGCCGACCCATACCGGCTCCGTGGTTTCGATGGTCGCCCGACCTCTCACGCGTTGCACTCTATAGACCGTAGATCCGGCCGCCCGGCGATCGCGTCGCTCGCCACCCTGTCGAGCGCCAACGGCGTCCGCGGAGTCTGACCAACCCCGCCACTTCCACGACGGACCGTCAGGACGGCGTCCCCGCCCGAACGGTTGCCGATCGACCCTCGGCGGTCTGCCACGAAGGCAGGCCTATCCCCTGCCGACGGCGGTTCGCCTATTCTCCCCACCGTGCCCACACCGACCTTTCACCCTCCCGTGAGCGCCGACAGAGACCCAGTCACGATCGACAGCGCCGGAGCTGCACTCAGCCCGGTTCTCGAGTCGCTCGACGGCGCCGAGAACTACGTCGGCTGGATTTGCTCGATGTGCCAGCCGTGGCTCGGCGACCACGTGCTCGAAGTGGGAGCCGGCACCGGCACCTTCACCGCGCGCTGGTCGCAAGGACGGACCGTCACTGCGCTCGAACCCTTCGAGGCCGCTGCCGACCGGCTCCGCGAACGCGTCGCTGGCCACGACAACATCACGGTCGTCGCTGGCGGGATCGAGGACTACAAGCCCGCGCCTCTCCATGGGTGCGCCGTGCTCGTCAACGTGCTCGAACACCTACCCGATGACCGCGCCGCCGTGCGTGAAATCTGCGAGCTTCTCGAGCCCGCGGCCAACATCATCCTGTACGTTCCCGCCTACCAGTGGCTCATGTCCGACTTCGATCGCTCGATCGGCCACTTCCGGCGGTACACGAAACGAGCGCTGCGCGAACTCGCAACGGCGACCGAATGTGAGATTGCAGACATGCGCTCGGTCAACTTCCCGGGGATGTTCGCGTGGTTCCTGGTGGCACGGCTCGGACGCAAGGATCCCACGAGCGCCAGATTCGCCGCGACGTACGACCGGTTCTTCGTCCCGGCACTTCGCTTCATCGAGCCGACTCCGCCCGCCGTTCGGGCAATCGATCTTTTGCGTGTTGACCACCTCCGGCGAGGCCAGCAGACCTGCTCACCGATCGTCGTAGCCGAGTAGACCCGCTCGCGATCTCCCCCCTCGTCTATCCGGCGCCGCGCCCGCACACGGAACCATGCATCCTCACGCTCCAACCCTGCTGTGACCGCAGCAATCAGCGACTCGATCGGTGTCGACGCCTGGACCCCAGCAATCGATCGCGACGGCCGACCGCGCACCGATGGTGCTGCTGTATGCGAACTCACGTCGCTCATCGACGACTCGAGACTCCCTGCCGGGACCAGGCTCATCGTGCGTCGTGAACCGTTACACCCCGGCGCTCAACGCTCCCTGTTCCCGTCGCTGGAATACCGATACTGGGGGTTCTACACCGACCAGGACGGTGACCCCGTCGAGTGCGACGCGACCATGCGCGCTCACGCGCATGTCGAACAACACATTCAACGGTTGAAGGACTCAGGCCTGTGCCGGTTCCCGTTCAACCGGTTCGACACCAACCAAGCGTGGCTCCAGACCGTCACCCTCGCCGCGGATCTGGTTCCGCTGGTTCCAACTCGTTGCCTCCCTGACGTGGGTGATGTGCGACCCAAGGAGCTCCGCTGGACCTTGTTCGGTGCGCCCGGCCGCCTCGTGCGCACCGCACGCCAAACCATCGTCAGGCTCATCGACGACTGGCCCACCGCTTAAGCGTCCTGGTCGGCGCCTACCAGCGCATCGCCCTCATCGCCTGACCACACACGAACCTGAACACGACCGGCACCACGCTCAGGCCAGCGCCAACACCACCCCGCCTCGCCTCGCCTCGGAACCTGTCAAGGAGTTTGAGACAGTTTTCGGTTAGTTGTTCTGTATGAGCGCTTCGCGCGATGGGTCGTTGATCCAGGCGACGGTAGGGAGCTTGGGCGGGGCGGGCCGTCGGCCGCGGAACCGGTCGGGGTTGGCGGCGTAGGCGGCGTCGAGGGTCGCGGCTCGTTGGGCGCTGATTTCGGTGGAGGTGCCGTAGTGCACCGACGCGGGGGTGTGGAGTGCGATGCCGGAGTGGCGGTGTTCGTGGTTGTAGTAGGCGAAGAACGTCTCGCAGAACGCTCGGGCGTCGTGGATCGACCCGAAGTTGGTGGGGAACGCCGGGCAGTACTTGAGGGTCTTGAACTGGGCTTCGCTGTAGGGGTTGTCGTTGGAGACGTGAGGCCGCGAATGTGAGCGGGCGACGCCGAGGTCGACGAGGAGCTGCGCGACGGGTTTCGAGGTCATCGAGGTGCCGCGGTCGGCGTGAAGCGTGAGCTGGTTTCGGGCCACGCCCTGACTCTGGATGGCAGCGTCGATGAACTCTTTGGCGAGTTCGCCGGTCTCGGCGGGTGCGATGCACCAGGCGACGACGTAGCGGGAGTAGATGTCGATGATCACGAACAACTCGTAGTAGACGCCGCGGGTCGGACCGCGAAGCTTCGTGATATCCCAACTCCACACCTCGTTGGGGCCTCGGGCGATCAGCTCGGGTTTCTTCTTCGCGGGGTGGGTGCGTTGACGGCGCCGTTCGCGGTTCTCGCCCGCGACGGCCAACAGCCGGTACATCGTGGCGATCGAGCACAGGTAGACGCCGTCATCGAGGAGTCGGGCCCACACCTGGGCAGGTGCCAGATCGCTGTATTCGGGCGACCGCAACACCGCCAACACGTGTTGACGTTCGGTCTCGGTGAGCGCGTTGGCCGGCGCCGGGCGTGGGACGGGCGGGCCTAGTTTCGGGGGCTGGTGCCGCCGATAGTGGGTGGCACGGGGCCGACCCAACAAGGCGGCAGCCCGGCGGACGCATGTCTGTTTCGCGAGTTCGTCGAAGTGGTCGTCGATCACTTGGTCGACCTCGGCTCGGTGTCCGCGCTCTCGGAGATGAGCTCCAAGAGCGCGTGTGCTTTTCCCGTGATCTCCAACGCCAACTTGGTGCGCTCGAGCTCGGCCTCCAACCGAGCGTTGCGCCGTCGGAGCCGGTCCAGTTCAACCTGTTCGGCGGTCCGCTTCACCCGCCCCGCCGGCGGTGTCGTCCCGGCCCGGTCGCGTTGTTTGCGCCACTCGGCGAGATGCGACGAGTACAGGCCTTCGCGGCGCAGGTACGCGCCACGTTTCTCGCTGCCCTTCGCCAGGGCATCGTACGCATCGAGATGCGCGTGCTTCTCGGCCGCGGTGAACGTGCGGCGCTTCGGTCTGGCGGCAGGGTCGATCTCATCCACCCGCCCATTTTGGGCGCGGTCAACCAGATCTGCAGTCGTCAACGTCATCAGATTTCGGGTCCGTTTCTCGCCCTGGAGGAGTCACAACCGCTCAACGCGGTGTCTCACCCCACCCTGACAGACAGGGCCTCGCTGACCCCTCCAACACCCGCCAGCCGACCCCAAACCCGGCCCGGCCACCCGGCTGAAGCCGAAATCGGCCTCGATGCTCACCCCAAATGTAACCAGTCAGGTCAGTAGGCGGGGGTGGGGATCCAGGCGCCGGTCGGGGTGAAGAGGTCACGGAGGTGCGTGTGGATGTTCTGGCCTTGTTTGCGGCTGGTACCGATGTAGCTGCGGATCGCAGCGAAGCGCGCCGCTCCGGTCTGGCTGCGGAACTCGCCGGAGATCTTGGCTTGAAGCTTGATCATCCGGAGATCACGTTCAGCCAGGTTGTTGTCAAACGGCAACGTGAGATCCGCGGTGTACGCCAACAGGTCGTCGCGATGCACACGGAGTGCCCGCGCGAGCAGGTACGCGTCTTTGTCGAGCCCGTACAGGTACACGCCCGGCGCGGCAACATCGGCTTGGTCACAGAGATCGTTCCAACGGCGACAGATCCGTCTTCGCTCGCGGGCACCGAGCGCACCCCGTCCCCCGACCCGCGCCGTATCGGCACGAGTCTTCGTGTCACAGATCAACTCGATGAACCCGCGGGCCCACTCTCGGTGGGTTCGAGACGACAACAAGGCGTGAAGCGACCGCAAAACGTGGGCGTTACACAACACGTGACCGCCGCCGTACCCGAAGTACATGGCGAGACGGTCATGAACGATCGTGCCGTGGTAGTCGCCGAGCGGACCCGCTTCAACGGTCGCCTTGTTGCGACGCCCGACGTGGAGCAACGTCAACCAGGCGGTGCAGGTGACATGGACCCACAGTTGGGTCCTACCGGAACGCACCGGTGTCTCATCGGCGTGCACATGACCAGCGGCACGGAGCTGCACGGTGAGCGCAGCGATGAACATCACCAACGCCTCAGCGGCTTCGGTCAGCCAGTTGTCGAGCGTGCCGGTCGACACGTTCACCCCGAACAGGTCATGGATCGTCTGGGCGCATCGGTCCCGCGGGATGTGTTGGGCGCACATCAGATACAGGGCGTGAGCTTTGATCGCCGGCCCGTACACCGCAGGCGCGGACGCTTCGGGCGGGAACCCTGCTGTGGTCTCACACCCGCACGTGCAGCGGCGCCGTTGGCACGATGCTCGACCACAACCACTGCTGGTGCTGCGATGTCGAACACCTGCGGGACAACCTCGCCGCTCACCGTCGCTGCGCCCAACGATGCTTCGCATCGCCGACACGTTTCGGGCTGGTGGGCGACAACCTCGTCGGGATCGGTGATCTGACGCAACGTTTCGCCTGTCGTTCCCGGCTGTTTGCCCTGCGGGCGGCCTTTGGCGCGGCGTGCAGCCCGGTTCGCGTTCGGTGTCCGCTTGTTTCGTTGCGTCGAGCTGTCAGACGACGGTGGTTTCGACGAGTTCGACGAGTTCAGGCCCAACACCTTTTCCAGCGTCGCGATCTTGGCGATCAGCGACTCGACCTGGGTGTTCAACTCGCCGACGCGTGCCCGCAACGCAGCGTTCTCGGCTTCCAACACGGCGACAGCGTTACGGGCTTCCAACACCCCGATCCGCTCCGCGTCGTCCACGACACACGGTCTACCACCAGTCGCGCGGACCGTGGTGGACCACCACACACCGCGCGATCACACCTGACTGGTTACCCCCAAATCACCCCGTGAAGAGTTGGGGCTACTAGAGCGCCGGGTGTTGAATTCCCATTAGCGTGCCGCGTTGACGATCGACAATGACAGCACGCGATACGTCGCGATCGATCAGGTCACGTGTTCAATCGGTCATCGACGGCGGAAGATCGAGACATCAGCCTTGGCGTTCTGCAATCGAGCGAGTTCCACCGATTTGTAGAAACCCCCGAGCACCTCCTCCTCGCTCGGACTTTCGATTCCGCGGAGCTGCTCGAGACTCCGGGACAGCTCCCAGATCCGGCGCCGCGTGCCTTCGGAGAACGGCTGGTAGTAGGCGATCCGCTCCAGCGTCGGGTCCTCAAGGAGACGTCGCGCCGCGATCCCCGACGCAAGCGTGAGCTGTTCATGTCGGGGATCACGGTCGACCTCCGTCCACTTACCGTCGAAACCGACCTTCGCATACTCACTCGGGACATGAACCGTCCATCCCCGACGCTCAGCGGTATCGACGAGGGCTGACAGCACGGACAAGGCATCGAAGTCCGTCACCTCAACGAAGTTGAGGGTGGGTGCGGCTGAGTCATATCGGCGGGCCAGTTGCTCATCGAGCTCCCGAGCGGCCGGAGCGAGGTGCAAGTACGGGTTCGGCGCAATCACAGTGGAGACGGCGAGCGATCCGCCGGCAAATGCAAGAACCAGACGAGCCGCGCGCAACGAACGTCCCCCGACACTGGCACGTTGGCCTAACACCGGAAGGACCAGCGTCACGAGAGAGAATCCGACGAGCATCGCGCACGCCAGTGAAACCCAGGCCACGAGGTACTCGTGGGCGGGCCCGACACGCCAACCACCGAAGCGAAGCCGACCAGAATCGTCATCGTGAACAGCGCCACGATCTCAAGGTCAGGCCACCGTCGACTCCGGGCGGCCCTCATCAACGCGAGGATGGGAAGCACCAGCAGCACCGGCCATGTCCGCCAGCCCCCCAAGCTGACGTCGATGCCGCCGACGAACTGGTCGAGCGGCGTCCGGAACCCCAGCCACGGCGGAGTCAGGCCCAACTGACGACCGATGATTCGAGCCGCTCCGGCGATGCCGAGACGGGCCTCCGAGCCGGAGGCGAACCGCCAGAGAAGGGAGAGATTCCCGGGCGCGTGAAGGATTTGCTCGACGATCGGGAGAAGCCAGAGCACGACCCCGGTTCCGCCGACCAGCGCGAGGGTCACGCCGTCACCTCGCCAGCGGGCGCTGCGGTCGTCCGACCTCCACCACCGAACGAGCGTGCACGCAGCCACGACCCCCACGAGCGTCAGCACCGGAGGCAGCAGGCCGAGATGATTCTGCGCCATCACGGAGCCGATCACGGCGAACCAAACCCAGCCGACACGGTCGATTCGTGCTGCAAGGACGACGGCACACATCAAACCCGGGACAAGGGTGAAGTTCAGATACGGGTTCCATGGCTGAACCAGTGCGTCGGGCTGGTTCACCACCGTTGTGGCCACCAGAACGACGGCCGAAACGATCATCAGACGAATCCCGCCGCACCTTCGGGCGAGCCACAACGACACTGTGCTGGCACCGGCGTGCCAGAGGAGCGTCGAGAAGAGCAGGCCCCTCGGACCACCACCGACGATGCGCCACGGCAGCCACAGGATCCAATACATCGCCGGGCCAGGATGGCTCCAACCGAAGCGGGAATAGGGACCGACGAGGGGCGGGTGGGACAACAAGTGGCGGAGCTTGAGGTCGACCAACGCCAGGTCTCCGATAGGGGTCCAGGAACGCCCGAACGAGACAAAGGCCGCTACAACGAGCGGCGCTACGAACCAGTACGGAGCCAGGCCCCGGACACGTCTACCTCGTTTGGGCTCACTCACGGGAAGCGCCCACCCGAGTGCTGAATCGCCGGAGCGACCGATCGACGCCGATCGCCGCCAGGATGCATGCTGCCACGTCCCAACCGAGACGGAATCGGGCCAGCCCGTAGACGAGCGCCGAAATCAGGGTTACCGCAATACCCTGCGCCACGAAGGGCCACGTCGAACGACCGGCTCGGCGCAATGCCACCAGCCCCACAGCTGCCAACGGCATCATGATGATGTGGTCGGCCCAAGCCATCCACGACACCGCGAGCGATCGCCCCTCGCCTCGGTTGTACTCCGCCATCTGATCTGGACGCCAGATCCCCCACGTGCGTGCCACCCGAACGACACTGAGCTTTACGAACGCACGCTTGTGGCCGCCGATGAACTGAAATGCTGCGGCTTGATATCGGCGTGAGATCTGCGATTGGTCCTCCGTCGCCCTGTCGAATGGCGACCATGAATGGAGGTCCTCCTCATCGTTCCTACCGTTCCCGTCGGTATCGAAGTGACGAAGACACCCCAGCGTCCAGAATCCTCGCCAATCACCGCTGTAGGTATCGGGACAGTTGGCGCCGAGCCACAGCAGGCCGTCGCTTGTCGAGAACAACGCTCGTTCCTCGAATCGGATCGCGTTGGGGATCAACCACGTAGCGCACACCAGAAGACATGCGATTGCCGCGGAAACGCCCGAGAACAGGATCTTTCGAGCGCTGCCCCGGTGGCGCAACAGCACCATGGGTGCGGCGAGCACAGCAAGGAGCGATACCGACTCGGCACGGGCGAGCGCAGCGAGGCCAATCGCGCCTCCCAACATCGCCCATTGACGAATTCCCGGGCGACCCCACGCGACCAGCGCGACCCAGAGGACAGCAGCCAAGGCCAGCGCCGCAACCGACTCCGACATCAAGATGCCGTCGTTCACCCAGAGCGACGGGCTTACTGCGGCAAAACAGGCGGCAAGGAGACCCACGCGATCCGCGACCGGTCCAGCATCACGTTGTGCCGCCCTTCCGCTGATCGACTCCTGATCCCGATCGAGCTCGCCCGATGCCGGAACTGACATTGTTCGTCGAGCCGTAGCCCCGACCACAGCGACCGTTGCCGTGCCGATCAAGACCAGCGTGAGACGTTGGACGAATACGAACAGCGGCATCCCGAACACCATGGACTTGCTACCCACGATCAGCGGACCCAGGGCCATGACGATCGCGGCAAGGGGAGGATGGTCCGCCGCCGGCATCGTGCCCGCGAAGTAGAACGGGTGAGCGAACCCCCTGCCAGCAGCGATCGCTTGGCCTTGCGCCGAGTAGTACAGCGCATCTCCGGCGAGCGGCGCGCTCTTCGTCACCAACAGCACGTACGACAGTCGCAGTGCGAACGAGGCCGCGCAGATCTGCAGGAGCCGGCGACTGAATGTGGATGTTCGAGGGACCTCGGCCCGATCTCCCACAGACCCTTCTGAACGCCCAACCATCCGAGCGGAATCCGGTGCGCCGTTCACCAACTCGTCGGAAACGGCGGGCTCGGTCATTCCGCGGATGCTATCCGGTTGGACTCCGCCGACTCGCTCCCCACACCCTAACACCACTCGAGGAGGCGTCATCACGCTCAGTTCAGCAGGGTCCGCTTCCGGCCCGGAATGCGCCCGCTACCAGAACCGCTGACACCACCATGGACATCGCCGTCACCGGTTCAAGCGGGCTGATCGGCTCCGCGCTCCGCGACCACCTCACCCGCGAGGGACATCGTGTCGTGCGCGTCGTTCGAGGGGAGCGCCGGGAACGGGCCTCAGACGACGAGATCCGATGGGATCCCGAGAACTCACGGATCGACACCGGAGCCTTCGAGGGACTCGACGCCGTCGTGCACCTCGCCGGGGAGGGGATCGGCGAGCGTCGCTGGACCGCAGCGCAGAAGCAGCGGCTCCGTTCGAGCCGCATCGTTGGCACCGGGCTTGTCGCCGAAGCGCTCGCCTCGTGTCGACGGCCCCCGGGCGCGTTCATCTCCGCGAGCGCGATCGGGTACTACGGCAACACCGGCGACGACGTGGTCGACGAGTCCTCGCCGCCCGGCCACGACTTTCTGGCACGGCTCTGCGCCGACTGGGAATCCGCCACCGCGGCGGCACCCGAGGCCGGCATCCGCACGGCGATCATCCGCACCGGCATCGTGTTGTCGACCCGGGGCGGTGCGCTCGCCCGCCAACTGCCTGCGTTCCGCCTCGGCCTCGGCGGGCGAGCGGGTTCCGGCCGTCAGTACCAGAGCTGGATCACGCTCGACGACGAGGTGAGCGCCATCGCCTTTCTGCTCGGATCGACGATCTCGGGTCCGGTGAACCTGACCGCGCCCTCACCGGTCACCAACGCCGAGTTCGCCGCCACGTTGGGGTCGGTGCTGCATCGCCCCACCACGATCCTGCCGATGATCGGGCCCCGGGCGCTGTTCGGGCGCGAGTTGGCCGACGCACTCCTGCTCGGCGGGCAACGCGTGGAGCCAGCGGTGCTCCTTCGGGCCGGGTTCCGGTTCGGCCACGACGACCTCGCTTCGGCGTTGTCGTCGATGCTGCGATGATGTGGACATGAGCACTCGTCAGGTCTCCGTGTCGCGAACGATCGCTGCCACCCCCGCCGCGATCTTCGCCGTGTTGTCCGACCCGTCGCTGCACGCCGTCATCGACGGATCAGGCACGGTGCAGGGCGCACACTCCAACGAACGGCAGCTTCGGCTCGGCTCGAAGTTCTCGATGGGCATGCGGATGGGGGTGCCGTACCGCATCTCGAACGAGGTCGTGGAGTTCGAACAGGACCGCCTGATCGCATGGCGTCACCTCGGCGGCCACCGTTGGCGCTACGAACTGCGCCCGGTCGACGGCGGCACCGAGGTCACCGAGACCTTCGACTGGTCGACGTCGCGAGCGCCCAAGGCGATCGAGCTCGCCGGGTATCCACGTCGCCACGTTCCCAACATGGAACGGACCCTCGAGCGCCTCGAAGCGTTCCTGAGCCACCGATCGAACGCACTGTGAGCGACGGGGCGTCGTCGGGCGTCGCGGCGTTCGACTTCGACGGAACGATCAGCCAGCGCGACACGCTGCTCGGGTTCCTCCTGCACGTGGGTGGCCCATTGCGCGTCGCCGCGGCGCTCGGCGCCGAATCGCCCGGGCTGCTCCGCGGCGTTCGAGGCGACGACGACGAACGCGATGCGGCCAAGGAACGGGTGCTCGGCCGAGTGCTGCGCGGCCGTCACATCGACGAGCTCCACGACGCCGGCCGGTCGTACGCTCAGCGGCTGCCCAAGGGGTTCCGCGACGCAACGCTCGAACGGGTCCGCTGGCATCGCGACTCGCGGCACTCCCTCGTGATGGTGAGCGCCTCGATGGTGTACTACCTGCGGCCGGTCGCCGACGGCCTCGGGTTCGACCACGTGATCGGCGTCGAGATGGATGCCGATGCAACCGGCCACGTCACCGGCGAGCTGGTGGGGCGCAACGTGCGTGCGGCCGAGAAGGAGCGGCGGCTTCGGTCGTGGCTCGCCGAGCGCGACCTGACCGGCGCCGAGCTGTGGGCGTACGGCGACAGCTCGGGCGACGATCACCTGCTCGCGATGGCCGACCATCCCACCTGGATCGGCAAACGGGCGTCACGCAACGCGTGACGCCCGTTCGGCGAATGGTCTCGCCCGGCAACGCCGGGATCGAAACGAGGCTCAGGACTTCGGAGGCATGCGGATGCCGCCGTCGAGGCGGATGTCCTGCGCGTTCATGTAGTTGTTGGTGATCAGCTCGAGCGCCAGCGAGGCGAACTCCTCCGAGCGGCCGAGGCGGTGCGGGAACAGCACCGACTGACCGAGCGCCGACTTGAACGCCTCGGACGCGGGGCCCTCGCCGTAGATCGGGGTGTCGATCAGGCCCGGGGCGATCGTGTTGACCCGAATGCCGGCGGCGGCAAGGTCGCGGGCGACCGTGAGGGTCATGCCCACCACGCCGCCCTTCGACGCCGAGTAGGCCGCCTGCCCGATCTGGCCGTCGTACGCTGCGACCGACGCGGTGTTGACGATCGCGCCCTTCTGGCCGTCCTCGTCGCCCTCGTTGGAGTTCATCGCCGAGGCCGCGAGGCGGATGCAGTTGAACGTGCCGACGAGGTTGATGTCGATCACTCGCTTGAAGATCTCGAGGTCGTGCGGCTCGCCGTTCTTGCCGATGGTGCGGGTGGCCCAGCCGATGCCGGCGCAGTTGACGAGCGCCTTGAGCGGCCCCATCTCGCCGGCAGCGGCGACCGCTGCCTGCACCTGCTCGGCGTCGGTGACGTCGGCCGGGGCGAACAGGCCGCCGATTTCCTTGGCGAGCGCGTCGCCGCGCTCCTGCTGGCGGTCAAGGTCCATGACGACGACCTTGGCGCCACGTTCGGCGAGCAGCCGCGCGGTGGCCTCGCCGAGGCCCGAGGCGCCGCCGGTGACGATTGCTGATGCTCCGGAGATGTCCATCCGCGCAGACTACGTGTTGACCGTTCGGTCAAGGAAATGCGGGCCCTGATGGCGTTGCACACCGAATCGCTGAAGATTCGTCGGGCATCTGCCGATACAACTCGCATGGAGCCGACCGAGCAACGCATCGAGGAGAGGAACGCCGATTCCCCTCCCGCCGCGTTCCACGCCCCCCGGCGCCAACCAACCTTTCCCGGCGGACGGGTGCGCCTGCCGCGACTCGAGGATCGACCCGTCGGCGCGCAGCCCGAGGTTGCGTTCGTGGGAACGGCGTTCGTGCGCCGGCACGCCGTGGCCGAAGAGGTACCGCAGTCACGCAGCGGGTTTGCCGAGTACTACACGTACGAGTCGCTCTTCGAGGACGTGCCCGACGACGAAGCCACTCCCGACGACCCCTACTCGGTTCTACGTGTGTCCCGCGAAGACCCGTGGCCCAAGATCGTCGCCGCGCACCGGCGCCTCGCGAAGGAGTTCCACCCCGACCGCTTCGTCGAGCAGTCCGCCGACATCGTCCGCCAGGCGGAACTCGAAACGAAGCGGATCAACGAGGCCTACGCCACGCTCCGGCTGTTGCACCAGCCGAACGTCGACTCCTGAGTCAGGCCGCGCCGCCCACTCCGCCCGAGGACGGGGCCCGGTTGGTGACGGCCGCGACGGCGAGCCGATCGACCAGATCGTTCATCGGGTTCCCCGAGTGGCCCTTCACCCAGGTGAAGGTCACGTCGCCCCGCGCCCGCACGAGGTCGATGAACGGCTCCCACAGGTCGCGGTTGGCGACCGGCTTGCGCTGCGAGTTGGTCCAGCCGCGCGCGTGCCAGCCGCGCCACCAATGCTGGTTGAAGCAGTTCACGACGTAGGTCGAGTCGCTCCGGATCTCCAGCGGCCCGTCGAGCGCCTGCACCGCACGGAACGCGGCGGTGATCTCCATGCGCTGGTTCGTCGTGGCCGGGTCGTAGCCGGCCGCGAAATCGTCGGCCCCCAGCGCCCAGGCCCAGCCGCCCGGACCGGGGTTACCCGAACACGCACCATCGGTGAACACGATCCGTCCCATGGCTGCGGGACGCTACCGGCACCGCGCCCGCCACATCGACCCGGTGCGCCAATAGGCTCGACCACCACGTGCACGGCGTCGCGCCGCCGCCACGGGGTCGCCCGGACGGACAAGGAGCGCCACGCATGACCGACGGCTTTCTCGGCCAGATCCCCGATGTCGACCCCGACGAGACCGCCGAGTGGATCGACTCGTTCGAGTCGGTCGCCCAGCAGCGGGGCCGGGCACGAGCGTCGTTCCTGCTCGCCCGCCTTGAGGACCGAGCCCAGGATCTCGGCATCGACAACTCGGGACTGCTCGTCACGCCGTACATCAACACCATCCCGCGTCACGAGGAGCCGTGGTTCCCCGGCGACGAGATGATCGAGCGCCGAATCCGGGCCGTCATCCGCTGGAACGCCGTGGCCATGGTGGTGCGCGCGAACCACCGCGCCGAGGGCATCGGCGGCCACCTGTCGACGTTCGCGAGTTCGGCCGCGCTCTACGACGTGGGCTTCAACCACTTCTTCGCGGGCAAGGACAACGGCAACGCCGGCGACCACCTGTACATCCAAGGCCACGCCGCCCCCGGCATCTACGCACGGGCGTTCGTGGAGGGTCGCCTCGACGAGGCGCAGCTCGACGGGTTCCGGCGCGAGATCGCCGGGGGTGGCCTGCCGTCGTATCCGCATCCGCGGCTGATGCCCGACTTCTGGGAATTCCCGACCGTGTCGATGGGCCTGGGCCCGATCAACTCGATCTACCACGCTCGGTTCAACCGCTACCTGCACAACCGCCGGATCGATGCGACCGACGAATCGCGAGTGTGGTGCTTCGTCGGCGACGGCGAAACCGACGAGCCCGAGACGCTTGGCGCCATCGCGCTGGCCGGCCGCGAGCGGCTCGACAACCTCACGTGGGTGGTCAACTGCAACCTCCAGCGCCTCGACGGCCCCGTGCGCGGCAACGGCAAGATCATCCAGGAGCTCGAGGGCGTCTTCCGCGGCGCCGGATGGGACGTGATCAAGGTGGTGTGGGGCCACGACTGGGACCCGCTGCTCGAAGCCGACCGCGACGGCGCGCTCGTCGACAAGATGAACGCAACGGTCGACGGCGAGTTCCAGCGCTACGCCGTGGAGCCCGGCTCATATGCGCGCGAGCACTTCTTCGGCCCCGACCCGCGGTTGCGCCAACTGGTGGAACACCTGAGCGACGACGACATCTCGCAGCTGCGCCGCGGCGGCCACGACTACCGCAAGCTGTACGCGGCCTACCACCGGGCGACGCACGGGTCGACGGGACGGCCGACCGTGATCCTCGCCAAGACCATCAAGGGATGGACCCTCGGCGAGCAGGTCGCCGGACGCAACTCGACCCACCAGATCAAGAAGATGAACGCCGCGCAGATTCGCGAGCTGCGTGACCGACTGCAACTCGGCGGTCTGATCCCCGATGAGGCGCTCGACGGGCACGAGCCGCCCTTCGTGCGCTTCGCCGAAGGGACGCCGGAACACGACTATGTGCACGCGCGACGGCGCGCACTGGGCGGATCGCTCCCGAAGCGGCAGGTCACCGTGCGCCGAGCGATCGAACTACCCGACCCGGCCGTCTTCGACGACCTGCGCACCGGGTCGGGCACGCAGCCGGTGTCGACGACGATGGCCTTCGTACGCCTGCTGCGAGGCCTCACCCGCGACGCGGCGATCGGGCGGCGCATCGTGCCGATCGTGCCCGACGAGGCCCGCACGTTCGGCATGGACTCGCTGTTCCCCGAGATCGGCATCTACAGCTCGGTCGGCCAGAAGTACGAGCCGGTCGACCACCACCTGCTGTTGAACTACAAGGAGTCGACCGACGGAGCGATCCTGGAGGAGGGCATCACCGAGGCAGGCGCGATGGCCTCGTGGACCGCTGCGGCGACGAGCTACGCCACCCGCGGCGTGCCGATGCTCCCGTTCTTCATCTTCTATTCGATGTTCGGGTTCCAGCGCGTCGGCGACCTGATCTGGGCCGCGGCCGATGCCCGCGCCCGCGGCTTCATCCTCGGCGCCACGGCCGGCCGCACCACGCTCATGGGCGAAGGGCTCCAGCATCAGGACGGCCACAGCCTGCTGCTCGCGTCGGCCGTTCCGGTGTGCCGCGCCTACGACCCGGCGTTCGCCTACGAGGTCGCGGCGATCGTCGAGCACGGCACGACCGCCATGCTGCGCGACAACATCGACGAGTTCTATTACCTCACGCTCTACAACGAGAACTACCCGATGCCACCGCTCGACCCCGACCGGTCGGCCGACGTCGGGCGTGGCGCGATCGACGGGCTGTACCGCTGGCAGGACCGGCCCGACGGCGATCTCGTCCCGGCCACGATCCTGTTCTCGGGGTCGACCTGGCAGGCCGCGGCCGAGGCCCGCCAGATCCTCGCCGAACGCTTCGGCGTCGGGGTCGACCTGTGGAGCGCGACCTCGTACAAGGCGCTGCGCGACGACGCCATGCAGGTGGAGCGGTGGAACCTGCTGCATCCCACCGAGACGCCCCGCACGCCGCGAGTCACCTCGCTGCTCGCCGCGGGCGCCGGACCGGTGGTCGCCGTGACCGACTTCGTGCGGGCGGTTCCCGACCAGGTTGCTCGCTGGGTGCCCCGGCCGTACACATCGCTCGGAACCGACGGGTTCGGGCGCTCCGACACCCGCGAGGCGCTCCGGCGGTTCTTCGAGATCGATGCGGCGGGCCTGGTCGTGTCGGTGCTCGGCGAACTCGTCAAGAACGGGACGATCAAGCGGAAGGTCCTGGCCCGAGCGATCGCCGACCTCGGCATCGCCACCGACGACGAGCCACCGTGGCGTCGATGACCACGCGGACACCGGCGACCGGGCCGGCGACGCCCCGGTCGCCCACCAAGCGGGTCGACTCCGGGAGCGCGACTCGGCCGTAGAGTGGCCGACTGTGAGTTCGACCCTTCAGACCACCGAGGACGGTGCGGCGCTGCCTCGCGTCGCGGCACTCGACGGGGTCCGCGGCGGCGCCATCCTGTTGACCCTCGTGTTTCACACCTTCGACTCGACCCAGTCGTGGGGGATCGTCGGCGAGCGCGGCGTCGACCTGTTCTTCGTGCTGTCCGGGTTCCTGATCACCGGCATCCTCGTCGAAACCCGCGACCAACCCGGCTTCTTCGCCAACTTCTACGCCCGACGAGCGGTGCGCATCCTCCCGCTGTACTACCTGTTCGTTGCGCTCATGCTCTTCGTGGTGGCGCCCGCCGCGTCGCTGTTGCCCGACAAGATGGGCGGCGTCACCGACCTCCGGGCGCTCGCCGACGGGCCGAGCGGACTGTGGACCGTGTGGGTCTACCTCCAGAACTTCGTGCTGGCGCAGGGCCCGCGCTCACTTCCCGGGCTGGGCCACCTGTGGTCGCTCGCGATCGAGGAACAGTTCTATCTGTTCTGGCCGCTCGTGGTCGCTGCCATCCCGGCGTCCTGGCGATTCCGAGCGTTCAGCGGCATCGTCGTGGCGACGTTCCTGCTGCGCACCGGGCTCGTGTACGCCGGCGCGCTGACGCCCGAGTGGCAGGCACGCGAATACACCTTCACCCGGATCGACTCGCTCGTGATCGGCGCCATCGGAGCGCTGTACGTGCGCGACGCCGTCGTGCGCCAGCGCCTCGAGCCCGCGCGGCGGGCGCTCGGTCGGCGTCGATGGTTGGCGCTCGTCGCGTTCGCGTGGCTTCCGACCATCACGCTCGAAGGCGACGCCTCCGAGGTCATCCCGAAGCTGGTCTACGGCCCGGGGCTCACGTTCGTGTCGGTCGCGTTTCTGCTCTACGTGCTCGGCGCCTACACCGACCGCCTGTCGCCCTGGGCCACGCGCTTCACCAACAGCCGCCTCAACCTGACGCTCGGCAAGTACTCGTACGCGATCTACCTGTTCCACTTCCCGATCGCCGCCGCGATGAAGGAACGCTCGGGCGGGAAGCTGTCGATCGGCGGATCGCCCGTGACGCTGTTCGACAGCGTCGTGAACCTGGCGGTCGCGGGCGGGCTTTCGCTGCTGATCGCTCGCGTCACCTGGGTCGTCTGGGAGCAGCCATGGCTGCGGCTCAAGCGGCGATTCGCGTACACGCCCGTGGGCCCGGCGGGCAGCGAACCCACCTGACCGGCCGTGCCGGAGCGCACCTGACCGGCCGTGCCGGAGCGCACCTGGCTGGCCGTGCCGGAGCGCCCGGTCAGTTGCCGTTGTCGATGACGAGCACGCCGACCTCGGCGCCCGCCGCTCGGGCACGTCCGGCGATCGCCGAGGTGGGAACGACCTCGGTCCACCCGTCGAGCACGACCACACCGACGAGGTCGCATTCGCGCAGCGCCTCGCCGATACCCGCCCGACCCTCGATGTCGCCGAAGTCGACCACGACGGTCGCGGTGGAACGCAGCGACTCGATCACACCGCCGAGCGCCTCGGCCTCGGCGTCGCGCACGGCCAGCTGACCGGCCGGGAGCGCACGGAACGAGCCGGTCTCGGTTTCAGGATCCGAGCCGTCGCCCGTTCGCGGGCCATCCGGCCGGGATCGGACCGAGCGCGGCAACCGATCGCACGGCACCGACACGAGCACCGCGTCGAGGGTCTCGCGGCCGTGCACGACCTCGCCCACGCCGGGGCGACCACGCAGGCCCAGCCGCGGTCCGACATCGCCGGCGAGATCGACGAACACGACCGGGCGGTCGGAGGTATCGATCAGCCCGCCGAGCAACGACAGCACCGCATCGGCACGCAGGCGGTCGATGCCATCCGCGCTCATTCCGACCACGGGCGCCGAACCGTCGGCCGGCACCGGCGTGCGAGCCATGACGGTGTCCGCGAACGCGGTCGATGCGGCCCGCGCCGCCCGCCGTCGCTGCCGGGCGAGGGGTGAGAGCGGGAGTCGTCCGAGTCGCCCGATGATCGGAACCGAGCCGAGACGAACCTCCATGCCCTCGGCCGTCGAGAGCGCTCGACCGTCCTGGCGGGCCGCGGTCCAACAGACCAGGCCGAACACCGCGACGAGCGCACCGACGAGCCCGTTGACGATGGTTCGCGGCGGAATCGTGGTGATCTCGGGGTGGTTCTCGAACCGCATGTACAGCGGGCCCACATACCCGGAGGGGACATCGGGCATCAGATCGCGGGTGTCGGTCCCGTCGGCCGCCGCCATGTTGGCGCGGGCCTTCTCGAACACGCTGTCGAGTGACGACACCAGGACCATCGACGCACGCCGGGCGTCGGCCTCGCTGTCGAGCGACACCGAGATCTGCACCACCGCCGAGAACTTGAGGCGGGTGGCGTCGATACGGTCCCGCAGCTCCGAGATCGGCATCGACAGATCGGCCTGCGCGGCAACCTCGGCCGTGTAGAGGTCGGAGCGGACGAGGTTCAGGATCAGCTGGATTCGCGAGTCGTCGAGCGGCATGCCCTTGCTGGTGGTCACCTTCTCGAACTGCACCGCGAACACCTCGGCGGTCGCGACGTGGCGGGTCGAGCCGAACGTCGCGAAGCTCGTCGCCGTCAGGACAAACGCAACGAGCGCGACGAGCGATGCGAGACGAACGAACGGGAGGCGATGGCGAAGCTGCCCGGTCGCCCGCGCCGTCTCCAGCCGGCCGTCGACGTCGTGGCGCACCACCGTCCGGCCGTAGGCCGCTCCCGAGAACCCGATCACAGTCCACTGGAACTTCGTGTTGTAGTCCGACGCGAACATCGCCGTGATCAGCACGCTCAGGTGGATTCCCCCGAACGCCCAGACCCAGTCGCGATACACCGAGTTGCGTTGCCCCCAGAGGTTGCGCAGCACCGACACGTACATGCCGACCCACGCCATCATGCCGACGATTCCCAGGTCGAGGAGCAGCGTGAGGTACATGTTGTGCGCCTCGAGGTGGCCCTTGTTCCGGTTGATCGGGCTGCGGGTGGGATCGAGCGATCCACCCGACACCTTCGAGAGGATGTCGAACATGTTGTTGCGGAACACGCCCATGCCCGAGCCCTGGATCGGATGCGACCCGAACGTCTTGACCGCAGCGTTCCAGAAGTCCTCGCGGCCGGCGCCGCCCGGGCCGAGAAATCCCGACAGCGAATAGCGCTCGGGGTTCAGCGCGCCGGCAATGAGGAACGCGATGAGCGTCACGAAGAACCCGGCCAACCCGGTCCACACCCGCTCGCGCCGGGTGAAGCCCGGCGACGTGACGAAGACGTACATGAGGATCGCGCCGAGCAGGAGCAACCCGGCCCGCGATCCGGTCGAGACGAGACCGACGAACATCGCGGCGATCACCACGAGGTACCCCGCCTGCTCGATCCGACGGGTCGAGCGCCGGAAGAAGACCACGGCCAGCGGGATCGTGGCCATGTAGAGGGCGGCGAGGGCGTTCGCGTTGCCGGTGAAGCCGACCACGCGGTCCTCGACACCCGCCTCCTTCACCAGGTCGTCGTACCGCTCGAAGGCCACATACCCCACGATCGACAGCGGCACGCCGAGCCACACGAAGACCTTGAAGGCTTTCGCCAACTGGGCCTCGCTGTCGAGGAAATAGAGGTAGATGATGCCGAAGACGACGCCGAGGGACAGCTCCCCGATGCCGACGGCCCACGAGCCGATCTTGTCGGCCCACAGCCCCGACGCCAGCGCCCACCCGACGAACACCGCGATCGGCAGCCAGGCGCGGCGATCGAGCGCCGGAGGCCGCCAGTTGGTCAACGCGAGCCGCAACACCATCACGACGGCGACCAGCACGGCGATCGCTCGACCGACCCGGAATGAGCCGACGCCCACCGAGTCGAACCACATCGAATACACGGCGATGTTCACCAGCAGCTCGGGGTGTGCGAGCAACGAACGGATGAACGCAACGCCGATCACGACGGCGACGATCAGCGCCGCCAGCGCGAGCTGCCGCGACATCGCACCGAGCAGCAACCCGCCGCCGAGCACGACCGCGACCGTGGTCACCTGACGGCCGAGCGACGCGCCGGACCGGTCGGACCGGTCGGATGCGAGGGACCCCCGTGGGTCGAGTCGAAGAGGAATGGTCATCAGGCGGATCCCAGCGGACGGTGTGCCAGCGAGCGCGGCGCGTCGTCAGACCTGCAAAAGCTACTCCCCCGGCGCCCGCGGCGGGAGTGGGCACTTCGCCTCGGCTCAGGCCGGCGGCAGGTACCGAACGAGCGGGTCGCCGTCGTGCTGGCGGGCGAGCCAGCCGAGCAGCACCGCCACGGCGCGCGGGTCGTGGCGAAGCTCGTGCCCGCCGCCCGAGATGATCCGGAGTTCGGCGTCGCCGTGCGCATCGGCGATCACGCGGGCGTCGAAGTTGGGCACCAGATCGTCGGTGTCGCCGTGGAGCACGAGCAGCGGCCTCGGGGCAACGTCGGTGGCCGCGGCGACCGCCGTGTGCGCACGGAACTCGTCGGCCCATTCCTCGAAGCTGCGGGGGAACCACTCGTGGCGGATCACGCCCACCTGGCGGGCGTGTTGCAGCAGGCGGCGAGGGTTTCTCGCCCAGTCGTCGAAGTCGGCCGGCGCCGCCATCGCCGCGACGCCGCGGATCGAGCTGTCCCGCCGCGGCGCACAGACACATCGCTCCGCCGGTGCCGTACCCGGCGAGCCAGACGTCGGCCACGCCCAGGTCGCGCAGATGCATGACGGCGGCGCCGATGTCGTCGAGCCACCCGCGCATCGAGAAGTCGCCCTCCGCATGGCCGCACCCGCGGAAGTTCATGGTCAGCACGAGCCAGCCCATCTCGGTCGCGATGCGATCCGCGAGTTCGGGGAACGACTGGCCCGACGCCGGCGATTCACGACCCCGCACCGGGAACCCGTGGCACAGCACCAGACCGGGCACCTGGGCCGGGCCCGCCGGGGGTTCGGCGAGATGACCCGACAGCACGAGACCCGCCGACTCGAACCGGTAATCCATCGACGGGGGACCGGTCACGGCGTGTCGCCCGTGCTCAGGAGGCGGCGCGCTGCGCCCGGAAGAGCCGGTACCCGCGGTTGCGAGCCTCCGCGAGCGTGTCGGGGCCGAAGCACAGGAAGGTCTCGGCGGCGAGCAGTTCGTCGATCAGAGGCGCATGCTCGTCGGAGAGCTCGTCGACGTCGTAGACGACCTGGGTCCGCTTGTCGCCGACAAATCGGTTGTGCTCGAACTTCGATGGGCGATCCATGGGGGCATCCTACGGCTCGGGCGTGGCGGGATCCCCACCCACGGCGGGCCCGACCGCCCCGATCGAGCGCAGGTACCCGTCGTGGGTCGCCAGGATCTCGACGACACGGTCGTCGGTCAGGGTGTTCGCCCGGTCGGTTCCGTCGATCCGCGCCAAGATGCGGGCGACCGGCTCGTCCTCGTCGACCACGACCAGCGCGTCGCCCGGCGCCTCATCGGAGCGGAACGACGCGACGCCGCGTTCGCGTAGTTCGTCGAGGTGCCATCCGAGCACGTCGGCCACGTCGTCGTAGCTGAGCTCGGCGGTGGTCGCCTCCGACAGCCGATCCGCCACGTAGTGCACCGCGGCGTCCAGGTCGTACACCGCGACCCGCGCCCGGGAGGCTTGACGCTCGACGACCCAGCCGACCGTCACCGCGGCGATCACAAACGACACGACCACGCTCAGCGCGGTGAACAGCCAAATCACCCAGCCACCCTACCGAGCGTGCGGAGCCCGTCGGGATAGTGTGTTCGCCCAATGGCTGCCCGCCGCAACGCGTCCCTGCTCCTCGCGATCTGCGTCGAAGCCATGGGCTACGGAGCCGTGTTCGGCCTGTTGGCCGACCTGCAGGACAAGTACCGGTTCCCGCCGATCTTCGGATTCAACGAGGCCGGGCTCGGGCTCATCGCCGCGTCGGCGTTCCCCGCCGCGCTCGTCGGACAACTCGGGCTCGCCCGCTTCGCCGACCGGGGCCACACCCGCCGCCTGCTCTGGTTCGGGCTCGCGACCGCGGCGGCCGGCATGATCTGGTTCTGGCTCGGGTCGACGCTGTGGGAATTCGCCGTGGCCCGCATGCTCGTGGGGCTCGGCTCGGGCACGTTCATCCCGTCGGCCCGGCGGGCGATCCTCGCGCAAGACCCGCACAACCCGGGCAAGGCGATCTCGATGGCCGGCGCGGCCGACATCGGCGGGTTCCTGCTGGGCCTGCCGATCGCGAAGCAACTCGAGCAGGCCTTCGATTCGCCGAACACGCCGTTCCTGGTGCTGGCGATCCTGTTGGCAGCCGTCGGCCCGATCGCGACGCTCGTGCCCGAGCCCGACATCTGCGAGCACCATGCCTCCGGCGCGGAGATGCGGCGCGTGTTCCGCCTGCCGCTCGCCCGGGCGGGCATCGTGATCGGGCTCGGATTCGCCGCGATGATCGGCACGTTCGACGCCGTCGCGTCGCGGTTCCTCAAGGACCTCGGCGGCACCGACAACGAGCTGACGTTGGTGATGATCGCCCTGTTCGTCCCGCTGGTGATCGCCATGCCGTTCGCCGGGCGCCTCGTCGACCACGTCGGGCCGGTGCGGGCGGGGGCCGTAGCGCTCGTGGCCGCAAGCCCGTTCATCGCGGGGTTCGGGCTGACGCGACACCTCGGCTGGGTGGCCGCGCTGGGCGCCGCGGTCGCGCTGTTGTTCTCGGTGGTCTACACGGCGGGGCAGTCCGCCGTCGCGGGCGGAACCGTGCCGGTCGGGCTGACCGGGGCCGGTCAGGGCGCGTACGAGGCCACGTACGCGGTCGGGTCGATGGTGTGCGCGCTCGTGTCGCCGATCCTGTATCGCCGCGACTCGGCGATGGTCATGTGGCTCTGGGTGGCCGTCATGGGCTTCGCTGCCGCGTTGGCCGCCTGGTCGTTCGCCGGTGACGAGCGGCGGGCCGAGGTGCACCTTGGTCAGCTCGAAGACCCGAGCGAGCCGAGCGACCCGCCGCGACCGTCGGACCCGCCGGGCTGCAGCAACGCGGCGTAGGCGCGGCCGAACCCGGACGCGCAACGGGGCGAACCGACCGCCCTTCCGGGTCGGCCGGCACGCCCCGCGTGCGTCACAGACCGATTCGCTGCGCCAGCAGCTCGCGGTGATAGGTCGGGTCGCCGAACAGCAGCTCCGAGCTCTTCGCACGCTTGAAGTACAGGTGCGCGGGGTGCTCCCAGGTGAAACCGATGCCGCCGTGGATCTGGATGTTCTCGGCGGTGGTGTGGAAGTACGCCTCCGAGCAGTAGCTCTTGGCGAGGCACGCCACCGACGGCAGCTCGTCGTTCAGCTCCGCCGCGCACCAGCCCGCGTAGTACGCCGCCGACTTGGCCGACTCGACCTCGAGCAGCATGTCGGCGCACTTGTGCTTGATCGCCTGGAACGAGCCGATCGGCCGGCCGAACTGCACGCGATCCTTGGCGTACTGCACGGCCATCTCCAGGCACTCCTGCGCGCCGCCGACCTGCTCGGCGGCGAGGGCGACCGCGGCGAGGTCGAGCACCCGGCTGAGCACGTCCCAACCACCGCCCTCGGCACCGATGAGCGTGGCCGGGGTCGAGTCGAACGTGACGCGGGCCTGCTTGCGCGTCTGGTCCATCGTCGAGAGGAGCTCGCGGGTCACGCCCGCGGCCGAGCCGTCGACAGCGAACAGCGACACGCCGCCGGCGGTGCGGGCCGCCACCAGGATGAGCGACGCGATGTGGCCGTCGAGCACGTACATCTTCTCGCCCGAGATCGTCCACGAGTCGCCGGCACCCGAGGCCTCCACGGTGATGCCGGCCTCGTCCCACCGGCCGTTGGCCTCGGTGAACGCGAGCGTCGCGATCGTCTCGCCCGAGGCGATGCCCGGCAGGTACGCCGCCTTGGCCGCATCGTCACCGGAGTGCATCAGCGTGTTGGCGGCGAGCGCCACGGTCGAGAAGTAGGGGGCGCACAGCAGGCGGCGGCCCATCTCCTCGAGCACCACGATCAGCTCGACGTAGCTGTAGCCCGAACCACCGAACTCCTCGGGGATGATCAGGCCCTGCAGGCCCATCTGCTCGCCCATCTGGGACCACACCGCGGCGTCGTAGCCGTCGTCGGTCTCCATGAGCTCACGCACGGTCGCCTCGCTGCTCTTGGCGTTCAGGAAATCCCGAACGACCTTGCGCAGCTCTTCCTGTTCTTCCGAAAACGCAAAGTTCATGGGTGTCAGCTTCGTTGTGGAGTTGGCCGGTGGCGTGCCGGGTCAAGCCGGTGCAGCGGGTGGACCGGCAGTTGCCAACGATCCCGCGCCGCGCCAGCCAGTTGGTTCGCTCGCGTACGCATGGTCGAGCAGGATTCGTGACCGAACGCTGGGGCGTGAGCCGGGCCGCGGACTCGTCCAGCGTGCGGCGCAGGGCGAACCATCGTGGTTGACCCGGACGGCACGCCGGTCGCGCAGATCCGGCCCGATCGAGGCGCCCGCCGGCCAATGACCCTCGACGACCTGGTCGCTCGCGGCCTGGTGGTGCCACCGCGCCGACCCGACCGACCGCAACCCACGTTCACCATGCCGGTGTGGGCCGGCCTTCGGTCGACCAGATGCTGCGCGACGTCCGCGGCCGATGACGATCATGGATCGACCGCGCGCGCCCCCGCGTTGTTGGCCCGCTACCTCGATGTGCCGTTCCGACCGGTGCTGGTGGAGGCGATGGCCGCCGATGCGGAGTGGTGCGCCAGCGCCAGCGCGTTGACCGAGGCGCTGATGGTCGTCGACCGCATCGGCGACGACCCCGACCGCGCCGCTCACCTTCGGGCGTGCGTGCGCGACGACTGGGAGTGCATCGCGGTCGTGCCGGTCGACGCCGCGCTGCCTGGACCGCGCCGCCGAACTCGGCCGGCAGACCCGCTGCGCACCGTCGACGCCCTCGTCATGGCCGCCGCCGACCGCCTGCCGCGTCGGTTCGGTGCGCCACGCTCGACCCCACCCACATCCCCGTCGCGCTGGCCCTGGGCTTCGAGGTGCTGTCGCCCATCGCCTGACGGCCCGGCCCCCGCCGCCGTGGCCGCGCTACGGTCGGCGCTGGCGCTCGATGGCGGAAGAAGGGACACGCCCGTCACCGATGGCGACACCGCTCGACGACAGCCCGCTCGACGCCGTGCCGTTCGCCGCGGGCGTTCCCCTGTGTGTGGCGTGGAGCGATGGCGGGACGGGTCCCTTCGCCATGCTCGCGTCCGGCCACTCCGATGGGCGAATCCTGATCCGCAACGCGGATGCGCCGCTGCAGCACGTCGCGACCACGCTCGACGGCCACACCGGCTGGGTGCGCTCGGTGGGGTTCAACGGACGGCACCCGCATCGCGTCGGGCAGCGACGATTGGACGGTGCGGGTGTGGGACGCCGACACCGGCGAACAACTCCACCGCCTCGACGGCCACACCGGCCGGGTGGCGGTCGGTCGGGTGCAGCCGTGACGGCACCCGCATCGTGTCCGGCGGCGACGATTGGGCAGTGCGGGTGTGGGATGCCGACACCGGCAGCGACTCCACCCACTCGACGGCCACACCGGCGCGGTGTTGTCGGTCGGATACAGCGGTGACGGCACCCGCATCGTGTCCGGCAGCGACGAGGAAGGTGCGGGTGTGGGACGCCCACACCGGCAAGCAGCTCCACCCACTCGACGGCCACACCGCCGGGTGGTGTCGGTCGGATGCGGCGGTGACGGCACCCGCATCGTGTCCGGCAGCGACGATGGACGGTGCGGGTGTGGGACGCCGCACCGGCAACAACTCCGCCACTCGACGGCCACACCGGCTCGGTGGTGTCGGTCGGGTTCAACCGTGACGGCACCCGCATCCTGTCCGGCAGCGGCGGCGGACGGTGCGGGTATGGGACGCCGACACCGGCCGGCAGCTCCGCCACTCGACGGCCACACCGGCTCGGTGTGGTCGGTCGGGTGCAGTGGTGACGGCACCCGCATCGTGTCCGGCAGCGACGACGGGACGGTGCGGGTGTGGGACGCCGGCAAGTGGCCCACCGACTCGACGGCCACACCGGCTGGGTGTGGTCGGTCGGGTACAACGGTGACGGCACCCGCATCGTGTCGGGCGGCGACGATCGGACGGTGCGGTGTGGACGCCGACACGGCCCCAGCTCCGCCACTCGACGGCCACACCGGCTGGTGTGGTCGGTCGGGTTCAGCGGTGACGGCACCCGCATCGTGTCCGGCGGCGAGAACGCGTGCGGGTGTGGGACGCCCCCCGGCCGCCGGGTCCACCCTCGACGGCCACACCGGCCGGGTGTGGTCGGTCGGGTTCAACGGTGACGGCACCCCATCGTGTCCGGCAGCGGCGACGGCGGTGCGGGTGTGGGATGCCGACACCGGCCGCAACTCCGCCACTCGACGGCCACACCGGCTGGTGTGGTCGGTGGGGACAACGTGCGGCACCCGCATCGTGTCCGGCAGCGACGTGGACGGTGCGGGTATGGGACGCCGACACCGGCACAACTCCACCGTCTCGACGGCCGCACCGCTCGGTGTTGTCCGTCGGGTTCAGCTGACGGCACCCGATCGTGTCCGGCGGCGCGGCCGGTGCGGGTGTGGGACGCCGAAAGCGGCAAGCAACTCCACCGTCTCCACGGCCACACCGACTCGGTGTTGTCCGTCGGGTTCAACGGTGACGGCACCCACATCGTGTCCGGCAGCAACGACAAGACGGTGCGGGTATGGAACACCGGCCTACCGGGCGCGGGGGCGGCCCGATAGTCTCGAATTCGGGGCCCCGGTCACGAGTGTGGCGTGGCGCCCCGCCGAACGGCACCGGGCCGGCCCGGTCCAGGGCGGCACCCTGGCGGTCTGGGGGGATGGATCGGACGGTCACGCTCTCGCCGACGGGGTCGACCGGCGGCCGTTCCCCCGCGCACCGACCCCCTCACGTGGCCCGACGACTGGCCCGATGGCCGGCCAGCGCGCCCGGGGTTTCGCCGCCGCTCGTCAGCGTCGGCCCGCCGCCACGGCCGATGACCAGCCTGCGCACGCGACCCGCTCGCGCACGCCGCTGGCCGGGTGGATCGCGACCACGCTCGACACGCTCACCCGTCGCGTCGGCACCGGCACCGCGCCGACCAACAACGACTTCATGCTCGTCCTGGACGCTCCCTGGGGTTCGGGCAAGACGACACTCGTCAATCTCGTGTGTCAAGACCTCGCCGGAGAGTCGCCCAAACCGGGCGATTCAGCGGCGGAACCACAACAGGAACGCCAGGAGTGGGTGATCCCCAACGCTGCGTACGACGCGTGGCGCCGCGCCAAGGTGGGACCCACCTGGTGGTCACTCGTGTCGTGGCTCCGCGAGGTGGCGATCGACCAGACCCCCAGAGGACCGCGGCGTTGGTGGTTCCGGGTGCGAGAAGCCTGGGCGCGGGTCCGCCACGGCCGATCGACCTGGGCGACGCTCGCGGCGATCGCGCTCGTGGCGGCCGTCGCGCTCGCGGTCTTCGCCGCCGGCTGGCGCCTCAGCGCCCCCGCACCCCGCCGGCGACGACGCGACCGCTGCCCCCTGCGGGCGGCGGCGACCGCCGCTCGCGCCCCCCCCCCCCCCCCCCCCCCCCCCGGGCCCCCGGGCCCCCCCCCCCCGGGGGCCCGCGCCTCCACCGGCACACCGGCCAACGAGCGAGCCCTCGATTCGATCACCACCGCTCGGACCGTGGTCGAGGCCGTCGCGGCGATCGCTGCCATGATGCTTGCGGCGTGGTTCGTGATCGCACGGATCATCCTGTGGTATTCGCCGCTCGGCGCCAGGCTGCTGCAACGCCGCGACGCCAACCCCATGGACGAAATCGTCGAACACGCCCGGTGGCTGCGCCAGCAGCTGCGCGGCCCGCTTCTGTGGGTCATCGACGACCTCGACCGCTGCGACGCCGACCAGGTGGTCGACCTGCTCGAGGCGGTGCAGACGGTTCTTCGCGCCCCCGAGGCGTCGGGGCTCCCGACCTGGAAGCCGTCCGCAGAACCGCTGGGCCAACCCAAGCGCCGCGACAAGCGGGCCCAGCCGTTGGTGTTCGTCGTCGCGGCCGATGCGCGCTGGATCTCCCAGGCGTTCGAGCACCGGCATCGCGACGCCCACGCTCCGTTGGGCGAGCCAGGCCGAACCCTGGGGTCGCTGTTCCTCGACAAGTTGTTCCAGTTGCGGATCACGCTGCCAACGCCGTCGACCGAGGACCTCGACCGATACGACCGAATCACCCTCAACCTTCCCGATGCGCCCACCGTGGAACCGCCAGAGCCGCCCCCCGCTGCGGCCGGCGACCCGGAGGCACGGCCCGACCACTCGGCTGGGCCGTCATCGCCAGTGCCAGCCCCGAGCGATCGCCATCTTCGCGACATCGCCAGGTGCCGCGTCCGCCCGTCGACCCGCCGGGGCCGCCGCCCCCGACAACCACCCGCCACCCGCCCCGCGCCGCCGGCCCGGCGCCTCGCGCCGCCCGCCCCCGCCGCGACACGGCGTCGCGCCTGCCCCGTTCCGCCGACCGACCCGCTGCACCACATCATCGAGACCGAGCGGTACCGCGACGTCATCGACTTGTGGGACAGCCACGGGCACAAGTCGCCCGAATTGGACGATGCCATGGCCGAACGAGACGCACAGGCTGCCGCCTCGGGCGAGGCCGATCACCTGCTGCAGCGCTACATGCGCCTGGTCGAACCCAACCCGCGCACCCGCAAGCGACTCGTCAACACCTGGAGCGCCAACACCGCTGCGCTGCGCGGCCTGCGCTCCATCGACAGCGACCACCTGGTTCGGTGGTCGATCTCGCATCCGCTGGCCGGACTTCGCCCGGCGCTGCGCGACAACCGGCTGATCGACCGGGTCCGGACTCCCTGCGCACACGGGTGACCAGCGCCCGGACCGCGCCGCGCGCGCCACCGGCGACGGCCCGATCACGACCCGTGGGGCTCGACCTTGCGGCGACGAGTTGCGACGCATCGTCAGGTACCGGCCACAGAACAGGGCTCATCGGCACCCGCCTCAGCGGCGCCGACATCCGCGCGCTGCTCGGGCTTCCCGAACGCCTTCCCGGCTGATCCCGCGAGGCTCAGCCGCCGAGACCGCCCCACTTGAACACCATGAACAGGATCGTGACGACCACGGCCAGCGACTCGGCCATGCCGATCATGCCCATCTTGTCGACCTGCGCCTTGCCGCCCGCCGCGTCGCCCGACTGGAACGACTCGGCGGCCTTGCGGGCCCCCGGAGCGAACACCATGCCGCCGAGCGCACCACCGACGATCACCACCAGGAACCCGATCGACACGAACGGGGCGCTGAACTTCATCGACTCGTTGCTCCCGAGAACCATGGCGATGCCGGTGAGCAACAGCAGCGCGAACGCCGCGTTCTTCATGGTGCGGCCCATCAGGCCCTGGACGCCCGCCCACCACGCGTTGATCTCGTTCGACGCGCCCACCGACCGGTTCGCGGCAACGCCCATCGAGAAGTTGGCGCCCAGCCACAGCGCGACGGCGATGATGTGGATCGCCAGCAGGAGGTTGTAGAGGTTCGCGTTCATGCGCCGAGCCTAGAGGGCGCCCACGGCGCGAGGATGACCGGCATGGACACGCTGCACCATGCCGACACCGACCTGGAGATCCACCGCCTCGTCGTCGGGCCCGTCGACAACAACGTGTTCGTGCTGCGCTGCCGGGCCACCGGCGAGGCCGTGCTGATCGACGCGGCGAACGAGCACGACAAGCTCCTCGCGCTCGCGAGCCGACTCGGCGTGCGCCGCGTGCTCGGGACGCGCACGGTCACTGGGACCACATCCAGGCGATCCCCGAGATGCGCGACGCCGGCTACTCGGTGGGCGTAACGGCCGAAGACGCGGCGGACCTGCCCGCCTACGACGAGGTGATCGAGCACGACACCGTGATCGAGGTGGGTCGCCTCCGCCTCCGCACGATCCACACGCCGGGGCACACGCCGGGGTCCATGTGCTTCCGGGTCGAAGGCAAGCCGCTGCTGTTCAGCGGCGACACCCTGTTCCCCGGAGGGCCCGGTGCCACGAAGTTCCCCGGGGGCGACTTCGCGACGATCATCGAGTCGATCGAGCGACGGCTGTTCGCGTCCCTCGATGCCGACACCATCGTGATGCCAGGGCACGGCACCGACACGACCATCGCCGCCGAGCGGCCCGGCCTCGACAATGGGTCGCCCGCGGCTGGTAACCATCGTGCGGGCGACGCCACCGCGCCTGGCGATCCAAGCCCGCAAGGCCCCCCCCCCCGCGGGCCCCGCCCCGCGCCCGGCCGCCCCCGGCGCGTCGCGCGCCCCCCCGCGGGCCCCGCCCCCCGGCGCTGCCCGGCCGCAAGCGCGCGTTGCCCCCCCGTCCCCCCGGGGCGTTAGCCCCTGCCCCCAAGCGGCGCGGTGCGCCCCGGCCCCCCGCCGGCGCCCGTCCCGCCGCTCCCGGCCGCCCCGTCCCCCCGCCCCCCACCCCCGCCCCGACCCCCCCCCTGCCGCGGGCAATTTCGGTCTCGGCGTTGTCCTTTTCTTTTCCCCCTGGCCCTGGGGCGGGAAAACCCAACAACCCCGTATAAAAGGCGATCCCCGCTGAATGCCCGCCACGCTCAACGTCGCGTTTCCCCGCTCCGCCCTCGTCGCCCCGCGCAGCCCCCCGCGCCGCCCGCGCCCCCCCGGCGCGGCGCGCCCGCCCCCGCCCCGGCCCATCTCCCCCCCCACCGCCCCCCCCCGGCCCCCCCGCCCCCCCCCCCCCCGCCCCGCCCGCCCGCCCCGCGCCCAGCCCGGTCCGCCGCCCCCCGCGCGGGCGGCCCGCGGGCGCCCCCCCGCCGGCGCCCGGCCGTCCGGCGGCGGCACGGGGCCCCCCGCCGCCGCCCCCGGCGGGCGCGGCCCCCCGCCCCCCCCCCGCCCCCCGGCGGCGCGGCGCCCGCGCCCCCGCCCCCCGGGCGCGCCCCGCCGCCCCCCCCCCCCCCCCCCCCCCCCCCCCCCCCCCCCCCCCCCCCCCCCGCGGCCCCCCGCCCCCCCCCCCCCCCGCCCCCCCCCGCCGCCCCCCCCCCCCCCCCAATCCATGCTCAGCGGTGCACATATGCACCGCTGAGCCTGGATTACCGAACCGGAGCCGAACCGCGGGCCGGGGCCGCGCCGCCCCGCCGCGCGCCCGGAAGCGGCCTTCAGTCGCCGGACTGCGCCTCGGCGTCGAGGTCGAGGGCGACGCTGTTCATGCAATACCGCAGCCCGCCCGCGGCTCGCGGGCCGTCGTCGAACACGTGGCCCAGGTGCGAGTCGCACCGACCGCAGCGGACCTCGGTGCGGACCATGCCGTGCGAGACGTCTCGCACCAGCGACACCGAATCGTCGCCGATCGCCGAGGTGAAGCTCGGCCATCCCGAACCGCTGTGGAACTTGGTCGAGGAGTCGAACAGCGGCTGGCCGCACGCTGCACAGCGGTACATGCCGTCGTCTTCGGTGTCGACGAGCGCTCCGGCGAAGGCACGTTCGGTTCCTGCCTCGCGCAACACCTGGAACTGCTCGGGGGTGAGCCGCGATCGCCACTCCTCGTCGGTTGCGGCAACGGGCTTCAGCTTCTCGTCGGACATGCGCCGAGTGTACGAGCGACGCGGTGTCGAAAGGCCGTCGCGACGGGGAATCGGCGGCGGCCCGGCGGGCCGAGGTCGAATCGCCAAATCAGTGCAATGCGCCCGCCCAGGGTGTTGACTGAGCGCGTGGCTACAACCCTGCTCATTGCTCTGATCGCACTCGCGATCGTCGCCTTTGTCGTTCTTCGATCGCTCGTGCTCATCGGGCCGACCGAGGTCGGATTGGTGACCAAACGATTCTCGATCCGCCGTCTCTCCGACGACGACATCATCGCTTTCAACGGCGAGGCCGGCTATCAGGCCGATCTGCTCATGCCCGGCCTGCGTTTCAAGCTCTGGCCGGTCTTCATCGTCTCGAAGCACCCATGGGTGCAGGTACCGGCCGGCGAGATCGGCGTGGTGATCGCACAGGTCGGCGAGGCGCTGCCCGTCGGAGCGAAGTCGGCCATCTACAACGAGGTGCTCGGCAACTTCAGCGACGTCCGCAACTTCATCGCCAACGGCGGCCAGAAGGGCGTGCAGCGCCCGGTCCTCACACCGGGCAGCCTCCTGCCCCTGCACCCCGCCGCGTTCATCGTGCTCACCCCCAACCGCGTGTACGGCATGCCGACCACGCCCGATCTGGTGAACCTCGCCAAGCACGGCCGCCTCACGCCGAGCGCGTTCGGCCTGGAACCGGCCCAGCTCTCCGTCACCGTGATCGCGCCGCAGGGCAACTCCGACTACGTCGGCATCGTGACGGCGCTCGAGGGGCTCCCGCTCGACAAGGGCGACATCGCTTCCCGCCTCGGCGGCTACGGCGACATCCTCACCGCCGAACAGGCCGGGGCCAGCGATGCCGAGGTTGTCGAGCAGTTGCTCGCCAGCCAGAACTCGGCGCACAACAACTACCAGGACTTCCAACGGTTCCTCGACCACGGCGGACGCATCGGCCTGCAGCACGATCCACTGCTCTACGGCGCCTACCTGCTGAACCCGTTCCTGGTGCGGGTCGAGCTCGTGCCGATGCTCGTGGTCAACCAGGGTCAGGTGGCCGTAGTCAAGAGCTTCGTGGGCCTGCCGACCATCGACACCTCGGGCCAGGAGTTCAAGTTCGGCTCGATCGTGGCGCCCGGCCACCGAGGGATCTGGCGCGAGCCGCTGCGCACCGGCAAGTACCCGATCAACCCGCGCTGCTACGCCGCCGAGATCGTGCCGACGTCGATCATCACGCTCAACTGGGCCAACGCGAGCTCGCAGGCACACAACCTCGACGCCCACCTCTCCCCGATCGAGGGCAAGAGCCGCGAGGGCTTCATCTTCACCATCGACCTGCAGGTGCAGATCCACGTGCCCGACACGCGGGCGCCCAAGGTCATCTCGATGGTGGGCACCATGATGAACCTGGTCAACGAGGTGCTGCAGTCGGCCGTGGGCAACCACTTCCGCAACACGCTCCAGCGACTCGAGGCCATCAAGTTCATCGAGACCCGACACGAGGTGCAGTCCAAGGCCCTCGAGGCGATCACCGAATACCTCAACTCGTATCAGGTCGAAACCCGCGGCGTGTACATCCAGGATGTGCAGTTCCCCGACGAGATGGTCAAGGTGCTGACGACCCGAGAGATCGCCAATCAGGAGAAGGCGACATTCGAGGAGCAGCAGCGCGCCGAGCTCGCCCGCATCGACATGGAGAAGGCCCGCGGCACCGCCGACATGCAGTCGCAGCTCGCGTCCTCGCAGGTCGGCATCACGATCGAGGAGAACCAGGCGGCCGCCCGCGTCGCGCAGGCCAAGGGCGAGGCCGAGGCGGTCCGGGCGCTCGGCAGCGCCGAGGGCGAACGCATCCGCTCGATCGGCTCCGGTGAGGCCGACGCCCTCCGAGCCCAGGGTCTCGCCCGGGCGGAGGGCTTCGAGGCGCAACGCGCCGCGCTCGGCGAGGCGGCAACAGCGGCGGTCAACATCGTCGACGCGATCGCCCGCGGCGACGTGAAGGTGATGCCCGACGTGCTCGTGGCGGGTGGCGGCGGCGGACCGTTCGAGGCGCTCGCGGCGGCGCTCACGCAGATGGTGCGTGGCGGAGGCACACCCGCCGCACTCACGCCGAGCCCGGCGTCCGCCCCGGCTCCGGACCGGCCGGCCGACGACGCCGCCGCATCGAGCGGTGCGGCGCCCGCTCCTGCGGCTCGGCCGGATCCGGCCCACACCGAAGCCGGCTGAGCCGGCTGAACCGCCGGCCACCGGCTCGCTACGACCGCATCACTGCACCGGAGGCTCAGTCCGGCGCCAGGAGGTACCGAGACCAGAGGTCGGCCAGCCAGGCCTCGTAGCGATCAGGGGTCCAGCCTCGCCGATCCGTGAGCAAGAGGTAGAGCTCCGAGCCGTTCGTCGCCCACACGGCGTCCGCGGCGACCTCGACGTCGAGGTCGCCGCGCAGCCCTCCCACTGCCTCGATGTCCTCGACGAAGCGCCGCATGTTCTGTGCTCGGCGTTCGCTGATCTCCGTCCACACACTCTCGGCCTCGGAATCGATGACCGCCGCGTCGCGCAGCGACGCGAACAACGGAGCGAGACGCTCTTGCACCCGGCGCGTCGCCCGGGCGTAGAGCACGATTTTCGATCGAGCGTCTTCCGCGGCCATGACGGCCATGACGTCCGCGCGTTCCTCTGCCACAGCCGCCTGATCGGTGCCGGAGATGGACTGTTCCACGAGTTCTCGTAGGAGTACCGGCTTGCGACCCACGAGCCGGTACACGGTGTCGATGTGCACCTCGGCGGCTCGCGCGATCTCGGCGACAGACGTTGCGTGGTAGCCGTGCTCGATCAGCAACACCCTCGCCGCCTCGAGGATCCGCCGGCGCGTCTCCTGGGAGCCGTCGCGGCGCCGAGAGCTGTCGTAGCCGCGCCGGGCGCCCTGGGTTGCGTTGACATCGCCAGGCACGCGGAGCATTCTTTCATACGAACCCAATTCGGATCAATGAGGAGCACGGAATGACCTACGCGTTCACCCAGGATGTGCCGATCGACGCGGCGTTCTACCAGCGCATCGTCGAAGGACTCGGCAGCGAAGTACCAGACGGGCTCGTCGTTCACCTCGTCGTGGAGCGCGACGACGGGTTGCGGTATGTCGACGTCTGGGAGACTGAGGCCGCGTGGCGGCGCTTCGTCGACGAGCGTCTTCATCCCGTGGTCCACACCCTGCTCGCCGATGTGTTCGGCGGCGACCTCCCGCCGGAACCCGAACAGACACCGCTCTCGGTCATCCACTCGTGGCTCGGCGACCGAGGCTGAGCGCTCGACCGCGTTCGACCGGCGCTCACCGCTATTTCCACTACGCGCGTAGGCGAAATACACTCGCGCCCATGCATGCGCCGCTTTTCGAGGTCGACGACCTACACGCGGTCGCAGCGTCCGATGCCGATCGAGAGATCCTGCGCGGCCTGACGCTGACGATCCGCGAGGGCGAGGTCCACGCGATCATGGGCCCCAACGGATCGGGCAAGACCACGCTCGCGTCCACACTGATGGGGAGCCCCGAGTACGTCGTCACCAGCGGCGCCCTCCGGCTGCACGGCGACGACATCGGGGACTGGGCCGTCGACGAACGCGCACGAGCCGGCATGTTCCTGGCCTTCCAGTACCCCCAAGAGGTGGCCGGCGTTCCCGTCCGTCAGTTTCTCCGCCAGGCGATGGGTCGCCGACGCAACATCGAGGACATGTCCATCCTCGAGGTGCGCCTGGCGATGATGGAGTGGATGACGAGCGCCTCGACATGGACCCGGCGTTCGCCGATCGCTACCTCAACGAGGGGTTCTCCGGCGGCGAGAAGAAGCGCAACGAGATCCTGCAGATGGCGATGCTCGAACCCGACCTGGCAATCCTCGACGAGACCGATTCGGGACTCGACATCGATGCGCTGCGCCTCGTCGCACAGGGCGTCAACGAGGTGCGCTCGGCTCGCCCGACGATGGGCACGCTCGTGATCACGCACTACCAACGCCTGCTCGACCACCTGGAACCCGACGTGGTCCACATCCTCGTCGATGGAGCGATCGTCGCATCGGGCGGCATGGAGTTGGCCGAACAGGTCGAGCACCACGGTTTCACGGAATGGCTTCGGAGCGCCGCGTGACCGCCGCCCTCGACCCCCGCGCCATCCGCGCCGACTTCCCCCTGCTCGCACACCACGGCGACTCGCCGCTGGTCTACCTCGACTCGGCCGCAACCTCGCAGAAGCCGTCGGTCGTCATCGACGCGCTGCGCGACTACTACGAGCACACCAACGCCAACGTCGCCCGCGGCGTGTACGCCCTGGCCGAGGCGTCGACGAATGCCATGGAGAACGCCCGCCGCCGGGTGGCCCGCTTCATCGGCGCCCCATCGGCCGACGAGATCGTGTTCACGAAGAACGCCACCGAAGCGCTCAACCTGGTGGCCTGGTCATGGGGTCGTGCGAACCTCGCGGAGGGCGACGCTGTGGTGCTCAGCCAGATGGAGCACCACGCCAACATCGTGCCGTGGCAGATCCTGGCGGCAGAGCGCGGGATCGAGCTGCGCTGGATCTCCGTCGCTCCCGACGGCACGCTCGACCTCAGCAACCTCGACGTGCTACTCGACGGAGCGAAGATGCTGAGCGTCTCCGCCATGTCGAACGTGCTCGGCACGTTCACGCCGATGCGACAGATGGCCGATGCGGCACACGCTGCCGGTGCGCTGGTCTGCGTGGACGCGTGCCAATACGTTCCCCACCTCCCCACCTCGGTCACCGAACTCGACGCCGACTTCCTCGCCTTCTCGGGCCACAAGATGTGCGGCCCGACCGGCGTCGGCGTGCTGTGGGCCGGCGCGAGCTACTCGATGCCATGCCCCCGTTCCTCGGCGGAGGCGGCATGATCGAACAGGTCACCCAAGACGGGTTCACGACCGCGGCGGTGCCGCACAAGTTCGAGGCCGGCACGCCGCCGATCGCCGAGATCGTCGGGCTGGGCGCGGCGGTCGACTACCTGTCGTCGATCGGGATGGAACGCATCCGCGAGCACGAGGTCGCCCTCACGGCGTACGCGCTCCGGACGCTGCACGAACGGTTCGGCGACCGGCTGACCGTGCACGGCCCGTCCGAACCGGCCATGCGCGGCGGCGTGTTCTCCCTGGCCCTCGCCGAGGTGCACCCGCACGACATCTCGCAGATCCTCGACCAGCACGGCGTCTGCGTGCGGGCTGGGCATCACTGCGCCAAACCGCTCATGAAGGTCCTGGGTGTCGGCGCAACCGCGCGAGCATCGGTGTACCTCTACAACGACGAGGCCGACATCGATGCGCTCGCTGATGCGCTCGCCGAGGCCGAATCGTTCTTCGCCCTCTGACCACGCCCGAGCACCGCTCGACATGCACGCTGACAGGAGTTCACATGGCCGGCCTTGAAGATCTCTACCGCGAGATCATCCTCGACCACTACCGCTCTCCGCGGAACCGTGGCGATCTGCCCACCCCGCCCGCAGTGCGGGCCGAAGGGTTCAACCCGCTGTGCGGCGACGAGATCGTCGTGTACCTCGAGCTCGGTGACGGCGAGGGCGACGAGCGCGTGATCGAGAACATCCGGATCGGCGGCCAGGGATGCTCCATCAGCCAGGCATCGGCATCGATGATGTCGAGCTCGGTGAAGGGCCACTCGGTGGCCACGGCCCGCCACCTGATGAAGGCGTTCAAGTCGATGATGTCCATCCACGAGCAGCAACTCGGCGACGGCGACGACGACGAGTCCGACCATGAACACGGCGATTCCGACGCCGACGCGGACGACGTCAACCTGGGCGACCTCGACGCACTCCGTGGCGTGGTGAAGTTCCCGGTGCGGATCAAGTGCGCGACGCTGTCGTGGAACACGCTCGATCAAGCGATCGACGAGTCCGACTGAGCCGACGCGTCCGACTGGGCTACGGCACGTCGAGCCGCCGGCCCACCTCGGTGGCGAGGTCGGTCGCGGTCACGTCACCGGTGACCCTCAGCACAGAGACGCGCGGATCGGCGGCCACCGCAGCGCGCACCGCCCGGTTGTAGGCCGACCACGCGCGAGCACGTTCGGCCATGGGCCGTTCGCCTCGCGGCACGAGCTTCGACGGGTCGGCCACCTCGACCACGACGATCCGCTCCGCGGAACGCAGCGCTTCGAGCTGCGCCGCGGCCGCCCCTGAGTAGGCGGCGTCGAGCTCGCGTCCTTCGAGCACCGCGCCGTTGCGCACCAGCGCCAGGCTGTCGATCATCCCGGCCCCCAGAACCACCACGTCGGGATCGAAACGACGCACCGCGGCGCCCCAACGGGTCGACCAGTGACGACACCACGCCGTTGCGGTCTCGGTCCGCTCACCGACGCGGCGCACGACATCGGCGACCAGCCCGCAGCGCAGGTCGAAGAGGTTCCACACGGCGAGGTCGTCCCTCGATGCCAAGCCGAAGGCGAGCACGCCCGCGACGTCGTCGCCCACCAGGAGCACCTTCGGTTGCCCGGCCGCGCGAGCAGGCAGCGGCGACGTCGACTCCCATCTGCCGTCGAGGTCGCGCCGGGCGCCCTGCACCAGGGGCACCATCGACAGGGCGACCAACGCGATCGCACCGATGACGACCGGCGGGCTGAATCCGATCGAGCCGGTGCGGAACGGCGACTCGACGAACCGGTACGACAGCTCCACCAGCGCCGCGAGCACGACGGCCCGAAGCGACCAGATCAGCGGCCCGGGCAGCGGCACTCGGCCCACCGACAACACGTTCAACACCGGGATGTGCCACAGGTAGATGCCGTAGCTGCGACGTCCGATGCCGACGAGCACCGGGTGCGCGAACAGCCGCTCCGCCCAGCCCGGCGGCGCGACCAGCGACGCGACGCCGAACGCGGCTGCCCCCGCCGCAGCGAGGAACCCCCACGGATACATCCACGAATCGAGCGGCCCCGCGGTGAAGCACAGCGACGTGAGCACCCCCGCCGACACCACCACCGCCGGCGTCCGCCACCGCGCCGGCAGGTCGCGTCCGACGAGCGCGACCGCAGCGCCGGCGAGCAACTCGAACGCCCACGCATCGGTGCGCGTATAGGCGTCGGCGGGATCGATGAATGCCATCGCGGCGACCGATGCGGCCCCGAGAACGAGGACCGCGCCGAGCCGAACCGGCGCGCTTCGAACCCAGCGAAGCAGCCCGACCAGCACCAGCGGCCAGACGAGGTAGAACTGCTCCTCGATGGCCAGCGACCACAGGTGGTCGAGCAGGGTGCGGTGATCGAGCTCCCCGTAGCTCGACAGGCGGAGCCACCGATCCGCCCAGTTCGTGGTCCACGTGAGCGCACCGATCGAATCGACCATCCCGCGGAGGCTTGCCGAATCGGTCGCCCACGCCGCGACCGCGCACACCGCGACCAGCACGACCACGGCGGGCACGAGCCGTCGGATTCGTCGCGCCCAGAATCCCCGCAGGTCGACGCCGCCGAGCACGCCGCGCGCTGGCGAGTCGAGGCCGGTCGAGGAGACGGTGGGCCTCGCCCGACGAGCGTGCTCCACGCACAGCATCCCGGTGATCAGGTAGCCCGACAGCACGAAGAACACGTCGACGCCGATGAACCCGCCCGAGAACAGCGAGGGCCGCGAGTGGAACGCAACCACGGCCGCGACGGCGAGCGCTCGGACGCCGTCGAGCGCCGGCCGGTAGCGCCAGACCGGCGGATCGAGTTCGGCCGTAGTCACGCGGTGCGGCTCACTCGACCAACTGCGCGTCGAAGCCCCGGTCGCGCAACTCCGCCAGCACCGAGGCGCGGTGCTCGTGGTCGCGTGTCTCCACGACGACGAGCACCTCCACGGTCGAGATCGGCAGGCTCATCCCCGATCGATGGTGCTCGACATCGAGCACGTTGAGCCCCATGTCGGCAACTGCGAGCAGCAGCCCCGACAGCGCCCCGGGGCGATCGGGGATGACGGCCCGCACCCGCAGGTAGCGCCCAAGCGCACCCAGGCCGTGGTCGAGCAGCTTCCCGAGCAGCAGCGCATCGATGTTGCCCCCACCGAGCAGCGCAACCGCCGGGCCGTCGCCCCCGATCTGGCCCGACAGCAGCGCTGCGAGCGGCGCGGCGCCGGCCGGTTCGACCACCGCCTTGGTGCGCTCCAACAGCAGCAGCATCGCCTGCGTGATCTCCTCGTCTCCCACGGCGACGACCTCGTCGACGAACGCTTCGATGTGGTCGAGCGTCAGCTGCGACGGCGCCCTGAGCGCAATGCCGTCCGCGATCGTGAACGGCGAGACCTCACGCGGCTCGCCTGCCGCGAGCGACAGCCCCATCGACGCCGCTCCCCGCGCCATCACGCCCACGACCGTCACGTCGGGACGGGTGAGCTTGACCGCCGCTGCGACGCCGGAGCAGAGGCCACCGCCGCCGATCGCCACGAGCACCGTGGACGCGTCCGGGACGTCCGCGAGGATCTCGAGACCCGCCGTCGCCTGACCCGCGAGGATCGCCCGGTGGTCGAAGGGCGGCACGAACACCGCTCCCTCGTCGCCACACATCGCGGCGGCGGCCTCGATGCAGTCATCGACCGTCACGCCGCCGAGGATCACCTCGGCGCCGTAGGCCCGGGTCGCCTGGACCTTGGGCAGCGACGCGCTCGCGGGCATGAAGATGGTGGCCCGGTGGCCGAGCCACTGCGCCGCCAGAGCGACGCCCTGAGCATGGTTCCCGGCCGACCCGGCGACGACGTGGGACCCCGTGGGCAGAACACGAAGCCGGTTGTACGCGCCACGGATCTTGAACGACCCGGTGCGCTGGCGGTACTCGGGCTTGAGCCAGAGATCTCGGCCAAGGCGGGTCGAGAGCGAGTGCGATCGTTCGCACGGCGTGCGATGGATGACACCGTCGAGCGCCGCCTCGGCCTCGCGGATCTCGGCGAGCGTCAGGAGCTGGGTCATCGATCCGTCTCCGGTCGCGCCGACGCGGGACGGTCGGGCCGGTTCAGGCGCAGGCTTCGCTCGGGCACCCGGCCATTCTGGTCGATGCGCGCCACGTCGCCGATGACCCCGGGCGGTAGCGTCCGACCGATGCCACACGTCACCGCCGCGCTGCTGTGCGACCATGCCCAGATTCGCGATGGCCTGCTCTTCGTCCTGTCGGGCGGGATCACGCGCATCGCCGTTCCCCAGCCCGAGGCGCCGATCTCGTTCACCGTCGCGGGGCTGATCGAGGTGTCGCCCGACGAACGGGGTCAGCCCGCCGTCGTTCGCTTCAGCGTCACGTCGGCCATCACGGCCGACCTGTTGTGGGAGGCGACCGTCGAGTTCACGACCCCCGCCGACGACCCCAACCTCTTCCCCGGAGAGACCACGCAACTGCCGTTCGCGATCCAGGTCGGCCCGTTCCACACGCCGGCGCCCGGCCCGCACGACCTGAAGGTCAGCGCCGGCGGCGACGAGACCGAGTTGCTCACGTTCTACGTGCTGGTGCCCGCGCCGAGCTGAGCTCGGTCCGGCCGGCTCAGAGGTCGAACGGGTCGGGCTCGAGCGGGGCCGCGCTCGGCTCGGCGGGAGCCCACTCGCCGTAGCCGGAGATCTCCAGCTGCGTCGCCAGCTCCGGACCACCCGACTGCAGGATCTTGCCGCCGGCGAAGATGTGCACGACATCGGCGTGCAACTGCTCGAGGAGCCGGTTGTAGTGGGTCACGGCGATGACGCCGAGCGACCACTCCGTCGTCGCGTCCTCGACGCGACGAGCGACCTGGCCGAGCGCATCCACATCGAGGCCCGAGTCGATCTCGTCGAGGATCGCGAACCGCGGCCGAAGCACCCCCAACTGGACCGTCTCGTTCCGCTTCTTTTCCCCGCCGGAGAAATCGACGTTCAGCGATCGCAGCAGAAACGAACGGTCGAGCCCGACGCGATCGGCCTCGGACGCGACCAGCTCCGCGACCGAACCGCTGTCGCGGCCGCCCGCATTCGCCGCGGCGGTGAGCACCTCGCCGAGCGCCACGCCGGGCACCTCGACCGGATACTGCATGGCGAGGAACACGCCTGCCTGCGCGCGTTCCCACACGTCGAGCCCCAGCAGTTCGGTCCCGTCGAGGCGCACCGAGCCGCCGGTGACGGTGTAGCCGGGGCGGCCCATGATCACGCCCGACAGCGTGGACTTCCCCGACCCGTTCGGCCCCATGATCGCGTGCACTTCGCCGCTGCGAACCACCAAGTCGACACCGCGGAGGATCTCGCGATCACCGACCGACGCCCGCAACCCCTCGATCACCAGCTCGCTCATCGCCCGACCTCCACCATCACATCGCCGTCGACCACGGCGACCTCGTACACGGGAACCGGCTGGGTCGCCGGCAGGCACGTGGGTTCGCCGCTGTCGAGCCGGAACGCCGCGCCGTGCTTCGGGCATTCCAGCGTGCACTCGTCCTCGTCCACCTCGCCCGCGGACAGCGACACATCCTGGTGCGTGCATCGATCGCCGAGGGCGAACACGTCGTCACCGACGCGCACCACGGCGATCGCGTGACCGCCGACGTCGAAGCGGCGCACGCCACCATCGATCAGGTCGTCAAAGGCGCAGAGCCGATGCGCCGTCATGCGCCCGCTCCCAGCCGCTCGTTCACCGTCGACCGGAGCGCGGCACCCTCGCCCGAGCGGTCGAACGCGCCGAGCACCTCCTCGAAGAACCCGGCGACGACGAGCCGCTCGGCCACCTCGGGCGGCACGCCGCGGCTCTCCAGGTAGAAGCGCTGATCCTCGTCGATCGGGCCAACGGCCGACGCGTGCGCACAACGGACGTCGTTGTGGTGGATCTCGAGGTTGGGTACCGACTCGGCCCAGGTGTCGTCGGAGAGCTTGATGATCCGATTGCTCTGCGTCGCGTTGGTGCCGCGTGCGTCGTGGCCAACGTGAATCAGACCCGTGTACACCGCACGAGATCGACCGTCGAGCGCGCCCTTGAACACCAGGTTCGACGACGTGTCGGGGGCCTCGTGTCGCTGGAACGTCCGCAGGTCATGGCGTTGGTCGCCGGTGCCCAGATACACCGCTCGCAAGTCGCCGCTCGCGCCCCGACCCACCAGGCGGGCGTCGAATCGGGTGCGCGTCGCCGCGCCGCCGAGCGCCGCGTGGGCGATCGACAGCGAGGCGTCGCGCTCGACCCGGCCGACCACGCTGCTGATCCGCCGGACCCGCGAGCCCACGTTGCACACCTCGGCGATCCGAACTCGTGCCGCCGAGGCCACATCGACCACGATCCGGACGATCTCGAGCGACTCGACGTCGTCGCCGTCGGACGACACCACAACTTCGACGTCGCTGTTCGCCCCAGCGCGAACGACCACCGCAGCGGTGTGCGCACCGATGCCGTCGCCCACGGGGATCGTCACCCGGATCGGTTCGGCGACGGTGCGACCGGGCGCCACGTCGATCACCAGCGGATCGGACAGCCCCACCAGCGAAACCAGGCTGATCGGGTCGCCGTCGTCGAGCGTCGACGCGAGCGCTTGGGCGACCGAGTCGGCGGCCGGACCGTCGAACTCCGACGCCGCGCCGACCGTGACACCGTCGAGCGCCGGGCCCTCGACACGAACGGACGGGCCGGGTCCGGCGCCGAACGCGACGCTCTCGAGCTCGACGTCGTCGACATCGCTATAGCGCCACTCCTCCGCCGCCGAATTCGGCGGCGCGGCATCGTGGAGGCGGCGCAGCGCGTCGGCACGGCACGACGCCAGCCAGTCGGGGACCGGCGGCAGCGCCGCATCGGGCGACGGCAAGGTCAGGGTCGAGAACACGGCGGTCTGGTTTCCTTCACGGTCGGGGCAGCCGCCGGTTCAACGCTGGAGGCCGCCTCATTACTCCCACGCGGATAGGAGAAATCTACTCGGGGGCGGGACCGTCGAGAAATCGATCGCGCACCGCCGTCCACTCCTCGGGCGTGATCGCCACCGGGCTCCCCATTCGAGGGCGCCGGAGGATCTCCGAGCCGGCGAAGCGAGGATCGCCGCGCAGGTCGTCTCGATCGATCGGCGTCGGGAGCACCCGGAGGTCGACCTTGACGTACGGTCGCACCTGACGCGCCGCGCCGCGATCGAACCACGACGGGTCGTCGGGGTCCCCGACATCGTCGTACGGCACCGATACGACCGTGCCGACCGCCCAGACGCCGGCCCGATAGGGCGCCGAGCGGGGGCCCGTCACCCAGAGCGCGCACGGCTGCCCGGGGGCGACCAGTCCGACCCGGTACGACGGCGCCATGCGCCACGAATCGAGATCCTCGTGCCGCTCCAGCGCGCCGAGCACATCCCACACGGCGGGGTTCGCCTTGAACAGCCATGCGCCTACGGGAGTGCCGTCGCGCAGTTCTGCACAGGCTCGCGTCACGAGCGGCGGCGGAACCAGCGACGCCAACCGTCGGGGCGGCCCTGCGTCCGTCGGCGCTGTGCGTCGACCTCGGCCCGCGTGCGCGCTGCGACCGCGTTCACGATGTCCTCGGCGGCATCGAGCAACGCTCCGATCGACGGGTCGTCGCCGAGGCCAGTCGGCTCGGGCGGTGTCGGCGCCGAGATGAGCGTGCCGTGCTGCCAATTGACATCCGCGAGTCGAGGCTCGTACGACCGGCATTCGCCCGGGCAGCGCCACGGCGCCTCGGGCGCGAGATCGAGTCCGCACTTGCGGACCGTCTCGCCACCGGCGTACGTGCGGCTCTCGAAATGCTTGCAGCCTTCCCTCATCGGCATCAGGGCATTCTGCCAGCGAAGGCTCAACTTCGGCGCGCACCCGGCCGATGCCCTCGCATGGCCGATCGCGACAGCCCCATGCGCGAAACCGGCGCGTCGCGTCGCTCCGCAGGAGCAGACGGCATCTGGAGCGCGCTCGACGCAGCGCGGGTGGCCGTTGCGATCGTCGACGCCGACGCACGGATCCGATGGACGAGCACCGCGTTCGGCACGCTGTTCGCTGCCGAGGTCCACCAACTCGACGGTCGGACGGTCGACGAACTGTTGCCACGCGACGCCGCCGAGCTTGTGGGACGAGCCCTCGAACGCGCCCGGCGCGGCGACACCGTCGAGCCGACGGCGACCGTCATCCTCGACAGTTTCGGCTCGACCCGGCACGTGGCCTGGAGCGCGGCCCGCACCTCGGCCTGGCCGGGGACCGACCCGATCGCGGTGGTGGTCGACGAGTTGACCACCGAGCGACGCCTTCGCCGGGCCCACCAACGCAGCAACCTGGACATGGTTCGCCGCGCGACGCTCGACCCGCTCACCGGGCTGCCGAACCGGGCCAACCTCGAACTCATCCTCGCCTCGGCGCTCCGACGAGCGAGTCGCGACCACGCCCTGCTCGCCGTGCTGTTCTGCGACCTCGATGGCTTCAAGGCAGTCAACGACGAGCACGGCCACGCCACCGGCGACGCGCTGCTCCAATGGGTCGGCCGCCGCATGTCGCACCAGCTCCGCAACTCCGACACCCTCGCACGGCTCGGCGGCGACGAGTTCGTCGTCGTCGCCGAAGACATCGTCGACGGCACCGCCGCCGTGCACCTGGCTCGGCGCCTGATCGCTGCCGTCGACACCGAGGCGGTCGCGCTCGGCGCCACAGTTCGCGTCGGCATGAGCGTCGGCGTCCACCTCAGCCGCGGCGAGCACTCGTCGCACGACCTCCTGGCGGAGGCCGATCGAGCGCTCTACCAGGCCAAGCGGTCGGGCAAGGGTCGCGCCGTGCTCGCCGACGACGGAGGGCTGGACGGCGGGCCGACCGGGCTTCCCTAGTCTGGACCGGTGACGTCAACGAAGCGTGGGCTCATCGGAGCCGCCATCCGCACCCTCACGCGCCGCGGTCGACGGAAAACCGTGGCGCCCCCTCGCAACGAGTCGCAGCCCCCGACGCCGGTGCAGCGTCGACACTTCGCGATCGACGTCGGGTACCGGCCCGAACGCGACGGCGACCCCGACCCCGGAGAGGTCGTGTGGGCCTGGGTCCCGCACCAGGAGGACCGCACGCAGGGCAAGGACCGCCCGACCCTGATCCTCGGATACGTCGCCGAGGACCGGCTCGCGGGCGTCACGCTGACGAGCCGGCCGCCGGAACAAGTGGGAGACGAGCGTTTCCCCGTCGGGGCCGGCGCGTGGGACGCGCAGCGCCGGCCGAGCTGGGCGCGGCTCGACCGGGTGATCGCTATTCGCCCCGACACCGTTCGACGGGAGGGCTCAGCGCTCGACCGCACACGCTTCGACCGGGTCGTCGAAGCGCTCGAGCGCCGCTACCACAACTGGCCGGCGATCGATCTCGAAGTCGTCGACCCCTCCACCGTTCACCGACCCCTGAACCCGTTCTGGGCCGGTCCATCACCCGCGCCGGTTCTGGGCCGATTCTGGGCCGATCCACATCTCGGTCGCTCCGGCCCAGTTCAGCCCGCCACCGCCCCCCCGTTCTGGGCCGATCCACATACCCAATCGGTACGCAATCCGGCCCAGTTCCACAGCACCGCCACCGCACACGGAGTGGGCTTCGCGGGTTCAGCCCACACTCCCCTCCATCTGGAGTTCGATGAGGCGGGACCATTCGACGGCGTACTCCATGGGGAGCGTGCGGGTGATGGGCTCGATGAACCCGTTGACCACCATCGACATGGCCTGCTCCTCGGAGAGACCGCGGCTCTGCAGGTAGAAAAGCTGCTCGTCGGCGATCTTCGACACGGTGGCCTCGTGCCCGATGACGGCGTCCTTCGACCCGACCTCCATGTAGGGGTACGTGTCGGACACCGAATCATCGTCGAGGATGAGCGCGTCGCACTGGACGTGCGACTTGCAGCCGTACGCCCCGTCGTCGACGTGGACCAGGCCACGGTACGACGTGCGCCCGCCGTCCTTCGAGATCGACTTCGACACCACCTTCGAGGTGGTCTCGGGCGCGGCGTGGACCATCTTGGCCCCGGTGTCCTGGTGCTGACCCGGACCGGCGTACGCGACCGACAGCACCTCGCCCGACGCCTTCGGCCCGACCAGCGTGCAGCCCGGGTACTTCATCGTCAGGCGGCTGCCGATGTTGCCGTCGATCCACTCCATGTGCCCCTCGGCCTCGACGCGGGCGCGCTTGGTCACCAGGTTGAACACGTTGTTCGACCAGTTCTGGATGGTCGTGTACGTCACGCGGGCCGACGGCTTGATCACGATCTCGACCACGGCGGAGTGCAGCGAGTCGGAGGTGTAGACGGGAGCCGAGCACCCCTCGATGTAGTGCACCTCGGAGCCCTCATCCGCGATGATCAGCGTCCGCTCGAACTGGCCCATGTTCTGGGTGTTGATGCGGAAGTAAGCCTGCAGCGGCATGTCAACCTTGACGCCCTTCGGGACGTAGATGAACGAGCCACCCGACCACACCGCGCTGTTGAGCGCCGAGAACTTGTTGTCGTTCAGCGGGATGACCGTGCCGAAGTACTGCTTCACCAGCTCGGGGTACTCGCGGAGCGCGGTGTCCATGTCGCAGAAGATGATGCCGAGCTGCTCGAGGTCCTCACGGTTGCGGTGGAACACGACCTCGGACTCGAACTGCGCGGTCACGCCGGCGAGGTACTTGCGCTCCGCCTCGGGGATGCCGAGCTTCTCGTAGGTGTTCTTGATGGCGTCGGGCAGGTCGTCCCACTCGTCGACCTGATGGTCGGTGGGCTTGATGTAGTAGTAGATGTCGTCGAAGTAGATCTCGCTCATGTCGCCGCCCCAGTTGGGCATCGGGCGCTTCTCGAAGGCGCGCAGCGACTTGAGCCGACGCTTCAGCATCCACTCGGGCTCCCCCTTCATGCCCGACATCTCGCGCACGATCGCTTCGTCGAGCCCGCGGCGGGGCTTGAACACGTAGTCGACGTCGTCGTGCCAACCGAGCTGGTAGCGACTCAGATCCAGGTCGATCTCGGTCATGGGGAACTCCCTACTCGGCCCGGCTCGGCGGTCGCCGCCCGGGCACGTTATTAGTCCTACCCAGATAGTAACAATTCGGAGGAGCGCACGAACAGCAGCAGGGGCCACGCCCCGACGACGGGCCGGACGACGCGTCAGTCGAGGCGGCGCAGCTCCTGGCGATACCGCGCAGAACGGTCGACGTAGCTCTGCACCCCGAGCGCGAACCAGCCGGGCTGGACCGCGTGCTCGGTGATCGTCACCGGCACCCCGAGTGCGCGAGCGAGCGGCGGAATCTGCTTGCGGTTCGGCACGAACGCGTTGGCGCCGACGACCGCCTCCTCGCCCACCACCACCTCGTGGAGCACGACGGCCCCCGAACCGACGAGCGCCCGGTCGTGAATCGTGCAGCCCTCCAGGTGCGCGTTGTGACCGATCGTGACCTCGTCGCCGATGGTCGTCGGATGGAAGAACGTGGTGTGCACGATCGTTCCGTCCTGGATCGACGTGCGTTCGCCCACATAGATATGGCCGTCGTCGCCGCGCACCACGGCCGTGGGCCACACCGACGAGTGCGCTCCGATCACGACCGAGCCGATCACGATTGCGTCCGGATGCACGTACGCGTCGGGGTGGATCTCGGGGATCTGATGGCCGAGGGCATAGATAGGCACGGTGCTCCGATCCGCCGGACAGGGCAGGTTCAGGTGCGGGCCGAGGCGGGGCCCCGGGTCACGACAGAGGAGCCAGCTTGCCGTAGGCGCCCTTGAAGAACAGCAGCGGCCCGTCCTCGGAGGGGTCGACGCCGAGGGCCTGCACCCTGCCGACGACGATGTCGTGGTCGCCGCCGTCGTAGATGCTCTCGAGCGTGCAGTCGATGTGAGCCAGGCAACCGGCGAGACGCGGACCGCCCGTGGCCACCGCCGGCGACCAGTCGAGCCCCTCGAACTTGTCCTCGACCTTCGACGAGAACCGGCCCGACAGCGCGTCCTGGGAGTCGCCGAGCACGTTGACCACGAAGTGGCCGGCGTCCCTGATGAGCGCCCACGACGACGAGGAGCGACCGACGCAGAACCCGACCAGCGGCGGGTCGAGCGATACCGAGAAGAACGAGCCGACAGCGAGGCCGGCCGGCTTGCCGTCGGCGACGGCGGCCACCACGGTGACGCCCGTCGGAAAGTGGCCGAGGACCTTGCGGAACTCGGCGGAGTCAATGGCGATGGCGTCGTCGGACAACGGGATCCCCTTGCGTTGCGGTCGGCGACGACGATAGCGGCCCACGGCGACGCTCAGTTCAGGGGCGCATCCGCCTCCGGACTCCGGCGGACTGCCTGCCGACGACCCGACTTGCGCGTCAATTCATACGCTTGTATGAATTGGGCATGGCCGAGTACGAACGTTCCCCTACCGCGAGCGAACGCAACGACGGCGTCTGCCCGCTCACCGTCGACCGAGCGTCGATGCTCCACCGATGGGATCTGCTGACCTTCCTCCACTGGTCGTTCGAACCCGACGAGATCCAGCGGCTCCTCCCTCCGGGGCTGGCGGTCGACACCTTCGACGGTCGCGCCTGGGTCGGCCTCGTGCCGTTCCTCATGGAGGTGCGCGCCGCGCGCGGACCCGCGCTGCCGTGGATCTCGCACTTCTGTGAGACGAACGTGCGCACGTACGCAACGGCGCCGGACGGCACGCGCGGCGTCTGGTTCCTGTCGCTCGACGCCGCTCGCCTGCCCGCCGTGATCGCCGGCCGCTCCGCCTACGCGATGCCGTACTTCTGGTCGAAGATGACGCTGGAGCACCACGGCGACGAGATTGCCTACACCTGCCAGCGGCGATGGCCGGGACCACGAGGCCTGCGGTCGACCGTGCGAATGCGGATCGGGCCGGACTTCACCGCTGACGAGCTGACGCCCTTCGACCACTTCCTCAGCGGCCGCTGGCGGCTGTACTCATACCGCGGACGCACCATGCGCTTCGCGCATGCGGAGCATCCTCCGTGGCCGCTTCGCCACGCCGAGGTGCTCCGCTGCGACGACGAACTGGTCCCCGCCGCCATCGGCCGCCCCGTGCCCGACGTGGCGCCCATCGCACACTGGTCGCCCGGCACCGCCGTGCGGATCGGCTTCCCCCGCCGGATGCACGCCTGACCCGCCGAGGCGAACCCGGCTCGGTCGGCCGACGGATCCGTCAACCCAGTTGCAGTTCGAGGCCTTCGTATGCGGCGATCACGGGAACCGACCGGCCTCCCGCGAGATGCGCCGCCTGGGCCGTGACGGCGTCGACCATCGTGTCGTCGTGCGACGGATCGTGGTGGAACAACACGAGCTGTCCGACCCGCGCCTGCGCCGCGACCTCCACGGCGTAGTCGACCGTGCAATGGCCCCAGTCGTACTTCGCGAGGAACTCGGCCTCGGTGTACTGCGCGTCGTGGATCAACACGTCCACGCCCTCGCAGAGCCGCAAGACCTCGTCGTCGACCCGCGTCGACGCGCACCCCGGCTGCTGATGGTCGCTGATGTAGGCGATCGACCGGCCGTCGAGCTCGATGCGATACCCCACCGTCGGTCCCACATGGGGAACCCACGCCGAGGTGACGGTTGCCTCGCCGATCGGGAATCGGTCGCTGCCCACCTCGTCGAACTCGAACGAGCCCGCGAGCTGGTCGAGCGACACGGGGAAATAGGGCGGCCGGAGAAACTCGTCGAACGCGTCCCGAAGGGTGCGATCGTGTTGGCGTGGGCCGATGATGCGCATGGACGCACCCTCGCGATGCATCGGCGTGAAGAAGGGCAGGCCCTGCACGTGGTCCCAATGCAGGTGGGTGACGAGCGCCGTGGCCCGGAACGGTTCCGGCTGCGGCTCGAGGCCCCAGAAGCGCAGGCCCGTTCCGAGATCGAGCACGATCGGATCGCCGGTGTCGCCGCGAACGACAACACAGGCGGTGTTCCCGCCGTACCGCTGATTCGACTCACACGAGCAGGGCGTCGAACCGCGGACACCGAAAAACCTGACGTTCAGCACGGCCCCCTCTGCGCGTCGGCCCCCGTAGTGTGCGGAAAGAACTCAACTTACGACGAAACCTCCGGCCGGTCCCGAACTGTGACCAATGTCATTCGCGACCCACGTCCGGCGGCCGGAGCTCCGCCGCCGTAGTGTGCGGCCATGCCCGAGATGGACGACACCCTCCACCACATCACGGCGAACGGAATCGACTTCGCGTACTTCGAGATGGGCTCCGGCCCGCTGGCGCTCTGCCTGCACGGCTACCCCGACACGGCGTACACCTGGCGACACCTGCTTCCCGAGCTCGCAGCGGCGGGCTTCCGAGCCGTCGCACCGTTCAACCGCGGCTACGCCCCCACGTCGCTCGCCGCCGACGGCCGGTATCAGGCCGGCGTGCTCGGCGTCGACGCAAACGCACTCCACGAGGCCCTCGGCGGCACCTCCGACGCCGTGCTGATCGGGCACGACTGGGGCGCCATGGGTGCCTACTCGGGTGCCGGGATCGCACCCCATCGCTGGCGACGCGTCGTCGCCGCGGCGGTACCACCCGGACCCGTCACCGCTCAGGCGTTCTTCTCCTACGAGCAGCTCCGCCTGAGCTGGTACATGTTCTTCCAACTCAACCCGCTGGCCGACCTCGCGGTGCCCATGAACGACTACGAGTTCATCACCAAGCTCTGGCGCGACTGGTCGCCCGGCTACGACGAAGCGGTCGACGTGGACCACTTCATCGAGGCGATGGCGACGCCCGCGCATCTGAGCGCCGCGCTCGGGTACTACCGCCAAACCCTCCAGCCCGAGTTCCACGACCCCGCGCTTGCCGAGGCGCAGAACGCCACGCTCGCGATTCCCCCGCAGCCGCTGCTGTACCTGCACGGCGCCGACGACGGGTGCATGGGTGCCTGGCTCGCGGCGGCCACGCCTGCGGTGCTCACCGCACCGGGGAGCCGGGCCGAGATCGTCGAGGGTGCCGGGCACTTCCTCCAGCTCGAACAGCCCACAGTCGTGAATCGCGCCATCCTCGACTTCGTCACCGGGTCCTGAGCCGAGCCGACGCCTCGCTCGACACCCGCCGCTACAGGTCGAACATCCCCCGAATGTCGTCGGCCGAGAGCGCTCCCGACAGCGCCCCGTCCGCATCCATCACATCGCTGAACAGCGCCGCCTTGCGCGCCTTCAGATCCATCACCTTCTCCTCGATCGTGCCGGTCGACACGTACCGATAGACGATCACGGGGTTGACCTGCCCGATGCGATGTGCGGTCGACCGCCTGCATCTCGACAGCCGGGTTCCACCAGGGGTCGAGCACGAAGCAGTAGTCGGCCTCGGTCAGGTTCAGTCCGAACCCGCCGGCCTTCAGGCTGATCACGAAGACCGGCGCGCCGCCGTCCTTGAACCGGCTGATGGCCTGGTCGCGGTGACGGGTGCGACCGTCGAGGTACGAGTAGCCGATTCCCTCCTCGTCGAGGCGGACCTTCAGCTTGGCGAGGTAGCGGGTGAATTGGCTGAACACCAGCGCCCGGTGACCCTCTGCGACGACCTGAGCCAGATCGTCGACGAGACGATCCAGCTTGGCCGAGCCGACCGCAGCATGCTCCTCGTCGACCAGGCCCGGGTCAAGGCTCAGCTGTCGCAACAGCGTGAGTGACTTCAGGATCTCGAAGCGGTTCCGCCGCATGTCGCCCACCAGCCCGAGCACCTTCTGGCGCTGCCGCTGCAGCTGGGTCTGGTAGATCCGAGCGTGCTTCGCGTTCATCGGCACCTCGACCGTCAGCTCGGTCTTCGGCGGCAGCTCCGAGAGCACCTCGTCCTTGGTACGTCGGCGCATCAACGGTGCGATCCGCCGGCGCAGGGTCGTCAGCAGCTCCGGCGCACGGCCGCTCTCGATCGGCACCCGGTACACCTCGGAGAACCGCTTGGGATCGGGGTAGAGGCCCGGCGCCGTGATCGACAACAACGACCACAGGTCCATGAGGCTGTTCTCGAGTGGGGTGCCGGTGATCGCCAGCTTCGACGCGGCGTTCAAGCGCCGCGCGCACTGGTAGGTCTTGCCCTGGTGGTTCTTGACGAACTGCGCCTCGTCGAGCACCAGCAGATCCCACCCGAGCGCCTGGTACTCGTCGAACTCGATGCGGAACAGCGCATACGACGTGACCACGAGCGCGGCCGAGCCGACCGCCTCGGCAAGGCTGCGGCCGCGGCGTCGCGCCGTCTCCGCGATCGTCGCGACCTCGATCGACGGAGCGAACTGGCTGGCCTCGCGATGCCAGTTCTCCACCACGCTGGTCGGAGCGACCACCAGGAACCTCGCCGAGGGCTTGCGGTCGAGCGAGTGCAGCATCAGCGCCAGGGTCTGCACCGTCTTGCCCAACCCCATGTCGTCGGCGAGCACGCCGCCCAGGCCGTGTTCCGCGAGGAAGACCAGCCAATCGAAGCCCTCGCGCTGATAGTCGCGCAGCTCGGCTTGCAGGCCCTCGGGCGGCTCGATGCGGGCCGGGGCGGTGAGCGACCCGAGCTGCGCCACGCTTCGCTGCCAGCGCTCCGACTGATGCTGGATCACGCCGAGGCCGGCGAGCTCGTCCCACCAGCTCGTCTGGAAGCGGTTGATCCGCACCCCGTCGCCGACCGCCCCATCGGCGAGACCCGACGCCTCGCCGATCAGCTCGCGCAAGCGCGCGAATTCGGGCCGATCGAGCCGCAGCCATGATCCGCTGGAGAGGAACAGCACCTCGTCGTCGCGCGACAGCGCCGCGAACAGCGACGCGAACTCGACGTCCTCGCCGTCGACGCTCACCTGCACCGAGAGATCGAACCAGTCGGTGCGCTGCCCATCCGCGCCGTCGGTATCGGCGGCGCCGTCCGACACCGAGAGCTCGATCAGGGGATCGCCAAGCGCCTCGCGCAGGGCGGGCAACTCGGAGTCGACCTCCACGAGCACCTGCCCGCGTTCGAGCAACCACGGAATCACCTCGGCCATGAGGGTGACCGTGTCGCGTCCGCGCGCCACGGTGGCGCGCGGCCGACCGTCCGGCCACGCGATCGACGCCAGCAGATGCACCGGGAGTTCCAGCGCGTCGACCGCCGCGACCTCCGCATCGCGATCGCGTCCGACCGCTGAGGTGGGCGCAAGCGGGTGCGTGGTGATGCGTTGGCCCCGGCGGTACCGCAGACCCCACGTGAGCTCGGCGACATCGGGCACCACGCGACGCACCTGCGCGACGACGCCGACGAACTCGCTCAGCACCACCTCGACCGAGGCGTCCGACGAGCCGACCCGCCCATGCTGCGCCATCAGCGGAACGTCGCGTCGAGCAGCTCGTCGACGTCGGCCGGGGGCACCACCAACGGGGTGGCGAGGAGGCGGCCGGCCGCTCGGGGCAAGCGCTGGGCGAAGGGCACCAGCGTGAGCTGCGCGCCGTTCACCACGAACAGCCCGTGCGGAGGATCGCCAAGCAGCCCGACCGCGGACGCATTCGCCGTGAGCGCGGGGTCGTCGTGCTCCAACCTCGCCGACACCCGAATGGCTCCGTCTCCAGCGTCAACCAGGTCGACGGCGAGCCGCGCCGGGTCGCCTGCGAGCACCACCTCGGTCGGTCCCGTGCGCTCGCCGACCAAGGCCACCCCGGCGTCGACCAACCGCCGCAGCATCTGCCACACGTCGGGCTGTGCCGGACCGAGCGGAAGCGTGGCCGGCGTGTTGTACCGGTTGGTCGTCAGGCTCATCAGCAGCGCACGCGCCGCGTTCCGATGCACCGGATCGATGTCGCGAAGCGCGTACGCGTACCCCGACTCGAGGTCGCGCCACGACACGCCCGTGCGGATCCACGCCCCCTTCGACCCCCGCCGCAGCGGGCGCAACGTCACGTCGGGGCGCGGCGACGGCACATACCGGCTCGGCTTGATCGTGCTGATCGCGAACTCGATCGCGATCGGCGTCTCGTCCGGGTCGACCGCGTGCTCGTCGCGCAGGTCATGGAAGACCCGGCGCCAATCGGCGAACTGCCGCTCGGGGCCCGTCAGGCGCGCCGGGTCCGTCACTCCAACATGACCGGGCGATCCGGGCGATCCCGGCGACCCCGGCGCCGGTGTCGCCCTGGCCGAGCGCTGCGCGGTGAGAATCAACGCCACGGCGTGCTTGCAGGCCAGCCCCACCGGGCACGTGCAGTCGTCCGACACCGAGATCGACGCGCCGCGGGCGGCCCACGCCACCTGCACCCGATACGGCTGCGACGCATGGCCGGTGGCGAGCCCCACCAGCAGGCCCGGCGCCGCGCTCACCACCCGCACGCGGTCCTCGGCCGCGTAGGTGCGACCACGTATCAGCGAGCCACGGTCGTACGACCGACGCAGCACGTCCTCGGTCAACTCGTGGATCGAGACCTGCCGCACGGGCGAACAGGCTACGGCAGGCGCGGACCGGCCGAGTCCCGCCGAGGCCCACCATCGCGGCGCTACCCGCGCCCGCCCGCGCCGTCGTCGACCACGGCGACCAGTCCGTCGCGCACCAGCGATGCGACCACCCGAGCGCAACGCTGCGGGTCGTCGGGCAACGCGACCACCCGTCCCACGTCGTCGAGCGCCACGTCACCGACCGCAAGCGCGGCCATCAGCCGTCCACGGAGTTGGCGATCCGACCCCTCGAAGCGTGCCTGGCGACCGCTCGCGCCCGCCGACCCAATCGCCGGGTCGGCGGACTCGCCCGCATCGCCGCGCCACGAACACCACTCGGCGATCGGACACGCCTCACACGTCGGACGACGTCGACATACCGTCGCGCCGAGGTCCATCAGCGTCTGGTTGTGCTCCCACGATCGACCCGGCGGAACCGCCGCATCGGCCAACGCCTGCGCCTCGCGAGCCGTCAGCCGCCGCCCCGTCACCCTCGCGAGCACCCGTGCGATGTTGGTGTCGACCACGCCGGTGTCGACCTCGAACGCAAATACCTGCACCGCTCGCGCCGTGTAGGCACCGACGCCCGGCAGCGACAACAGGGCGTCGAGGTCCCGGGGCAACGAGCCGGCAAATCGCTCGACCACCTCACCGGCCGCGAGATGCAGATTCCGTGCCCGCCGCGGATACCCCAACCCCGACCACTCGACCAGCACGTCCGACAGACCGGCCGCCGCGAGCGACGCCGGCGTCGCCCAACGTTCGAGGAACCGGAGCCACCGGGGAATCACGCGATCAACCTGGGTCTGCTGCAGCATCACCTCGGCCACGAGGATCGCGAACGGGTCGCGGGTTCGACGCCACGGCAGGTCACGGCGCACGACGTCGCCCCAGCTCAACAACGCATCGAGGGCCGGTCCCGCGGGATCGATCACGGCCCCGACCGTACCCGCAGCGCCGTGGCGCCCGCAGCGTTGGGAGCGCTCCGAGATCGCCGCGTAACCTCGCGAACCATGTCCGATCTCACCGCCGCCGAAACCGTCATCGCCTCCGCCTCCGCCGTCGTCGACGCGGCGATCGGACGCCTCGCCGACATCGGGCTCGACGACCATCAGGTCCTCGCGTACGACGTCGCCCACGCCAAGGCCGCCCTGCAAACCGCGCAGTCGATGCTCGGCTACGGCGCGAAGGGCGAGCTCGAGGAGCGCCTCACGCACGCATTCGTGGCGGATGCCGTGGCCGACCTCGCCGGCAAGGTGTTCGGGCGGGAAGCCGACTGGGGCGTCGACGCCCACGCGCTCGATTCCACCCGCGAATACGTCGCCCGGTTCCGCGACGCCGCCTTCCTCGCCCCCCTCGCCACGACCGAGGGGCCCCGGCACCTCGGCGACGACTTCGAGATGGTGCAGGACACGTTCCGCCGGTTCGCGGACGAGAAGCTGAAGCCGATCGCCGAGCACATCCACCGCCACAACGCCGACATCCCGGAGGCCATCATCACCGGCCTCGCCGAGATGGGCGCGTTCGGCCTGTCGATCGCCGAGGAATACGGCGGGTTCGCGTCGGGCACCGACGCCGACTACATCGCCATGGTCGTCGCCACCGAAGAGCTGTCCCGCGGCTCGCTCGGCGCCGGCGGCTCGCTCATCACCCGACCCGAGATCCTCGCCCGTGCGCTCGAAGCCGGCGGCACCGAGGAGCAGAAGCAGCAGTGGCTGCCGCTGCTGGCGACCGCCGAGGTGATGAACGCCGTGGCCGTCACCGAGCCCGACTACGGCTCCGACGTCGCCGGCGTGAAGGTGACCGCGACGCCGTCGACCGTGGACGGCATCGACGGCTACGTGATCAACGGCGTGAAGACGTGGTGCCCGTTCGGCGCCCGCGCCGACGTGTTGATGCTGCTCGCCCGCACCGACCCCGACCGCAACGCGGGCCACCGGGGCCTGTCGATGTTCATCGTGCCCAAGCTGCGCGGCGAAGGACACGGATTCGACATCCGCCAGGCCGACATGGACGGCCCGGGCGCCGGAAAGATGGAGGGCCGCGCGATCGACACGATCGGCTACCGCGGCATGCACTCCTACGAGGTCGCGATCGAGGACTGGTTCGTACCGGCCGAGAACCTGATCGGGCTCGACGGCGGCAAGGGCCGCGGCTTCTACTACCAGATGGCCGGGTTCGAGAACGGGCGCCTGCAGACGGCCGCCCGGGCGATCGGTGTGATGCAGGCGGCGTACGAGGCCGCCCGCGACTACGCCGAGAACCGGAAGGTCTTCGGGGCGAACATCTCGGAGTACCAGCTCACCCAGGTGAAGCTCGCCCGCATGGCCGTGCTGATCCAGGCCGCCCGGCAGTTCGCCTACGAGGTCGCCCGGATGATGGCCCGAGGCGAGGGCGCCCTTGAGGCATCGCTCATCAAGGCATACGTCTGCAAGGCGGCCGAATGGGTCACCCGCGAGGCGATGCAGATCCACGGCGGCATGGGCTACGCCGAGGAGTACGACGTGAGCCGCTACTACGTCGACGCCCGCGTGCTGTCGATCTTCGAGGGCGCAGACGAGACGCTGTGCATCAAGGTGATCGCCCGCCAGCTCGTCGGCCGAGTCGGCAAGTAGCCCCGTCGAACCCACGAACCCACGCGAACTGGGCCGATCTACCAACCGCTCGGGTTGGTGAATCGGCCCAGTTCGCGTTCGTGTATGGCGCGCGGGCTCCTAACGCCCCTCGTCGCCCCCGCCCTCGCTGCTCGTGACCTTCACGTCGTCCCACGCGGTCTTGGCCCCGGTGTGACCGGCGTCGTACACGAACCACGTCGCCGCGAGCGACACCACGAGCGCGATCGCGCCGAGACCCATCGAGATCGGCGACCGGGCGCTGGACGACCCGGCCGAGCCGGACCCCGACGCCTCGCCCGCGGCAGCCTTGCGCCGCGACCACCACTGCCAACCCACCCACGCAACCAAGCTGGCGAACAGAAGGAAGGCCAGCAGCGGGACCTTCTCGCCCTGCCTCCTCGTGCGCGTGGAGCAGCGTCCGCGACGCCGAATCCTCCACGGCCTCCTCGAGCGCCTCTCCCGAGTTCTCGGCAAGCACACCCGTCACGAGAGCGAGGCCGGCCAGGCCGACCGCGAGCCATCCGAAACGCTCCAGCCACTGCGGGCGGACGATCATCAAGATCACGAGCAACGCGACGACCGGCACGAGCACCACGGGTGCGTGGACCAGAAGCGGGTGGGCCGGCAGCCCGGCGAAGGTGTCCATCGGGAGCACTCCTTGTTCATGTGACCTGCATCGACCTTCGAGCATGGCCGGAGGGACCGTACAACTCGACCTCATAGGGCAATCGACGCTGTGCCGGATCTTTACCTGCCGCGCGCCAAACTTGTGCCCGTGGAGTGGTCATGGACAACGGCGATCGTTCTGGTCGCCGGATTCGGCTCCGGCGTCCTCGCCGCGATTCTCGGCGTCGGCGGAGCGATCATCACCACGCCGGTGATCCGATTCCTCGGGGCGACACCGATCCACGCCGTCGGCTCCACGGTTCCCGCGATTCTTCCGGGGGCCCTCACCGGCACGCTTCGGTACGCCCGCGAGGGCTACGTCAACTGGCGCGTGGCGGCGACCTGCGGCGGAAGCGGGGTCGCCTTCGCGGCCATCGGCGCATGGGTCGCGGGGCAGGTCGATGCGCGGTGGCTCATGGTCGTCACTGCGGTGCTCGTGCTGTGGAGCGGCGGCACGCTCGTGCGAGACGCTCAGCAGCGCCCGATCCCATCGGCGGCTCCCTCAGCGATCCCATCAGCGATCCCATCGGCGATCGCCTCCGGGGCCGAGGCCGAACCGACCGTCGAACCGACCGCCGAACCCGTCGAGCGGGAGGTTCGCGACGGCGTGGCGATCCTGGTGGCGCTCGGCGTGATCGCCGGGTTTCTCGCCGGCCTCCTCGGCATCGGCGGGGGCCTGGTCCTCACCCCCGGACTCGTGCTCGGCGTTCGGCTGCAGGTGAAGGAGGCGATCGCGACGTCACTCGCCGCTGTGGCGGTGATGTCGGTGACCGCGTTGATCACGCACATCCGCCTCGGTCACATCGACTGGGAGTTCGCCGCGCCGCTCGCCATCGGCATCGTTCCCGGCGCACGCGTGGGTGCACACCTGACCGTCGGAGCATCGGAACACACGATGCGGCGTCTCGCCGGGGTGCTGTTGATCGCCGTGTCGATCCTCTACCTGGGCCGCGAGCTCGCCGGCCTCGCGTGAGTCGCCCCCGCATCGAGCGCAATACCCGCCCCCACCCCGAACTGGGCCGACCCACCCCGACCCCACCCCCGAGCCCCCCCCCCCCCCCCGGGCGCCCGCCCCGCAGGCCAGGTCAGGCGGGGAGCAGGTCGGCGGGGATCAACTGCTCGTCGAGGAGCCGAGCGAACCGGCCGGGGTCGCCCGCCACGAACGAGCGACACAGCCGATGACCCTCGGCGTAGCAGAACACATACGCCCGCCACGACGGATCGGCGAGGAACTCGACGGCCTTGCGCGCTCGCGCCGGGTCGAGCAGCAGCCACCGCTGCGCACGATCGACCACCGTGTCGAGGCCGTCACCCCGGTCGTGCAGATCGATCGCGAGCGATCCCCGAGCGCGACCCGATACCTCGGCGAACCCCGCCAACGCGTCGATCGCCTCGATCTCGTAATTGAGGCCAGCGGCCCGGATCATGGGAGCTACCGCCAGATGCGGGGTCGGCCCGACGAGCACCTCCAGCCCGAGGTCGGCCAGCCCTTCGGCCAGCAGGCAGGCCGGCGTGCCGATCAGCGAGATCGACTGCTCGTCCTGGCGCCGCCGCCGCACCAGACCCGCCTCCTTGTGGGAGTGCTCGGTGTGATGACCCGGATACGCCTCGTGCGCGACCAGGTGCGCGATCGACGTCGACAGGACCGGCAGGTCGGTGTTGATCACCACTCGCGACCGGAACCCGCCGAGGTAGTGGTTGAACCCGGACCACGGCTTGTCGGTCACGAGCTCGAAGTCGACGTGCTCGCCCGCGGGCAGCCCGAACAGGGCGATGGTCCGCGCGCGGAGCTCCTCGGCCAGGTGCCCGATCACCGCCGTCAGCCGGTCGGGCGGGATGACGTGGCGCGCCCGGAGCGCCGCGACGCGCTCGCCGAGATCACCCCCGCCCGGCAGCGCCCGTTCGAGACGCCGATGCGCCTCGAACACCTCGTCCTCCTCGACCCGGTCGGGGCGGATGCCGTAGCAGGCCTCGACCTCGTCGAGATACGGGACGGCCTCACCGGCGAGCACTCGGCACACCATGTGCAGCCCGCGGACCTGCGACTGCAACCATCGCCGCCGCTGACCCTCGACCGACTCGCCCTCGCCACGGTCGATCCGCCGCAACAGCGTCGACGCGTCATCGAGCAGCGCCCCGGGTTCGCGCCGCGGCTCGGCGGCGACCGTGTCGCGCAGCGCCCCCGGGCCGTAGTAGGCGTCGACGATCGCGTCGTCGAAGCGGCCGAGGCGAAGGCCGAGCGTCAGGTAGGCCTCGACGACATCGACGTCGGAGCCATGCACGTCGGGCATGCGCCGCTCAGCCCAGCGCTGACGACAAGAACGAGATCGTCATCTCCCACGCCACCTCGGCCTCCGCCGCGGCGTAGACCTCCGGGCGGTGATCGTTGAAGAACGCGTGCTGCACGCCGGGGTGAACGGTGAGCTGCGCGTCCTTGCCGAGGCCGTCGAGGGTGGCCTGCAACTCGGCGACGGCGGCAGGCCCGAAGAAGCCGTCGAGCTCGGCGTAGTGCCCGCGCACCGGGGCCTGCAGCTGCGACCAGTCGGGCTCCGCGGCCTCCCACGGGATCAGGCCGTAGAACGGCGCGCACGCTCCCACCACATCCGCCCGGTCGCAGGCGAGCTTGAGCGCCAGGCCACCACCCATGCAGAACCCCACAACGCCCACCTTCGAGCTCGTCGTGGCGGGCCGGGCCAACAGCGCCTCGATCGCTCCGCTCATGTCGCGGGCGGCACGGTCCAGGTTGAGGGCCATCATCAGCTTGCCGGCCTCGTCGGGCTCGGTCGTCGTGGCACCCCGGTAGAGGTCGGGCGCCAGGGCCGAGAACCCCGCAGCAGCGAAGCGATCGACGACCTCGCAGATGTGGGGCACGAGACCCCACCACTCCTGGATCACGATCACAGCCGGGCCGCCGCCGGCGGCCTCGGCGAGGTACCCGCGCCCGTTCGAGCCGTTACTCGGAAATTCGATGATCTCACCCATGGCCGGGAATCTACCGACCGCACCTCATCGGCGCGTCCGTATGCGGGGCCGAGCGCGCTCGGCCTCAGTAGGCGACGTCCAGCTTCTGATGGTCCCAGCTCACCACGCGGTCGACGTGGAGCTTCACGCACACTCGCTTGCGCGCCGCGAACTCGGCCGCGAACTCCAGATCACCGGGGTTGGCGAACTGCTGATAGCGGCTCAGGACCGCCTTGCACGACTCGACGACGACCGCCGGGTCGTCGAGCACCTCGACCGTTCCCACGACCTCCACGCCCTGCAGCTCGGAGTAGTCGTCGCCCGCCTCCACGAGCGCCGTGAACCGGGGGTTCCGGCGGAAGTTCGCCACCTTCTGCGACTTCGCGAACGTCTCGATCACGATCTCGCCCGGACCGAACCCGATTTCGGGATCGTACGTGTTCGCCGAATCGAGGAATCCGTACCACATCGCGACGAGATGGATGGTGCCGTCCGGGCCGAACGACGCGAGGTTGAGGGTGCGTCGGCCCCCGAGGAACCCGGCGACCTCATCGTCGCTCATTCGGATGGCATCGCGGCGAGATGGCATGGATCTCCTTCGATCGTGTGGCTCGGGGCGAATCGCCTCAGGTCACGTCAGCTTTGAACAACCCCGGGGCGACCGGACAATCGACCCGGTCGACCAGCGCTGTGGGGGGCGTTGTCCCGGTCGGACCGATGACCAGGGTTGCGGTGTCGAGCGGCACCTCGTCGAGGTCGCGGTCCCACGCGTTGGAGCGGTCGCGCCAGCGGCGATTCGCCGCATCCCACGTGCGCCCACCGACGGCACGCCCGTGGGGCACAACGAACCACACGGCGCGCCCGGCATGCGCGGCGACGCACGCCGCCGCCAGGGTCCGTCGCGGCGCCAACACCGCCGCCGGGCCGGCGAGCTCGGCCTCGACCAGCACCACGTCGGCGGTAGCCGCCGCAGCACCCAGCGACGAACCGTCGACCTCGACCACATCGACGGAACGAGCGTCGAGGTGCGCGGCCAACGACCCGGCCTCGGCGTCGATCTCGGCGACCAGCACGGTGACGTCGCCGCGCCGCACGAGCGAATCGATCACCGTGGTGGACCATCCCACCATCAGGGCCGTCGCATCGGGCGGAAGCTCGATCGCGAGGTGGCGCGCCGTCCGGTCCGCGTCGAGCTCCTCCACCGCGGCACGTGCCTCGGCCAACGGATCCGCTGCGTGGAGCATGCGGGCGCACAGCGTCCACAGCCCGCCGACCGCCAGGTGGCGGGAGATCACCCGGCGACAGGCCGTCACGAGCCCCGGCGGATCGCCGCCGAACGCCGCGAGCGCCGATGCCGTTTCGCGCACGAGCAGGTCCTGCGGAACGCCAACGGCTCGCGCCACGAATCGGAGGTGTTCGATGGGGTGCATCCGGCGTTGGACGCTACCGCCCGCGTCGCCGCCGCGGCCGCCCCGAACTGCGGGAACGTAGCGGCACCGCGCTAGCGTGCCGACCGTGGCGACACTTCCTGGTGACCTGGTGCTGCACCCGCTCGGGGGCGACGATCGCTCTGCGGATGAGCAGCTGAAGCTCTTCCATCTCCTCGCCGTGGTGATCGATCCGTACACGTTCGAGAGTTCGTGGATTCTCGACACGGCGAGTCGCATCCTCACCGGGTTCTCGGGTGCGGATTGTCGGCCGGCATGGGTGGTGACCTGCGACGAGGAGGGCGCCCGCCAGTTCCTGGGCGAACTCGCCGACCGGCACCTCACCTTCTGCGATCCCGACCGGGAGTTCGTCACCGCGATCGGCGCCCACGAGCTCCCGGCGCTGTGCCACGTGAACCTCAACCGCGAGGTCGCCGGGCTGGCCGAGGGTTGGAACCCGGAAACGTGGCGGCCGATCGCCGAACACCTGGCGAAGGTCATGTCGTGGAAGGCGCCGGCGATCCCCGCGACGGGCGATCCGGTCCCCTACTCCGGCACCCCGGCCATCCCGGCCTGAACGCACGGTCGTGACGATCAACGAGCGGGCACCCGAAGACGGCGATACCTCGTTCGCGAACGTCAGCGACCGCCTCTCGATGCCGCTCGACGAGGCGATGATGACCCAGCGCGCGGTGCGCAAGGTGCTGCCGGACCCCGTCGACGACGCCATCGTCCTGCGCTGCATCGAACTCGCGCTGCGGGCGCCGACCGGGTCGAACGGTCAGAACTGGGAATTCGTCGTGGTCACCGACCGCGCCACCAAGGCGGCCTTCGCTCGCCAGTACCGCCGCGTCTGGGCGCTCTACGGCGGCATCGGGCGCCGAATGGCCCGCGGCGACGCCTCGATGAACAAGGTGCTCGACGCCGTGCAATGGCAGGTCGATCACTTCGAGGAGATCCCGGTACTCGTGATCCCGTGCCTCAACGGCATGAAGATCCCCAACACCATCCCGCTCCCCGACATCGCGCCCAGCTCGTTCTTCGGCTCGATCTACCCGAGCGTGCAGAACCTGTTGCTGGCGGCCCGAGCGATGGGGCTCGGCGCCTCGCTCATCACGCTCCCGCTCTGGTCGACCATCCGGGCGCGCCGCGTCCTCGGGCTTCCCCGGTCGGTCACGCCGGTGTGCATCGTTCCGATGGGTTGGCCCCGAGGCCGGTACGGCCCGACCACCCGACGGCCGGTGGGCGATGTGGTGCACCGCGAACGGTTCGGCGATCGCGCCTGGCGCGACGACGCAACGCCGTCGGACTGACCCGCCGACGCGGTCCCGTCAGCGGGCGGTCCAGCCCCCGTCGACGGCGAGGATCTGGCCGGTCACGAAGCTCGATGCGTCGGAGGCCAGGAACAGCAGCGCGCCGTCGAGTTCGTGCGCCTCGCCGGGGCGGCCCATCGGCGTGTTGCGGCGCACGAACTGCATCGACCGCTCGTCGGCGAACATCTCCTCGGCGGTCATCTCCGAAAGGAACCAGCCCGGAGCGATGGCGTTGACCCGCACACCCCTGCGGCCCCACTGGCCCGCGAGTTCTCGCGTCAGGTTCACCACCGCTCCCTTCGACGCGCAATACGCCGCCTGCTTGATCGGCGCCGCGGCCACCAGCCCCAGTATCGACGCGATGTTGACGATGCTGCCCGACCCGGCGTCGAGCATGTGGCGGCCGGCGAGCTGCGACAGGTGGAACAGCCCGTCGACGTTGACCGCCATGGTGCGTCGCCACTGCGTCATCGTCTCGTCCTCCGCCGGCACCGCACCGCCGATCCCCGCGTTGTTGACCACGATGTCGATGCGCCCGCGACACGCCATCGCTCGCTCGACGAGCGCCTCCACGTCGGGCTCGTTCGCCACATCAGCCGCGTGAGGAACGAGGCGCTCGCCCAGCTCCTCGGCCAGCTCGTCGAGCAGCTCGGCCCGGCGGGCCGCGGCGACGACGGTCGCGCCGGCGCCGTGCAGCACCCGGGCGAACCGACGACCCAGGCCCGACGACGCGCCGGTCACGATGGCCACGCGATCGGACAGGTCGAACAACCCGCCGAGGTGGGACAGGTCGGTCGGGGCGATGATCGGTGCAGTCACGAGGCGGGACGCTAGCGGCGACCGATCCAAGCGGCACCGGTGCGACCGGCCCTGAGCGGCACCGGTGCGACCGACCCTGAGCGCGCCGGGGTGACCGGCCCGGACAGCTAGGGCACCAGGTAGACCGCCACGGGCTCGCCGATCTCGTTCATTCGCCGAGCGGCCGCTCGCACGACCGACGGCACCGAGTCGTCGGCGGCCAACGCGTTCGGGTCAAGCCGTGCGGACGCGGCCAGACCCAGCCGCCGACGAACCGTCACGGCCAGGTCGTGGTACTCGCGCCGCTCGGCGGCGGTGCGCCGATCGACCGCGGCCACGTTCGTGGCACCCTCGCGGCCGGACCAGTCGCTGATCGCCGAGCCGGTCACGACATGCAGCGTCGAGGCGTCGCCATGCCCATCCGACAGCGAGAACCCCGCCCGCACGAGCTCCAGCGCCAACCCCGAGCACAGGTCGGCGGACATCGCCGAGCCGTCGCCCACCACGCGATACCCGCCGTCCGCCCGCAACTTGCCCACCACCTGCGGCGCGATCACACGCTCGGCGCGCCATGTCGAGTCGGGCGGGAACGTCACCGCGTCCGGTGCGGCGACCGACCACGCTGCGATCGCGACCAGCGCAGCAGCGCCGACCACACCGGCGACGAGCGGTCCTCGCGACCAGCGCCGGCCTGCGGGACGGACCCGGCCGCCGCAGTGCATCGCACGGCCGCTTCGCACCAACCACAGCGTGCCGAATCCGACCGCGACCACCGCCGCTACCGGAACGGCGAACACCGGGGCCACCGCCACGCAGGCCGACGCGGCAAGGACGCCAACCGCGAGCATCCGGCGATCGCCCGCCAGCACTGCCCACCATGCGACGACGAAGACGGCCCAGGGCGTCACCCCCGCCACGGCGGTCTCGGTCGACACGAACCCGCCGAGCCCACGTGCGGCGAGCGCCGCGACGACCAGCGCCACCCAGGCGATCCGAAGCGGCGTACCAACCGAGCTCCGGCGCAGAACAAGCACGCCGATAGCCATCCAGATCAGGTGCGTACAGGCGACCGCGGCGGCGAACGAAGCCGAGCTGCGGCCCAGTCCGGCCCAAACCGGCCAGAGCGACGCGCTCACCAGCGTGGAGCCGATGGACCCAGCGGGCGACCCGGTCGCGGCCAGCGAGGCGACCTGGTCGAGCGACACCGAGTCGTCGAGCGAGAACAGCCGGAGCTCCCGGAGGGCCGCGCCGCCGACCGGATACCAGTGCTGTCGCACCACCGAAGCGACCGCCGTCACCGCCGGCACCGCCGCCGTCGCCAAGACCGGCCCAGCCGCAGCGGCACGCAGAACGCGAGCTCGGCGACGGTCCTGCGGTGAGCGTGACACGGTCACACCATCCGACGCGGGGAGGTCGCGAGGCAACTCGACTAGGTTGACGGCGGTTCGGCACGGCGGGTGTCGACACACGGCGAAATGGCCGACCGGCAAACCCGGGCCTGGCCATCGGAGCACCCTCGATGACGGACGGCGAAGCGACGCGCGCGAACCGAGACCCGAGACGCACTCGCGCACACGCACACGCAGACCGAGACCGACGCGGGCGCCGCCTCTGGCTCGCGATCGCCGGCATTTCGGCGGCCGCGACGTTCTGGACGGCGTTCGAGGCGATGGAACTGCTCCGAACGCCGAAGGTGAGCGATGTCGGCGCCGACTCGCCGGTTCCAGTCGCGCCGGCACCGGCCACCACAGCGGCTCCGATCGCGGCGCCGAATCCGCCGCCCCCGACAGCCGGTCCGGCCACCACGCTCCCCGCCGCCGATCTGTGGGTCGCCCCCGACGGCACGCCGAACGGCGACGGCAGCGCGGCCCGGCCGCTCAACTCGATGCGGGCCGCTCTCGACCGGGCCGCACCCGGTGCGACCATCCGCATTCGTGCCGGCCGCTATAGCGACCAAACGTGGGGGCGCATCGCCACGCCCGGCCTGCGCATCATCGGTGACGGGCCGGATCGGACCGTCTTCACCGGCACGCGTCGCCTCGGCGGCCCGGCGACGCGAGTCGAAACGGGCTCGACCACCATCTGGCGCCTCGACGGGATCGAGCGCGGCTGGCCCGATGCTCCGCCGTCACAACGCGACGACTGGCGCTACATCCCCGACCAGATCCGAGCCGACAACCCGGCAGCCGCGGCCGCCGAGCAGGTGCGGGCGGGACCCTCGCCGGACGACCTGCACAACCTGCGTCAGTCCGACAGGCTCGACCTCGAGGCCGACGAGTTCCTGTACGACGCGGCGCACTCGGTGCTCTATCTCGGCAGCGACCCCTCCGGACAGTGGGTCGAATGGTCGACGCAGCAGTCGGCGTTCGATCTGGCGTCGAGCGCTGCCGGCACCAGCATCAGCGGCGTCGCCTTCGAGGGCTACGCGCCGTACCACGGCAACGCGCTCGGTGCGATCCGGGTGTTCTCCAACGACGCTCGCATCGAGAACGTCGCCATTCGCGACACGGCCGCGACCGCGCTGTTCATCGGCGGGCGCAATGGCGAAGCGCCCGAACCGCTGACGGGACTGGCACTCGACGGAGTCGAGATCTCGGCACCCGGTGCGAGCGGGATCAACCTCGGTGCGACCATCGACGCGCGACTCGATCGTGTGACGGTGACCGGCGCCAACTCGGCCGGTTTCGACGCGCAGGACTGCGGGCAGGGCAACCATTGCGTGCTCGCGGGGCTGAAGGCAGTCCACGCCCGCGGGCTCGTGCTCGCGTCGTCGACCATCCGCGACGGCGCGGCGAACGGCGTGTGGTTCGACCTGTTCAGCGACGACGTGACCGTGATCGGATCGAACGTGACCGGTAACCGGGGTTCGGGGCTCTTCGCGGAGCTGTCGCAGCGCGTCCGGTTCGCGTCGAACGTCGTCGCGGCGAACGGCGGCGCGGGGGTCAAGGTGACGGGAAGCCGCGACGTGGTGCTCGAACGCAACACCCTCTGCGATAACGCCGGCCACGAGTTGGTCGTCGCCAGCGACCGACGCACCGCCGACGAGATCCCGGGTGGCGTCGCGATCCCGGCCTGGCACGCCGACTCACACGGCATCCCCGAGGTGCGGGCCCGAGGCAACCTCTTCGTGCACGGCGACGGCTGGACCGTCTGGGCCCGCGAGTCCGACGACGGCCCGGCCTCGCCAGCCTGGTTTCGCGGCTGGGAGGCCAACGCGTACGTCGCGCTCGACGGCTCGCCGACCAACGGTGAGCGCTTCGCCATCGACGCCGCCGCTCGATCGATCGCCCGCACCGGTGCCGAGTGGGGCACCCTCATCGGCGGCGAGCCCGCTGCGACCGACGCGAGCGCGGGTCTCGCAGAGGTCTTCGCTGCGGGCACCCCCGACAGCGGCACCACGCCGACCGTTCGCGGCTGGCCCGGGGTGGCGCTTCGAGAGACATCGGCCGCTGCGCTCGCGCCACGCCTGCCCGCCGGAGCGGCCGACACGCCCACCGTCGGCGCAGCGCCGACCCGCTAGGCCGCCGAACCCCCGAGCGTCGCGGCGGCGATCAAGGCTTGACGATCGTGACGGCCGTGCTTCCGGCGCCGATCTGGTTGTTCCGGTCGACGGCGAACACCTGGTAGCGGTGCGAACCGGCCGCAGCACCGGTGTCGGTGTAGCTCAACGAGCCCGCAGACGACACCAACCACTGCGTCGTCCAGTCGCGCACCACCCAGTACGCACCGACACCCACGCCACCCGGATTCGGAAGATCCGTCGCCGCTCCCCACGTCACCACCGGCTGATTCGAACCGTTCAACGACACCGCCACACCCGGCGGCGGCTGCGGCGCCTGCGTGTCGGCGGCGCCTGGCACGGTCACCGTCGCCGCGGCGCTGCCCGCGCCGAGCAGGCCGTTCCGGTCGACGGCGAACACCTGGTACCGATGCGAACCGGCCGCAGCACCGGTGTCGGTGTAGCTCAACGAGCCCGCAGACGACACCAACCACTGCGTCGTCCAGTCGCGCACCACCCAATACGCCGCCACACCCACACCACCCGGATTCGGAAGATCCGTCGCCGCTCCCCACGTCACCACCGGCTGATTCGAACCGTTCAACGACACCGCCACACCCGGCGGTGCCTGCGGCGCCTGCGTGTCGGTGTTCACCACCTGCACGGTCGCCGCGCCGCTCGCCGAGCTCACCAGACCGTTCGCATCGACCGCCACCACCGTGTACGCGTGCGAGCCGGCGCCGACGAACGGGTCGGTGAACTCGGTCGGATCGAGCGGGGCGACCGTGCCCGCCACCACACCGTCGCGCAGCACCCGATACGAGGCAAGACCCGAAGCTCCGGGCACCGGAAGGTCATAGGACGGTTGCCATGCGACCTTGACCGACATGCCCGTCGCCGTCGCCGTTGTGGCCGACGGCGCAGTCGGCGCCGCGGTGTCGGTGCTGCCCGCCGGTCCCCACACGTTCACGCGAGCGATCGAGAGGTAGTCGGTGGTCGACCGTCGGATCATCACATAGCGCGCCTGCGTGCCGGCCGGAAGGTTGACCGTGCTCGCAGCGACGTTGCCGGACAGGAAGGTGGACCACACGCCCGGCTGCTGGGCGAGTGTCGCCGGGGCGATCCGGGCCTCGAGCGGGCTGGCCGAGGCGAAGACCCAGACGTTGGCGAGTTGGCTCGCGCAGCAATCCGGCCGCGGTGCCACGGAGATCGAGTTGACCGGCCGCACGCTCCCCAGGTCGGTCTGCCACCACGGCAGACCCACGTTGTTCGCGATGGAGAAGGTCGCGTTCTCGTCGTCGAGCGCCCGCGATGCGTCGTACCCGGCGCCGTACAGCGATGACATCGAGGCACCTCGGTGCAGCGCGAGGTCGACGTCTCCTGCCGGGAAGCCCATCACCCGGATCTCGCGAAACCCCAGGTTGTTGGTGCCGCCGTGCTGGACCATCACGTATCGGCCCGTCGCTCCCGGCGGGAGCTGCACCTTGACCGTGCCGTTGATCGTGGCGCGATAGGTCGCGACCACGCCCGGCGTCGCCGCCTGTTCCGCAGGCGTCAGGGCGGTGTTGAACGGGTTGGACGAGACGAACACCCACGCGTCGCTCGACTGGACAGGCGCGTCGGTGCGGCCCGCCAGGTACACCGACTCGATGGGGCTCGACGCTCCGAGATCGACCTGCCACCACGCCGCCGCCGTGCTGTTGGTCGCAAAGGTGGTCGAGAGGTTCTCGTCGACCGCGTTGGCCGGCACCAGGTTGGAGTAGACCGACGAGCTGGTGGGAGTGCGACCGCGCGCCAGGTTCACGTACCCGGGGGTCCCCGCCGTGTCCTGGTTGATCGTGACGGTCGAGGTGCGGGACACGGCGTTGCCCTCGGCATCGGACACCGTGAGCGTGTAGGTGTACGTCCCCGGCGCCAGCCCCCGGTCTTCGAAGCCGCCGACCGCGACCTTGTCCCACGGCAGCGAGCGCATGTACTGCGTGGTGAGCGGCGCGGCTCGGCCGGCGCGGAAGACCTCGTAGCGCAGCACCTCGCTGTCGCGGTCCCATGCCGAGGTCCACGTGACGAGCGCCGAACCGCCGAGCGATGTCTGCGTGACCGTCGGGGCGACCACCGACTCGTAGATCGGCGCAGCAGTCGACCCGGCGACAGACGGAACGGCGAACCGGGTCAGGCCTTGCTGCGGGCTGAACGCGGCCTGGGTGAACTCGCCACCGACCGCCAGGTACGCGCCATCGGCGCTGGCGGCGAGCGACCAGCCGGACATGGCGGTCCCGCTGACGGCGACCGTGCCTGCCGGCATGCCTCCGAGCGAGGTCGACGCCGGCGTCAGGAACGGGAACCAGTCGAGGATCGCCGCGGCCGGTGTGCCCGTCCACGGCCAACCACGACCGTCGGCGACGTTCACGCCGTGGACGTCCTTCGACTCCGCCATGCTGTACTTGTACCCCTCGGGGGCCGAGCCCTCGCCGAAGGAGCCGGCCGCGGCACACGTGTGGGTGTGACCGACGCTGTAGACCACGCCGCCGACCGGCAGCACGGCGTTCGTGTCGCCGAAGCAGTCGGTCACCCACACGATCGAGCCGTCGGACGGGTTGAGCGCGAACCGGCCCTCCAGGTTGCCCTGCGCCGCGCTCACCCACACGAACTCGCCGCCGTAGATCAGCGTGCCGTCGGTCGTGAGCGAGACGATGCCGGCCTCGGCGGAATTCACCTTGATCTGGCCGGTCGCCGCCCAGGCAACGTTCGCACCGCTGGTGGGATCGACCGCCGCGAGGCCGTACACGGCTGCGCCGTTCAGCGTGGTGAACGACCCGCCGATCACGACCTTCGATCCATCGGGGGTGAGCAGCATCGTGCGCACCACACCGTTCGCCGGCGGTGCCCACGGCAGCAGCGAACCGGCGGTGGTGAACGCCGCCGTGTTGGTGCGGGGCGACGATCCACCGGTGATGAACCCCGCGGAGGTGAAGCCGCCGCCGACGTACACGGTCGACGCCGTCGGCACGATCGTGAGCGGCGTCCCGCCGAGGGTCGGACGCCAGGAGAAGTCGATCGACCCCGACGCCAGGTCGAACCGCACGATGTGGAACGCGTCGAAGCCGTTCGCCTTAGTGAAGTCGCCGCCGACGTACAGCTTCGACGCGTCGGGCGACAGTGCCACCGAGCGGCCCGCGCCGTTGAGCGACAAGGCCAGGGGCACGCGCTCACCGGTCCGAATGTTGTAGGCGATCACGTTGCCGGCCGGACTCGTCTGCGTGTTCGGTGCCGCGCCCGGCGGGCGCGACGTCGTGAAGTTGCCGACCGCGTACACGATGTCGCCCGCCGAGGCCTGCGCCCACACGATCCCGTTCACCTGCACCGTCGGAAGCGGCTTGGCTCCCACGGTGGCCGGAAACGTGGGTGCGGGTGCCGTGTCGGCCGCGCCGTCGGGCTCGTGGCCGAGCGTCGCCAACCCCAGACCCACGCCGAGCACGGCAATCATCGTCGCGATCCGACCCGCGCGTCGCGCTCGTTCCCTCACCGTCACCATCCGCCTGCACTCCCGTTCGCCGCCCGCTGCGGCGCTACGAGCGTAAGCCCGCCGCGCGTTCGCCTGCCAGGTGCAGAAAGCCCACGCGGGCGCGGCACACCGACAACCATCACCGATAGCCTCGCGGCGGTGAGCAGCATCGACTTGGGCCTCACGCACGTCGCGCTCGCGGTCGCCGAACTCGATCGCAGCATCGAGTTCTACGCGACCTTCGGCGAGTTCCGCGTGGTACACCGCCGAGAGCGCCACGCGGGACAGGGCGTGGCGTGGATCTCCGACGGCACCCGGCCCTTCGTGATCGTGCTGCTCGAGGGCCGCGAACACTCCGGGACGCTGTCGGGATGGGCGCACCTGGGCATCGGCGTCGCGTCACGCGACGAGGTCGATCGCCGGCTCGGCGCCGCGGCCGCCGCCGGCCACGCCGTGGTGGGCCCCTTCGACTCGCCCCCGCCGGTGGGGTACTGGGGGATGATCGCCGACCCGGACGGGCACAATCTCGAGATCGCCTGGGGGCAGGAGGTCGGGCTGACCGTCGCGGAGGCCTATGGCGGCGCTGAGGCCTACGGCGGAGCGGAGCCCGAAACCCCGGCCGAGCCGTAGCGCCGGATCCACTCGTACATCGCGATGCCCGAGGCGACGCCCGCGTTGATCGACCGCGTCGAGCCGAACTGCGGGATCGAACACACCATGGCCACGGCGTCCCGCGCCGGGGCCGACAGGCCCGGCCCCTCCTGGCCGAACAGCAACACGCACCGCTCGGGCAGCGCCGCCTCGCCGATCGGGATCGACCCGGGCAGGTTGTCGATCCCCACCACGGGGATCGCCTCGACGTCGGCCCACGAGCGCAGCGCCGCCACGTCGGGATGGTGGCGTACGTGCTGGTAGCGATCGGTCACCATCGCTCCTCGGCGGTTCCAGCGACGACGGCCGACGATGTGCACCGCCTCTGCCAGGAACGCGTTGGCGTTGCGCACGACCGTGCCGATGTTGAAGTCGTGCTCCCAGTTCTCGATCGCGACGTGGAACGGGTGCCGCACCGGGTCGAGGTCGGCCACGATCGCATCGACGCGCCAGTACCGGTAGCGATCGACCACATTGCGGCGATCGCCGACCGCGAGCAGCTCGGCATCGAGACGATCGTCGTCGGGCCACGGCAGCGGATGGGGGCCCACCCCGACGTCGTCGAGGCGAGAGGTGTCGTCGCGCATCGCCCGTAAGGTTGGCGCCATGTCCACCGACGCCGCCACCACGGCCGTGGTGCTGGTCGCACACGGGAGCCGGGCCGACGCTGCCAACGCCGAGCATCGCCGTCTCGCCGAGACGCTCGCGCGGCGCACCGAGTGCACCGTGGTGCCCGCGTTCCTTGAACTCGCCGAGCCCTCGATCGAGGCGGCGATCGGCGAGGCGGTCGAGCGCGGCGCGAGCCGAGTGGTCGTCCTGCCGTACTTCCTGTCGGTCGGGCGCCACGTGGCGATCGACATCCCGCAGGCCGTCGAAGAGTCCGCAACGAACCATCCCGCAGTCGACATCGAGCTGCGCGGCCACCTCGGCGGCGACCATCGCCTGCTGGATGTGCTCGCGGCGCTGATCGACGGGGCGACGCACGCTGCCACGGGACCGCCGACAGCCGGTGCCTAGAGTGGCCCGGATGTCACGGCGCGCCCCCTTCCATGTCCGACGTTCGCAGCGAGCCCGGGCGGCCGCCCTCGTGGTTGCCCTCGGGCTGCTCGCGTCCGCGTGCAGCGACGACACCGCCACGACGCCCGGTTCGACCGGCGCCTCCAGGGCGACCGGAACATCGGAAACGCCGCGGACGCTCCGCGTTCCCGATGACCACCCGACCGTGCAGTCTGCGGTCGATGCCGCCGAGCCCGGCGACCTGATCCTCCTCGCACCCGGCACCTACAGCGAGGCGGTGACTGTCGAAGTGCCGCGCGTCACCATCCGCGGGCTCGATCGCAACACCGTCATCCTCGACGGCGGCGACGAGCGCGAGAACGGGTTCCTGGTGTTCTCCGACGGCGTGGCGATCGAGAACCTCACGACCGCCCACTACCGCGGCAACGGCGTGCTGTTCAGCGGCGACTACGGCAGCGGCAGAATCCTCGACGGCTTCCGAGCGTCGTACGTGACGGCGCACAACAACGGGCTCTACGGCGTGTACGCCTTCGCGGCACAGAACGGAACGATCGACCATGTCTACGGGTCGGGCCATCCGTCGGCCGCCGTGTACGTGGGCCAGTGCTTCCCGTGCAACACCGTCGTGCGCGACTCGCTCGGCGAGCACAACGCCGTCGGGTTCCAGGGCGCGAACGCCGGCGGCGATCTGTACGTGGTCACCTCCACCTGGCGCGCCAACCGGGTCGGCATGGAATCGCTGTCGTCGCGCAAGGAGCAGGCGTACCCGCAACGCCAGGCCGTGCTGGCCGCCAACGCCGTGGTCGACAACAACGGCGAGGGAACCCCGCTGGCGACGAACGGCTTCGGGGTCGGCATCGCCATCGCCGGGGGTCGGGCCAACCGGGTGGAGGCCAACGTCGTCAGCGGCCACATCGTCGCCGGCATCGTGGTGACGCCACAGGAGGACTTCCTGCCCGAGGCGAACCGCATCGAATCCAACCGCCTCACGAGCAACACCGTCGATCTCGTGTTCGTGAGTGCCGACGGCGCCCCGCTCGACAACTGCTTCCGCGCAAACACCTACTCCATTTCGTCGCCCGAGAACATCGAGAAGGCGCTGAACTGCGCGCCCGAGCGGACCGGCGGCGCCGGGACCCTGCCCGGCGGAACCGCACCGGCCAACGTCGACTATCGCGCGGTGCCGGCGCCTCCACCGCAGCCCACCATGCCCGACGCAGGCACCGCTCCGGCGCGCCCGGCCACCGGCACCCCGGACTTCCCCGACGTCGCGACGCTCGTCGCTCCGACACCATGATCGCTCGGGCAGCCCGCTTCACGCTGGCGACGGCGACGATCGCCGCCGGATCGTTCGGCGTCGGGTGCAGCGACGACGCACCGGACGCGACACCGACGAGCTCGACCACCACGACCGAACCGGGCAAGCGCATCACGCAGGAACAGGCGGGCGTGCTCGCCGACGTGCAACTGAAGAACTACCAGGCGGGCGGCGCGCGCATCACGGCCTCGGTGCCATACGGAGTGGCCACGTTCCACCTCACCGGGCAGGTCGACTACCAGCTCGGTGCGGGCCGGCTCACGATCACCCCCGAAGCGACGTCCTCGGGCACGGGTCCCACGGGTCCGAGCGTCGACGAGACGCCGTTCGATGTGGTGTTCGGCGGCGAGACCGTTCTCGAACAGGTGCCGAACCTCGCTGCACTGCTCGCCGCGGCGAACCGGTCGCCCGCCAATTGGGTGGCGCGACCCCTCGACCCGACCAGCTCCCCGCTCGACATCGTGATCTCGATCATCGCGACCGCGTCGTCGATTCAGCGCGACAACCCCGTGCTGTTGCTCTCGAAGGGCACGACCTGGCTCCGCTCCGACCGCCTCGCCGATCACCCGGTCGATGTATACCGACTCGGGCGAACCGTGTACTGGGTCGGCTGCGACGACGGGATGCTCTACCGGATCGAGGCGTCGCTGTCGGCCACCGGCTCGACCGCCACGATCGACCTGCGCGACCACGGACCCAGGACGATCGAGGCCCCCGCCACCGGCGACGTCGTCGACCTCTCGTCGGTCACCGATCTCTACAGCGCCGCACGGTCCGCGGGCGGGTCGACGACCACCGTCAAGTAGGCACCGTCAAGAGTTGGCACCGTCGAGTAGGCACGGTCGGCGGGCGGGCTCGCCCGCGCGCGGGATGCTCGGGGCCGTGCCGGGCGTCGGTCGCCCGGGGTCGCAGGCCCCCCCGGTCGCAGGGTGTTCCGGGGGCCGGCCGTCGCACTCGACAGGCCGACCCCCGTTTGGGACCCCTCGCCGCCGCTGGTTCTCCATCGGCAGATCGGCGAGCGACTTGAGTCGGCGTGCGTGTCGGGTCAGCGCGGCGGGGTCACCACGGCCCGGCCGCGAAGCTCGCCGTCGTGGAGCCGCTCGTAGGCGCGAGCCACCTCCGCGAGCTCGAAGCGCTCGATGTCGACGCGCAGCCGACCCTGCGCGGCAAGGGCGGCCACGGCCTGCAGGTCGGATCGGTCCGAGCCCTGAAACGTGAAGATCTCGGTCTCGCGGGGAAGGGCCGAGAAGGCCGGCGTTGGGAGCGCACCGCCACCGGCGCCGACGATCGCGTAGGCGCCGCCACCCGCCAGCGACCGCAGCCCCGCCGCGATCGTGTCGTCGGAGCCGACGAGATCGACCACCGCATCGACGCCGCCGTCCGTCGCATCGCGCACCTGACGTGGCGTCGACCGGTCGACGCCGTCGATCACGACGTGCGCCCCCAACTCGGCCGCCACCTCCCGCCGTCCCCGATCGCGCTCCACCACCACCACCGTCGCGTCGGTGGTCGCCCGCAGGAGCTGGATCACGAACGCACCCAGCCCACCGGCGCCGATCACCAGCGCCGCGCCGCCATCCGGAGCGTCCACGAGATGACGGGCGACACGACGCACGGCATGGTGTGAGGTCGCGCCGGCATCGGTGAGCGGCCCGCCGAGCACCGGGTCGAACGACCCCAGCGGCACCAGGTCGCGGACGGGCGCCACGACGAACCGGGCGAGCCCACCGTCGCGCCCGTACCCGCGCCCGACGAGCCCGTCGGGGCAGAGGGCCTCGCGCCCCGCGGCGCACCAGCGGCACGCCCCACACGACGCGGTCGATATCACCGCCACGGCGTCGCCGACGGCGGGCGACACGCCGTCGCTGTGCCCGCCTCGCGCAACGACCCAACCAGCGGTCTCGTGCCCCAGGGTGAACGGCACGGTCCAGCCGAGTGCTTCGCCGATCTCCCCCGGCATCGAGATCATCGTCAGGTCGCTATGGCACAGCCCGCACCCGGCGACCTCGATGAGCGCCTCGCCGGAGCCGGGGACGGGCACCGGCACCTCGACGAGCTCCGGGGGACGCTGCCAGCCCAGAATGCGGTAGGCGAGCATCGAGTCGGGAACGGCGGCGGTCACGGCGCCTCACCCGGCCACGTCGAAGAAGTCGGCGAACCCACTCGTGGTGTGGCAGCCGATCGACGCGTGCTCGTACAACCCCCACCCGACCCGGCCGTCGTGGGGCCCGCCGATGATGCGGGCACGCCCCACGTGGTCGAGCACGCCGAAGGGCAGGCGGCCGGCAACGGTGGGGTCGGTCACGTCGACGCGGAGCCCTTCGGCGAAGTTGCGGCCGCACCACTGCCCGTGGGTCCAGTCGGGATCGCCGCCGTAGCCGGCGCCGCAGTGCAGCGCGACCCAGCCGAGCGATTGCACCTCCATGGCGAACGGCTCGCCGCGATCGTCGTGCATCTCGACCAGCGTCGAGATCGGCTCCCTCGTGCCGCTCCGGTAGGTGGTGGTGAAGCGCGGCCAGCCGAGCAACTCGGGCGCGCGGCCCGACTCGGCGGGCCAGACGCGGACTGCGTCGTTCAACGAGCGATGCCCCGCTCCGTCTTCCTGGGCGATGATCACGACGGCGAAGTCGTCGAATCGAATCGGCAGATACATCCACCAGAAGCCGTAGTCGGGCGGCGTCTCGGCCGCGACCCGTCCCGGGGGCTCGGCCTCGCCGACGGGGCGGATGCCCCACGACCGATCACGGGTTCCGGTCCACACGTCGGGGGTGACGTCGAAGGTGGTGCCGTCGACGCGCAGCTGGCCGCTCCACGATCCCACCTGGGCGAACCGTTGGGCGTCGAGGATCCGGCGATTGCCCGTACGCAGCGTGTGCGGCGCCTCGTCGACCACCGGGAAGGCACCCTGCCACTCCAGGTCGAACCCGACGCCGTGATCGTCGCCGTCGCAGCGCACCCGCAGACGCGACAGCGGCTCGACGACGTCGATCGAATAGCCGCCGACGCGTTGAGCCATCAGGTCTTCGCCGAGCGCGTCCGAGAAGTGGACCGAGTGCTGCTCGTCGCCCACGCGAACGGTTGCGTAGGCGTCGATAACGCCGAGATTGGGGTACACGCCGAGGCCGGTCACCAGGAACACGTCGCCCGTGCGATCGTGGGCGTTCAGGTAGCACCGGTCGTACACGTTCCGGTCGCTCGATGTGTGGTAGCGCAGCGACAGCGGCGCCTGGTGGATCGGGTACTCGTCGAGCGGGATCGGCATGGCGTCTCTCTACCAGAAGCGGCCGACGGAAGCGCCCACATGTCACACCAGCTCCTGGCCGGCGATGTCCCGGGTATGTCGCCAGTTCGCGAGTTCTCCACAATTGATCCGCGGAGAAGACTGGTGCGCTGCCGACACATCTTCTCCGCGATTGAACCGTGGAGAAGGAAGGGCTGGTGGGTTCGCACTGACAGCGGCCGCTCACCGGGAGCCGCCGTCAGTCGGTGCCGACGCGGCCCCAGTAGGTGCCGGCGAGCATCTCCTCGATCGTCGCCCGGTGCATCACGAGGTCGTCGGGGTCGGCCGGCATCTCGGTCTGGCCGTAGTGCACGGCGCGGCGCTGCACCCGGGCCATCACGACGCCGTGTCGCAGCGCCGCGTAGGCGGTGTGCCAGTCCATGTGGTGCGGCGTGTACCCGCTCAGCTCCGCGTAGGTCGCCTCGACCTCCGCCCGGCGGAACATGGCCGGCAACCCCGGCAACTCCATCTGGGCCGCGATGTCCTCGAAGAAGCGGTGGAGGAAGATCGTCCACGCGAGGTCGACCTCGGGCGGGGCGAGGGCCGCCATCTCCCAGTCGAGCACCGCGACCGGCTCGAAGTCGCGGAACATCATGTTGCCGATGCGAGCATCTCCCCAGCTGAGCACCGTCGGACCTTCGTCGTCGGGCCAGTGCGCTTCGAGCCAGTCGAACCCGGCTTCGAGCAGCGGGTGGCGGTACCCGTCTCCAGCAACCCACTCGTAGTAGTCGCGGGTCGCGTCGACGTGCGCACGAAGCGCCGACCGGTCGTCGCCGGGGACTGCCAGCAGCTCGAAGGTGACGGACGCGTCGGGGATCGCGTGGAGATCGGCCAGCACGCCGATGGCCGAGCGTTGCAGCCGCGCCCGTTCCGCGTCGCTCGCCTCGGTCACCCAGCTCCCGAAGTTGTACGGCAACACGTCGGGTGGGACCTGGCCGTCGACGCGTTCCATCACGAAGAACTCGCCGCCGAGCACCGTCGGATCGGCCTCGACCCAGAGCGCGTTGGGCACGGCCACGTCGGAGTGCTGCGCGACGAGGCGCATCGTCTCGAACTGCCGCACGAGGTCGTAGGTGGGGAACACGGGGACCGAGGTGGGCTCGGGTGCGACGCGCACCACCAGCCGGTGCACGCAGCGCTCGCGCGCATCGACGCCGCGTCGGCGTCGGCGTGAACGGCGTCACCGTCGGCGTCGAGCCATGACGCGTCGACCAGCAGGGTCTCGCTCGACATGCCGCTGCCGGACGGAGCCCCGATCTCGGTGATCTCGGGCGATGCCCCGGGGCCGAGCTTGGTGGCGAGCCATTCGGCGAGCACGCTGCACGTGCGGTCGATGTCGCGGTCCGCGGTGTCGGGTCGAGCGTTGTCGGCGTCGATCGCCGGCTTCTCCTGGTCGATGGCGTCGTGCTCTGTTCCGGACATGACTCGCTACCCCCGATGTGGCGTCCCCGGTCGACGCCTCGATGACTCGACGCCTCGACCCGCCGGGATGTGTAGCACGTCCCGACCGAGGCTGAACGCCCGACGGCGTCACGTCTCCGAACCGCCGAGTCGGGTCGGCGTGGGAGCGGCTCGCGTGCCCGATCGGGAATCGAGCGGGGCCGGGCGACGTTGGTAGCGCTCACCTGTCCACACTTCACCCCAGGAGCAGTTCATGAGCGCAATCACCCTCGGCGGCAACCCGATCAACACCAGCGGGGAGCTACCGGCCGTGGGCACCGAGGCCCCGTCGTTCGGTCTCGTGCAGAGCGACTGGTCCGACCTCGCGTCCGCCGACCTTCACGGCCGGCGCGTCGTGCTCAACATCTTTCCGAGCATCGACACCGGGGTATGCGCCACGAGCGTGCGCAAGTTCAACGAGGCGGCAGCGGGACTCGACAACACGGTGATCGTGAACGTGTCGGCCGATCTGCCTCCTGCCGCATCTCGCTTTTGTGGGGCCGAGGGGATCGAGTCGGCCAAGACGGCGTCGACGTTCCGGGGCTCGAGCTTCGGCGCCGACTACGGCGTCACGATGACCGACGGCAAACTCGCCGGCCTGCTGGCACGGGCCGTCGTGGTGGTCGACACCGACGGCACGGTGCTGCACAGCCAGTTGGTCCCCGAGATCGTGCAGGAGCCCGACTACGACGCCGCCCTCGCAGTGCTCGGCTGAGTCGCCCTCCTGCTTTGTTGCGTTTCGCGGGCTCGGCGGACCCCATGGGGTCCGCCGAGTTCGCGGTAACTGCAGGTTGCGGGCGCTCCGGCCAGGTCAGTCGACCGTCCACACGGCGCCGGAGTGCAGCAGCTTGCGGAGGTCGCCAGTGCCTTTCGACTCGACCGCATGGTCGACCTGCGCCTGCACTTCGACCTCGTAGATCGGGCGTTCCACGGAGCGGAACACGCCGATCGGCGTGGGCGAATGCGGCGAGTCGGCCAGGCGGCTGAGCGCGAACGCCAGCGTCGGATCGGCACGCGTCTCGTCGTGCACGAGCAGGTTGCGCACGCCCACATCGGCGGTCTCGCACGTACGGCTCGCCGAATTCGTTCACCGCCACACCGTGCTCGCCGTTCGCTCCGGAAGCGGATCGGCTGGCCGTGCACGAGCGGGATGATCATGTCGGGCCGCGCGTCCTTCTTCAGGATGTCCTCGTAGGCACCATTGTTGAACACGTTGCAGTTCTGGAACACCTCGACGAACGCCGCGCCGCGGTGCTCGTGCGCCAGGCGGAACGTCTCCATCATGTGCTTGCGGTCCATGTCGTGGGTTCGGGCCACGAAGCTGGCCTCGGCGCCGATCGCGACCGACAGCTGGTTGAAGGGGTGGTCGACCGAACCGAACGGCGTCGACTTGGTGACCTTGCCGATCTCCGACGTCGGAGAGTACTGGCCCTTCGTCAACCCGTAGATCTCGTTGTTGAACATCAAAATCTTGATGTTCACGTTGCGGCGCAGCGCGTGGATCAGGTGGTTGCCGCCGATCGACAGCATGTCGCCGTCGCCGCCGATGACCCACACGTCGAGGCTCGGGTTGGCCATTGCGACGCCCGTCGCGAGCGCGGGGGCCCGCCCGTGGATGCCGTGCATGCCGTACGTGTTCATGTAGTACGGGAGTCGGGCCGCACAGCCGATGCCCGACACGAACACCGTGTTCGCCGGGTCGGCACCCATCTCGGCAAGAGCGAATTGGACTGCGCCCAGGATGCCGTAGTCGCCGCAGCCGGGGCACCAGCGGACCTCTTGACCGGTCTCGTAGTCCTTGCGGGTGAGGTTGACCGCCGTGGCGGTCGCAGTCGAACCGTTGACGCTCATCGGGCAAGTTCCTCCATGATGCGGGCTTCCATGTCGGCTGCGCGGAAGGGCAGCCCGTTGACCTGTGTGTAGCTCTGCGCGTCGACGAGGTACTCGGCTCGGAGCAGGCGGGACAGCTGGCCGAGGTTCATCTCGGGCACCAGCACCTTGCGATATCCCTTGAGCACGTCGCCGAGGTTCTTCGGGAACGGCTGCAGGTGGGTGAGGTGCGCGAAGTCGACCGCGTGGCCGGCCTCGCGGCAGCGATTCACTCCGGCGTTGATAGAGGCCCAGGTCGAGCCCCAGCCGATGACCAGCACGTCGGCGCCGCCGACGCTATCGACCGCCACGTCGGGGATGTCGTTGGCGATGCCCGCGACCTTGGCGGCGCGGAGTCGCACCATCGTCTCGTGATTCTGCGGCGAGTAGCTGATGTTGCCGGCGCCGTCCTGCTTCTCGATGCCCCCGACGCGGTGCTCCATGCCGGGCGTGCCGGGAGTGGCCCACGGGCGGGCGAGCGTTTCGGGGTCGCGCACATAGGGCCAGTAGTCCGTGGAACCGTCGACGTTCGTGTGGTTGTGCTCGGTCGCGAACTCGACCGAGATGTCGGGGAGGTCGTCGATCTCGGGCACGAGCCACGGCTCGGCGCCGTTGGCCAGGTAGCCGTCGGTGAGCAGCAACACCGGCGTGCGGTACTTCAGGGCGATGCGGCACGCCTCGAACGCGGCGTCGAAGCACTGCGACGACGACCGGGCCGCAACGATCGGGATGGGGCATTCGCCGTGGCGGCCGTACATCGCCAACAGCAGGTCGGCTTGTTCGGTCTTGGTGGGCAGGCCGGTGGACGGGCCGCCGCGCTGGACGTCGACGATGACCATCGGCAGTTCCAGGCTGACCGCGAGGCCGAGCGCCTCGGACTTGAGGTCGAGGCCCGGCCCGGAGGTGCCGGTGACCGCGAGCGACCCGGCGAACGCAGCGCCGATCGCGATCGCCGCGGCGGCGATCTCGTCCTCGGCCTGCATGGTCTTGCAGTTGAAGTTCTTGAGCTTCGAGAGCTCGTGCAGGATGTCCGACGCCGGGGTGATCGGGTAGCTGGCGTAGACGAGCGGCAGGTTCGCCTGATGCGCAGCGGTCACGAGCCCCAGAGCGACGGCGGTGTTGCCGACGATGTTGCGATACGTGCCCTGCTTCAGCGAAGCGGGCTTGATCTCGTACGGGCTGAACAACTCGGCGGTCTCACCGAAGTTGCGGCCCGCCTTGAACGCCGCGAGGTTCGCGTCGCGAACCATCGGCTTCGACTCGTACTTCGCGTTGATCCACTCCTGCAGCGGAGCGGCAGGCCGGGTGTACATCCAGCAGACGAGGCCGAGCGCGAAGAAATTCTTCGAACGCTCCGCGTCTCGCGGTTTCACGCCGAGGGGCTTGGTCGCCTCGACGGTGATCGAGGTCATCGGCACCTCGTACACCGTGTAGTTCTCGAGGGTGCCGTCGGTGAGGGGGTTCGAGGTGCACTCGGCCTTTTCGAGGTCGCGCTCGGTGAAGTTGTCGGCGTTGACGATGAGCGTCGAGCCCCGAGCCATGTCGCCCAGGTTCGCCATGAGCGCCGCCGGGTTCATGGCCACCAGCACGTTCGGGGCGTCGCCGGGGGTCGTGATGTCGTGGTCGGAGATGTGCACCTGGAACGACGACACGCCGTTGAGCGTGCCGGCGGGCGCTCGAATCTCGGCGGGGTAGTTCGGAAGCGTTGCCAGGTCGTTGCCGAACGCGGCGGACAGCTCGGTGAATCGATCACCGACGAGCTGCATGCCATCGCCGGAGTCGCCGGCGAAACGGATCACGACACGGTCCAACGTCGTCATGGACGTCATGTGTCACCTCAATAGTCGGGTTAGGAGGGCAGACGAGCGAGATCTCTGCCAACAGGCAACCCTAGCCACGCGCTTTGCGGACCGGGTATCTAGCGCTCGGATTCTGTGGAGAGTCCCGTCCGGCGTTGTTGAGCGCCCGCTTCCGCTCGTTGCGTGGCGCACGCGCCACCGTTCGGGTGACATGCGCGGAAAGGCCCCCTCAAGCGCTTCGTTGTCGGTGCCTCCACCTAGCCTCGTACTCATGTTCGCCACACAGGTCAGAGACGCCGCCGCAGCCGCCGCTGCACTCGACGTCGCCACCCTGACCGACACCGCCCTCATGGACCACGTCCTCCAACTCGAACACGCCCAACGCCAACTCGACGCCGCCTGCCAACGCACTCGCCCACCTCGACACCACCCTCGCCACCATCACCCACCACGGTCTCCGCACCCCCACCTGGGTCACCCGCCACGCACCCCAGCACCGCGCCAACATCACCCGCCACATCGCCACCGCCCAACAACCTGCCCGCACCACTTCTGCCGCGAACCACCGCGCTCAACAACGGCCAAACTCAGCTTCGACCACTGCCACACCCTCACCCTGCGCCATCAATCCCGAACCTGCGACGCACTTCAGCCGAAATTCCCTGAACTCATCGAACTCGCCCAGCACCTCACGTTCCCCGTCTGGACACGCGAACTCACCGCGATCGCAACAACGCTCGACCCCGACGGACCCGAACCCGCTGACACCACCCGCAACCGGCTTCGCCTCCGCCCCACCCTCGACGGCGCCAACGTCGACGCCGACTACCACGGCGCCGATGCCGCCGAACTTCGCGCCCTCCTCGATGCCCACGCCGAAGCGCTCCACCGCCGCTACCGCCGCCTCGCCGAGCAAACCGACGACACCACTCTCATCCCGAACCACAGCCAACTCCTCGCCGAGGCGCTGCTCGACCTCGTACGCCTCGGCACCGCAACCGACACCGCCACCACCACACCCACTCGGCCCGACGTCACACTCATCCTCGAACCCGACGGCACCGTCGTCACACCCAACTACCCCACCGGCAGCCCGCTCACCTCGTACCACCTCCGCTCGCTGCTACGCCGGGCGCTGTTCCACATCGTGACCATCACCCCGAATGGTCACGCCCACGGGCCATCCACGCCGCTCGACACGATCGACCCCAACAGCCCCGCCGGACGCCTCGTCGCAACGGTCCTCAACGAATCCGCCATAGACGACGACACCGACCGCGGACCACGATTCGCGAACCGGGCGCTACGACGCGCCGTCGCAGCGCGCGACGGCGGCTGCGTGTTCCCCGGATGCGACGCCCCGATCAACTGGTGCGATAACCACCACGTCATCTCCTGGAGCGACGGCGGCCGCACCACCATCGACAACACCGCCGCGCTCTGCCGGTTCCACCACGCCATCACCCATCTCGCCCGGATGGGACTTCATGCACGCCACCGACACCCAATGGTTCTGGTGGACAACACCCAAAGGCATCACCCTCCACTCACAACGCCACCACACACCGCCACCCGG